>CAZWDS010000001.1:0-8348 GCA_964632495.1 uncultured Rhodobacterales bacterium
AGCTCAAGCAGCTCTTCATCGTCAACCTGGTCAACCTTGTTCATGAACACGACCATCGACGGGATGCCAACCTGGCGACCCAAGAGGATGTGCTCGCGCGTCTGAGGCATCGGGCCATCAGCCGCGTTCACAACCAAAATCGCGCCGTCCATCTGAGCGGCACCGGTGATCATGTTCTTCACATAGTCGGCGTGGCCGGGGCAATCGACGTGCGCATAGTGACGCGCGTCGGTTTCGTATTCCACGTGCGCCGTCGAGATGGTGATCCCGCGCGCCTTCTCCTCAGGGGCCGCGTCAATATCCGCGTAATCCTGAAACTCGCCAAACTGCTTCGTGATCGCCGCCGTCAACGTCGTCTTGCCGTGGTCAACGTGACCAATCGTGCCGATGTTGCAGTGCGGCTTCGTGCGCTCAAACTTTTCCTTCGCCATAGCCCTTTTCGCCTCTGTCAGGGTGAATATCCGGGGCGGATTTATGGCATCATGGGTTGAATTTCAAGCGTCAGTTGCCTGCGGCGGCATTGTTGATGTCTTGGATTGAAGTTGTGTCGATCTTGGGCACATTCACATCAGCGTCATAAGGCACGCGGATTTGGCCTTCGCGCGTGGTGAACCAGTCTGGGTTCTCGCGCAGCCAGGACTCGATTTCACGGGCGGCACTGGCCGACAGGTTTTCCAACTGAAGTTCGACAGAACGGACATTTCCGGACCCAAGAAACGGCACTGCATTGCGCATGCCCTCGCCTGCGAAAATGCGTTTGGGTTCCGCATTCAGTTTTTCCTGTGTTGCGTTGTCAAAGACTGTGACGTCCAAAATCATGACGGGTTTCGGAGCGTAGACAATGGGGACACCGGGTTGTGCCAAGACAATCCCGCCTACGACAATGCCAAGATGATAAAGTCCGTCGCCGTCATATCGGCGCAGTCTTTGGGCGACCTGGTTTTGGACCGCGACTTCGATTTGGGTGTCCGTGAACTCACCTGAGAACTGGCCCTTAGTGACGTTGTCCGCAATGGCGATGTTGTGCCCTAGTCGGAACTGACCCAAGGGCATCGGAGCTTCACTGAGGTCCTCTTCGACCGTGCCACAGGCCAAAACGGTCAGACAAACCAAACTGCCTATAAATTTGCGGAGCATCTCAAGCCCTCCTCAGGTAAACCTGTTGTCTTGCGGGAAGCCCCGCGGCGCCATCCGACCAGCGGCCGCGCGAGCACCTTTCCATTCGTCCAATTCGGTTACCGTCCGGGTGCGCCCCGCCGGATCAAGCCAAGTCAGGCCGTCTTCTATCGCGAAGGTGCGAACGTCCGACAAGCCGCCGTCCTTGTATTTTTGCAGCCGAACGCCCTTGCCGCGGGTCATTTCGTTCAACTCGGCGATCGGGAAAACCAGCATCTTGCGGTTCTCGCCCACCACGGCTACGTGGTCCCCTTCAAGTGGGACACAAATGGCCGCGCGCACGTCGCCTTTGACGTTCAGTGCTTGTTTTCCAGTTCTGGTTTGGGCCAGAACTTCATCTTCCGGCACAATGAACCCATCCCCTGCCGACGAGGCCACCAGACATTTTTGACCCGGGCGGTGGATGAACAGCGCGACGATTTCGGCTTCGTTCGGAAGATCGACCATCAGACGCACAGGTTCTCCCATTCCACGTCCACCGGGAAGGTTGGATGCACTCAACGTGTAGAACCGCCCGTTCGAGCCAAAGATCAGCAGGCGGTCGGTGGTTTCTGCGTGGAACGTGAACCGCGGGCCGTCGCCGTCTTTGAACTTCAACTCGCGCGCAAGATCGATATGACCGGTCATTGCGCGACACCAGCCCATTTTCGAACAGACGACCGTAATGGGTTCCCGGTCGATCATGGCCTCTAGCGGGACGTCTTCGATTTCGACCGCCTCTGCAAATTGGCTCCGGCGTTCATCGCCAAACTCTTTTTTCACGTCGCGCAGTTGGTCTGCGATAGTTTTCCACTGACGGCCTTCGTTTTCCAGCAAGTCTTCCAAATCAGCCCGTTCTTCGGTCAGCTTGTCGAATTCGCTGCGCAACTCAAGCTCTTCCAGACGACGCAGACTGCGCAGGCGCATGTTGAGGATTGCGTCGACCTGAACTTCGGTCAGCTCACCTTCGCCGGGCGCAGGCGTTTTGTAATCTTTTTCTGATGTCGCACGCGTATGATCCTTGGACCAATCTTCGCGGATCAGAGCGGCTTTCGGATCGTCGTCGTAGCGGATGATGTCGATGACACGGTCCAAGTTGAGGAAGGCGGTGATGAAACCTTCCAACACTTCCAACCGGTGGTCGATCTTGTCCAATCGGTGTTGGGAGCGGCGCGCCAACACGTCGCGACGGTGGTCCAGAAACGCGCGAAGCACCTCTTTCAGAGATGCGACTTTTGGCGTCACGCCGTCGATCAGCACGTTCATGTTCAAACTGAACCGGCTCTCCAGATCGGAATTCCGGTAAAGCATGTTCATCAGGACTTCGGGCTCGACGTTGCGCGACCGTGGTTCCAGGACGATGCGGATGTCCTCGGCGCTTTCGTCCCGGATGTCAGCCAGAATGGGGACTTTCTTGGTCTGGATCGCCTCGGCCACCTTTTCGATCAGACGGCTTTTTTGAACTTGGTATGGAATCTCGGTCACCACGATCTGCCACTGACCACGCCCCAGATCCTCAACTTCCCATTTCGCGCGCACACGGAAGCCGCCACGGCCCGTGCGGTAAGCTTCGGCAATTGCTTCGGGCGGTTCGATGATCGTGCCACCAGTCGGAAAATCTGGCCCTTTGACGTATTCAATCAACGTATCGTCACGCACCAGTTCTGAATTCTTTGCTTTGGCCAGATGAATACAAGCGTCGCACAACTCCGTCATGTTGTGTGGCGGGATGTTGGTCGCCATGCCAACCGCAATGCCGCTAGATCCGTTCGCCAGAAGATTCGGAAAGGCTGCAGGCAACACAACAGGCTCTTCCAGACGGCCATCATAATTGTCGCGATAATCTACAGCGTTCTCATCCAGTCCTTGCAACAGAAGTTCTGCAAAGGCCGTCATACGGGCTTCGGTGTACCGTGAGGCTGCTGGATTATCGCCATCGATATTGCCGAAGTTGCCTTGGCCATCCACCAGCGGGTAACGCACGTTGAAGTCCTGCGCCAAACGCGCCATCGCATCATAGATCGCGCCATCACCGTGGGGGTGGAAATCCCCCATCGTGTCGCCCGAGATTTTGGCCGACTTCAAGAATCCCCCCGTAGGCGACAGGCGTAAACGTGACATCACGTATAGGATTCGGCGGTGAACCGGCTTCAACCCATCTCTAACATCAGGCAACGCCCGGTGCATAATTGTCGAAAGAGCATAGGTTAAGTATCTGTCACCAATGGCGCGGCGCAGCGGTTCGGCCAGATTTTTGCCCTCAATATTGGGGTCGTCCGGTACGTCATTCATACATGCTGTATTAGACCCGAGATGTTGCCGGGTAAAGCCGTGTTGGATATGAAAGCAACACTGAGAATTTCCCCGTTTTTTTCGCCCCGAGATGATGTCAGATGCGCAAACATACGCTAAGACGCATGCATTCCTTGGGGGGAATCAGAGATGTTCAGATTGATGGCGGCCACATTGGTCGCAGGCTACGCTGTTTTGCAGATTTTCGGGGATCCGGCCGATAGGCCAGACGTCACCCGCGAGGCGCCAGAAACCCTGAGTTTGGCGTCCTTCGTTGGCATGTCTGACAATGTGGTCGAAACATCGCTCGCTCCTCTGAGCTCAATGTCCGAGGCTGAAGCCGTCACCTTGGCACTTGCTGCCGGGAAAAAAGCGCGGACTGAGCGCTTGGCCAAGCCTGTGGTACGGCTGGGGGCTTTGGCAAAAGAGACCACCAGCGATGTTGCGCCGAAAACCGTCGCTGCCAACGCCAATCAAGATTATTGGTACGTGTCGGGCAGCAAAGTGAATTTGCGTCAGGGTCCCAGCACGAGAAATGCTGTCGTGGCACAGGTTACGCTGGGCACCGAAGCTACGGTTTTAGACCGTCGTGACGGTTGGATGCAGATCGAGACAACGCAAAACGGCACTTCGGGCTGGATTTTCGGAAAGTTCCTAAACGAGAAGAAGCCCGGTTAAGGTTCGGGCGTCCCCTTGGGATAGGTAGGTAAGCCATGGGGGAATTGCACCCAGTTGTGCTTTTCCTCAGTCCAGATTGCACGAACCGGATCTGGAATTGCGCTATCAAACGCTCCGAAGGCGACACCAACATGCTCAGGGCGCATGTCTAGCGTCCAGAACAGTGTCGTGGCACAGGTTGGGCAAAAGAAATGTTCTAGCTTGCGCCCGGTTTCAGAAGATCGGCCCCATTTTTGCGTCACGCCTGTCAGTGTCATCGTAGATTTCATGAAATACGCACCCGTACCAAAGGGCGCACCCGTACGCTTTTGGCAAGCGCGACAGTTGCATGCGATGACGAAATCCGGATCTCCTTCGAATTCGGCGACTAGCGCGTCGCATTGACAGCTGGCACGGTGCGTGGGCATGAGATGTCTCCCTTCGTTACTTAAAGGCTGGCAAATTATGGACGACCGGAAAACTATCCTGATCACTGGCAGTTCGTCCGGAATCGGATATGACGCAGCGCACGGACTGGCGAAACTGGGCTGGCGCGTTTTCGCAACTTGCCGAAAGCCTGAGGACTGTGCGCGGCTAGAAAGCGAGGGGCTAGAGAGTTTTTTGCTGGACTATGACGACCAAGCCAGCATGGAAATCGCCGTGGCCGAAACTCTGTCCCGCACGGGTGGTACATTAGATGCCCTTTTCAACAACGGTGCATTCGGCTTCCCGGCCTATCTGGAAGATGTGCCCACCCCGGCACTGCGCGCAATCTTCGAAACTAACTTCTTTGCACAACACGAGTTGGCACGTCTTTTGATGCCAACATTCCGGACGCAAGGACACGGGCGAATCCTGATGAATTCATCCATATTGGGATTTGTCACACTGACGCGACGCGGCCCTTACAACGCCACTAAATTCGCGATGGAAGGCTGGGCCGATACATTGCGATTGGAGCTGGACGGCAGTGGCATACACGTTGTGCTGATCGAACCCGGCCCAATTACAAGCGATATCCGGTTAAAATCACAGCCGCATTTCGAGAAGTGGATCGACCCCACGACTTCGGTGCACACCAAGGTCTATGAAGATGTAATCATCCCGCGTCTTTATGCTGACGTGGGTAAACCGGATACATTCGAGTTGCCTGCCAGCGCCGTTACAGATGTTGTCGTCAAAGCCCTTGAGGCTAAACGACCTAAAGCGCGGTATCGTATTACGACTCCAACAAAGGTTTTCTGGTACCTGAAACGCGTGCTGTCGACCCGAATGTTGGACCGTTTGCTAATCCGCGCTTAACACTTCGCTTTTTCGAAAAAGTGCCCTAGGTCTGCCAAAGGTAAGGAGATCACATGCTGCGAGAAGATCCGCTTTTCATTGTCGTCGCCGCTGCGGTGCTGCTGGTTTTATTCATCTTGTTGACCGGAATTGGCGGCTTTGCGAAAGGTGGGGACTTCAATCGCAAGCATGCAAACCGCATCATGCGGTACCGCATTTACGCCCAGGCGGTGGCCATCGCGTTGATACTGGTCTTTGTTTTTTTCCGGCGTGGAGGCTGATATGGTTGTTCTGAATAAGATTTACACCAAAACCGGAGATGCTGGCGAAACCGCCTTAGGCGATGGAGCGCGGGTGGCAAAACACTCGTTGCGTGTGACATCTTACGGCACGGTGGACGAATTGAATGCGTCCCTTGGCTTGGCCCGCTTGCATGCCGAAGGTGACATTGACCGTGCGCTGTCTCGCATTCAAAATGACCTTTTTGATCTGGGCGCCGACCTTTGCCGCCCGAACATGGCCAAAGACGACGAGGCCGGATACCCGGTCTTGCGCATGACGGTGGAGCAAACAGAGCGTCTTGAAGAAGAGATCGACTTGATGATCAACGATCTTGAGCCTCTGAAATCGTTTATTCTTCCAGCTGGTTCACCTTTGGCGTCTTACTTGCATCTATCACGCACGGTGGCGCGTCGCGCTGAACGGCACGTGGTCGAGCTTGCAACGATGGAAGAGGTGAATACCGCAGCCGTCAAGTACCTTAACCGGCTGTCGGATTGGTTCTTCTGCGCGGCCCGCATCGCAAATGACGCAGGCCGGGCAGATGTTCTTTGGGAGCCAGGGGCCAACCGATAATCGGTTAAGCCATCGCCTTGGCGCGCGACACAAGTCGCGACATTTTCCGCGCCGCTGTGTTCTTGTGATAGATGCCTTTGGTCACGCCACGCATCAATTCGGGCTGCGCTGCTTTCAACGCCGCTGCCGCTGCATCCTTGTCACCAGATGCGATCGCTTCTTCCACCTTGCGAAGATGGGTACGGATGCGCGAACGGCGGGCTTTGTTGACCTCGGTACGACGCTCGTTTTGACGGGCGCGTTTCTTGGCTTGGGGCGAATTTGCCATGGTGGTGGTCCCTTTTCTTTGGGTCTGTCATCGATCTAACGCGTAAGACCCACTCCGATCCTTCGACCGGCGGACACATAGCCTAAGCGGGCTCCACGCGCATGTTCAGATGGTCGGATAGACCATCGGATCAGCTTTGAAAAGACCCTATTTGTCGCGGAACTGCGGCTCGCGCTTTTCCAGGAAGGCCGCCATGCCTTCTTTCTGGTCATCCGTCGAAAACAGTGCGTGAAACATGCGGCGTTCGAACAGAATACCTTCGCGTAGGGTCATCTCGTAGCTGCGGTTCACCGATTCTTTCACAACCATCGTAGTTAGCATGGATTTCTCGGCAATCTTCTGCGCTGCTGCCGTCGCTTCTTCCATCAGCTTTTTCGCTGGCACGACCCGACTGACCAATCCCGATCGCTCGGCTTCTTCGGCGTCCATGAAACGGCCCGTCAGGTTCATATCCATCGCTTTTGACTTGCCGACGAACCTAGTCAGACGCTGAGTCCCGCCGATTCCGGCCACAACGCCCAAATTGATCTCGGGCTGACCGAATTTGGCAGTGTCAGCCGCGATGATGAAGTCGCACATCATGGCCAATTCGCATCCGCCGCCCAAAGCGTAGCCCGCAACAGCCGCGATGATGGGCTTGCGGCAGCGCAATATCGCTTCGGTTTCACGGGTGAACATGTCTTCGGTCAGGACTTGCTGAAACGTACGTTCGGACATCTCTTTGATATCAGCACCAGCGGCAAAAGCTTTGTCCGACCCGGTGATGATGATGCAACGCACTTTTTCGTTGTCCGAGGCTTCGGTCACGGCCTCGCTCAACTCGGCCAGCAATTCGAAGTTCAGCGCATTTAGCGCGTCTGGACGGTTCAGTCGGATGGTGGTGACGTGTTCCTCAGTCTCGACGGCAATCGTCTCAAAGGCCATGGGCGTTCTTCCCTTGGGTTTCGGTCAGACGTAAGGGTTAGCATCCAATTTCGCGGGATCAAGCTATCTTTGGCAAATGGGGCAGTGAAAGCTAGAGCGGGCGGATTGCACTGTTCTTGTAATTATTCCTTTACAATCATTCGCTTGACATGCTTCACCCTCACGATCATAGACCCGAAAGGTATGCTGGAAATATCCCAACTCGCCATCGGTTTGGCGGTAATCCCGCAGGCTGGATCCCCCAGATTCGATGGCTTCCGACAGAACGTCGCGGATCAAAGGCACCAGAATCGCGAGCCGTTTTTCCGAAATCTGCGCCGCCTTGCGCAAAGGCGAAATGCCCGCGCGAAACAGAACTTCGCAGACGTAGATGTTTCCAAGCCCCGCCACAACGCGCTGATCTAAAAGCGCGGATTTGATCGGCGTGCGGCGCGGTTTCAGGGCGCGAACCAGATACTCTTCGTCAAACGCGTTGCCGAAAGGCTCGGGGCCCAGAACCGCCAGCAATTTATGGGTTTCGACGCTTTGGGTATCAATCAAGTCCATCGCCCCAAAACGGCGCGGATCGTTGAACGTGACACGTGCGCCACTGGCCATGTGAAACACCACATGGTCATGCTTTTCCGGTGCTGGATGGTCGTGATGAAACTGCCCAAGGGGATCACCGGAAATCAGGATACGGCCCGACATACCCAGATGAATGATCAGCGTTTCATCGCTGGACAGATCCGCAAGAATGTACTTGGATCGCCGACGCAGTGCCGTCACTTGCACGTCGCTTAACCGTTCTGCCATCCGTTCGGGGAACGGCCATCTTAAATCAAGACGGTTCACATCGGTTCGTTCAACCTGCTGACCTTCCATCACAGGCAAAAGGCCACGGCGCACGGTTTCAACTTCGGGAAGCTCAGGCATC
>CAZWDS010000001.1:8448-147679 GCA_964632495.1 uncultured Rhodobacterales bacterium
GTGAGGCCGAAGCCGTTGTTCTGGACATGACCGAGCAAATGCTGATCGAAGGGCGCAAACGGGCCGAGGCCGAAGCGTTTTCCGAGCAACTCGACTGGATCACGGGCGATGCCATGGCGCTGCCTTTGCCAGACAACAGTTTTGACGTCTACACCATTTCCTTTGGCATTCGGAATGTGACACGAATCCCCGATGCCCTGAGCGAAGCGTATCGCGTCTTGCGCCCCGGCGGGCGCTTGATGGTTCTGGAATTTTCGCAACTGCCGAATGCGATGATGCAAAAGGCCTATGATCTTTATTCGTTCAACGTCATTCCGCGCATGGGTCAGGTGATCGCCAACGACCGCGACAGCTATCAGTACCTAGTCGAATCTATCCGCAACTTTCCGGATCAAGAAACTTTTGCGACGATGATACGGGACGCCGGGTTCGAACAGGTCAAATACCGTAACTTATCTATGGGAATTGCCGCACTACATTCCGGGTGGAAGCTCTAAGTGCGAGGCCCGCATAATATCCTGCGTCTGATCCGGACGGGCGCTACCTTTGAGCGTACTGGCGCTATGCGTGAAGTTTTGGAGGCCATGGATGCGCCTCCGTCGCTGCGC
The DNA here is from genome assembly GCA_964632495.1 of uncultured Rhodobacterales bacterium. Taxonomy (GTDB): domain Bacteria; phylum Pseudomonadota; class Alphaproteobacteria; order Rhodobacterales; family Rhodobacteraceae; genus CALKXV01. The sequence goes on from CAZWDS010000001.1 coordinate 9,057, forward strand.
ATCGCGGCTCGTATTATGGGATGGCCCTTCAAGTGGCTGGGTTACAAAGGGGACCCATCACTTTCGCCGGCACCGCGCGCCTTAACGGCACTGGGCCCCGCTTACATCAAGTTTGGCCAAATTCTATCCACACGTGCAGACGTCGTGGGCGCGGACATGGCCGAAGAACTGCGGGTCCTGCAAGACAAGTTGCCGCCGTTTTCCACCGAGCAAGCGAAACAAACCGTCGAGGCTGAATTTGGTTCGCCAGTCGACACTATGTTTGATGGGTTTTCAGATCCCGTTGCGGCGGCTTCGATTGCCCAGGTACACAAAGCTTTTTTGGTGGACACAGGCGAAGCTGTTGCGGTCAAAGTCCTGCGCCCCAAGATTGAACAAGCCTTCCAGCGCGACATCGACGCATTTTACTTTGCAGCTCGCATGATCGAGATTCTCTCGCCCGGATCGCGGCGATTGCGACCGATGGATGTAGTCGAGCACTTCGAGGGCGTGGTCATGGGCGAATTGGATCTGCGACTCGAGACCGCAAGTGCCGCCGAATTCGAAGCTAACACAATTAACGATGCCGGCTTCAGCGTGCCAAAAGCCCGTTGGGATCTGTCTTCGCGACGGGTCATGACTTTGGAATGGGCGGACGGTATTCCGCTTGGCGATCTTGAAGCGATCGACGCCGCCGGGCACGATCGTGTGCGTTTGGCCGAGAAGGTTTTGACTACGTTTCTCAGTCACGCGTTGCGTGATGGGTATTTTCACGCGGATATGCATCAAGGAAATCTACAAGTCGCAGCAAATGGCGATCTAGTGGCCTTGGACTTTGGGATCATGGGGCGGATCGATGAATATACGCGTCGGGTCTATGCCGAGATCCTGATTGGATTTATTCGGAAAGACTATCAGCGCGTGGCCGAAGTGCATTTCGAAGCGGGTTATGTACCTCCGGATCAGGATGTAAATGACTTTGCCCGGGCCTTGCGTGCCGTGGGCGAACCCATATTCGGTATGGACGCTAGTCACATTTCGATGGGGCGGCTTTTGAGCTATCTTTTCGAAGTGACTGAACGGTTCGGCATGGAAACCAGAACCGAATTGATTTTGCTTCAACGTACAATGGTTGTGGTCGAAGGAGTGGCGCGCTCACTAGATCCACACATAAACATCTGGAGCGTCGCCCGCCCGGTTGTCGAGACTTACATCGCCGAGAGTATCGGACCAAAAGCAATTGTACGGGATCTTGGACGTACGCTTCAGGTTCTCAGTCGCCTGGGCCCAAAACTTCCAAAGCTGGCGGAAGAATTTTTGATCCGACAATCGGTGGATCAGGTAACGCCGGAACGCCCTCCTTTGATTGGAAGGGGAACCGCCTTGGTTGTCGTCGGCGTCATTGGCATTCTGATTGGATGGGTGCTTTAGAGCGAACAACGGCGTGCCAAGGCTACAACCCTAGATAGGGTCGTAGGCCGGATCGCGCAGAGCCGTCACTCCATCAGACGGCACGACGGCTCCGCCATCCATCACCAATTCAACCCCATTTGTGCCCTGACGCGCTTCATTAATTCGCGCGTAATGCGCTACTTCTGAAACACCTAGAAGTTCACCATTACTGTAACTGGCCAGCTGTAGTGTATAGTTTCCGGATAGTAACGGCGCACCCGTCTGTCCAATACCAGCCCATTGAATAGTATCTTGTCCAAGCGGCACACTTTCTCTGGCGACTTGGTTGCCGAAGGTATCGCGCACCACCAGTTCGACAGCATCCGCGCCAGGTGCAGGTACCGGCGCAAGGTCAACAGGCGTACCATTGAAGGCAACAGGAGAGCTAACTCGACCTTCCATCCCAACCCACCCGGCAAGTTGCGCAAGACCCGTCGCACCTAACCCCCCAGCGAGATTCTCAAGTAAGTCGTTTGTCTTGACTTGTTGTTCGACACCCGAAAACGTGGCGAGTTGAACTGCAAAGTCCTCAGATTCAACTGGGTTCAAGGGATCTTGGTTTTCCATTTGCGTCGTTAACATCAGCAAGAAAGTCTCGAAATCCGAACTGAGTGCCGATGTCTGGTTTGCCGCATTGGTAGTTTGCGCCAGGCTGACTGACTGCGCGGCGCTGGTTTGCGTTAGTGCGTCCATAATGATGTTCCTTAAACTCTGATATCCACGCGGCCATCCAACATCGGTTGCCGCATTTCTAAGTGACCTTCCAAGACTGGGCGAAGATCGGCTTTCTCGCACTTTCCACCGCCGCTGGATGAAGAATCCGTGTCGCCCTGAGCATCTTCACCACCGAACGAGAAATTTAAATTCTGGAATCCTTGGCCTGCCAAATCGGCTGCAAACAATTCGATATTCCGGCGGATCAAATCAAGTGTTTCTGGTCTTTCTGTTGTGACCAAAACGTTCATGCCGTTTTCGATGGTTGTCATCGAGAGACGAACGCGCCCGAGTTCCTCGGGCGAAAGACGAACTTCCACCAATCCTTCAACTGTTGCACGTGCGGCCTGAACCAGTTGAGTGACCACCGACCGTGCCGCCGGTTCAACACGCGGGGCAACGGCTTCCGCAGGACGGCGCGCGTCACTACTTTCGACGGTCGCCAAAGAAGGAATGGTATCTTCTTTCAATGGTTGTGTATTGCGCCCGGACGCGATGTCTTTTGCCATCTGATCCGTTGCAACCACAGCCGTGACTTGAATCGTTTGAGTAGAATCAGGCGGAGAATGTGCAGGGTTTGTCATCGCTATAGTGTCGTGACCTGAGCTCTGAAGTGTCGATCGGGCGAATTTTAGACGAGTGGATACCTCAGAAACCTGCGAGGGGAGCGCTTGCGATGGCACCTTTTGAGCATGTTCGGATTTGGTCAAAACACTGGGAATCGGGGTGTCGGGTGTTGATCTCTCTTTCGGTACTGCCGTCGGCACCTTGTTCGGCCGCGACACAAGCTCAATAGCTTGCTTTTGGCGATCCGCAGTCCTTATCTGTGCACTCTCAGGAGGGGCCTTTTTGGGGATTGCAACTTGCACTTCTGATGTTTGCGAAACTCGCGCGTCCGAAGCTAATGGTGGCGGAGCCCACGCGTCTTCATTGGAACGTGCTAGCACATTCTCTTTCGCCGCCGGTGACGCAATCGATTTCTCGAGTGCTACGGTCATAACCGTTTGCGACAGTTCTTTGGAATGTGCGTTCAAGCCTTGTTGGAAAGCATGCACATCCAATCCGGCATTTGTGCGACCCTCTGGAATGTCAGGCCGCACCGTATCCATCTTTACGCTTTGACCTTTCGGCAGGATCGGTGGTTCAGCCCGTCCGACGTCTTGCTTTGTCAGAACTTTGGAGTCCAAGTCGGTAGCTGGTCTTGCCTCAGACCCGCCAAAAGCCAAGGGCGGCAAAACTGTGTTCGGTGCTGGCGCAGACAATCCCTTGGTATCTGCTTTTAACGGCGGGCTTGCTGCGCCGGTAACGTCCGGGCCCGAGCGCTTGACAAAATCGACCGGGATCGCCGTAAGCAGCCCTATCGGCTTAGTGAAAAGGAAAGCACTGTCGTCTTCCACCTTCGGAAGCTTTTCTAAAGATGTCTCATCAAGACTGATTGGCGTCTCTTCTTCGATGGTAAACTCTGTTTGAATGGCAAGTTCGGAGAAATCCGCCGCGTGCTCGTCCAAGATTGCCGGGGCCACCGTCCCCCCGATCAAACTCCCTTCAACTTTCGGTTCCTTATTAAGAACCTGCATCAGTAACTGCATGCTAAACCTCCGGACGTCCTGTCCATTTGTTGGCGGTTTAATGTCTGGAAATTACCAGTCCTTTACCTGTCACCGCCATAGTGCGGAGAATTGTCACGATCAGAAGGATCCAAAGAATGAGCTTTTCTGTCCCAGCAACGGGATCACAATCATTGCGGCCGCCACTTCCCCCCGACCACGACAAACAGTTGATGAAAGTTGCCCGTGAGCTTGAAGCAAGCTTCTTGACTGAAATGTTGAAATCAGCGGGTGTGGGCAAATCCCGCGAGGTTTTCGGGGGAGGCGCAGGCGAAGACCACTTTTCGAGCTTTCTTGTTCAAGAATACGCAAAATCAACTGTTCAAGCGGGTGGAATCGGTCTGTCTGAATCAATCTATAGGTCACTTGTTCAAACAATGGAGTCGACGACATGAATATCATTGAAGAGCTCGAAAATGTCTTGGCCGATGAATGTACAGCGCTTCTGTCAGGCGACTATGATCAACTCGAACCCTTGCTAGAGCGAAAGTCGAAGTTAGAGGCGCGCTTGCTTGAGAATGCTCCAGATCTTTCCGAAGACGTTTGCGTGCGACTATCTAAACGCGCCGCTCACAATGAAATGCTTTTGAATTCAGCCCGCCGTGGAATCCAAGCGGCCATGTCTCAGATCAAAGAGATTTCGACCGGCAAATCCCATTCAACCTATACCAGCGACGGAGAACGCGCACCGCTCGCAAGACCTGTGTCCGTGACTCAGAAGTACTGAGCATTTATCGAAAATCCTCACAAATTGCATGTGTCGGAGATTGCGGTTGTTCAAGGTTTTTTAAGGGTTCAAGCGCGAGATTGGGTAAGCACCGAGAACAGGTGGCGCGAGAACCCAAAAAGGTTTCGCATCGGCAGAATGGCTGGCTCGTCTAAAAGACGTTTCCGAAACCCAAGGCGGATAACCGCCGTATATGATTGGAGAAAGCCAGATGGCTAGTATTCTCACCAACACCAGCGCCATGGTTGCGCTGCAAAACCTTCGCACTATCAATTCCGGCCTCGAAGACACCCAGAAAATGATCTCGACAGGTAAGGCTATCAGTAGCGCTCGCGACAATGCTGCGGTCTGGGCCATTTCGAAAGTCATGGAATCCGACGCTTCAAGTTTTAAGGCTATCAACGATAGCCTTAACCTTGGACAATCGACAGTAACGGTTGCCCGTCAAGCGTCCGAGACAGTGACCGATCTTCTTACTCAGATGAAAGAGAAAATCGTTGCTGCGCAAGAAGAAAACGTTGACCGCACTAAGCTTCAGGATGACGTTAATGCACTTTCCGATCAAATCAAATCGGTTGTGGGCGCCGCCCAGTTTAACGGCTTGAACCTGTTGCAAGGCACCGACGATGTGAACATCCTTTCGTCGCTTGACAGATCCTCGGATGGTACTGTTACGGCTTCTGACATCACGATTTTCCGTCAGGACTTAAGTGATGACGCTGGTTCTTATGGCACAGGAACCGATCTGTCGACAAACATCACAGCAACACCAGGCTCGAACCTTGCCGCAGCCGGTACTGGCGGTAACTTCTCCAATAGCGGGAACACGTTGGATGCTCTTGTTGCAGGCACAATTGTCGCCGGTGAAACATACAATATGCAAATTGCCGGAGAAACGGTCAGCTTCACGACCACGACAACGGCGGCTGGTGACTTGGCAGCAGGCCTTTCGGCGGCAATTAACACTGCCGGCATTGAAGGCATCACAGCATCTGTGGCAACTGCCACAATTTCGATTGAGAACACGCGATCTTTCGAAGACGTCACAGTCAATACATCGGGTAGTGGTGCCGCGACATTTGCACTGACTGCCAGCGGCAACACCGCAGCAGCAGCAACGACCAACACCCAAACCGTTGAATCTCGCGCAACTGATGTAACTTTTTCCACTTCCAACGGCGTTGCTGAAGGCGATGGTTATCGCGTGACACTTGGTGGTGTGAATTATGACTACATCGCTGGCAAGAATGAAAGCTTCGAAGATGTTGCGCGCGGTTTGAAAACTGTGATTGACAGTGCAGCTCTGACAGACATTTCGACAAACGTCACTCAGAAGTCCGGCGCATGGGTTCTCGAACTCGACAATGACGGCGCCGCTGTAACATTGGCAGATGCCGGCGCCGCGGGTGGTACCGCTACAGGTGGTCTGAATGGCGTGGATGCAATCGACGTCACCACAGACGAAGGTGTCGAGGCTGCTTTGGCCAACATCGAAACCTACATCAATACTGGGATCGAAGCAGCAGCAGACTTCGGTTCGGCACAGGGTCGAATTGATACGCAGAACACGTTCATCAGCAATCTGACCGACTCGCTCAATGCCGGGATCGGTGCCTTGGTGGATGCGGATCTGGAAGCCGCTTCGGCGCGTTTGCAGGCGTTACAGGTTCAACAACAGTTGGGCATTCAGTCGCTTTCGATTGCAAATCAATCACCACAATCGATCCTTTCCCTGTTCCGGTAATAAGTCAAACTCGTCGGGCGATCCTAGGGTCGCCCGCCATTCCCAGCAGGCCCTAAGTGGGCTTCAATCCAGGAGAACATCTCCGTGAGTGTCGTCGAACGCGCCAGAGAAGGCTACGGCAGAACCGCCGCCCCGATTAAATCAAACCGCGCTGCTGAATACGAAGCCATTGCACGAACTTCGCACCGCCTCCGTGCGGCGGCCGCAAATAAGGCAAGTGATTTCCCAGAATATATTGCGGCATTGCACCAAAATAGGAAGCTATGGTCCACTCTCGCAATTGATGTGGCCCACCCCGAAAACGGTCTGCCGCAAGACCTGCGCGCCCGCTTGTTTTTCTTAGCCGAGTTCACAAAAACTGAAACGCATCGCTTGATGAACAATGAAGGTGAAGTAGGTGTTCTGATCGAAATCAATACAGCTGTGCTGCAAGGCTTGCGCGGTCAGGAGGCACTGACATGAGCGGACTAGTTTTGAAGCTTGCACCCAAGGAACGCGTTCTGATCAATGGAGCGGTCATCGAGAATGGGGATAGAAGGACTCGGGTCGCCATTCTAACACCCAACGCTAAAATTCTGCGACTTAAAGATGCCTTGCACCCAGAAGATGCAAATACGCCCGTTCGTCGAGTTTGCTATATTGCGCAACTTGTATTGTCGGGCGACGCTGAACCCGAACAGGCCCGTCCCCAACTCTTATCAGGCATCGAACAGTTGAGCCAAGTTCTGAACGATATCGACAGCCGAGGTTTGCTGGAAGATGCCACGAACGCCGTTGTTTCAGAGCGATATTATCAGGCAATGAAAACCTTGCGTACACTAATTCCGCGCGAAGATCGGCTTTTGGCGACAAGCCAAGTATGAGCTATCAGCCCATCATCCCCTATGGCGGAAACCTTGGATGGAGCTTTCTGAAAAACACTCGGGACGCTCAGCAAGAAACGTTTGACAGTTCGGCGGCAATCACCACCAACGCCGAATACTTCCGCGAACACATTGGTAAAATTCAAAGCGCCGAGGAACTTGTAAGTGATCGCCGCCTTCTTACCGTGGCCTTAGGCGCGTTCGGCTTGGACGATGATATCGAAAACCGATTCTACATCCAAAAAGTGTTGGAAGAGGGTACTTTGAATGAAGAGAGCTTTGCCAATAGGTTGGCCGACAAACGATATTTCGCAATGGCTGAAGCTTTTGGCTTCGAATTTGTGCCTCCAAGCACAGCAATCAGCACTTTTCCCGACAAGATCCTTGATGCTTATAAAAACCGACAATTTGAAGTCGCTGTTGGCGACCAGGATTCGGATCTAAGGTTGGCGTTAGGAATTGAACGCGACCTTACCAATTTGGCAGACAGCGATCTTAGTGAGGAGGCCGCTTGGTTTACGATCATGGGAACATCTACGATGCGAAGTGTATTTGAAACTGCTTTGGGTCTTCCATCAGAAATCGCGGCTGTCGACATCGATCAGCAGCTAGAAATCTTCAAAGAAAAATCGTCTTCGCTTTTCGGAACAACTGATCCATCCGATTTCGCTGACCCTGAATTGCAGGATGAACTCGTGCGGAATTTTTTATTCCGAGCCGAACTTGAGGCGTCATCTTCTGCGACAAGCCAAGGGTCTGTTGCCCTGACACTGCTACAATCCCAAACACCTCTATTCTAAGACGTCTGCGTTTCATCAGGTTGAAGACTGTTGGCCAACAGATCGAACGATGCCTGAAAGCCCTGGTCTTCTCGTGCAGCTGCGAATGCATCCAGGTGAGGAAAAAGTTTAACGGCCAAATCAACATCTTTATTCGCACCTGATTGATACAAACCTGACCTGACCATGATTTCAGAGTCTTCATAAAGGCTGAGAATTTGCCGTGCGTTGTTGATCAACTGATTCTCGGTTTCATTTGCGGCGTCCGGTAGTGAACGGGATACAGACTTCAGTATATCAACGGCCGGAAAGCGACCACGTTCAGCAATATTCCTTGATAAGACAACATGGCCATCCAGCAAACCACGCAAAGTATCCGCAACTGGTTCGTCCATATCAGAGCCTGATACAAGCACGGTAAAGATCGACGTGATGTCGCCTTGACCTTCGATGCCGGGGCCCGCTCTTTCTGCGAAACCAGCCAAGAGATTTACCATTGAGGGCGGATATCCACGCATGGTCGCCGGCTCCCCGGCTGCAGATGCAATTTCTCGGTGCGCTTCCGCCAATCGTGTGACTGAATCGATCATCAAAAGCACGTTGCGGCCCTCATCCCGGAAATGTTCGGCCACAGCCATTGCCGAAAAAGCAGCTCTTCGACGTGCCAGAGCTGACTTGTCGGAGGTCGAGGCGACAATGACCGAGCGTTCCAAACCCTTTTTACCCAAAACCTGCCGCACAAAGTGATTCACCTCGCGTCCGCGTTCGCCGATAAGACCTATGACAACAACATCCGCTTCCATTTCGCTGGCGAAAGCAGCCATCAAACTGGATTTTCCCACTCCAGAACCAGCGAATAGGCCTAACCGTTGGCCTCGCACAATGGGCAAGACAGTGTTGAACAAGGCATAACCGGATTTCAGGCGCGTTCCAAACCCGCGACGCTTTGCTGCTGCTGGAGGAGTGGCGTGCAGTGCAACTAAGGATTCACCATTGATCAATGGCTGCCCATCTAACGGTTGACCCTCACCATCGATGACGCGGCCCAACCAGCTATCGTCTGGATAAATTCCTATTTCACCCAGATGTTGAACGGCTTGTCCGATGCGCAGGTCGGTTAACGGGCCGTCAGGTAAGACATGGATCATGTTCTCGGTAACCGACACGACTTCGCCGTGCACACCGATGGCTTCGAAAACCACGCGGTGACCGACGCTCGCTATATCCGAAAGCCCGATCACAGAAACCATGCTCGCTGAAAGAGAACGGATACGGCCTACGCGATTGACGATCCGATGACGCGGAACGACCGCAGATAAGAGCTCGAGACTTCTCAGGCGCGGCATATGTATGCCTCCTTTATTTAGATCATTCTACTGAAACTGTTTCTAAAGGAATCACAGTTAAGCCTTAGTGCATTCGGTCGAGGGAGAAACCCCGATGTTTGACACACCATACGTCATGAAGATGGCGCAAGAACTGGCGCGCCATTCCGGCGCACGCCAAACACAGATCGCGAAGAACATCGCGAATGCGGATACACCCGGGTACCGCGCCCAAGATCTCACGGCGTTCTCCGACACGTTTGAGAAGACAGGACGCATACGAAATACACGACCCGGGCATATGACGGACGGTTCATTTGGAACGACGTTCCGCACCCAGGATATTGGTGGGCAGTCTTCTCCTAATGGGAATAACGTTTCAGTTGAAGTCGAACTGGCGCGGGGAACAGATGCGAAGTCGTCGCACGATTTGGCTTTGACTGTCTATAAATCATCGCTCGATCTACTGCGGGCATCACTGGGTCGGGGTCGATAAGCGATGGACGGTCTTCACAATAGCAAAGGAATTTCTGCATCCGGCATGCAGGCGCAAGCCAATCGATTGCGGCTTTTGTCCGAAAATATCGCCAATGCAGATACGCCGGGGTACCGGCGCAAGATGACGACTTTTGAACAGGTCGTTGAAGCTGGCCGCGAAACCGGCCGGATCAAAGTGGGTTCGGTTAAACTGGACCAAGGCGAGTTAGAGCGGATCCACAATCCGTCACACCCGCTTGCAGACAGCGACGGCTATCTTAACGGATCGAATGTCTCGTTGGTGGTCGAAATCGCAGACGCGCGCGAAGCGCAGCGAAGCTATGAGGCGAATCTCAGAATGTTCGATCAGGCCCGCAAAATGCGGTCAAGCCTGCTCGAACTTCTGCGCCGCTAATGGAGGCAAGAATGGACGTTAAAATTACCCAGGCGTTGCGAGGGTACAATGCAACAAAGGCTGTCGAGACATCAGGCGACGACACCGCAGGCAATGCTTTGGGCAGGGCCGCAACCGACTTTACCGAGACACTGACAAAGGCCGAAACCGTCGCGCAACAAGCGATGACAGGTAATGCCGATCCGCACGCTTTGGTCGAAGCGCTCGCGAACTCTCAATTGGCCGTCGAAACTGCAGTGTCGGTTCGCGACAAGGTGGTCGAAGCATATCAAGAAATCCTAAGGATGCCCGTTTGATGGGAGAAGACGTTCTTTTTGATGTCCTTCGCGAAGGCCTGTGGGTTGGCGTCACTATATCGACGCCGATCCTTGTCGCCGCGTTGGTGGCGGGTGTCGCCGTTGGTCTCTTTCAGGCCCTGACGTCGGTACAAGAAATGACGCTGACATTTGTTCCCAAACTTGGCGTCATGATCGTGGTTTTCTGGGCCTCAATGGGTTTCATGACTCAAACTTTGGTTGATTTTTTCAAAGGATCGTTGATCCCAATGATTGCAGGTAGCTGACATGGATAGCGCATCATTCGTTACGCTAAACAGGCAAGCGGGTCTTCTAAAGGAAATGGAGACAGTTGCCCACAACATCGCCAACATGGCGACAAATGGGTATCGGCGGGAAGGCGTGATATTTTCCGAGTTTGTTGTGAATACCGGCAGAGACGACGCGTCTCTTTCCATGGCCCATGCAAATACCCGCATGTCCGATTTGGATCAGGGCGCTTTGATGCAAACAAATGGCACCTTCGACTTCGCGATCGAAGGGCCAGGGTTTTTTCTAGTCGCAACGCCCGATGGCGACAGGCTGACGCGTGCAGGATCGTTCACACCGTCTGCGGACGGCCTGCTTCTTGCCCCGGATGGCGCAATGCTCATGGACGCAGGCGGTGCACCCGTTTTCATTCCTGCAGACGCCACTCAAATTTCAATGGGCGCGGATGGCACTCTGTCTGCCGACGGAAACCCGCTGGCTCAGATCGGCCTTTGGGAGCCCGCCAATCCCTTGGCGATGACACGCGCCGAAGGCGTGCGGTTTGACCCGGGCGGCGCGCCAATTCCCACTGGTGAAGCACGCATACTGCAAGGGTTTGTCGAACGTTCAAACGTAGATGCCGTTGGTGAGCTAACGCGCATGATCGAAGTGCAACGCGCCTATGAATTGGGTCGCACCTTTCTAGACCGCGAGGATGAACGCGTCCGCGCCGCAATACGAACAATTGGGCAGCAATAATGAATAAGGAACAGAAATGCGCGCACTTACAATAGCCGCAACAGGCATGAGCGCTCAGCAGACCCGGGTCGAAGTCATTTCGAACAACCTGGCGAACATGAGCACCACCGGATACAACGCGCGTCGCGCAGAGTTTGCTGATCTTCATTATCAACAGGCCGCAAGACCCGGCACCATCAATGCCACAGACGGAACCGTCTTGCCGACTGGCGTACAACTTGGGTTGGGCGTTCGCCCCACTTCAGTGTCGATGACCGTCGCGCAAGGTTCATCATCGGCAACGGGCGGCGAACTGGACTTGGCCATCGAAGGCAACGGTTACTTGGAGGTTACACTACCTTCTGGTGCGTCAGCTTACACGCGAGATGGCGGCCTCAAACGCTCAGCCGACGGCCTCATTGTCACCTCGGATGGATACGCCGTTGTTCCGAATATCACAGTTCCTGAGGACGCGCGCAGTATATCGATTAACTCCGATGGCGAAGTATACGCCTCGTTCATAGACGTCACCGACCCTGAGCTTTTGGGGCAGTTTACGCTTACCGGGTTCTCGAACACCAAAGGTCTTGAGGCAGTTGGCTCAAACCTATTCCTGGAAAGCCCGGCATCAGGCGCACCTTTTACCGCGTCTCCCGGCGCTGACGGTTTGGGAACTTTGCGCCAAGGATATCTGGAAGAAAGCTCGGTTGACCCAGTCCGCGAAATTACCGAGCTGATCGAGGCTCAGCGCGGTTATGAGCTGAATTCAAAAGTCATTTCAGCAGCTGATCAAATGCTTGGGTCGACGGTACAGATCAGATGATCCGGAAACTCGTATTGACGCTTGCCATCGCAACATGCGGAAGTGCCGCCTTCAGCGAAAGCTTGACGACAACCAGATTGGTCCGTCCGAATGCAATTATCGCCCCGACTGACTTGGGTGTGCTTTCGGTGGATGTGCCCGGTGCACTTCCGTCGGATGCTGACATCATTGGTCTTGAGGCCAGAGTCACACTCTACCCCGGCCGTCCGATTTTGCTCGATCATGTCGGACAGCCTGCATTGATCGAACGAAACCAGCCTGTTGTTGTTTTCTTTCAAAACCGCGGACTGACCATTGCTACGGACGGCCGCGCGCTTTCTCGCGGTGCCCAAGGCGACGTTGTGCGCGTCATGAACTTGTCCAGCCGTCACACTGTCAGCGGCAGAGTACAAGCCGACGGTAGTGTCGTTGTCCTTTCCAGAGAGATTTTGAGATGAAACTCCTACCTATATTCGTCGCGTTTGTCTTGACTCAGGGTTGCAGTCGTTTGGAAGACGTAGGTCGCCCCCCAGAATTTACACCAGCCAATCAATCGGCCGAAGTACGCGCCATGGGCTTTCCGGCCTATGCCGCGAATGACCCACGTCAGAATGCTGAAGGTCCCTCGCTTTGGACTGGTGCGCGCGGCTCTCTTCTTGGTGATCGCCGCGCAGGTCAAGCCGGGGACATCATGACCGTTGTTATCGAAATCGACGAAAGCGCTCAAATCTCGAATGCTTCATCACGGTCACGCAACGGGTCCGAAACGTCGGGAGTCACCGAACTTCTTGGCTTGCCCCAAATTGTTGATCGCGTTTTACCAGGCGATGCGTCATTGGCAAATGCGGGCGAATTCAATTCAACGTCATCCAGTGATGGACAAGGATCGGTCAGTCGCAGCGAGTCGTTGGAGCTACGTGTGGCCGCGACGGTTACCGATGTCCTACGAAACGGAGTGCTTCGCATTCAAGGGAGCCAAGAGGTTCGGGTCAACTTCGAAATACGAGAATTGTTGGTGACGGGTTACGTACGGCCAGAAGATATATCGCGACGAAATGAAATCACTTACGACAAGATCGCTTCTGCACGAATTTCTTATGGCGGCCGTGGGCAAATCACCGATGTTCAACAACCTCGATATGGCCAGCAAGTCGCTGACATCATCCTTCCATTCTGAGTTTATTTCATGGCTAAACTATTACCCATCATTCTTCTTCTTATTGGCGTCGGTGTGGGCGGTGGTGCCGGCATGTTCGTGAAACCGGACGAGCCTGTTTGTGAGGGCGAGGCTTGTGAGGAAACCACCGAACACATCGAAGAAGAAGGCGATCCGGCAGAAGAACCAAGCTATATTGCCATGAAGAACCAATTTGTGGTGCCGGTAATCGAAGATGAGTTGGTCAAGTCACTTGTGGTTCTATCGATCTCACTAGAGACGGGCCCCAACGATACGCAATACGTCTTTAGCCGAGAACCCAAGATCCGCGACACGTTTCTACAGGTCCTCTTCGATCACGCACATGTCGGAGGCTTTGACGGGGCTTTCACAGAGAGTGGGCGCTTATCCCTTTTGCGGGTGGCACTGCTTGAGGCGGTGCATACTGTGGTTGGCGGAACGGTCTCAGATATCTTGATCACCGATATCGTGCGTCAAGAGATGTGACAGTATATTCAAAGCTTCTAAGTCGCGCGCCTCTCTTTCATTCTTTTGCCGTTCATCCGCTTGATCTCTCAAAGATTCCACAACAACGTGTTCGGCTATAACGCGCCCGCAGACCTTGGCCGTCGCAGCATAATTTGCACGGCATTTTGCCAAGCGCATTTGCCGTTGTCGCAGTTCTTGATCGCGCCAAACCATCCATTTCTCCAGAACCAAGGCTTGATCAACTGAGCTGACTTTTGGATTGTTATTTCTCAGTTCCTCTACTCTTTGACTCGCCTCGTCTTGAAGGGCTGCCGCTTGATTCAATTTGAATGCCGCGTCCCTTTCGCGAACACGCGTCAATTCAATTAGTGGTGCCAGATCTTCTACATTTAAACGCCGCACTAGAAATTTCCTTTTCTAGCTTTTTCGCGAATAGCATCCGCAAACCGAATTGCCGCAGCAATTGCTTGATAATGATCAGTCGAAATTTCGCTGCCAATTTCAACAGAAGCATGCAATGCACGCGCCGTCGGCGGATCGCGATAGATAGGCACTCCGCTTTCGTTTGCTGTTTTCCGAATCCGCGCCGCAACCTCGTCGACGCCTTTCGCGACACAAACAGGTGCGGTACCACGTGACCTTACCCACTTTAGCGCAACCGCATAATGCTCAGGATTGACGACCACAACATCCGCGTCCGGAACATCTTGCAACATTTGGTTCGTGGCAATGTCATAGGCTTTCTGGCGACGCGCTTGCTTTGTATGCGGATCCCCTTCGGTTTCCTTGTTCTCGTCCCTTAGTTCTTGCAATGACATTCGTTGCTTTCGAAAGAACTGAGCCCGTTGCCAAGCCAGATCGGTCGCCGCGAAAACAAGAATGGCGATCGCCGCCGCAACCAGAAAATCAAAGCAAAGTTCGGCTGTCAAAGTCAGGTTCGATGCAACAGGAAGAGACGGCATCGAAAGAATCTCGTCCAGATGGGATTGAAAAACAACTCCCAGAACCACGCTATACACAATGAGCTTCAGAAAGCTCTTAAAGAAATTGAATATCCCGTCACGGCCATATTTTTGTTTCGCATTACTGACGGGAGATATGCGGCTGAGTTTCGGTTTCAGTTTGGTAGACGCAAAGACCAACGCACCTTGTGCAAACGCAGTTAAAAGAGCGAAAGCCGTCGGCAGGGCAAACCAAAGAAAGACGCTTGCAAGAAGAGACCAGAATATTCTGCCATAACCGTGGCGTCCTCCCACCCCAAAAACCGCATCGGTAAACACTTCAGGCGAGTCTAGAAAGATGATCAGTCCGGCGCCAATCTGATTTACTGAATGCAGGCCTAAGAAAATCGCAGTGGTCAGAACCCCCAAGTAGACAGAGAATGTTATGAGGTCTTGAGAGATCGGAACCTCACCGCGCTTTCGCGCCTCTTCTATTTTCCGTGGCGTCGCCTCAAAGGGCTTTTCTGATCCCTCTTCTTCGTCCGCCATCACCGCACCCCGAACGGGGAATGAACACGAGCCGCGAAGTGATCAGCCCAAATCCAAAGTATCAATGGCGCTGTCAAAGCCAGCAAAAAAAGCGCTCCCAACGTGATCGCAGGTGCACCGACGAAGGCGACCATAAGTTGTGGCATCGCACGGTTGATGACGCCCAAAGCCAAATTATAAAGAAGTGAAACAGCGACAAAGGGTGCCGCCAAAGTAAAAGCAAACGAAAACGCAGCTGATACCGCATCAACAACCCATCTTGCCAAATCGTCGCTTCCAATGGGATCGACCGGGTTAATCAGTTCATAGGACATGATGAACATCATCGAAATTTGAACGTGCAAACCAAGTTCCGCGGCAAGCGCCAAAGCCGCCAGTAGAAGAATGAAGCCAATCGCCGGTTGTGGATCAACAGACGCACCGCCCAACAGTTGCGAAAGGGATGTTGATTGTGCCGAGATCGTTGCGGCAACTTGAAGCCCCACCAAAATGAGCCTTAACGAAAGGCCAAGAGCTAGCCCTGTGATCACTTCGGTCAGGGCCAGGATTATAAACAGACGCTCTAAGTCAATAACCGCCTGAAGTTCGGGTAGAACAGCGGGCGCGACCACCAAGGTAAAGGCGATTGTCGCAGCAAGACGGACTCGCACAGGGACCATCATTTCACCAAAGGCCGGCACAAGCGCGATAGCCGCACCAACACGCAGAAAGACCAAAAAAACTGGCTGCAGAAACTGAGGTGCGAGACCAAAGAGCTCGGCCAGTGCATCGGTCATGTTGGAACAAGCCCAACAAGTGATGGGCGCGCCTCGCTTCCAAGTTCTTCAAACGACAGCACTGGATTGGTGATCCCTTTGGCCGCCAGCAAAGTTCGAAGAAAGCGCCGCCGCCTTACAGATGTGATGATCGCGGGAAAGTGCCCGGCTTCACTGGCGCGGTTGAGCTTCTCGGTCACACCGCTCGTCAGTTTCTGGAAGAGATCAGGCGGTAATGCCACATCACCGCCGTTCGATTCATCCAGTTGATGCATCGCGAATGCCGCTTCCCATTCTGGCGATAGCTGGATCAATGGGATTGTGCCATCGCTTGATTTAACTTCGGCTACGATTTGAAAAGCCAATCGCTGACGAACATGTTCGCAGATCGAATCTGGGCTTGCCCCGACGCTACGCCCTTCTGATACCGCTTCGACAATCATGGGCAGGTTTCGGATAGAAACACGCTCTTCCAGAAGCAAACGCAAGACTGACAAAAGTAATTCCGTCGGGACCTTGTCCGGGATAAGTTCGTCAAACAAGCGTCTGTTAGCCTCGCTGCGCGCCACATCCGTTAGACTGCACAGTTCATCCAACAGTCGACGCATTGCCTTTAGGCTTAGAATTCGTGGCAGGTTCGTCTTGATGACTTCCAACAGATGGGTGGCCAAGACCTCTGCAGGATTGACCACGGTCGCGCCCGCTAGCGCGGCGCTGTCGGCGTCGGCGTGCACCAACCATCGCGCTGGCGCACCGTAAACTGGTTCTTTGACATCACGACCAGCGGGAATGGCCATATCTTCGGGCGGCAAAAGCGCAAGAACTCTGGACGGGTCAAGATTGTCGCGAGCCTGTTCTACGCCTTGCACACGGATCACGTATTCTCCCGGTACAAGACCAGCGTCGTCTGTTAATCGAATCTCCGGCAAAATCACTCCAAACATTGTCGCCACATGTTGGCGCATGTTTACAATGCGGGCATCAAGGCCTGTCACGGGATCTAGAATCATAGGGACCAGATCTTGAGAGAATTCGACGTGAATTTCATCCAGATCCAGAACATCCCCCATGGTCTTTTCATGGGGGGTCCCATCGTCTTCAACCTCATCAATAGATTGATCGGTCTCTGGCTTGACTGAGATTCGCCACGCGATGGTCCCAAGAATTACAGCGCCCCCAAGAAACGGAAGAAACGGCAACCCGGGGAAAAGAGCAAAGACCGCCATCAACGCTGCCACCGTCGCCAAGGCGGGAGGATATTTCCCAAGTTGCGCAAGTACAGCCAAATCCGCGGAACCACGCGCACCACCCCGTGACAACAATAGTGCGGTAGCAATCGAAATAATGACTGCTGGAATTTGGCTGACCAAACCGTCGCCAACTGTCAGAATTGCATAGGTTTCGAACGCACGTCCGATCTCCATGTCATGAACCGCAACGCCGATGATCAACCCCATGACGATATTGAGAAGCGTGATCAGAAGACCGGCAATAGCGTCCCCCTTCACGAATTTCGACGCACCATCAAGTGAGCCAAGAAAGGTCGTTTCTGCCTGTTCAATTTCGCGCCGTCTTTTTGCCTCGGTGTGATCGATCGCACCAGCCGACATGTCGCTGTCAATTGCCAGTTGCTTTCCCGGCATTCCGTCCAAAGCAAAACGGGCCCCCACTTCGGCCATTCGTGCAGCGCCCTTTGTGATGACCATAAAGTTCACAATCATCAGAACTCCGAACACCACAAGCCCTAGGAATAGACTTCCGCCCATAATAAAATTTGCAAAACCTTCAATGACTTCACCGGCAGCGCCCGTGCCCGTGTGCCCCTGACCGATGATTAGCTTGGTTGACGAAATGTTTAAGGAAAGTCGCAGCATTAGCGAAGCGAGCAGGACGGTCGGGAAAGACGAAAAATCCAGCGGGCGTTCTACAAATATTGTGATCGAAAATATGAGGATCGCGAACGAGAACGAAGCGGCCAATCCAATGTCCAATACCCAGGACGGCATTGGCAAAACCATCATGACGATAATAGCCATCAGCGCTAGCGTCATCAGTATCGTAGGGCTGAAAATATGCTTCATCTAGCGCGCCTCTACCAAAGGTTTCGGCGAGGCAAAATTGATGAGGCGCCCGGTGGTATGATCATTCAGCTGGACAAGCGAGCCGCGCCTAGCCGGTGACCCTTGCTGCAACAGAGGGTAACGATTGACGCGCGCAATGATGTCCAACGGCGCTGTAGGCTGTGGAACGTCTGCAATAACCAGCTCGACTGGTACCACCTCGCTCAGCCGGGATCGAATGCGCTCAAATCGGGCAGCATACTTGTTAGCGAACTTTGGCGTGCGAGAATGATAGGCGCCCGCTGCTTTCGTCCAATCCCCAAACTCATTGTAAAGGTCACCTAAGAATGATGCAGCGTACCGCGCATTTGCCATTGGATCGAACATCTCTTCGACTGATTGAAATGCATGGCCATGCCAACGATAATTGATCTGAAAACAGCCTACATCGAAACTACGAGCGCCTCTTGCAAAGTGTCTATCTACATATGCCTGTGCTTCGCCGCGCGTATCGAACCATTTTCCGGCCCCTTCCATATTGACCGTCCAGGGCCAGGGCAAGAAACCCTCAGAGTTTTTTCGCCCAGTTTCTGTCAAAGAAATCGCGCGTAAAACTTCTAGCGGAACGCCACTTTCTTGTGAAATGGCCAGTGCCGCACGTTCGCAAATCGATGCCCCCGAACGCCGATCAACTTTGGCAATTGAACTACACGGAAAGGCAATCATAAAAACTAATGTCGCAACGGCAGCTATGCGTCGCATTTGATTGGAATTAGACATATTCAGCATTCTGCTCATATCAGGTCGCTGATTTTGGCGACTCCGTCATATTTTAGGGCATCGTCTCTTTTTATTTCATGAACGATGTTGAATCACTGGAAAGCTCAGTCTCGGATAGAAGTGATTTCGCATGTGCACGCAATTGTTGCGACGAGACGATCAATTGCCCGTTCGCCGGTTCTTCTGTCACTTCTTCCGATACCTCAGCGGGCAAAGCGAGTAATCTGGCCGCATCCGACAGAACACCGCTGGTCCCTTCGATGTTGCGTTCGGCAATCCAATTCCAATTGCCTGCGCGAATAGCAGATTGTGCTGCCTCTTCGATCAGCCCATCTGACTCAAATGCTTTGATCGCAGAGTCATTCTCGCCAACACTGCTAAGCAGTCTTCCAAGCTGCAGTGCGACTTTCGCGTTCTCTTGTGCGGTTAGCAATTCCACGGCTTCATTGGT
The DNA here is from genome assembly GCA_964632495.1 of uncultured Rhodobacterales bacterium. Taxonomy (GTDB): domain Bacteria; phylum Pseudomonadota; class Alphaproteobacteria; order Rhodobacterales; family Rhodobacteraceae; genus CALKXV01. The sequence goes on from CAZWDS010000001.1 coordinate 28,384, forward strand.
CCGGCCGTTTGCCGAAAGAATATCGCTTGCAGTTTCGACCTCCTCGATCGTTTGCGGCTCATCAATCAGGTACTTCTGTGCTCGCGAAGCAAGCCCGATCGACAACAGCTTTCTTGCGACCAACAACCTATCCCTGGATTCAATATCTTGAACCTCGAATAGCTTGGAAAACGCGAGCTCCGCCCTGAGGAACGCGCTGTCCTCAGCATCTTTAGCGGCTTGAACAACGCCAGATGCAGCAAGGTCTTGGCGTGTCGCGTGGTTCAGACCTGGCGTGTCTTCAGCTAGCGCCAGCCGCAATTCGTCGAACTGACCCAAAGCGACGCGGCCGCGAAGACCCGCTAGGTTCAATAGAGACGCGACTTCGGTGCCCTCCGTCGCTCTTGCAAGAGAGGGCGCGTCTTCAACCCAAGCGGGATTAGGCGCCATTCTCCGCCGCTCGGCATCTTCTAAAAGCTCCAGAAGAGCTTCAGCCGCTGTGACATCCGTTCCGTTCGAGATCTCAACAAGCGTTTCACGTGCGAGTTCGGGGCGAGTCCCTTCAAGTTCAAGCCGCGCCGTAACAAGTTCGCTCTCATTGGATTGCAGTCCACCTCTTGCTACAGCACTCACAGCATTCCTGGCTTCGGTATCTAATCCAACTTCCCGAAGCCTCTCTGCGAGTACCGGACCAAGGTGAGCGCGATGGTGCGGTGCCAGTCCTGAAAAAGTTGCCAAGATACTATCGGTCGAATCCGGGACGTCGCTTTTTTCAATCGGGCGCGCCAAGGCAGCCCAAAGGGCGATCTGTCCATCACAGTAAATCTGGCCATCCAATATGTGAGTATCACTCTCTCCATGGTCGACGATATCCGCAAGTGCTTGAAGAAGCTGCTTGGAGCGGCCATCATTCATAAATCTTGTCGCGACGTGTGCTTCAGATCCAAATCCAAGAGAGATATAAAAACGGGCAAGGCTTCGTGCGCCTTCATGTGTCACTTGCCCATTCTCTGAAAACGCAGAACGCCGGAGCTGGCCAATTTCACTTATTCCAGAGTCATGGCTCCAAGTCACAACATCCACTTCACTATCTGAGAAGCAAACTGTTCCACCACGGGTTGGGGAATGCGAACGATCTGCAGGCGCGATCGCCCGATCAAGACTGGTCTCAATTTTTATGTTCGAACGGTCGGAAAGTAATTCGCTTGTTGTACCTCTAGGGTCAATATTTCGATCGTTTTGAAGCTCTGGACCCGCCGCGACCAATCCTTGTGATGCAGCACGCGATAACTGACGACTTATCATTTCCACAGCCTGACTTTTGGTTTCATGGGAAACGTCGAAACCAAGCGTATCCATCAGTCCTGAATTCGGATCGAAGTTCCTCCGCGTCAATCTTCCCGAATCTGAACTTTGGAATTCCGTCGCACTTAAGTATTCTGAATTTTCAGGCCGAGGAGCAGGTGTTGAAGCTTCTTCTGTCACTGCCAGGCTCTGATTTATTTCCGGATGGAATGGATGTGATGGCTGCCGTAGCGCTTCATCATTTTCAGTGCCAACCGAAACTCTACTAATCGAATCTCTAATCTCAACGACCAAACTACCGTCACCAAAGGGATAGACATCTGTATCACATGCACAGGATAAATTGATCGAGAACCCATTGCCTGCCCCCTCTTCTGAAATCGCTTCGATTCTCGGATCTTTCCTAGCAATTGCAGCGTCGAAATCTCTTATTGAATACCCCGAAGTTTCGAATCGTAGATTCAGACGACTTTCCAAGCGAATGACTGACCATTCCGGACGCGATTGAAACGTTAAGACAAGACGTGTTGCATTGGGTGAATGACCGATACTAACAAGCACATCGTCCGCGATAACCGCATTAGGAAAAAAGTTAACAAGAAGAATGCACAAAAGCCGTCTCATGCAGCATCCTGCTTTGTATTTTTCATTGCTTCTTCAAGATCCCCGAACGTCGGGCGCACGCCGTGAGGTGCGTTTTGACGCCCGACCTCGATGCATATTGCGGTTGCATGGTTGTGCAAGTTTGCAACTAGAACCTCGCGAATCATTTCATAGAAATGGTGATCTTCTTCCGCGACGCCGCCCAACCGAGCCGCAAATGGTCCTGCAAATCCATAGGCTAAAAAGACACCCAAGAAGGTTCCAACCAAAGCGCCACCAATCAGCTTTCCCAAGATCTCGGGCGGCTGATCGATCGAGCTCATGGTCTTGATCACACCCAGTACCGCAGCAACAATGCCTAATGCAGGAAGACCATCTGCCAGAGCTTGCATCGCGTGACTTGAATGCTGCTGGTGGTGCAAGTTCGCTTCCAGGCGCTTGTTCAGGACCTCTTCCACTTGCATCGGGTCGTTATAGTTCATCGACGCAGACCGAAGTGTATCGCAGATTATCTCTATTGCTTCATGGTCAGCCAGTATTTTGGGGTAAGAACTGAAGATCGAAGAGTTTTCCGGTTCTTCGATGTGTTCTTCCAAGCCTACGGGATTCTGGCGAGCCAAACGTAAAAGCTCGAACAAAAGAACCAAAAGATCGCGATAGTCCTCTGCCTTCCACTTCGCTCCCTTGAAGACTTTGCCGACATCTTTGACCGCCTGCTTTGCACCAGAGCCACTGTTCGAAATCAAGAACGCCCCAAGCCCGGCCCCCCCGATCATCATCATCGCGAAAGGAAGCGACTTGAGTATAATTGCCATATTTGCACCGGCAGCAAGGTATCCGCCGAAGACCATCACGAAAATGATAATTATTCCAATAATTCCGATCAAAGTCGGCGTTCCCCCGGTGAACGAAAGTTTCGAACCCCTTTTCGCAGACGTCAGTTAACAACGCGTCACTGTTTCACTGATGGCTCCGATGGATCTGGCACTATTTCACGGGGAACGTCCGCATTCCGCCCAGCCAGAACAACGCTGATCGAATACGCCAGGTCTGGATCCAGTCCGGCCAAAATTGCAGCAGCAGAATCCGAGCGCATTCGGCCAAGGAAGCCAGCCGCAAAGCTTGGCTCCATCCTCTCGAACAAGGCAGCGGCTTGTTCTGGCTTCATATTTTCGTATACGGCCGTCAATTGGCCGATGTCGGTTTCCGCCGCTTTGTCCGCTTGCGCCATGGTTGCACGCAAGGTTTCCTCAGCCACTTCAAGACGTTTTAGATCTTTTGCAACGGCGCCTTCGATAAGTGTCAGGGCTTGAATGCGCGCTTCCAATTCGGCCTCACGCTCGGCCACGCGCTCTTCGCGCTCTTTCGTCTCAGCCAAAAGTTTGATCAGATCAGGCGCCAGGTCTTTGACCTCGGTATCAACGACATGCTCGTCGCTCGTATTGGCTTGAATTTGTTCTTTAAGTTCCAGGGCAATTGCTGCGCCTGTGCCGCTAAGGCGCAGCAACGCAGAACCAATAAGTACCAACGCTACGATCGTAAGAGCACCACGGCCCGAAGCCCAGGCCCGTTTGGGCATCTTGCGTTTCATTCCGCGGCCTCCTGTAATCCGGTTCGGCGCGTTTGAAACAGCGTTTTGTCCAAAGCAATCACTTCACCTTCTTCTTCGCAGGTCATCGAAGTTTTCTCGGTATCGACCGGCAAGTCGTGCATCGAAGCGACCAACAATTCCAATCGCTGCGCAACGCCTTCCGCGCGACCCGTCATCGAATCGAGCGATTCCGCAGACGATGTTGTGGCTGAACGAGCCGTTTCCAAGGCGTTAGTCATGTCATCAACCTGCGATGATAAAACAGCAATTGCCCCGCCCACACCTTTCTCAAGATCAGTGAAGCGGCTCAAACGACGCGACAGGACAATGCAGTAAAGACCAGCGCCCAAGGCACCGGCAATCAGCAAAATATCGGCGATCATCTCCATAGTCGGCCTCAGTTCAGTACAAATTCCATTACAAGCAAGTCGCGAACCCGGTCACCGCCTACGACCAGATCGATGCGTCGGCGCATCTGCGAACGCAGCGTCAAAAGAGCCGACGGATCTTCGATTTCAGCAACCGTCAGGGATTGAAGGTAGGTATTCAGAACATCCACTACCCGCGGCAGCAATTTTTCGATATCCGATTGGCCGTTTGGATCGACTTCAAGTTCGGCGCGAAACCGAAGATGTCGCCGCTCGGACGGGCCGCCAACTGACACCGTCATTGGCTCAACCGGAATAAACGCCAGATCATCACTCAGCATATCGTGCGTAGCGGCTTCTTCTCCACCGCTCCCGCCAAGCATGCCAGACGTAAAAGCAAAGGCGCCACCACCACCGACCAAAGCCAAAACAAGCCCAATGACTAAGCCACCACGCTTTTTCTTGGGGGTTTCACCTTCGTCTTCGATGTCTTCTTCGCCGGCCATAAATGCTCCTCTTCCTCTGGTCTTAACCCCATTCTGACTAACCGAATGTTAAGGCCCCACTGCGATGGTTCATTTGAATTTTCGATAAACCCGGAGAATCTCTTGGATCAGTTGGTTTCGGTTTGGACAGGTCTCGACTTGCGAAAGCGCGTTACGGTCGTAATTGCGACAGTCTCAATGTTCGCTGCTGTCTATCTTATGGCCCAAATGGCTTCTAAGCCGCGACTGGCATTGCTATATGCAGGCCTAGATCCGTTGGCTGCTGGTGAAGTTGTAACCGCCCTGGAAGGTCGCGGTGCTGTTGTCGATATTCGTGGGTCGGCGATCTATGTCGATGCGGCGCAACGCGACGCTCTGCGGTTGGCTCTTGCTGGCGAAGGCCTGCCTCAGAATGGATCCCAAGGATATGAACTACTGGATTCGCTCAGCGGATTTGGGACAACGGCGCAAATGTTTGATGCGGCTTATTGGCGAGCCAAAGAAGGCGAACTTGCGCGAACCATAACATCCAATCGGCAATTCGTGGCGGCGCGCGTCCACATATCAAACCCGTCTAGCGATCCGTTTCGCCAAGGCCAGGTCGGCTCGGCTTCTGTTTCCGTTACATTGGCGTCCGGAAGCATGTCTGCGCAGCAGGCCACGGCCTTGCGCTATCTTGTGGCGTCCGCGATCAGTGGTTTGGATCCGGCCAATGTATCCGTCATCGATGGGGCAACTGGGCTTATTCCAAACTCGGACGATCCCACGACGATGGCCTCTGGTGCCAGTGACAATCGCGCGGACACGATACGCCAAAGTGTGACCAGGCTTTTGGAAGCGCGTGTTGGGATCGGAAAAGCCGTGGTCGAAGTAACTGTTGATCCGGTCACCATCCGCGAAGAAATCACAGAGCGCCGTTTTGAGCCTGACAGTCGCGTGCCCATCAGTTCAAATTCCGAAGAAACGACAACACGGTCTACGAACGCCGGTGGAAACTCCGTCACTGTTGCGTCCAACCTGCCAAACGGTGACGCTGGTGGGTCCTCGGGATCGTCGGAAAGCAGTGAAACTCGTTCACGCGAAACGGTGAACTTTGAAGTGTCCGAAACACAGCGCGCAGTTACCAGCGAACCAGGTTCGGTCAAACGTGTCAGCGTTGCTGTGTTGGTTGACGGCGTTCGCACGACCGCGGCAGATGGAACGACCACCTGGGAACCGCGCAGCGAGGCTGAGCTTGGCGATCTTCGCCAACTAGTCACATCGGCGATCGGGTTCGATGAAACGCGCGGCGATCAAGTGACAATCCGGACGATGGAATTCGAGCCTTTGCCCGAACTGGCACCATCGCAGCCGATTTCCTTTATGGATCGCTTTGCAATCGACGTTATGGGCTTGGTGCAGATGGCCGTCGCAGCGCTTGTATCGCTGATCCTTGGATTGTTTGTAGTCAAGCCAATCCTTACACGGGCACCTGCCCGACCCACGGCGCAACTTCAGGCACCCGAACAAAGAGATTTAGACGAGAACGTCCTGGGCGACCTTCCTGCGCTTGATGGCGAGATTGGCGGTATTGGCGACTTTGCTCCCCTCGATGACCTGCCCTCGTTTGATAGTATCCAGGGCGGCGGCGGAGATCCGGCCGAGCGCCTGCGTCAACTCATTGAACAAAAGCAGGACGAAACAGTCGAAGTTCTGAACCAATGGATGAATGACCCGCAAGAGGCGGCCAGATGACGCTTCAGAACATTTTGGAGACTTTTGAGACCGAAAGCAGTGCCTCGGTCGCCCTTTCCGGACAACCCGATCCGAAGGAACTGGAAGCGATCCGGGCGGAGGCGTTCGAAAGCGGCTATTCTTCTGGCTGGGAAGACGCTCAAAAGGCAGATGGCGCAGCACGTGAACGTGTGGAAGCAGAATTTGAACGCAACATCCAGAATTTGATCTTTACCTATTCAGAAGCCGTCGATTGCGTACGTGGAGAATTGAAGAGTTTTCTAAGCGCCATCATCAACGGCTTCCTCCCCGAGATCGTCCCGGATCTTACGCGCGAGCACGTCCGAAACGAGCTTTTGAAACTGGCAGACGACCTTGTCGAAGCTCCTGTTGAAATCGTCTGCTCGCCCGACAGCAAGGCGCTTCTGGAAGAGCTTCTTCATTCCAATGCAGCTTTGGAAATTCGCTTGATCGAAGATGGGTCTTTGGCCGCACGCCAAGTCTACATCCGCATAGCCGAGCGTGAAATCGAAGTGAATGTCACGCCGCTGATCGAAGCATTGCGTGTTCAACTTCGGGCTGTTGCCGAAGACGTCACAGAAAGGACATCCCATGGCTGAAGACCTTAATTTAAGTGGACTGGCCGAGTCGCGTTTTGCACAAGTCCCTATCGAAATAACGATTTCGGTTGGTATGGCGCGACCGCTTGTCAAAGACCTATTATCGCTGGAAGAAGATGCCATTCTACCTTTGGATCGAACACTTGAAGACCCAGTCGAACTTTTCATCGGCGACAAACTAATCGGTCGCGGGCAACTTGAAGAAATTGATGGCGAGGGTTCTGGAAAATTAGGCGTACGTATCGTCGAGATCGCCCAACCCAAAGAAAACAACTAAAGTGCGGTGTGCTTGGTGGTATCAGGGTCTGACCGTCTTTGCCGTGGCTTTCGTGACAATGGTCTGTCTTGCGTTACCAGCCAATGCGCAAGATTTCACGCTATCCTTTTCAGAAGACGGATCATTGACCGCGCGATCTGTGCAACTTCTCATTCTGCTCACAGTCCTAAGCCTGGTTCCAGCTCTGGCCATAATGTTCACCTGCTTCCCCTTTATGGTGACCGTATTGTCGATCTTGCGGCAAGGAATTGGTCTACAGCAATCTCCGCCCAACATGCTGATTGTCAGCCTGGCGTTGTTCCTGACATACTTCGTTATGGAACCCGTCTTTTTGTCCGCGTGGCAAAATGGGATAAATCCCCTTCTTGAAGGTCAGATTTCAGGCGAAGCTGCGGCGGAAGAAACGATTGCCCCTTTTCGCGTTTTCATGATGGGACGCGTGCAGGCAGACACGATGTCAATTTTGGCGGATCTACGTCCTGAAACCTCCAATATCACACCTGAAACAGCGCCTTTATCTGTGCTTGTTCCTTCCTTTCTTCTCAGCGAAATTGAGCGTGCCTTTCAAATTGGCTTTCTGATTTTTCTTCCCTTTCTCATAATTGATCTAGTTGTAGCGGCTATTCTTATGTCGATGGGAATGATGATGGTTCCACCGGTAATAGTTTCGTTACCCTTCAAACTCGCATTTTTCGTCGTAGCCGACGGATGGAGTCTTGTTAGCGGCGCACTTGTTCGAAGTTATTTTTGAAACATAAGCTCGCTCAAACTCCATTCAGGAGCCAACTTTACCAAAGCGATCTACATTACCGTTGGCAGAAATGCCGTCAGATCAGTAGAGAATGAAGATCGCGGTCGAGTTTTACGACACCTGTTTCGAACACGCTCAGTTTATTCGCGATTTGGATTAACAATTCTCGTAAGAACGCTTGAAACAGATTAAAGTAAATTCAGTACACTATCGGTCATATTGGATTGAATACCAAAATATTGATCAACTTGAATAGGGAGCGATTGATCCCATCGCATTCTATCGAAATAAAGTCGATACAATCACCGGAAACCATACGCGAAAGTTGAGGTTTTCTATTCCGCTATCGCACCACGAATTCCGCGTGCAATGCACCTGCTGCTTTGATCGTCTTCAATATATCAATCATATCACGCGGAGATACGCCCAAGGCATTTAAACCTGCGACGACCTCAGAAAGAGTCGTTCCGTCCGGCACTTCCGCCATTCCAACTCCTGGTTCCTCAATAATGTCCGCTTGGGTTCTTGGCACAACGATTGTTTCACCTTCAGCAAATGGATTTGGTTGGACAACAAACGGAGTCTCTTCGATTCGAAGAGTTAGATTGCCTTGGCTGACCGCGACTCGTGAAATGCGAACATCTTCCCCCATCACGATCGTACCCGATCTTTGGTCTACGACAACGCGCGCGCGCTGCTCAGGCTCAACAAGCAGCGATTCAATGGCACTAAGAGCGTGCGCCGGAGATGTTGTTCCAGTCGCCGCGACCTTTACCACAACCGTTCCCGGATCGGTCATAGTGGCAACACGGCGACCAAATGCCGAGTTCACGGTGTTTTCGATCCGAGCTGCTGTCGTAAAGTCTGGAGATCTCAAAGCCATACGAATCTCACGCAAAGACGAAAAGTCGAACGGGACTTCACGTTCAACACGCGCTCCCGCAGGAACCGACCCAGACGTCGGAACACCTTGAACGACACTGGCGCCATCTCCTTCAACGGACGCACCGCCTGCGATGACCGTTCCCTGGCCAACCGCGTAAATTAGCCCATCCGCCGCATTCAACGGTGTCATGACCAAGGTTCCGCCTAGTAAACTGCTTGCGTCACCTATCGCTGAAACGGTCAAATCAATGCGGCTACCGGCACGTGCGAATGGGGGAAGCTCTGCTGTTACCAAGACAGCCGCAACGTTTCGAGGTCGAAACTGCTCGCCAGTTACATTTACCCCAAGTCGTTCGAGTATGTTGGACATGATTTCTTCTGTGAACGGCGCGTTGCGAATACCATCACCACTGCCGTTCAAACCGACGACCAGTCCATAGCCAATTAAATCGTTCCCGCGCACCCCATCGAATTCGACCAAGTCCTTGATCCGAACTTCAGTGGCGCAGACAGACGTCGCCCACAGCGCGGCGCAGAGAATAAGGAATGTTCTCACTACAAATACCTCGTCAAAGAAAGTCCTGATAACCGCGCCGTTATGGCGTAAAGTGTTTGCAGTTGCGTCTCAACCGATTGAAGCTCCACCGCAGTCTCGTAGGGATCAACAGATATGAGATTTGAACGCGCCACCTTTAATGACTCGGTCTCTGCCATAACTTCGACGCGGGCACGGCTCAATTGCCCTTCGCTCGCCCCTATTTGAGCTTGCAAATCAACGATACCATCGCCCGCTTCGATCAAGTTTAATCCAGACAACCGAGCCAAATTTCCACGTTCAGTAGTATCACCTGGCAAAACGTCCCGCGCCAATAGACTGCTCATCGCAAGACCGCTCAAAAATTCCCTGATAGACCGGTCATCGGCGGTCACCGTAGATGCGGCAATCTCTCCGTCCGACAATCGAGGGCCTGAAGACGGCTGGGGGCCACCGATATAACCAACTGTGTCGTACCCGCCACCCATCTGAAACCAGTCACTGACAACCTGGGCCACATCGTTTGCAGTGGTCGCACCGGCAGTTGTGATTTCGACTTCAATTGCAGAAAGAATTGTGTCTGCATCAGCGACCGCAGGACGGTCTGTTGCAATGCCAGAGAAATTCGTGCGCCCACCGGATTGTGTATTAAGATTTGCAAGCGCCGAGTCGAAGCGAGACAGCGCATCATGACCGGCGGTGACCACCAAAGTTGGGTCGCCAGACTCTTGAACAAGCATCAAAGTCGATGAAATGTCACCAAGAGTGCGAAAGGTATTCAAGGTGGATTGCTGATCTCGAATGACAAGTTCGCGCTCGGAAATGACGACCAAGTAACTTTCTGCCTTCAGCAATCCCCGTTCTACCCCAGTCAACGGGTTGAAATTACCTTTGAACCGGTCCGCAAGATTCGAGTCAATACCACTCGAAAGCTCGTTAGTGAGCCGCGTGAGGTCTTGTCTGATAGTGCTGGTGTCTCGCCGAAGTTGCAGGTTTCTTGCAAGATCGCCAATCGATGTAACATGCATGAATTATAGTCCGATCAAGATTTGAATCAGTTCGTCCGCAGTCTGGACGACACGAGCGTTCGCGGCATAGGCTTGTTCAATCAACAATAGTTTTTGCATTTCCTGGTCGGTATCCACACCATCGGCCAGCATAGAAGCCTCTAGGCTTTCGAACCGCGCAACCTCAAACGAGACGCGAGCGCTGCTGCCAACAAGAGATTGTCCAGCCAAGGACGTAAGGGAAGTTGCGAAACCAGAGACGTCTTTATCACCTGCCGAGAAGGTGCCGCCGATGGACGCCCGGGCTTCTGATAGGACTTCGACCATATCGTTTAATAGCGAAGCATCTCCTACTGCCCCTGGTACAGTTGCGCCGAGCCCATCCCGGATGCGCCAGATGCTGCCAGCGGATGCTGGGTCAACCAATTCGTTGATCTCAACTCGACCTGCAAGACCGATGACGTCCAATACGTCCAATGCGGCACCTCCGTCCGTGAACAATCCAGGATCACCGATGGCGAGTGTCGGATCCAATGCTGGATCTTCGAAGCGCGAGACCAGGTCGCGTGCAAGCTCATCTACATTAGCCTGGATACCTACGGCACTTTCGTCTCGAAGTTCGAAAAGGCTGGCCAATGCGCCTCCGGCAATCGCAGATAAGTTGCCAGATGTTGCAACCGGCGCCCCGTCGATTGTAAGCCCTGAAAGAGCGCCAGACGCTAAGGTCATGTCTGCAATAATTGGTGCCGTAGCTTCGAAACCTATTTCCACAGGCTCGATATCGAGCAGCATGGCACCACCCATCGTGTACAGCGCAATAACATCGTTTCCACGATCAAGCTTGCGAATTGGCACAAGTTCACTGATGTCATCCACCAGTTTCTGGCGTTGATCCAAAAGCGTTGGATAATCGCGATCGTGTGCTTTGGCGCGCTGAATTTGTTCGTTCAGTTCCGCGATCTGTTCAAGCGATGTATTCAGTCGATTGATTTCAAGTTCAATGCGTGCGTCCGCGCCTTCCCGAAGGGTGCGAACACCGTCGGATATGTCGTTGAGTTTAGTGGCCAAGGATGATGCTGCGTGGACAACACTATTTAGACGTGCATCTGAATCAGGTCGAGACGCGGCTTCCAAAAGGCTTGTTTCAAAGGTGCCGACTCGTGCAGCAAGACTTCCTGGCGTTTCGGGCGTTCCGATCAGGTCAAGAACATTCGTGCTGAATTCGAAAGCAATCTGCGCACTACCCGAAGCGGCGGACGCAAGCCGTTTGTCCCGCAATACTGCCTCGTCCACCAATCGCGAGATGCCATCAACCTGCACACCTGCACCCGAGCCACCAGCGGAACGCGGGCTGAGTTCGATTTCGCGGCGTGCGTACCCTTCCGTCAAAGCGTTCGAAACGTTCGAGCTGACGACCTGCGCCGACCGGGAGGCTGCGGCCAGCCCGGTCAACGCGTTTGCAAGTGCACCTGAAATACTCATGACCTATGACTACCGTTTAATGTTTGTGGTTTCCTGAAGCATTTCATCAACTGTCTGGATTACCTTGGCGTTCGATGAATAGGCACGCTGTGTCTGGATCAATTGCGTCAATTCGCCCGCGACATCCGTTGAGCTTTCTTCAAGAGCGTAGCTGACAATATCGCCAGTCGGCCCATCAGCGGCGTCCCAAAGGAAAACCGTGCCACTTTCGCTGGAGGTCGAATAGATCTGATTGTCACCTGCTTTGAGGCCATTTGGATTTGACACATCGATCAAGGGGATTTGGTAAATTGTCCTTGTGATCCCGATGTCAAAATTTGCCGAGACATAGCCATTGGCATCAATATCAACCGAGATCAGGTTACCCACGGGCGAGCCGTCTTTCGAGATTGAGGTCGGTGCAAAGCTGTCGGACAGTTGTGTCAGTCCGGTTCCTGTCCCAACCGCACCGATGTTCAAAGAGATGTTTCCTCCAGCGACAGCCATCGTAAATTCGCCTGTCGTGTCGTCATAGGCACCGCCCGTTATGGGTGTGACAGACGCAATTGTGCCACCAGATGCACGCGTGTCATCGAATACAATGGTATATTGACCAATCACCGCGCCGGCAGACGCGGAATCGGTCATGGTCATCGTCCAAGTATTCGAGGATCCGGCTGCTGCGGGCACAGTTGGTGCAAACGTGATGCCAATGCTTTGCGATGTACCCAAGTTGTCGAAGTACTCAACCGAAAGCGGCAAACTGTCACCGGAAGACCCGAATTCCGTTTCCGTAGCAGGAAGGTTGACGCCAAGAGAAATGGCCGTTGTTGGTTCTGACGTGAACTGGTTCACATTGATTTGCACCGGTTCCAGCCCGTCACTGGTGTCACGGGCGAACGTTGGGATTGTTCCGTCTGCATCGGCTGGCCAACCCATCAAAGTCACACCAACTGGCGTGCGCAAGAAACCGTCTTCATCCGTTCGAAACGACCCGGTCGTGGCCAAAAACAACGGATAATCCCCAATCGAATTCAGAACCGAACTTTCGGTTGTGACCGGAAAGAACCCGCGCCCGCGTACTGCGATGTCTGTTGGATTATCCGTAGACGCAAGCGACCCGGTTTGATCAATCATGCGCTGTGTTGTGACGCGCACGCCGCCAGCGGAATATGTGCCCTCGCCACTTTCAATCACAAGCGACGAAAAATCAGCGACCGCCCTTTTGTATCCATATGTTGCGGAGTTCGCGATGTTGTCAGCGATGGTTGCAAGTCGACTGGCATTCGCTGCCAACCCTGCCACACCCGCGTTCAACGAAGAAGAAATCGTCATGCTTCAGCCTTTCTGCTGTATGCCCCTGCCCATCCTGATATCCGAATGGCTTTAACGGGCAGCTAACATCTAAATTGTGAATTAGTTTCGCTAGGTTTTGTGCCGGAGCAGAATGATCTCGATCCGGTTATTTCGGATAGACAGCGTGTCACGAACGACAGGTTGTCGATCTGCATACCCCGTCACCCGCTGCATGCGGTCTTCGCTTAAGCCACTTTCAATCAGCAGTTTTCGAACCGCATTTGCCCGAGCTGATGATTGCTCCCACACCGGGTTTTCGCGTGCTGCCAGAGGTACACTGGCCAGATAACCCTGAACTGCGATGTCATTCGCAGCCACCCGAAAAACCTCGGCCACCGAAAAGACAACGTCGACCAAAACATCGCTGGGGACTGCGCCGCTTAAAAAAAGCGGTGCATCCGGAATATCAAACACCTCAATGATCAAGCCTTCATCTGTCAGTTTGGTCACCACATGGCGCTGCAAAAGATCGCTGACCAAGCTTTCACCGCTTTTCGCCGAAAGCTTTTTTTCCAGGTCTTCCAGTTGATCCGCCTGTCCCTCGCCCCCTTCGCCTTCGCTTTCCGGACTAACCCCACTGTCGCCCTGGTTCGACTCAGACGCTGATGGCAAAGACACGCCTGCGCCGGTTCCGTTGCTGGCCAAAGTGTTTTCGGTGAAGACGCTGTCGCCACCAAATGCGCCATCCCCCCCGCCAGACACCTTGTTCACCGGAATCGTCGGGTTGAAATAGTCGGCAATACCCTTGCGCTGTTTTTCTGTCGTCGCACCCAGAAGCCACATTAACAAAAAGAACGCCATCATCGCCGTCACAAAGTCAGCATAAGCCACCTTCCAGGCGCCACCATGGTGACCGCCTGCAATGACTTTCTTCCGCCTGATGATAATCGGCGCCGGTTGGTCCGACATGTCCACTCCTCACAACAGAGGTCTTTTCTTAGCGCCCCACGCATGAACATTCGTTTAAAGTCAGCGCGTTTGCGGCGATCCAGTGGTGCTTCGCTGTGCAAAGCACTAGAAAACCGCCTGCGGTTGGATTAGGCCAATGAGCAAAGGGAGTATCATCTGTGTCGACACCAAAGCTTCGTAGTCAGGAATGGTTCAACAATCCGGAGAACCAGGAAATGACAGCGCTCTATCTCGAGCGGTACCTGAACTACGGGCTGACACGGGAAGAACTGCAATCCGGAAAGCCCATCATCGGAATTGCGCAAACAGGCAGCGATCTATCGCCTTGCAACCGGCATCACGTCGAACTGGCCAAGCGTGTGCGCGATGGGATCATCTCGGCAGGCGGTACGGTTATGGAATTCCCCGTTCATCCCATTCAGGAAACCGGCAAACGCCCCACAGCCTCGCTGGATCGCAACCTTGCCTATCTGTCCCTGACCGAGTCGCTTTACGGTTATCCCATTGATGCCGCCGTCTTGACCATCGGATGCGACAAGACCACCCCTGCCCTTTTGATGGCTGCCTCAACCGTGAATATCCCCGCCATCGCCATGTCCGTCGGCCCCATGCTGAACGGCTGGTTCCGAGGCGAGCGTACCGGGTCCGGCACCATCGTCTGGAAGGCGCGCGAATTGCTAGCGGCAGGCGAGATTGACGATGATGGCTTCATGGAGCTTGTCGCCTCTTCCGCGCCTTCGACCGGCTATTGCAACACTATGGGCACCGCCACGACAATGAACTCGCTAGCCGAAGCTTTGGGCATGCAACTGCCCGGCTCTGCCGCAATCCCTGCGCCTTACCGCGAACGCGGGCAGATCGCTTACGAAACTGGCCGTCAGATCGTCGAGATGATCAAGGCCGACCGTCGCCCCTCCGACATCATGACGCGCGAAGCGTTCGAAAACGCGATCGTCGTGAACTCGGCAATCGGGGGTTCGACCAACGCGCCTATTCACCTAGCTGCCATCGCACGGCACCTTGGCGTGCCCTTGGAAAATGACGACTGGCAGGACCTTGGCCACAAGATTCCGCTTCTGGTCAATCTTCAACCCGCTGGTGAATATCTGGGCGAGGATTATCACCGTGCAGGTGGCGTGCCCGCCGTGATTGGCGAACTTTTGGAAGCCGGGCTGCTACCGCATCCTGATGCGATGACGGCCAATGGCAAAACGATTGCCGAAAATTGTGCCGACAAGCGCAGCGTGAACACCGATGTCATCAAAAAGGTCGCCGACCCGATGTTGCAGAATGCCGGGTTCATCAATCTCAAGGGCAACTTGTTTGACAGTGCGATTATGAAAACCAGCGTAATCTCGAAAGAATTTCGCGACCGCTATCTGTCAAACCCAGATGACCCCGAGGCCTTCGAAGGCCGCGCCATCGTCTTCGATTCCATCGAGCATTATCACCACGCCATCGACGATCCCGCGCTTGAAATCGACGAGCACTGCATCCTGATTATGCGCGGCGCTGGCCCCATCGGATATCCTGGCGGCGCCGAAGTCGTGAACATGCGGCCCCCGGCATACTTGCTGAAAAAGGACATCCATTCGCTGCCTTGCGTCGGAGACGGGCGGCAGTCCGGCACCTCTGGCTCGCCCTCAATCCTGAACGCCTCGCCCGAGGCCGCGGCAGGTGGTGGATTGGCCTTGGTTCAAACCGGCGACCGGGTTCGGATCGACCTGAACGCCTGCACCGCAAACATGCTGGTCAAAGATGCCGAACTTGAAAAACGTCGCGCCGCTCTGCCGGATCGTCCTTTCTCGCCAGAAAGCCAATCGCCGTGGCAGGAAATCTTCCGCGAAAAAACGGCTCAGTTCGCCGAAGGCATGGTCCTGAAAGGCGCACCCGAGTTCCAGGACATCGCCCGCACCAAAGGCGTGCCCCGCGACAACCACTAGAGCGGTCTAAGCAGGTGTGAACAGGTCGCGATAGGTGTCGCGCAGAATGTTCTTTTGAACCTTGCCCATCGTATTGCGCGGCAACGCTTCTACGATCAGGATCTGGCGCGGATGCTTGAACCGCGCCAGCGCCTCTGTCGCCGCACCTTCGATCTGCGCAACGTCCGGTTCTTCCCCCGCAACCGGCACGATCAACCCCACAACGGTTTCTCCGAAATCCGGATGCGGCACGCCGATCACAGCGCTTTCCAACACTCCGGGCTGTTCATCCAGCACAAGTTCGATCTCCTTCGGATAGATGTTGTAACCGCCCGAGATGATCAGATCCTTGTCCCGCCCAACGATATGCACATACCCGTCCGCATCAACCCGGCCCAGATCGCCGGTGATAAAGAACCCATCCTCGCGCAGCTCGGCCGCCGTTTTCTCTGGCATCTGCCAATAGCCTTTGAACACATTCGGGCCGCGAACCTCGATCTGGCCAATGTCGCCCTCCGGCACCACATCGCCTGTTACCGGATCGATGATCTTCAACTCGACCCCCGGAAGCGGCATGCCAACCGTCCCCGCCCGCCGCTCGCCATTGTAAGGGTTAGACGTGTTCATATTGGTTTCCGTCATCCCATAGCGTTCCAGAATGCGGTGCCCGGTGCGCGTTTCAAACTGAACATGCGTTTCAGCCAAAAGCGGAGCACTTCCCGACACGAACAACCGCATATGCGCCGACAGTTCCTTGGTGAAACGCGCATCATCCAAAAGTCGCGTATAAAACGTAGGCACACCCATCATCACACTCGCCTTGGGCAAAAGATCAATAATCTGATCCAGATCGAACTTCGTCAAAAAGATCATCGACCCACCGCTGGCCAGCGTGACATTTGTCGCCACGAAAAGCCCATGAGTGTGAAAGATCGGCAGCGCGTGCAGCAAGACATCGCGGTCGGTGAACGCCCAATAATCGGCAAGCGTGTTTGCATTCGACAACAGATTGCCCTGCGTCAGCATCGCGCCCTTCGACCGCCCTGTCGTGCCCGAGGTATAAAGAAATGCCGCCAGATCATCCTCGTCACGCTCAACCGTCACGAAAGACGCAGGCTTGGTGTTTGCTGCGTCAATGAAAGCTCCGGTCCCATCGCCATTTAACGACAGAAGCTGCGCCCCAAGCGGCGTACTGATCGGCGACAAGGTCTCGACATCTTTGCCCGCACAGACAACCAGCTTCGCGCCAGAATCCTCGATGAAATAGGACAACTCGCTCACCGTGTAAGCCGTGTTCAACGGCAAAAACACCACCCCGGTTCGCGCACAAGCCGCATACAAAGCCAGTGCCTCCGGCGACTTGTCGATCTGCGCCGCCAACCGATCCCCGGGAACCAAACCCGCATCGCTTAACACATGCGCAAACTGGGCAGCCTTCGCCAGAAATGCGTCGTGCGTGACAACCGTTCCATCCGCCAAATGCAGAAACGCGGACGATTGCCCCGCATATCGTCCGAACAAAGTGTCATAAAGCGGATTGGTCACTGGCCTTTCTCCTCAGCCAAAATCTTCTTCCCACTCCCGGCAAGAGAGCGCATTTCAGACGACGCAGACATCTTCCCTGACGTGGCAAATCGTTCGTGGTTCTGAGACACTTTCCCAAGGTCATAAAGATAATTCACCATGACTCCACTAGATTGACCCATACCCTTGTCCGACACATCCGCACCCGCGTGAACCTTGTGAACCTGCGCCCCGTTTCCAAGATGGAACCGCGCAACAGGATCGCGCGGCGCACCACCGTCGCGTTTCGCATCCAACAGATAATGCGCGGCCAAGGCCCGAATACGATCATCCTCGGTCGGGGCCGGATCAACGCCCTCTTCTGTCAGCCAAGCGTTCAAGCCGGGAATAGGCGACAGCGTGACATAGTTTTTCAAACCCGGCAGCTCCATCGCAAGATCAAGCGCCACTTGTTTGATCAGCGAATTCCCGAACGAGATATTCGCAAGCCCCGCCTGACAATTCGAAATCGAATAGAAAACAGCAGTGTCCGCGTCATCGGCCACGATACCTTCCCGGTCTTCAGACAACAAATCTTGAACCGAATTCGGAATACCCTTGGTCAAAGCAACCTCAACAAAGATCAACGGCTCGTCCGCCATCGCCGGATGGAAAAACGCAAAACAACGCCGATCCGCAGGCACCAGACGGCGTCTCAGATCCTCCCAACTATCAATGGCATGCACGGCTTCATAAGCGATGATCTTATCCAGAATATGCGCGGGGCTTTCCCAGTTGATCGGACGCAACACCAGAAACCCGCGATTGAACCACGAACTAAACAGATGCTGAAAGTCGTAATCCAACGCTGCAAGCGCGGCATCGTTTTTGGTAAGCCTCAGAAGATGCGACCGCATCGACACCAACTGTCCCGTCGCCTGTGGCACGCGATTTAAGCGTCGGATCAACTCTTGTCGCTTGGGTTCAGCGGCTTCGGCAAACCGTTGATACGCCTTTCGGCTTGGATTTTGTTCATACGCCTCCAGCGTTTCTCGCACCGCGCTTGGATCAAAATCCATGGAGTTGGCAAGATAATCGAAGAAAGCCTTCTTCTCTGCGTCAGTCATGCTCTCGAACCGATCAAGGATCAAACGCCCCAGCTTTTGCCCTGACATTTCACCATCAGTCCCCACCAGCGCCTCGGCCAATTCCGCCGTCCCGCGCGCATCCGTCCCGGCAATTCCGGGTATGCGCATCCGCCGCTCAAAGACGGTCGATAATAGATCGGCAAGCATGGTCATAGCGACACTCCGTTAACTCTGTTGGGCAACCACGTAACACGAGATCGTTCTTTCCTTGCTGTGATGGCGATGTACGGCTAGCGAGTCAATCTTCTTGTATACAAGATGGCTCTTCTTGCGTGCAATAATGCGAACTGCTATCTGTTAAACATGGAACAGAAACGATCCGACCTGATCGCCAACCAAATCGAAGAGCTGATCTTTAACGGCACCTTCAGCGATGGTGAACGTCTGGACGAAGTCCAATTGTCCGCGCGCTTTGATGTTTCGCGCACGCCGGTTCGCGAGGCCTTGCTCAAGGTGGCTCAATCCGGGTTGGTCGAACACCTTCCCCGGCGTGGCGTGTTCGTCCGACACCCCGGCCCGATCGAACTGATCGAAATGTTCGACGTCATGGCCGAACTGGAAGCCGCTTGCGCACGCTTCGCCGCCTCTCGCATTTCAGACGAAGCCATCACAGCTTTGAAGGATGCAAACATCCGTTGCACCGCGGCGGTCGAAGCCAAAGACACCGAAAGCTACTATCGCGAGAACGAAACCTTTCACGCGCTTCTTTATAAAGAGTCGGGCAACAGCTTTCTTCAACAAGAGTGCATTCGCCTGCAAAAACGGCTTCAGCCGTTCCGGCGTACGCAATTGCGTTTGCGTGGCCGTTTAAAACAATCCATGGCCGAACATGAAAACATCGTCGCGGCCTTGGAGGCAGGCGATGGTGCCAAGGCGGCGAAATTGGTTCGCCGTCATGTCGCCGTTCAGGGCGAAAAATTCCATCACCTTATGGCCAGCTTGAAAACCGCAGTGGCCTAGCACGATCAATCCTGTATCGCAGCCCACCGCTTCCCGGGCACTATATATAGATTCACCCCTGAATCCGCACCGACGTAATACCGACGCAATACATACGTAATACCGACGTTGAAAAATCAGTAAAATAAAGCCCCAGCGGGCCATCTGGCGCAAATCACCGATCTAAGCTCCGCACGTAGTGCAAAGACGTCGTTAATCTCTGTCCATCGAATGGTATTCCCGATTGGGCATCATGTCGCTGGCAATGGCAAAGCGGTTCGACATGTTGAAAAAGCCAATCACATCGCTCAGATCGAAGATTTCGTCGTTGCTCAGACCAGCATTGCGCAAAGTCTCCCGGTCCGGCTCGTCCACATCCCAAGGCGTTGTCGTCAGCTTCCAGGCAAAGTCTAGCATCGCCCTCTCACGCGGCTCCAGCTTGGCAACACGATAGTTCATCACAAGCATCTCGCCCAACTCGGGATCCCCCGAAAGCCGCCGAACCGCCTGCCCATGCGCCACAAGACAATAAAAACAACGGTTTGCCGAGGACACAACCACCGCCACCATTTCGCGTTCCAGCTTCGACAGCTTCGAATCCCCAAGCATCAGCGTGTTGTACATCGCCGCAAAGGACCGCAGTTTGTCCTGATTGGCGGAATACGTGCGCAGCACATTCGGCACCATGCCCAGCTTTTCCTCGCAGACAGCAAAGTATGCGGCCATGTCCTCATCCAGTTCGGACGGGTCCGGCAGATCGTAAATTGAGACATGATCAGGCTGGGGCAAAGCAAAGTTCTCCGTAAAAGCAACAACGATTCGTACAAGCATTGAGCGCAGCCTGCCCTATTTAAGCAAGGTGCTGTTTCGCAACTAGGCATACTGAGCCCAAGCAATAAGACATTGTGACCAAGGACGAAAAAGTGAAACAGTGCCCTGCCTTTGATCTCTAACTGGCAACAGAGAAACAATGAATTAAACGCAATTAATTCAATTTGTTACAAGCAAAAAATCGTGCTCTGGCAAGACTTCGCGCATTTTGTTCGTGCTGTTTTGAGAGACCAAGGTGGATGCAAAAAGCCGCCCTTTTCTCGCCACAAAGTCCCCTACTGTCGTCACAAAGGTGTCGAGTTCTCTGAGGTGTTTCTGCACTTCTTTAGTTGGTTTCAGAATGACAACAATAGCACCGCGCCCAATCTCCTAAGGGCGCGAACGGGAGAGATGTGCCATGAATACGACTGCTTTTTTTGACGCAACAAACGTTGATACACCCGCTGGTTTGACCACGGCTGTGGGGATGGGGTCCATCAGTGGCATACCCAGTTCTGGCACCGGACTGATGGGCGCAGCATTTGTTCCCGGCACATCCATTTGGAACACCGCCAAGGCTGCTGAAGCCGCGGCTGGAACGCCTGACGCAACATTCGTGGCATCCGAAGTTATGTATGCATCGCGACAAAGCGAAACGACGGTAGCCGAGTTTATCGGCAACGATGCCGCCAGCCTTCAAGGCAACGGCAATCTGGAAATGGGGCCATCGGCGCTGACGCTTTCGGGCTTCATCTACATCCCGCCCGGCGTCCACGAGATCGAAATCGTTTCGGATGATGGGTTTGAGCTGCAAATCGGCGGCGTCGATTTTTCAGAATTCACCGGGGGACGCGGCCCCGACGGAACCGCACGCGTCGCAGACTTTGAAGGCGGGTTGTACCAGATTGACATGCTGTATTTCGATGGTGGCGGCGGTATGGCTCTTTCTCTCCAGATCGACGGTTTGCCTGTGAATCAAAGTGCGCTTTACCAAAGCACCGACGATTTCATGAACCCACCGGCCGATGTGCTTTTGGTTCCTGTCGACGAATACCATCCCTCTCTTTTCCTTGAAGAAAGCCTTGATGTCGCCGTCGATACAACCACGACAGACGCACGCGATGTCATCACAGGCCTTGGCGCTGATGACACTATCGATGGCCAGGGCGGCGATGATGAACTTATGGGCGGCTATGGCGATGACATCCTTATGGGCGGTGAAGGCGACGACGTTTTGGACGGCGGTTTTGGCTCGGACGTTCTGAACGGAGGAGACGGCAACGACCTTCTCATCGCACGCTCGGACGCAGGCGAACAACGGATCGGTCAGCTTGCGATAGATCAATCCACGCGTCCGGATCCGGATAATGAAGTTGACGACGATCTGCAAAAACTCTCGGCCTTTGCGAACGAAGCCCTTGTGGGCGATGACGTTCTGATTGGGGGCGCGGGCAACGATACCTTTCTGATCTCACCTCAAATCGATGCAAAACTGGACATTATCGAACAACACGTCCGCGCCGATGGCACGATCAATTGGGCAGGTGTTGCGGGCGAAAACGATGAACTTCACGACCACTGGGTTGATAGCTCTGGCATCGACATAATCGCCGATTACAATGCCGATGAAGATCAGATTGCCATCATCGGCCATACGGCTGTGCCCTTCGTGACCTACGCCGATGTCACGGGCGACGGCGTCGAGGAATCCATCATCACCGTGATCTCGGTTCAGCACGGCAACGGCGGTGCCCATGATCGCGATCTGATTGGTCAGGTCATCGTCCACGGCGACCGGGTCGAAGTCGAAGACATCCAGACCGACGATAACGTCACTTATGGTGTCGTCGAGGGCTACGGCGACATCGCGCAAGCGCTTGCTCCGGTTGGTGAAGAAAAGATCACGACAATCGATGGCGTTGATTACAAAGGCTATGACACACGCGAGCCTATGCAGATGATGGACGGCATGGACGCGGGCGAACACGCGGGCCATGGACCGGGCACCAATGTGCTGGGCGAAGTCACCGGAAACCCTTACGACGCGTTCGACAACGACAACTTCAGCGAAGACATGCTGGCCGCCGGCGCGGGAGAAACCAACGACTATGTAGAAACGCGATCTCCCTTCGATCAGTTGGAAGAAGTCGATGTCGCAGGCTCAAATATCTCGGGCAACAACAATGGGAACAACTTATCTCAAGAAGACACCGAAACACCCGAAGGTCTTCCTGGCGCGCTAGGTTTCTGGAGCCTTGGGAACGGTATCGATGGCGCTTATGCGGACTTGCGCGATGATGGCGGCGCGGACGTTAAGTCCTACACGCTCTATGAAAGTCAGGCCCTGTTGAACACCGATGCCTCAACCGATGGTCCCGATGGAACACCGAATGGCGCGATGTACTTCAATGGCGAGGACAGCTTTGCTTTCCTAGAGCACGATAGCGAAACAGCCATAACCCAAGGCACCATCGCCATGTGGGTACGCCCCGACGACATTGGCGAAACCTCCATGTTCGTGACGAAAGATCAATCGGGAGCA
This sequence comes from uncultured Rhodobacterales bacterium, assembly GCA_964632495.1. Lineage (GTDB taxonomy): Bacteria > Pseudomonadota > Alphaproteobacteria > Rhodobacterales > Rhodobacteraceae > CALKXV01. Next base: position 51,093 of record CAZWDS010000001.1, read on the forward strand.
GGAGACGGCAGTCATTTCCGTCTTGGCCATACCGATAACGGCGGCTTGTTCCTGCGGATGGCCGACCCTTACAAGACGAACCACGCTTGGGAAACCGGCCCACGTCTGACCGAAGGTGAATGGACCCATCTGGCCGTCTCTTTCACTGACGACGGTATCACTGTTTACCTTGATGGCGATCCAGTTCCGAATGGCGCTTGGTCCAAAGTTGAAGGCGACATCGCCACACCCGGTCAACACGGCTCAGCTACACTGCTTCAGAACGAAGAGCCTTGGGTCTTTGGCGCAGATCAATCACGTACCGAGCTAAACGAAACAGCTCAGGAATTCGCAGTCGATGACGACAAGCTCCAAAACGAGTTTGAAGGTGCGATTGCCGACTTTGGTGTCTGGGGCGGCTTTACGGCCGATGACGCCTTGACCCGCGCCGAAATCGACAACTTGATCGACAATGGGCCGGGTGCCGCGCTGACCAATCCATCAGGGCAACAGCCGATGGTTCTTGCTGACGACATGATTGAAGGCATGGGTGGTCGCGACACGATCCACGGCGAAGGCGGTGACGATACTTTAGATGGCGGTGCTGGAAATGATAACATTCACGGCGGATACGGCGACGATCATCTGATTGGCGACGTCGGGAACGACACGTTGGACGGCGGACGCGGCAATGACCTTTTGGAAGGTGGCGATGGCAATGACACGTTAATCAGCCGCTCCGACGCGGGCGAACAGCGCGCCGGACAACTGGTTCTGGACGATCCTTCGCGCCCGGAAGGCGGCTCCATTGATCCCGAGTATCTGAAACTTGTAGATTGGATCGATCAAGAAATTGAAGCCGACGATGTCCTTGTTGGCGGTGGCGGCGCCGACCGCTTCCAGTTCGAAACTTTGATCAACGGCAAGAAAGATATTCTGGCCGAACACACAATGGATAACGGCATGATCCATTGGCACGGCGTCGCAGGTGAGAACAAGTACATCCACGATCACTGGGTCGATGGGCTTGGTGTCGACGTGGTAGCGGATTACAACAAAGCCGAAGGCGACACGATCTCGGTCATCGGCCACACCACTCAAATCGAGGTGGACTACCAAACTATCGATACGGATGGCGATGGCATTGATGACGACGCTGTTTCAGTGATCACCGTTTATTCTCAGCAAGGCAACGGAGGCGGCGCCCACGACGAGGACTATCTGGGCTACATCGTTGTTCATGGTGATCGCGTCGAAGAAGAAGACATCGAAACTGACGCCGGTGCACACTATGGCATCGTTGATACCATTCATGACATTCAGGAGGCTGTTGCACCGAACGGCGACACCAAGTGGATCGACGCCGACGGAGATGGGGTGGCCGAGCACCTTGGTTACGATACCCGAGATGTAAATGGTGATCCTGTCGGTACCAGCCCTTGGTATTATTCGTCCAACGAGTGGTACAACAATGGTGAGATCGATCTGACCAGCACCTTGCCTGAGGGTCTTGAAGCTCCGAACATTCTTTTGGATTATGCGACTGGAACATTCGGCGGTGCAAATCAACCGGTCGAAATTGTCCACGAGGCTTCGCAAGCAGCTGCAGAAGGCACATGGTCTTTCAGCTTTAATGCCGACAATCCGGGTAACGGCCAGAACCAGGCGTTGATCTCGAAAGATCATTCCGGCTTGGGTGACGGTGGTCATTTGACTGCGCACATCACGACGAACGGCGCCCTGCTGGTTCGTTTCCAAGGCGAAGCAGAAGAAAAGAGCTTGGTCAACTGGCAAACCAAAATTCAAGCGAACGAAGACTATCACGTCGCCTTCACTTTCGACGGGGACGAAATCGGTCTGTACCTGAACGGCGAATTGCTTGATGCCGACACAGGGTTTGAGGAAGGGATGACCGGAAACGAAGAGAACCTTGTAATCGGCGGCTCGACACGAACTCGGATGGGCGAAGATGACAATATCGAGTGGCACTTCGATGGCACAATCGAGAACCTGACGCTGCTGGATCGTCCGTTGGAAGAGATCGAAATCCTGTTCCTTTCGGAAAACGACGGCAACGTCGACGCACTTGGCGCGCTTTACGGCAACCCGGTCGAGATCGAAGACGACGAGGAAGAAGAAGACAACACCGAAGATACGTCGGACGAGACTAACGACGATACTTCGGACGATGACAACGACGACTCTTCGGACGACAACGAAAACTCCGATGACGACGCCGACGATACTTCCGATGACGAACAGGAAGAGGAAGAGGAAGAGGAAGAGGAAGAGGAAGAGGAAGAGGAAGAAACAAATGACGACGAGATGTCAAACGATGGAGACGACGAATCGGGCATCAGCGCGATTTTCTCGAAAATCATCAATGCTCTTCTGTCGATCTTCGGACTTGGTGGCAGCGATGACGACAACGACACTGCGCCAACCGAAGAAGAAATCGAAACTACTTTGACCGAGGTAGAGGATCTTTTGAGTGACCTGATGACCACGCCAATCGAAGAAGGCAGCACGATGCAATCCAACCTCGACGTCGAAGAAGAAGAGGTCATGATGATTTGATCCGAAGTCCATGTCACCCTAAAGGCCCGGTTTAAGAACCGGGCCTTTTTTTATGCGGTCCAGCGCACTTGCCCCAGTTCTTTTGTGCGGTACCCGCCCAAGGTCGCAACCCTTTCTTTGAAGGACGGTGTCTTGCAAAACGCAAGAAGCCTCTGAAACGGTGATTCAAAATAGGCGCGTCGATCAATCAGCAAATCAAATCTCTCTTCGATCAACGGACGAAACGCCAAGCCAAATGGTTTGGCCAAGGCTTCCAAACCAAAGGCCGCATCCGCCTGCCCCTCTGCAACAGCCAAAGCGGCGTCCTGTTCGCTGCGCACTTCAGTTCGGAAATCAATCTCGGCACCCGTTACTTCGGAAACCTTCATCAGATGCTTCAACAAAACGGCCGTGCCAGACGCAGACTGCCGCTCTACCATGGTACGACCTTTCAGATCAGCCAGCCCGTGGATGTGTTCGGCATCTTCCTTGCGCATCACCAAACCGCGCTTTCGGGTCGCCCAGGATAACAACACTGCATCTTGTCGACCGGCCTCCTTGGCAACGACGGGAACATTCCAATCATTTTGCCCCGCATCATAGATATGTAATCCAGCAACAACGCCTTCGCCCGCGCAAAACCGTGCTACACCATCCGCGCTTGCGTCCAGCAAAGACGCGAAGCCGCATTCGGACTGCCGAGCAGCCCATTCCAAGAGAGGATCGTGACTGCCCAGTATGACATCGGGTCTCTTCTGCGGTTCGCTTGGACCCGTCCGATTACCATCAACCCAAGCCTGTACGGCGTCCCTAGGAAACAACAGCTTTCCAGTCGCGCGTGACACCGGAACTTGACCGGACGCGGCAAGGTCATAAACCTTGCGTTCCTTGATCCGCAGCAAAGCGGCCAACTCGGGAACAGTAAGATATTCGGATTGTGCGTCCATCATCGGGCCGCGTTCGGAAAAAATAATTGCTGTCCGTCGATCTGATGGCTAGCAATCGCGTTTTGCCCAACATCAGACAAAAGCCAATCCGCGAAAGCCTGACCATCCTTGGTATTCGCGTTCGGACAGCGGGCGGGACTGACGACGATCACACCGTACTGATTGAACAACGCATCATCGCCTTCCACTAAAACGTCGAAGTCCTGTTTGTTGCCAAAACTGATCCATGTCGCCCGATCAGTCATCACATAGGCGCCCATGCCGATTCCAACATTCAAAGTCGCACCCATGCCCGATCCAGTTTCGCGGTACCAAGTTCCCGAAACAGCACTTGGATCAAGACCAACCTTCTGCCAAAGCGCTTGCTCTTTCTTGTGCGTGCCACTGTCATCGCCGCGCGATGCAAACAGTGCTTCAGCGTTTGCGATTTTTTCCAAAGCAGCAAAAACGTCAGTCATTCGTCCGATATCAGCTGGATCAGAGCTGGGTCCGACAATCACAAAGTCGTTGTACATCAGATCAGCGCGCAAAATCCCGCCGCCGTCTGCAACGAATTCTTCCTCGGCGCCCTTGGCATGAACCAAGAGAACATCACCATCACAATTCGAAGCATTCCGTATAGCCTGTCCGGTTCCCACAGCCACAATATTGACAGTGATCCCAGAAGACCTTTCAAAAATCGGCAGAACCGTATCGTAGAATCCGGAGTTCTTTGTCGAAGTCGTTGATTGGACAACGATGCTCTCTGACCAAACAGGACCAGCAAAGGAAATAACCAAAGTTACGACAAAACGGTACATATCAATGCTCCAAGACTTCATCCAGTTTTCCGGCCAAATACGCGCGCGCTACGCCAGTCGCTGGAGTTTCGAAAAATGTTGTTGCAGGTGTCTGCTCGGCCAATTGCCCCCTGGCCAAAAAGACCACGTCTTCGGCAAGCCTACGCGCCTGACCGATATCATGGGTGACGAAGATCACCTGAACACCTTCTGCCGCGACTTGTCTGACCGTCTGTTCGATCGCATACGTCGAACTGGGATCAAGACTGGCTGTTGGCTCGTCCAAAAACAGAGTTTCAGGCTTGGTCGCCAAGGCTCGCGCAATGGCAAGCCTTTGCTGTTCACCACCGGAGAGCCGTCTTGCTGGTTGATCTGCGTGGTCTAATAACCCAACCCGACTCAACAGATCATCGCGATTTTTGCGCGGCTGAGAGCGTGCTTTCAGAACAAAGTCGATGTTGGCCGCAACACTGCGTCGCAACAGCACGGGTTTCTGAAAGACCAAGGCTTGTTTCCACCGAACCTCCGGAGTGATCGACCGACCATCAAACAAAACTTGCCCAGCGGTCGGTTCGATCAATCCATGAAAAACCCGCAACAGCAAACTTTTCCCCGCCCCGTTGGGACCCATGACGACCGTAAGGCCCGGCGACGCGAAACGAAGCGCGGGAAGATCCAAGAGCCTTGCGCCACCAACCTCGTATGTCAGATCCATGGCCTCAAGCATAAGCATGTTTTTCTGCTGAAGATCGCAAACCCTGAACGGCAGCTGTTACAATCATGGCTAGCACCAGAAGAACGATCCCAAGGGCCAAGGCCAGCGGCAAATTGCCCTTCGACGTTTCAAGCGCTATGGCCGTGGTCATTACGCGGGTCAGGTGGTCGATGTTGCCGCCCACGATCATGACAGCACCAACCTCGGCCACCGCACGACCGAAACCGGCAAGGGCCACGGTCAACAATGCGAACCGCCCGTCCCAAAGCAAAGCACCAATCGCTTGCCTGTGTGTCAACGAAAGCGAACGGAACTGTTCTGAATACTCAGTATGTAGGTCTTCTAAAGTTTGTCTGGACAGCGCGATCACTATGGGGGCAATCAGGATTGTTTGCGCAATGATCATCGCCGTCGGTGTATACAAAAGGCCCAAGAATCCAAGTGTCCCGGACCGTGAGAGATACAGATAGACCAACAAACCAACCACAACCGGTGGCAAACCCATCAGAGCATTGACCACCACCAAAACCGCGCCCCGACCCCGAAAACGCACAACGGCCAAAAATGCGCCAAAGGGAAGACCGATGACGCAGGCAACAAGCGTTGCAGTCAAGCTGACATAGAGAGACAGACCGACAATCTCTAGAAGGTCGGCATCGGCTGTGATCAGCAATTGCAGCGCAATGAAAAGAGCGTCACCTAGATCTTGCAAAATTTCCTACATCTTGCAGAATTTCCGAAAACGCTAATGCTAAGCTGCGATTCTGACAAGTCCAAAGGATTACTTTTGAAGGATATCTCGCATCAAAAGAGGCTCTGACAACAACTCGCCCAAGGTGAAATCAGGGTTCGTTTCGACAAAGTCGTCTGCCATCTTCAGAGGCATCAGAACCCGATAGCCTTCTGCCAAACCCGTGCTGACCAGATTTGCGTCCGGGCCATCACTTGCCCAATGGGGGACAGCGACCATCTGGTTCGGCGCCTGCAAAACGCTGCGAAAAGCGTGTAGATACACAATCGTCGGCCCGTCGTATCCTTGCGAAGTGTCCGCTAAGACATCCATCCGACGCAACTGTGAAATCCACACATCGCTTGCTGAAATAAAGATCGCAAGGCCAAGACCAACACCGGTCGTTCCCAAAGCCAACATTCCAACTGGGCCAGTTGAAAAATGTTTTACCCCAGCGATCAGGGCCGTCAGCGCCACGGCAAACAGCACAAAGGTCGACAGGATCTGGTGAACACCCGAGATACCAGACGGCGTGAGCACAGTTTGCAGGATCCCTGCCACGATCCCGACGACAGCAGCGCCTCCTAGAACAAGACCGGGCCGACTTAGGTTTTCTGTCAAACGCCAAACTAGAACAACGCACAGCGCCGAGAGCAGTGGCAGGGTTGGCATCAGGTAACGCATATTCAAGCCAAGACCACCGTGCCAAGCGCGAATCACAAAGGGAAATGACCAAATGACGACAAATACCAAAATGGTCTGGATGGCTCGACGATGCTTGCCCCATGAGGCGAAGATCAAAAACGACAGTAGGCCCAACCACGGCATGCTTTGACCAAGCGCTTTCTTGGGCAGCCCCCAAAACCGCAGCGTCCCATCGGCAGCACGCTCTACACCTGCGCGCGGGTCGATGATGGTCCTTGCGTCAACGAACAGGGCGATGAAACCCGTGTAGAGGCGATGAAGAACGCGTTGGGCTTCCGGCAGAACAATGGCTGTACCAGCCAATACGATGACAACGATGCCAGTTACTAGACGCGGGTTGATCCGAGCCTGCGAAACACGCAGTCCAATCAAACAAGTCAAAACCAATCCGGCTCCAAGTCCAACCACGAGATAGCCATTTAGCGCGACGGCCCCACCATCCTGACCATAAGAAATCGGATTTGGTGAGCCGAATTTGATCTGATTTGCGATTGCCATGATCACGAAAGCGGGTGCCAATCCCATGGCACCGCCCAAAATAATTGATACAGGTCGGACCGCCAAAGGAACGGTCAAAAGCACGATCACCGGCAAAAGCAAAACGCTATCAAGACGAAAAAGAAGTCCAGCGCCTAGGATCAAACCCGAAATCAATGCGTATCTGAACGCTTTCTCGCCAGCTTCCAAAGCTTTGAGGAACCACAGGAAAGCTGCGCTAGTGGAAAGAACAGAAACAGCGTGCGGCCACAGGCCAAACGCATACTCGCCTATGAAAGTTCCGAAAAAGAACAGCAAAGCTGCGGCCAAGCCAATGGATTCATCCTTGAAAAGCTGGATGGTCAAGGCTCGCGTCACAAAGACCGTTGCGGCAATGCAGACCGCGTGAAAGACGAGTATGCCACGTACATCCAATACCCCGATCAAACCCGCGCCGACAACTGCACTTCCCACAGGATACTGCGGCACCAGCCCTTCGGTTCCATAAACCAAAAGATCAATCCATCTAAGATCTCGAGATCGAAACTCCTCAAACCCATTTTCGATAAACAGGCTTTGGGAAGACAAAAGCGTATCAGCGGCCGTCACATAGATCACTTCGTCTATGATGTAGAACCCTGTAGACGCAAAGCAGGCGCCAAGGATCAACAAGCCAGCCAAGGCTTTCAGAACCCAAGCGCCTGTTCGGTGAACATCGGTCATTTAGTGTCGGATGCCCTGTCCAACTCCATTTTGAGAAGTCGGCTGCGAATATCTGCCGAAAGAACCCGGTTTGCTGCGATGAGATCCGCAATTAACCCGCCCACAAAGGTGACTGTGCCTGCCGCAACAAAGGCCGAACCGATGACCAGCGACTGAATGTTGCCGCCGCCCTGACCCATCATATAGAGGACCAGGAAACGGGCAAAAGCTACGACGCCGGGGATCATCAGGATCAAGGCAAGCAAGGCCAGAAAGCGGAACGGGCTATAAAGAACCGCCACCCGAAGTATCGTTTTTGAGGACCGCCAAACATAGCTGCCCATAGATTTGATAAGCCGGGATTCACGTGTCGGATCATTGACGTTAATTGGAACCGAGGTGATCGGGATTCCAAGGCGACCAGCCTGAATAATTGTTTCCAAGGTATAGGTATATCGATCAAACACATACAACTGGATCGCAGCGTCCCGATGAATAGCCCGAAAACCACTTGGTGCATCGCCAATTTCAGTCCCACTTGCCACGCGAACAACCCAACTGCCCAACCGTTGCAATGCCTGTTTGATTGGAGAAAAATGTTGAATGGCCGTGATCGGGCGTTCACCGACAACGATCTGAGCGTCGCCAGCCAGAATGGGCGCTGTCAGATCGGGAATGCCGCTTGCATCGTATTGGTTGTCGCCGTCCGTATTGATGATGACATCGGCACCTGCACGTAGTGCCGCCTCAATTCCAGCCATGAACGCAGAGGCAAGGCCTTGGTTGTGAGAGAGATCCACTATGTGATCAACACCGTGCTCCTTGGCGACTTCAATCGTACGGTCTGTCGAGCCGTCATTGATGATTTGCCATTCAACAGCATCAAACCCCGGCACTTCGCGGGGAAGGTCGGCAAGGGTACCAGGAAGTGTTTCTTCCTCGTTGTGGCAAGGGATTTGAATTATGAGTTTCATGGCCCGGATCTTCGCTTCATTATCGAACTACTTGTCGATTGTGACGACAATTTGGCTTTCTACGGGGAATTGATGCCAATTCCAGGACAATCAGTGGTGATGTGTGACCATGTCCCAACGGGCCAGCCAAGCTTCTAAAAGCGGTTGAATGACCCGACATACATATCCGAAGCGTGACGAAGGGCGCCGTGGACGCCGATGCTGAAACTGAAGCGTGCCCCAGAACCTGCCTTCTAACGTCAACGGCACGGTCAACTGCGCCCGCATTTCTTGCTTTGAAAGGTGCTCTAGGATTGCAGGTACCGGCTGTGGGAAGGTCAGCAAGGGCAACTCAAACCGGCCAGCGCTATCAAATCTTAACATGACGGCATTTTCTTCAATGTCGTGAATAACACAATGCGGCGGCAGAGCATCTTCGTGCGGAGTTATGGCGAAGTCCATTTCCATACCAAGTGTCTCGGAGACGCGGCCACGGCGCGATTCAGCGATGACAACTCCGGTGTGCTTATCTTGGTGCCGCAAGACTTGGACACGGTCATATCCTGACAGAATGCGCATTAAACTCAGAATCCGCGAGAAAAGTATGTCGAGGCTTTCCGCGCCTTTCATCCGATCTGACACACGGCTAATGTCCCTTATAAGATCAAGCGCAGATACAGGTGCATCTGGCTCTTTCAGTTCTAGAACGGTACATTTTCCAGCGTCAAAAACCGAAATGTCCATTTCAACACCAGCAACCGTTACTGGCCCAAGAATCTCTGGTTTCTCATGAATGTTCGGCAGCGTTTGCGCGTTACGGATACTGTGCAAAAGTTCGGCGCCAACGACTTGCTCGACAGATTTTCCGAAGGTTTCATCGACCTGCAAGGCCGGGACAAATTCGTTCAGATTTTCACTGACAAGGGCGACTTTCTCAGTCGACCTCTTAAACCCTATCAAAGCTCCAATCGGTTGAATCCCTCCAACGTCATAACTTGCCGATACTAGATCTGACATTTGGATTTCCGTGCGAGACTGCAATGACCCCAGCGACCATGCTGAATGTACCTTATCTGAAGCTTTTGGCTTTGCAATTTTTGCGTGCCGTCAAAAATAAAAAGCAACCAAGGCGAGAAGAGCGCGTAAGCTGATATTTTTTGTTTGCATCATTTGCCATTGGACTTTTGCGCTTGGCCCTTTCAGCCTGCGACAAAGCAAACAGCCCAAGGGAGCCTGCCATGACTTTTGCGCCCCAGCTGCAAGATGGCGACGTTAAAACAGTTATGGCGGCAATGTCTGCGCGACCAGCGACAGACACTGTCGCCAAGTTTGTGCCGGGTCCCGGCCTTGTGAAACTGGACATGCAATTTGACATCGAAAAATTACGCGATGCTTTGGACGAATGTTTGAAACGGGAAAAGATGATGGGTGGTATGCAAGACGAAGGTTTTGCAGCATTGCCGCTGACACAAAAACCTGGACAGACAGAATGGACCGAGAATGATCTATCAGGCCGGTACTGGCTGCGGGCCGATGATAGATACGTCGAAGAACCGCGCGAGGATCTAGTGCCCGAAGTCGCCTTTTCCGAGTTCAATCCCAAGTTCAAAGGCACATACTTTGAAGCGGTCCATACAGAACTATCAAAGCGGTTCCCCATCGGACGCACCCGCGTCTTGTCAAAGGGTCTCTATAACTGCAACTCGTGGCACCGCGATCCCGAACCTCGTCTGCACATCCCGGTCATCACAAACCCCGGATCCTTGTTTGTCGTGAACCACCATGTCACGCATCTGCCTGCAGATGGCTCGGTCTATTTCACCGACACGCGCGCCTACCACACCGCGCTGAACGGTGGCGAAACACGTCGGGTCCATATCGTGGCGGCGCTGGCGTATGAACAGGTGACAGAATGAACCACTATGCAGGAGCCGCGCGTGCCAACGGCGCGAACCGACCACGGGTCGACTTGCGCAGCGATACGGTCACGCAACCCGACGACGGGATGCGTCGCGCGATGTATGACGCCGAAGTCGGCGATGACGTCTACGGTGACGACCCAACCGTGAACCGTCTGGAAGGAACGGTGGCCGAACGGCTGGGCAAGGACGCAGCCCTGTTTGTGCCAAGCGGAACAATGAGCAACTTGACTGCCCTTCTGTCCCATTGCGGGCGCGGCGAAGAAATGATCGTCGGGCGGCAATATCATATTGCGGCGGACGAGGCGGCGGGCAGTTCGGTGCTGGGCGGCATCGCGATCTGCACGATTCCGGTGGAAGCCGATGGCGGCCTGTCCGCCGACACCATCACAGCCGAAGTCAAACCCGACGACAGCCACAACCCAATCAGCCGATTGGTCTGTCTGGAAAACACCCACGGCGGCAAGGTCGTGCCATTGGACCGCATGCAGGACGCTGCGGGTGCAGCGCGTGCCGCCGGGTTATCGCTTCATCTGGATGGGGCGCGGTTTTTCAATGCTGTAGCCGCGCTTGGATGTTCGCCGACGGAATTGGCTGGCACCGTCGATTCCGTGTCGATCTGCCTGTCCAAGGGCCTTGGCACGCCTGCCGGGTCGGTCCTGTCTGGCCCCAAAGATCTGATCGCCCGCGCCCGCCGATATCGCAAGATGCTGGGGGGCGGGATGCGACAGGCCGGAGTTTTGGCCGCGGCCGGGCTTTATGCGCTGGACCACAATTCAGCCCGCCTTGCCCAAGATCATGACCGTGCCGCCGCCCTTGCCAAATCCCTGAATGAGATGCAGGCGGGAGACGTCACACAAGCCACCAATATGGTCTTCTTGACGCCCCGTGACGGCGCGAACGACACATTGCGCCACCAACTTGCCGAAGCAGGGATCCTGTTGGGCGGCGGATCAACAGGTGCGATCCGCTTGGCGCTTCACAAAGATATTGACGACGACGCATTGGACTATTTGATTGCCGCGATGCGCGCGGTCTATGAGTGACTAGCCTCGCACAAGGCTCATGTCGGGGTCATAGAGCGCCGGATCCGTGATCACTGCCGGAATGCTATCGCCCAGGACATCCACCGTTAAATCGGCCCCGTCCAAACCGGCATCCACAAAGGCAAAGGCAAGGTTCTTGCCGACCCGATGACCAAAGCCGCCCGACGTCACGGTGCCCACAACCTTACCGCCTTGCACGACCGAAGCACCACCGGGGGCAGCGGCGTCTTTGCCGTCCACAATCAGCGCCACAAAGCGCTTGCGATCCGCCTGCTCTAGCCGTTCTTGCAAAGCGGCCTTCCCGACGAAATCCTTGTCCATCTTCACAAAGCGATCCAGGCCGGTTTCATACGGATCAAACTCGGTCAGAAGATCGGCTTTCCAATGCAGATAGCCTTTTTCAAGTCGCATGGATTCAACCGCCAAAGATCCAAACATCCGCAATCCTTCCTCCGCGCCTGCCTCGCGCAAGGCAAGATAAGCGGTATAGAGAGAGGCATTCGGCACATGGATCTCATAAGCCAACTCGCCCGAGAAACTGACAGCCATGACCGTGGCAGGCGCGATCCCGATGTAACACTCACGCACCGACAGCCACGGAAAACCCACCTTAGACCAATCCGCCCGACTGACCTTTTGCATCACCGCGCGGGCCTTGGGACCAGCCAGCACAAGGATCGTTTGATCGTTGGTCAGCGAGCGAACCTGCACATCCTCATCCGCTCGGATGTTCTGTTGCAACCAATCCATGTCATGGAATTCAGAGGCAGCAGCCGAACCGTACCAAATCCGCTCCGGTCCCCGGTCCGAGGCAGGCAGGTTGGCAATCGTCGCTTCGGTCTTCACGCAGCCCTGATTGTTCAAGAGGTAGACCAGACCAACCCGCCCCGATTTCTTGGGAACCCGGCCACAGATCATCCGGTCAAGGAAACTATGAGCATCATCGCCTGCGATCTCGAAACGGTTGAACCCATTGACCTCACACAGGCCAACAGCGTTTTGCACCGCGTCGATCTCCTTTGCCACAACCGGAAAGCTTTCATCGAAACGGAACGACGGCGTCACGTGAAAATCTGCCGTCGGCTTGAAGAACTCTGCACGCTCCCACCCATTCACAACGGCAAAGTCCGCGCCTTCCGCAGCCAAGACTGGCGTCAAAGGCGTGGTCTTAGCATTGCGTCCGGCGGGGCGATGTTCGTTTGGGAAATGGAATCGAAACTCGTTCTGATAATCCTCGATCGCTTTCAACGCGGTTAGTTCAACGGTCGCGTGCCCGGTAAAGCGACGGGGATCAATCACCCAAGTGTCGTAAATGGCCTCGCCATGCACGATCTGCTGCGCCAGCAACCAACCATGGCCACCGCCCTCGCCCAAACCGGCGCGCAAACCGATAATGCAGAACGCATTCCGCTTGCCCGGGATCGGACCGACCAAAGGCGCACCGTCAATCGTATAGGTGATTGGCCCGTTCACGATCCGTTTGATGCCGGCTTCCATCAAGGCCGGCATCCGTTCAAACGCGCCTTCCAGAACATCCATCACACGGTCCAGATCGTCGGGGCAAAGATCGTTGCTGAACCCCGGGTTGATCCCATCCATGCCCCACGTCTGACAACCCTGTTCGTAGAACCCAACCAAAAGGCCGTTCTTTTCCTGACGCGAGTAATAGTCACTGATCGGACAACGCAGCAAAGGCATCCGGTGCCCGGCTTCGACAATCGCCGGGATGTCCTCGGTGACAAAATACTGATGCTCCATCGAGGCGACGGGATGCGACACACCCATCATCGCGCCCACTTCGTTCACCCGATAGCCGCAAGCGTTGACCACCACCTCGCAGGCAATGTCGCCCTTGTCGGTGTGCACGATCCAACTGTCGTCCTTCAGCTGCGTCAGCCCCGTGACCGACGTATTCCGATAAACCTCGGCCCCTGCTTTACGCGCATGGAACGCCAAGGCCTGACAGAGCTGCGCGGGATCAATGTCACCATCTTCGCCGTCCCAAAGCCCACCCAAAAGGTTGTCGGTCGAAATCAACGGATGCCGCCGCGCACATTCCTCGGCGTCGATCACCTCAAACTCAACACCCATCCCGCGCGCCATCGAAACGAAATGCCGATAGCCGTCCATTTGCGCTTCGGTATTGGCCAGACGGATGCCGCCATCGCCGTGGTGATAGCCCACGGGATACTCCGGATCGTCGCGCAGCTTTTTATACAATGCAATCGAATGTGACTTCAGACCAACCATCGTCTGGGTCATGCCAAAGTTTGTGACCTGCGCAGCCGAATGCCATGTGGTGCCCGACGTCAACTCGTCCCGCTCAACAAGAACAACGTCAGTCCAACCTTCTTCGGTCAGGTGATAAAGGGTCGAACACCCTGCAATACCGCCGCCAATGACGACCGCGCGTGTCTGAGTTTTCATCGTTGGAACCTTCAATAAACCTTGGCCAAATTGTCCCCAAATTCAGGCAAAGGCAATCCCGCAGACCGCCTGCGACGTTCAATCCCGAGTCTTTCCATTGGACAATGGGCCAACGACTGTTAGCAAGGGCCGGTTAACACCAATGGGTCCTCGAAAACCGCATGGCCAAGCTATCGACATACGGGCTATTTGCCCTAGCTGCCTTGATCGTCACGCTGTGTCTGTTTCCAGTCGTTGCTGTGATGCTGGCGGCCCTGTCCTTGCCGGGCGATACGATCCAAGGTTTGGCGGCAACGGTATTGCCCCGCTTCACGCTGAACACGATTGGCCTTGTTTTCCTGACCTGTAGCGCCTCGCTTGTCATCGGCGTAAGCGCGGCCTGGTTGGTGACGATGACCGAGTTTCCCGGTCGTCGCATCCTTGAAATCTGCCTCGTTCTGCCCTTCGCCTTCCCGGCCTATGTGTTGGCCTACGCCTATACACATGTGCTGGATCATCCTGGAATCGTGCAATCCACCCTCAGGGACGTGTTCGGATGGGGACCGCGCGATTATTGGTTTCCGGAAATCCGATCTTTCGGCGGGGCCGCCATGATGCTGACCATCGTGCTGTACCCCTACGTTTACTTATTGGCGCGCGCATCGTTCCTTAGCCAAAGCGCAGCACAATTTCTGGTGGCCCGCACGCTGGGGCAAAGCCCGTTCCGAATCTTCCTGAAAGTCTCGCTTCCCATGTCGCGGGCCGCAGCTGTCGGGGGCGTCTTGCTGGTCGCGATGGAAACGATTGCCGACTTCGGAACGGTGTCGTTCTTCGGCGTCCAGACCTTCGCAACCGGCATATATCAAAGCTGGTTCTCGATGGCAGACCGCGCAGCCGCCGCGCAACTGGCCCTTTGCCTTCTCAGCTTTGCGCTGCTTCTGGCTTTTTTTGGCCGCATCACCCGCGACGCTCCGGCGGCCACGCACGGACGCCGCCGCGAGATGATGCCAAGATTTCAACTCCGTGGCCTCAAAGCCGTCGCCGCCATAACGGCGTGCAGCCTGCCCGTGATCGTGGGCGCGATTATTCCAACCATCGTGTTGATCACCATGGCCCATGGATCCGAGCAAGACCTGCTTAGCCGAAGATACCAGCACTTCATCGGTAACAGCCTGACACTTGCCCTGATCGGGGCTGCAATCACGGTCTTCGCAGCATTAGCCCTCGGTTCCCTTCGACGCAGTTTCCCGGGCCGTCTCAGCAACGGATTCTTTCAGGTGGCGCGCCTTGGCTATGCAGTGCCCGGCGGAGTAATTGCTGTGGGTTTGCTGGTGCCCATGGCCGCGTTTGACAACCGGTTTGACCAGTTCATGACGGAACGCTTTGGCATTTCGACTGGGCTGCTGGTGACTGGCTCTATCGCGCTTTTGCTTGTCACCTATATGGTACGTTTCCTCGCCGCCGCCCTAAGTGCTTATGAAAGCGGGGCCAGCGCGATCAATCGAAATCTTGATCATGCCGCGCGTGTCTTGGGAAAGTCTCCGGTGAGAACCGCGCTGAAAGTCCACACTCCCTTATTAGCCCCCAGCCTATTAACCGGGGCTTTGATTGTCTTCGTCGATGTGATGAAAGAGCTTCCGGCCACACTGATTTTACGGCCCTTCAATTTCGACACTCTGGCCGTTCAGGCCTTTCGCCTTGCCTCGGACGAACGGCTGACGGGCGCCGCTGTTCCAAGTCTGGTGATTGCCGCGATTGGGCTTTTGCCGACCATCCTTTTGTGCCGACGCATCAGCCGCGACTGAACATTTGCCCTTGTCGGATCGCGGATATCGGGTTCTGTCATTTGGCCGGATGATGCACTAAAGCATAGCGTCAGATGTCGCTTTCTTTGGCGACATAGCTGGGAAAGTACGCAGGCGGCATAGGGCCTTTGTTTCGCGTGCCTTGCTGCATCTGCTCCCATCCGTGCGCCAGAATTCCGACGGATCGTGAAAGACAAAAAAGGCCCCGAGACAGCGGTGGCGGAAAACCAAGTTCGCAGAAAATAACGGCGGTCGCACCGTCGATGTTCATCGCGATGTCGGCATTTCGTTGTCGTCCAATTGCGGCTTGAATCGCTTCGCCGATGTCAGCGAACCGGCCAGACACAACGTCCTTTCCAGCAGCTTCTCGCACCAGCGCCATCAGCCGAGGCGCGCGGGGATCAACGGGTTTGTGAAACCGATGCCCGAACCCCGGAACAATCTTGCCGTTCTGCTCCTGCCATTTTTCCACCGCCTGAAACACCGTCGCCTCAAGTGACAGACCACTATCCAAACGACCAGCGATCTCGACATAGAGTTCCGCACATTGCTCCCCTGCTCCACCGTGCACATCGCCAAGCATATTCACACCAGTGGCCATGACATTGTTCAAACCGACACCACAAGTCGCCGCCATCCGTGCCGCAGCAATCGAGGGGGCTTGAGGGCCGTGATCGACGCCTGCAACCAACGCGCATTCCAGCAGCTCGGCTTGGACGGACGTGGGCATTGTGCCTTTCGTCATCAACCAGATCATCTGGCCAAAGCTGACATGTCCAATCAAATCCTCAATCTTATGGCCGCGAATGGCGATCCGTCCCGGGGCCATGTCGATGATTGATGTTTGCCACCATTGCCGAATGGCCTGTTCATCTGTGCTCATGGGTTACTCTTTCGATGCGGAGCCTAAGTCAGATCACCCCTTTTGGATTTGGTCAATGCGCGGCAAAGCGGCGGGTTGGCGTGGTTTGAATGAGCTTGGAGTGGCTGTGTACACTAGCAATGAAGCCGTCCTTGTCCCGCGCGCTTGCAAGCGCGTAGAAATCTGGCCGAACGATCACACCGAAGGTATCGTTTGCCTCCAACCAATCCTTGGCGTCAACGACCTCTGGAATAGGCAACTCTAGGGGGTGGCGCACCAGCGCATAGAACCCGTTTGGTGCGGCATCATCGAAACGCCCGATTTGGGGAACAAGCTGGCCTGCCAAAGGATCATCCACACCAAGCCCAGGGCCCAAAGTTGGCCAGATCGAGATCATTTTGCCTTTGGGCTTCCGACCTTGGACTGTTTGATTGATAAGTTGGCCAAGTTTGACCGAGCGTTTGATGAAAGCCCGTGCATTAGGATCCCGTTCGCTCTGGTAGCTGTCCAAAATCCGGGCATCCGCGCCGTTGCAGACACACGCAAGTTTCCAAGCCAAATTACCCGCATCTCGCAAACCCGCGCACATCCCCTGCCCCATGAAGGGCGGCATTTGGTGCGCCACGTCGCCCGCAAGAAACGTCCGTTCCTTGCGCCAATTGTCTGCAATCCGCGAGCGGAACGTGTAAACGGCGGAACGTTCCAAAGTGGCATCTTGCGGCGTGATCCACCGAGCCAAACGCGCCCATGTCTCATCAGGGTCAAATTTATCGGGGTCATCTTCAGCAATCCGACACTCCCACCGACGGCGCCGACCAACACCCCGCACATAGGTCGCGGGCGCATTGGCGTTGCAATGCTGAATGGAATAGTCGCCAAGATCAGGACGGTCCCGTTTCAGGATCACATCCGCCACCAGCCAACGTTCTTCGAAACCTAAGTCGCAAAACGCATCGGCCACATGCCCCCGAAACGTCGAGCCAGCCCCATCACAGATCACGGCAAACCGCGCCCGTTCTTCGCTGTTCTGCGTGAGAACGGACACTCCGTTGTTGTCTTGACTCAGGCTTTGCACCGAAACGCCCGTGAGAAGTTTCACGTCGGGGAACCGATGCAAACCTTCACGCAAAAGTCCTTCCAAGTCCGGTTGATGAAACCGATAGCTTTCGTGCCAGCCCATTGGGCCGATTTCAACATCGCGAGACCAATCCACCAGCGTTTTCCCTGCGTCGTCCTTGAACAGCATGCCTGGGTTAATCCGCGTCATTGGTCGGACCGCATCGGCCAACCGCGCCGATTGAAACAGCCGCATGACCTCGCCGTCGAAATGGACGGCCCGCGGTAAATCGTAGATCTCTGGCTGCTTTTCAAAAATCGAAACCCGCAATCCCCGAGAACCCAAAAGGTTGCCCAAGAACGCTCCTGTCGGCCCGCAGCCGATGATTGCGACGTCGATCACAGCTCGTCTGTGCGGGAACCAGGAATGATCTGACCGTCCGCGGTACGATGCCTGCCGTCAGCTTCAATGGTCGCAAGGCCCCAGAAAATCTCGATACGATGCCCATCCGGGTCCAGGACATAAACCGCCTCGTTCTCGCCCCAAGACCCATCTCCGCGTGGCTGATGCCACGAATGCACAACTGGTCCACGAATGATCTCTGCACCGTTCTCGCGGATACGATCCAAAGCAACTTGCCAATCTTCGCGGGTGTCACATTCCAAGGCAAAGTGGTGGAAAGACGGCGGTCCATCCAAGTCATCTTCGGGACGAATAGGGCGCGGCCGATACGTTTTCTTGGGATTGTGCACCAAGACAAGCTCATGATGCGTGTGACCCAACCGCAGAAAGGTCAGCTCGACTGGGATCGCCGAAACTTCGTTCGCAGCATGTCGTTCAGTCACCTTGAAGCCAAGCACATCACGATAGAATTTGATCGACTTATCCGTGTCACTGACATCTACGGAAAAGTGCTGCATCCGTGCAATCGGTCCAGGCATGGCGGCGTCGTTATCCCCTTGTTGAGCCCGACCGGTGTACAGTGCTTCAAGAATGGTCACTAGAGGAAGCGCGACACCAAATACGCTGCACGGGTCAAACTTTGATGGAAGTGGTGCCTCAAGAGGGACTCGAACCCCCGACCTTGTCCTTACGAAGGACCTGCTCTACCAGCTGAGCTATTGAGGCGTACCGGCGCGCCTGATAGCAGGCTTTGAAGAACGCGAATAGCCCTATTTTGCCTCTTTTCCGGCCGGGTAATCCAACGGCGGAGCGTCTGCATTTGCAGTGGACCGGTCAGCGTCATCCTTCAGCAATTCAATTTCAATCGCGTCTGTTTCGTCCGCTGGCAGCTCTTCCGCATCTTCGGGTTCACTTGCATCTGTGCCATCTGGATCGTCTGTTGGATCCTTATCGTTAGGTCCTGCAATCTGACCCACAATCAATGGCAACATCGCGGCCCCTGCAGGAAGCGGTGCGGTGGCGTCTTCGGGTTGCTTCCAGCTTAGGGTATCAAAGCTGTCACAGCCTTCACACACGGGTTCCCACTCGCCGTGAATACGGCTGCAATTATCGCAAACCCATTGTGGGCCACGTGGCGCGGTCAAGGCGCGGGCCAGCCAGCCTTTGACAACAGCATCATCGGATCCCATGCCACGTTCGATGGCGGCCATAATCGTCAATGCGCGGGCAGACGGTTCTGTCTCGGAAAGATCACCCATGGCGTCGCGCGCGCCCATATAGTCTTCCGCAGCAATGTGCAGTTCCGCAGCAAGCATCCGAGTTTCGGGATGGCCAGGATGTTGCGACGTCAAAGCACCAAAACGCTTGATGCGCGCGGTCGAGGTTTCATCAGGCTGAATGCGTGCGAAGGCGGCGGCAAGATCGGGGTGTGGCTGCGCCATCCAAGCTTTTTTCAGCAATCGAGTTGCATTCCGCGGCTTATTTTTCGCAACAAAGCCATCCGCAGCCAGAACAGCTGCCGGGATTAGGTCGGGCGACTTGCGGTTGGCCTCGATGGCCTTCTCACGCGCTTCGATCGACTTGTTGTCATCCACAATGTCTTGCGCTTCGCCAAGCGCCAAAACAGCGTCGCGGCGTTTGTGGACGTCACGTGGAAGTGCACCGTGTTTTAGTTTGGCGCCCAAGGTTTTCCGGGCACCGGACCAATCGTGAGCATTTGCCTGAAGGCTCAGCAACACGTCTTGCGTTTCAAAATGGCCCGGGCGCAAAGCGAACGCCTTTTCAGCTAACGCCATGGCGGTATCCGTTTTTCCGGCCTGTAGTTGCTGTTTCATCAGACCGCGCACACCGACAAACCGGGTACGGTCGTCGCGTAGCAATTTCTTATACGCGGTTTCGGCCATCTTGGTTTCGCCTGCTTGCTCGGCCGCCTGAGCCGTCAGAAGCGTCGTCAGCTCGGGGCGGCGCAACAGCTTTTCAGCCTTGGTGGCCTTTGCGATGGCCTGCTTTCCTTCACCCGAAGCCAAGGCCATCATACCGTCAGCCAAAGCGTCGTAACCCTTACGTTCACGACGCCGGTCAAAGAAGCGGTCAATGGCCGTCTTATCGCCTGCTGCAAACCGCAGGAACGTGACAATCAGCGAAATGAGTTTGAACAAGACCCAAGCCGCGGCCAGCAGCACCAAAAGGGCAATCACAGACTCTAGGGGCCCAAGTGTGAACTCGGTGCCTGCAACAGAAATTCGCATACCACCGTCTGCTTCCATCAGCAGACCAGCCCCCCAAGTTGCTGCTGCAACCAAAGAAACAAAAATAACTATCTTAAGCAGGGACCAAAGCATGGGACTCTCAATTCAGTTTTGCGGACAGGGCATCGACAGCTTGCAAGGCCGCCTGTCGGTTTTGAGCATCAGTCAACCAACCAGACATAGCTTCTTTCGCTGCGTCAGGAAGAACAGATACTTCGGAAAGTGTCTCAGTAAGGTTGCCTTCGGATAGTAAGGCTTCGGCACGAGACAATACGGCATCGGCATCGTCACCGTCTTTTGGTTCAAGAGACCTTGCGTTTGTTTGCCGCTTCAGAAACGCCGAAAAGCGTTCACCGGTCGAGGCATCTTCAGCAACAGTTTGCGACGTCGCCAAAGCTGATCGTGCGGCCCCTGCAAATCCTTGCTGCAAGGCGACCATTGTCGGGACACCTGTTTCGGCGTGCGTGGCCAGTTCCGGCGGGACGTCTTCAAACCCGGCAACCAGTTCATTGAAAGGTGCGCCAGCATCGACTGCAACTTTCAATTCGGCAAGAGTTGCCTGCATCACTGCAATCTCAGCGCGACGCGCCGCTTCTGCTTCAGTTGCTTCTGCAGCGGCGGCGGCCTCGACCTGAACAGCTTGCGCTGCTGCTGCTGCTTCGGCTTGAACCGCCTGCGCCTTTTCTTCGGCTGCAACAATACGTTCTTCGGCTTCGGCGACCAGATTTTCGAGGTCTGCTTGAAAGACCGAAAGTTGCTCTGCTGCTTTGTCAGCCTGAGCCGCATTGGAATTGCCGTCATCTATCTCAAGCGCTGCAACACGTTCGCGCAGGCTAGACAGTTCTTCGGTCAGAGCTGAAAGATCGGCAGACGCTTGAACGCTTGATTGGGACACTGTCTCGGTCAGGGTCGATACGGTACCGGCAACATCCTGCACGCTTGTCTGCACTTCAGCGATCTGGGCCTCCAAGCCGGACGTGTCCGGAATTTCGGGCATCTTGGGAATTTCGGATCGCAAAGTCGCGATTTCAGCCGACAAACCTTCAAGTCCTGTCGCATTGCCTTCGATTGACTCTGTTAATTGCGCCACATCGTCTGATCGTCCGGACAAACCAGGAATTAAAGACAGCGCTGCAAAGAAACCTAAGGCACCTGCCACAAGGCCGCCAAACAACATCGGCCAGATCGACGCTTTCTTCGGCGCGGGTTCGGCTGGGGGGAAAGATTCTGAAATCGCCTCAGAAGCATCCTCTTCAGGCAAATCGAAGTCACTTTCCGTCAAATCGTCGGTGACATCGACAGCCTCTCCTTCCAAGAGAACAGGCTCATCCGGCAACGATTCGTTCACTTCATCGAGGATCTCATCATCGATGATATCTTCGATTTCTTCTTGTTTATCAGGCTTTTCCGAGGAATCTGGCGTTGAGGTCACGCTGCTACCTTTTCTTACAAACTTGAGAATCTCTGAACTAAGTTGATTTTAAGGCTGGTTCCGGCAGGCAACAAGGTGACCGTTCAAAGTAGTTCGGTCACAAGGTCGCACATAGCGACTGCATCCGGTCTTTCTGCCACTTTGATTTCGGCTTTGATCGGCCAGGCTTTCGCCACAGCCGCACTCATCGCCAGAACTGTCAAAGGTGCGTTTATAGGATACGCCCCAAGCAAGCTGGCACTGCGCGGCGAAAAGACAGGCGCGATCACGGGTTGAGAGCTTGCGAGCAAAGCCAATGCTTCGGACGAAAGCGGCTTTTCTATCTGATCGTAGATAACCGCATTCTTCGCGGGAATACCCTTGGTCGTGAGCGCTTCGGCAAGATCGACACGCGCATGAACGCCACGCGCAACCAAGACAGGACTCGATAGCTCGTGCGCTCTGCTTAGAAACGCATCTGCCGTTTCGCCAAGACAGTTTGCAATAGCCCCGAAAGACGCGGCCAGTTCTGCCGTCGCCTCACCTACGGTCGCGACGTTCTTTCCTTTCAAGGCATCTGCCAGACAACGCACCGCGTTGGCCGAGGTCACAACAATGGTGCCCGAGTCACACAAATCTAACACGTCACCAACAGGTATAACCTTAAGAACAGGCGAGATGACAGCGGGGAACGGGCGATCCAGCCGGACCCTGCAGTCCTCAAGAAAAGCTGTGGATTGAGCCAAAGGTCGGGTCAAAAGCAACGTCGGCCCTGTGATCATAACTTGGACGGCTTGCTTGTATGGCGCATAGCCCGGTGTTACCTGCGAGAGATCAACCACGCAACCCGCACACCCATGACAAAGCTTTTCCTTGGCATCGAATCCAGCTGCGACGACACCGCAGCCGCCGTTGTGGGCGATGATCGAACAATCCTGTCGTCCGTCGTTGCTGACCAAAACGCTTTGCACCAAGCCTTCGGCGGCGTGGTACCCGAAATCGCTGCAAGGGCGCATGCCGAAAAACTAGACATCGCCGTCGAAACCGCCTTGCGCGACGGGAACGTCCGTTTGTCGGACATCCATGCCGTTGCCGTGACAGCAGGACCAGGCTTGATCGGCGGTGTCTTGTCGGGCGTGATGTGCGCCAAAGGTATTGCGACAGGAATCGGGAAACCTCTGCTTGGCATCAACCATCTTGCCGGCCATGCGTTGACGCCGCGTCTGACGGATGGGTTGGATTTTCCTTATCTGATGCTTTTGGTGTCTGGCGGGCATTGCCAACTTCTGATCGTGGAAGGGCCCGACCATTTTCATAGGCTAGGAGGCACGATCGACGATGCACCGGGCGAGGCATTCGACAAAACTGCGCGTGTTCTTGGCTTGCCGCAACCGGGCGGGCCTTCAGTTGAGAAAGAAGCTAAAAACGGCGATCCCAGTCGTTTCCGGTTTCCGCGCCCTCTTCTGGACCGCGCCGGGTGTGACATGAGCTTTTCGGGTTTGAAAACCGCGCTTATTCGCGAACGGGATACTCGTATCGCTGAAATGGGCGGGTTGACCCAAACAGATCGGGCCGACCTTTGCGCGGGTTTCCAAGCAGCGGTGGCAGACGTGCTCTCAGAGAAAACCAACCGCGCACTTGATGTCTACTTGGAACGCATCCCAACAAAGCCAGTGCTTGCGGTGGCAGGTGGCGTCGCCGCAAACTCTGCCATCCGCGCTGGTTTAGAGACGGTTGCTAAAAATAGAAGTACCCAGTTTGTTGCACCTCCGCTTTCCCTTTGTACAGACAATGCCGCGATGATTGCGTGGGCGGGTGTCGAGCTGCATCGTATCGGCCATCCCGGCATGTCGCCGCTTGTGCCGCGACCGCGATGGCCACTTGATGATCGACAACCCGCTTTGCTGGGCGCAGGTAAGAAAGGGGCCAAAGCATGAAGGTGTCAGTACTGGGTGCCGGTGCTTTTGGCACCGCTCTTGCCATTGCGCTGTCACGCGACGGCACCGCCGTCACGCTTTGGGGCCGCGATCAGGGTGACGTCGAAGCCATGCAGCGAAGCCAAACATCTGGTCAGAAATTACCGAATTTCCCGTTGCCCGAAAGTTTGACTGTCACCACCGATGACGCGGCTTTTGACGCCGATGTCTGCCTGTTGACCGTGCCTGCGCAAAAGCTTGTGAAATTTGTGGTTAACAACCCAATTTCGAAAAGCGCCAAGTTAATCTCATGTGCCAAGGGCATAGACCGCAAGACCGGGCTTGGGCCAGTTGCCACTTTGAAAGCCCATTTCCCTGACACCACCGCCGCAGTTCTGACAGGGCCAAGTTTTGCCGTCGATATCGCGAAGGGTCTGCCGACGGCTCTTGTTCTTGCCAGCGCAAGGGACGAAGACGCGCAAAGTCTTCAGTCTATTTTAACTCGGCCAACACTTCGGCTTTATCGGACGACAGATGTCACCGGTGCGGAACTTGGCGGAGCCTTGAAGAACGTTGTCGCCTTAGCTGCAGGCATAACAATCGGCGCTGGTTTGGGTGACAGTGCGCGCGCCTCTGTCGTGGCCCGGGGTTTCGCGGAACTGAACCGCTTTTCAGAGGCGAAGGGCGCCAAATCAGAGACCATTCAAGGTCTTTCGGGGCTTGGCGATCTGGTTCTGACGGCAACGTCGGAAAAATCACGCAACTACACAACGGGACTAGCGCTTGGCAAAGGGGAAACCCCAGACGACCATGCCACTGTAGAGGGCCTTGCAACCGCACCGACGATTTTGGACGAAGCACGCCGACTAAGCGTTGAAGTGCCTTTAATCGAAACCGTGGCACATGTCGTCAGCGGGCACCTTGGCATCGAACAAGCAATCGAAGCCTTGTTGTCACGACCTGTTGGAAAGGAGTGAGCACATGGCCTATTGGCTTTTCAAATCAGAACCTTCGAATTGGAGCTGGGACGATCAGATCGCCAAAGGCGAAAAAGGCGAGGAATGGGACGGTGTCCGAAACTATCAGGCGCGCAATATGATGCGTCAGATGAAGGTTGGGGATCGCGGGTTTTTCTACCACTCGCAAAAGGACAAAGAAATCGTCGGCATCGTCGAAGTTGTCGCTGCGGCCCACCCCGACAGCACAACAGACGACGACCGGTGGGAATGCGTGGACATCAAGGCAATCGAACCCTTGAAGACGCCTGTGACCTTGGAACAAATCAAAGCCACCCCGTCATTGGCCGACATGGTATTGGTCAACAACACACGACTTTCAGTCCAGCCGGTGACCGAAACGGAATGGACGATAATCTATAAAATGGGGAGTTTGCTTCCTTAAGGACTGCAGGCTTGTAAGTGGATAAGTATGGCGCCGCATTTCGCGACGCCCAAGGCGTCAGGAATAGACGCTTTCCTTACCAAAGTGTTTGGTCAGCATATAATAGACAACAGCACGGTATTTGTTTCGCTCGGACCGGCCATAGGTTTCGATGACGCTGTTGATCGCCTCCATAAGCTGCGGACTATCTGCCAAACCCAGTTTCTTGACCAAGAAGCTGTCTTTCACCGTCTCAAGCTCGGCTTTTTGCGATCCTGCAACTGTTGACGCATCAGCATTGTAGATTGACGGACCGCACCCAATAGTGACCTTGGTCAACAGATCCATATCTGGCGTCACACCACATTTTTTCTGCAAATCCTCGGCATAAAGCGCGATTAGCTCGTCTCTCTTACCCATAGCGTTCTCCTCTCTCCTGAAGTTTTCCAAATGCTAGTCCAAGCGAGCATCCTTCGAAAAGGGGAAACACAAAGCAAAGGCGTCAAAATTTTACATGGGCCTGTTCCTGAGCCGGACTTGGGATTAGAAAACAAACATGATTGATCCAACAGACCGTGCATTTCTGACGGCGCTTTTTGAAACCGCTGTCGCGGCCGCAGATCCTAAAAAAGCCCTAGCAGGCGTTTTGCCGGACAAACCAAAGGGTCGGACCATCGTTGTTGGGGCGGGTAAGGGCGCGGCTCAGATGGCGGCGGCCTTCGAAGATCTTTGGGGCGAGCCGGTCGAAGGTGTCGTTGTCACGCGTTACGGGTACGGCGGTCCGACAAAACACCTTCCGGTTCTGGAAGCCGCGCATCCTGTGCCCGACGAATCTGGAGTAAGCGCCACCGCTGCCGTGTTTAAAACTGTGTCCAACTTGTCCAAAGACGACCTTGTTGTCGCATTGATCTGCGGCGGCGGTTCTGCCTTGTTGCCTGCACCACCGGATGGCCTGGACCTTGCGGACGAGCAGGCTTTCAATAAAGCGCTTTTGACCTCTGGCGCACCGATTTCTGTCATGAACGCGCTTCGCAAACACATCAGCCTAGTGAAAGGTGGACGTCTTGCAATGGCCGCCAATCCTGCGCGCGTTGTGAGTTTGATTGTCTCTGACGTGCCCGGAGACGACCCTGCTCAGGTGGCATCCGGGCCGACAGTGCCAGACGAATTGCGTTTGGCAGATGCGCTAGGACTGATTGATAGCTATCGCATTGCCCTACCTTCCAAGATTGAGGCTTACCTAAGATCCGCCCCTGAAACCCCGCACCCAAGCGATCCGATCTTTGCGAATAACACCGTTCAGGTCGTCGCCTCCGCCGGGATGTCGCTTGCGGCTGCAGCCAAAGCAGCGCGCGAAAAGGGAATAACGCCAGTCATCCTGTCAGATGCGATCGAAGGAGAGGCCAGCGATGTCGGCAGTGTTCATGCCGCTATTGCGCGGGAAGTTCGACTGAGAAACCAACCATTTCAAACTCCCGTCGTGATCCTGTCGGGCGGGGAAACCACCGTCACGGTACGCGATGAAGCCGGTCGCGGTGGCAGGAATTCAGAATTTCTGTTGTCCTTCGCCAAAGGCATCGAAGACTTGAATTTGACGGCTTTGGCTGCCGATACAGATGGCATAGATGGCTCGGAAGACAATGCGGGCGCTTTTGCTGATGGAACGTCACTTGCGCGGATGCGTCAGGTTGGACAAGATCCAGGTGGCCTTCTGTCTCGTCACGACGCTTGGACCGCGTTTGACGCTGTGGGTGACTTGTTTGTGCCGGGCCCGACCGGCACAAACGTGAACGACTTTCGCGCCATTTTGATCCGCTAGTTCGGATGAAACACCTTAGTAACGATAATGCTCTGGCTTAAAGGGGCCATCTGCCGGAACGCCGATATAGTCTGCTTGATCTTTGTCCAGTTTGCTAAGCTTTGCGCCCACACGGTCAAGATGCAGCATCGCAACCTTTTCATCCAAGTGCTTTGGCAGGATGTAGACTTCGTTTTTGTAAGCGTCACCGTTGTTGAAAAGCTCCATCTGAGCGAGCACCTGATTGGTAAAGCTGGCCGACATCACAAAGCTTGGATGGCCCGTCGCGTTGCCGAGGTTCAAAAGACGACCCTCTGACAACAAAATGATCCGATTGCCCGACGGCATTTCGATCATGTCGACCTGATCTTTAATGCTGGTCCACTTGTGGTTCTTAAGATTGGCGACCTGAATTTCGTTGTCGAAGTGGCCAATATTGCCAACGATCGCCATGTCCTTCATTTCGCGCATATGCTCGATCCGAATGACGTCTTTATTGCCCGTGGTGGTGATGAAGATGTCGGCGTCCAGATTTTCTTCTAGCAGCACAACTTCGAAGCCGTCCATCGCCGCCTGCAGCGCGCAGATCGGATCGACTTCGGTGACTTTAACGCGCGCCCCAGCACCTTGAAGCGACGCGGCCGAGCCTTTGCCCACATCGCCGTATCCACAAACAACGGCAACCTTGCCGGCCATCATCGTATCCGTGGCGCGGCGAATGCCATCGACAAGGCTTTCGCGACACCCGTATTTATTGTCGAACTTCGACTTCGTGACGCTGTCGTTCACATTGATTGCTGGGAATGGCAGTTGGCCCTTCTTTTGAAGATCATACAGACGGTGTACGCCTGTGGTCGTTTCTTCGGACACACCCAGAATGTCGGCTTTGGTTTTAGTGAACCAGCCTGGGCTTTCCGCCATTCGCTTCTTGATCTGCGCGAAGATGGCTTCTTCTTCTTCCGAGGTAGGGACAGAGATCAGATCGGTTTCACCGGCTTCAACACGCGCACCCAAAAGAACGTAGAGCGTTGCGTCGCCGCCATCGTCTAGGATCAGGTTCGCCCCCTCGGGGAACATGAAAGACCGGTCTAGATAGTCCCAATGCTCAACCAAGCTTTGACCTTTCACAGCGAAAACCGGCGTTCCACCTGCCGCAATCGCAGCAGCCGCGTGATCTTGAGTCGAGAAGATGTTGCACGACGCCCAGCGGACGTCGGCGCCCAGTTCGTTCAGCGTTTCAATCAGTACTGCTGTTTGAATGGTCATGTGAAGCGAGCCGACAATCCGCGCACCCTTCAAAGGTTTCTTGTCTCCGAACTCCTCACGAAGCGCCATCAACCCCGGCATTTCAGTTTCCGCAATATCCAGTTCCTTGCGGCCGAAATCGGCTAGCGAAATATCTTTGACGACATAGTCTTGGGTCATGACCTTCTCCACTCAACGGTGATTCTAGGTCACTTAGCACCCGCCTTTGGACCCGGCAACAAAGGTTTAGCCGGGAACTCCTGCGGGAACCTTAAGGCCGTCGCGCCAATTCGTTCCAGTCGCCATAATGCAAGTGACGCCGTCCGAGCGTGTCATCAGAATTGTCCATGTGCCCTTTTCCTCAGACAGCCAGACTTCCAGAACGCTTTCCGCGTTTCGAAGTCCGCCGCCCGAAAAGGCTTCGCCATATGCCACCTCAAGTCGATCAACGACGGCATCGCGCGGCGCACAGTTGCTTTGAGCGTGAACAAAAGTTGGGGCCAGCGCTATGGCTAAGGCCAGTGATTTAATCCAAGGCATTGGTCTCTCCTTACTGCAACCTTTTTGGCTGCGTGATGGTCCGACCTCCCTTTGGCGCTTATTTCCTAGTTTTGTGCCTTTGTTTTCCTTGCAAACACGTCAACCAGTGCAGGCCATATTCTACCTTCCCTTTCACGCTATTGACGAACTATGCCGGAATAGCGTTCGGAATTCGGGCTTTTCATGCCGATTTTGTCCTGGCTTTAATTTGTCCCCGTCGCTTGGCACAAGATCTGGCCCTGTTTTTGAGAAACTGACCACTTGACCCTCAGCACCGGGCCAGATCAAAACGCCCCATGGGTGTGAAGAAATCTGAACCACGGGCATGGCAGCGGATGTTGTCGGGGCGGCGGCTGGACTTGCTGGACCCAACACCGGTGGACATCGAGATCGAGGACATCGCGCACGGGTTGGCTTTTGTGGCGCGTTGGAATGGCCAAACACAGGGCGAGTATCCGTATTCCGTCGCCGAGCATTCGCTATTGGTCGAAGCATTATTTGTCAGGATAGACCCGAAAGCGTCGGCAAAGTGGAAGTTGGCCGCCCTTTTGCACGATGCGCCTGAATACGTTATCGGAGACATGATTTCGCCTGTGAAAACCGCAGTGGGACCTGGGTATTCGGCATTGGACGACCGATTGGCGGCAGCTATCCACTTGCGATACGGCCTGCCCGCATCTGTTCCCAAGACAATCAAAGCCAAGATAAAACGGGCGGACAAGATCTCGGCATGGTTGGAAGCTACTCAGATCGCAGGATTTGACGAAAAAGAAGCCACGCGATTTTTCGGACGCCCGAATGCGTCTCTAACTATGGGGCTATCAATCGTACTGCGTCCTCCACTAGAGACGCGGCATGCCTATGTTTCTCGTGTGCAAGAGCTTCTCAAAGAGATTTAGCGCGGAGAACGTTTCGCCAAAATGCGCTGCAAAGTACGACGGTGCATATTCAAGCGTCGCGCAGTTTCGCTGACATTTCGGTCGCACAATTCGTAGACGCGCTGGATATGTTCCCAACGGACACGATCCGCGCTCATTGGATTTTCAGGCGGTGGTGGAAGCTCGTCATCCGTTGCAAGAAGCGCTGCCGTGACATCGTTGGCATCAGCAGGTTTCGACAGGTAATCTGTCGCGCCGATCTTCACCGCCGCCACAGCAGTCGCGATTGCGCCATAGCCTGTTAGAACAACAATGCGGCTGTCTTCCCGTCGTTCGCGGATGCGTTCCACTACGTCTAGGCCGTTGCCGTCTTCCAGGCGCAGATCAACGACGGCATATGCCGGGGGACGGGCCGTTGCGATTGCCGTACCGCCAGCCACAGAATCTGCAGTTTCAACCTCAAACCCACGCTTTTCCATTGCACGCGCCAGGCGCCGCAGAAAGGGCTCATCATCATCAACAATCAAAAGAGTGGGGTCTGGCCCTACGTCAGCTGGCATAATATTCCTCACAGCATTTAACGATATCTATTGCGCTGACCCGGATGGGTCAAATCTTCAAAGGCTGTTAATCAAGCAAGCCGACTTTTCTGCAATAGTCTCAGCACTGTCATTTCTGGGGAAAACACCGCCAAATCGGTTCCCGGGAAGCATCAGGTAAGTCCAGGTGGAATGATCCATCAGATAGAACTCTCCCTCGCCTTCGCCCCTTGCAGCATGCACCTGATAAGCCCTAGTCAGTGCCTTGATCTGTTGATCTGAGCCGGTCAGAGCCGTCATGCGGGGGTGCATGGCGTCAGCATAGCTTGCAAGTACCTCTGGCGTATCGCGTTCGGGATCAATGGTGATGAAAACCAAACCAACGTCCAGCCCCTCTTGTTCAAGCAAATCCACCACCAAAGCGTTTCGGGCGACATCGAAGGGGCAAATATCTGGGCAGAAGGTATATCCGAAGTAGATCAGAGATGGACGGTCGAGCACATCTGCGTCGGTCACTGTTTCGCCATCAGTCGAAACCAATTCAAACGGACCGCCAGTACTGTTACCAGGGCCCGAAGAGATACCGCAAGATGCCAACGCCGAACGCGGAGCGAAACCGACATAGACAGCCGTTCCGCCAATCAAAACGATCAAGAGCGTGGCAGCCAGAAAAGCGGCAATTTTGGTCATCTGCCTGTTCCGATCACATGTCGCCATGCATTGAACCTTCACCCGGAAGAAGAATACAACTTACAAGACTGTGAAAGCGACACAATGACCGACGCCTATGAACCTCACGGCCCGCGTTCCAATTGGGTGCGCCTTAGAACGCTGATTGTGCTGCGTTGGATTGCGGTTTTCGGTCAACTCGCCGCCATCACTGTTGCCAGCCGATTGTTCAGTTTGGATCTGAACGTCGGTCTTTGCTTTCTGGCGATTGGCATTTCGATTGTCGCGAACCTAGTTGCCGTTTTCATCTTTCCTGAAAACAAACGTCTGACCGAAAACGAAGTCACCGGGATGTTGATTTTTGATATCTTGCAACTGGCGTTCTTGATCTTTCTGACCGGCGGTTTGAACAATCCCTTCGCCTTGCTGATCTTGGCGCCTGTCGCCATTTCTGCCATGGCTTTGAACACGCGAATAACGATTCTGATTGCGGCGCTTTCCGTCGGTTTAGTGACACTCTTGGTCTTCTTTCACCTGCCTCTCAGAACCCAAGACGGTTTCATTATGCAAATCCCGGATGTGTTCGAATTTGGCTTTCTGGCTGCAATCATCATCGGTGTTGTTTTCCTTTCGGTCTATGCCGGACGGGTCACAAGCGAAATGCACGCGATGTCCGAAGCTTTGGCCGCCACGCAAATGGCCTTGGCGCGCGAACAAAAGCTGACCGATCTGGGTGGCGTTGTGGCCGCGGCGGCTCACGAGTTGGGGACACCATTGGCGACCATCAAACTTGCCAGTGCTGAACTGATCGAAGAGCTGGAAAGCTCGCCCGAATTGCAAGAAGACGCGCGATTAATACGGGACCAAGCAGTCAGGTGCCGCGATATTTTAAACGCCATGGGACAAGCCGGCAATGACGATCAACACATCCGTCGCGCGCCAATCGGGGCCGTTGTCCGAGAGGCTGCCGAACCGCATGCGGATCGTGGCAAGACGGTTCACTATGATATCCGAGCGGCATCCGATGAAGACGATTCTCAACCTGTGATAGACCGGCGTCCCGAGATCATCCACGGATTGCGAAACCTAGTACAAAACGCTGTCGATTTTGCGCGCAAAAACGTTTGGGTGGATGTGACTTGGGACCAAAAAACCCTGGTTGTCAGGATCGTCGATGATGGTACCGGATTTCCAGCCAACGTCATCAATCGGATTGGCGATCCCTTCGTAAGCCGGCGACGACGACGGCAGCGCCCCGGATACGAAGGGATGGGTCTTGGATTATTTATTGCGAAAACGCTACTTGAACGCGCAGGCGCCGAACTGAGCTTTGCCAACGGACGTGATCAGTTTGAACCAGATTCGGGTCCCGGCGAACGGGTGGGCGCGGTAATCGAGGCCCGTTGGCAGCGCGAGTATTTCGCCGAAGCACACGATGCTTCCCGTAGCGCCTTGGGCAAGAACCTCCCCATTGAGGCTTGAGATGTTAACCACCTGTTAACTTGTTTGTTCGTAGAAAGGCATCTTGTTGTTCTGGGGGAATTTCTTTTGCTGTTCGATCCAGTTGCCGTGTTTTTATTCGTTTCAGGCCTCGGCTTTTCGGCCTTGCTCGCATTTGCAGTCTTCGGCAGGTCCAAATCTAAGTTAGATCGGGATTTAGATGCACGTGAGCCGCTTGTTTTCCTTGTTCGCAACAGCGAAGTCATCGACGCAAGCTTTGGTGCAAAACGTATCTTAAGCTCGACCGCAGGCCCGACCACTGATTTCGAACGGCTGAAATTATACTTGTCGCTGCATTTCGACGATGAAACCGCTCTGCTGGCACCTTCGGATGCTGTCGGAGATCTGTCGCAAGTTGCCCGTGACGGTCAATCTCAAGTCTCTCGTGAAACTGCGGGCGAAACGGTTCGCCTGAAGGTCAGCTTTGTCGAAGACAGGAATCCAAACCGGGACGATATTCACTCGATCCGCGCTTTGGAAAGCGAACTTTCCATGTTGCGTACGAACACGTCAGCCGCGCCCTTTCTGCTGTGGCGTCAAAATCAAGCTGGCGAGATTACGTGGGTCAACCGGGCGTATTTGGAAACGGTTCGTGCCTACTGCGAACCCGGAAGCGATTTGATCTGGCCGTTGCCAAGACTTTTTCCGTCACTTCAGCCTTTGGTCGACGCAACGGATGGTGAACCGCAACGGATTGCAGTTCACGGAAAAGGGACGACAGAAGACACTTGGTACGATTGTCACATCACATCGATCGGGCAAGACATTCTTTGCACAGCCATTCCGGCTGATGAAGCTGTGCGTGCAGAAAACCGCCGTCGCGAATTCACTCAGACTCTGACGAAGACATTCGCGGAATTGGCGATTGGGTTGGCGATATTTGATCGGTCTCGCCGTTTGGTTCTGTTCAATCCTGCACTTTTGGACCTAACCAATCTGCCGACGGATTTCCTGACTTCACGACCAAGCATGGTCAGTTTTCTGGATCGACTGCGGGAAAACCGCGTCATGCCGGAACCTCGCGATTATCGCACCTGGCGCACCGCGATTGCCGAATTGGAAGCCGCTGCTGCAGACGGGACCTATAGCGAAACTTGGTCTCTGCCCGACGGACAAACCTATCACGTCACAGGACGTCCGCATCCCGATGGTGCCGTCGCACTATTGTTGGAAGATATCAGTGCGGAAATGTCTCTAACACGCCGTTTTCGGGCAGAGTTGGAGCAATCGCAGGCGGTTCTGGATACTGTCGACGACGCGGTCGCTCTTTTCTCACCCGCAGGACAATTGATCCTTTCCAATGAGTCTTATCGTCAGCTTTGGCAAACGGACCCCGATGGCACACTTGGTGTGATTGACCTGACCGAAGTGACCCGGCGCTGGCACGCCCTGACAACCCCTACCCCGGTTTGGGGAGACTTTAGAGATTTTGCTCAGCAGGGTCAGGATCGTGAAGAATGGTCAGCAACAGTCCAACTTTTGGACGGACGCTCAGTTGCCTGTCGGTTTCTGCCTCAAAAGGCCGGAGCCACAATGGCCGTTTTCCAAATTCAATCGGCACAATCCCTTTCGGTCGAGAACCTTCGACAAACCGGCTGATCTCGTCTTGCAGGTCCGGTGTCTGGGCGGCACATTGGACGCGATATGGGTTTCTCCGCCTCGGGCATACTTTCAGACACGGATGCAACAGACCGTTTAGGCAGATCGCTTGCCCGGCGCCTTCAGCCGAGCGATGTGGTTTTGCTTTCGGGTCAGATCGGGACCGGTAAAACCCATTTAGCCCGTGCGATCATCCGCGCGCTTTTTGCGGAACATGGCCTTGATCAAGTTGATATCCCCTCGCCCAGCTACACCCTTGTTCAAACCTACGATCTTCCAAACTGTTCGGTGTGGCATGCGGATCTTTACAGGCTTGGCGATCCGTCCGAAATTGCCGAGCTTGGGCTGGACGCCGCATTCGAAGCCAACATTTCGCTGGTAGAATGGCCTGAGCTTTTAGAAACCCCGCCATCCACGGCACTGCGAATTGCGTTAGATGTTAAGGATACTGGTCGGCGCGTGCGTTTGTCGTCTAACGGCAAACGATGGTGTGACCTTACCGCACTGCTTGAGGTGCTGGATGCGTGAGGGTCTTCTTAAATTCTTGGAAAACACGGAATGGGCAGACGCAAAGATCACTCCCGTCGCAGGTGATTTGTCGGCTCGCAATTACGTCCGGCTGTCTATGGGTGCGGCAACCGCAATCGTGATGGATTCATCAAACGAAAGGTCCTCGCTACCCGCTTTCGTTCGCATGACACATTGGCTGCGCGATATTGGTTTGTCCGCTCCGAGATTATTGAAGGATAGCCAGACCGAGGGATTTCTTTTACTTGAAGACCTTGGAGAACATTCTGTCAGCCAACGCCTGTCTCGGCCAACTGAGACACGCGCCACGCTCGATGCCTGCCTCAACCTGCTTCTCACAATTCGTCATGCCGCCGCACCCAAACTTTCCACCCCAAGTGTGAAAGAGCTTTGCGAGTGGACCACCCTTGCAGATGATTATTACCCGGGCGCCAATAAGCACGAATTAGACTCACTTCGCGCTTTTTTAGAGACTATTCTGGCCCGTCACGCGACAAAGCAGCCCACCGTGTCCTTGCGCGATTTTCATGCCGATAATTTGATGTGGTTGCCTGAAAAACTTGGCGTCGCAAAACTAGGCTTGCTGGATTATCAGGATGCCATGTTGACACATCCCGTTTATGATCTTGTGTCCTTACTAACCGATGCCCGAACCTCGATATCCCCAGACCTGCGGGCGGACTATGTTAAAGAATATTCGAGAGCATCCGGTGATGATCTTTCGCATTTGAAAGAAGCCTTCTCGGCGTTTTCGATCCAAAGAAACTTGCGCATTCTTGGAATTTTCCATCGCGCATCTGTAGAACACGGCAAACATCATCATTTACCAAAGATCCCACGTGTTTATGGCTATTTGAAAGAAGCGCTGGAACACCCCACATTTGCCAAATTGGCACCTCAGCTTCGGATCGCCCTGCCCCCACCCGAGGGCTTGGTATGAGCGTCGACTTTCCGGCAATGATCTTCGCGGCTGGCTTTGGAACTCGCATGGGGCATCTGACCCGCGACATACCGAAACCTATGGTACCGCTTGGCGGTGAACCTATGATTGGTCGGGTAATCGATTTACTGCGAGATGCGGGCATCACGCGGATTTTGGCAAACGCCCACTATATGGCAGACCGTATGGTTCCCTATCTGGAAGAAAGGGGCGTTGTTGTGTTGTTGGAAGAACCGGAAATACTGGATACCGGCGGCGGCCTGCGTGCGGCAATGCCCGACCTGAAGACAAGCCCGGTTATCACGATAAACCCCGACGCCCTTTGGCTTGGCGAAAACCCAATCAAAGCTCTGGTTGAAGCTTGGAGTTCCGAAATGGATGCGCTTTTGATGCTGATCGATCAAGCCAAGGCCTCTGGGACGTCAAGCGATGGTGATTTCAGTCTCGAACACGGGGAAATTGTGCGAAATGGGCCGTTTATTTACGGTGGAGCCCAGATCATTCGAACAAACCATTTGCGGAACATTGAAGGGAGTGTTTTTTCACTGAACAAGTACTGGGATCATCTTGCCAAAACCGCGCCACTGAACGGAATTGTTCATAAGGGTGCCTGGTGTGACATCGGTACGCCCGAAGGCCTTGCAGTTGCAGAAGACCTGTTGACGGATGTTTGAATCCAGTGAAAAGCCACGCCTTTATGGCGTACCGCCGGGCGCAGATTTCCCCTCTGTTCTTGTGAGCATGGTATTAGACGCACACAAAGATGCGCCACCTGAGGCCCTGGCGCGCGTAAGAATATTGGTGAACACCCGTCGGATGGAACGGCGCTTGCGTGTCTTGTTCCGTGAGGGCGATGCACGTCTTTTGCCGAAGATCGGTCTGGTGACCGACGTGGATCGGTTGGTCCCGGGCTTGGCACTTCCACCTTCGATATCCCGACTTCGACGGAAATTGGAGCTGACACGGCTTACCAAACGGTTGATCGAAACCGAACCTGATCTTGCCGCGATGTCTGCAGCCGTCGATCTTGCCGACAGTCTGGCCAGTCTTCTGGATGAGATGCAGGGCGAAGGTATGGATCCGGCATTGATGTCGGACTTGGATGTTGGGAACGCGTCCGAGCATTGGAATCGCAGTCTGAAGTTCTTGGACATCTCGCGTCGCTACATCGCTGAAATCGAAGGCGAAGGTATGGATGCGGAAGCCCGGCGTCGGTTCGCCGTTCAGGCTATTTGTAATCACTGGTTGGCGAACCCTCCTCAAGATCCTCTGTTCATCGCGGGCTCGACGGGTTCTCGGACAACGACGCGTTTATTGATGTGCGGGGTTGCGGGGCTTCCACAAGGGGCAATCCTGTTGCCGGGATATGATCCTGACCTTCCGGCCGATGTGTGGGATGCCCTTTCCGCCGGGCGCGATACCGAAGACCACCCTCAATACCGTTTCGCCGCCTTGTTGAAAGCGCTTAACGTAACACCGAATGACGTTACGCTGTTGTCTAAGCCGCCCGATCCGAAGCGTAACAAACTGATTTCGCTGTCCCTACGCCCTGCCCGTATCACTCACCAATGGCTATCTGACGGCCCAGGCATCTCGAATTTGCAAGCCGCTGTTCAGGGACTTTCGCTCGTCGAAGCCGCTCAGACCAAGGACGAGGCATTGGCCATTTCAGTTGCTCTAAGGGAGGCCGTGCAACGTAAAAAGACTGTTGCGCTGATTACGCCAGACCGGACTTTGGCGAGACGCGTTTCAGCGACGATGGCGCGTTGGAAGATTGTGCCAGACGATAGTGCTGGTATCCCCCTTTCCTTGACGCCGCCCGGTCGGTTTTTGCGCCAAGTTGCGCGTGCGATCGGAGCTGAACTGACGCCCGATGTGCTTATTGCGCTAATGAAACATCCTTTTACCCGCAGCGCAGAAGACGAACGTGGACCTCATTTAAGGCTTACTCGGCAACTTGAGCTATTTTTCCGCGACAATGCTTTTCTTGTGATCACAGACGCCGTTTTGGACGGCTTTGAAAAGAAAGCCGGTGAAGAAGCAAAGTCTTGGGTGTCATGGTTGAAAGCCAGTATTGCGCGTCTTTCAACCCTGCCGGAAAGAAATCTGGGTGCTGCGGTTGAACATCATCAGATGACTGCTGATTTTCTGGCAGACGGCGGCACCGGCGAGATCAGCAAGCTTTGGAAGAAGGACGCCGGTGAAGCTTGCATCTCCGAATTTCAAAAGCTTCGACAAGAAGCTACGTTTGATGGTGATCTTCCGTTTTCCGACTATCTGCGACTTTTCGAAGGTATCCTAAACGCCGAAAGCGACCGCGTTCCAACTTTGGCGCGGCCTGATGTCATGATCTGGGGAACACTGGAAGCGCGTGTTCAAGGCGCCGATATCGTCGTTTTGGCAGGCTTGAACGAAGGCGTTTGGCCTGAAGCCAATCGGCCTGACCCCTGGCTCAATCGTACGATGCGGCGTGATCTTGGGCTTCTTTTGCCAGAAGGTCAGGTTGGTTTGGCCGCGCACGACTATCAGCAAGCTGCTGCCGCGCCCGAAGTTGTTCTTTGCCGGTCAAAGCGCGGCGAAGATGGCGAAGCAGTTCCATCACGTTGGCTGAACCGATTGACAAACCTGCTGTCAGGTCTGGCCGATCATCATGGTCCAGAAGCCCTGCAGGATATGAAAGATCGCGGCAACCGCTTATTGCAAAGCGCCGCCGCGTTGGATCGACCGCGCACACCGATCGACCCTGAAAAGCGGCCGGCCCCTGCCCCGCCAATCAATCAGCGTCCGAAGAAGCTCTCTGTTACAGAAATTACCCGTCTGATCCGCGATCCCTATGCGATCTATGCGCGCCATGTTCTTGGGCTAAAGCCTTTGCAAACGCTTTTGCCGAAGCCCGATGCGCGTCTGAAAGGGATTGTGTTCCATGAAATTGTCCGCGCGTTTTTTGATCCAATTGCGGATTTTGATGACCCTGATGCTGCACGTTCGCGATTACGCAAGATAATCGGAGCCGAGTTCGCCCGGTCAGTGCCTTGGCCGTCCATTCAGAATCATTGGTCCGGTCAGTTGGCTCAGATCGCAGATCATCTGATTTCGGGAGAGCAGAACCGGAGGCGTAACGGTCAGCTTGTAGCGGCCGAAGTTCCGGGCGAAATGGCGATTGGGGCGGACCATGGTATTCGTGGAAAAGCGGACCGTATAGATCGGCTGGCAACAGGCGGGCTGGCAATTTTTGACTATAAAACCGGGACCGTTCCAAAGAAACCCGACGTTAAACGCCACGATCGTCAATTGTTGATTGAAGCCGTGATGGCCGAGGCAGGAGCATTTGATAAACTGACCGCCGCGCCAGTTGAGCTCGTTTCATATATCCACTTGGGCCGATCATCCGAGGACTTTACGCCCAAGCTGGAAGATGGGCTTGAAACAGAGACTGTTTCCCGTGAATTGGCTCAATTACTGGCTCGATATGCGGATGAAAGGACCGGTTATATCTCACGTCGTGCGATGGAGAAGGTGCGCTATGACGGTGATTATGATCATCTGGCCCGGTTCGGAGAATGGGACGCATCGGCGACGACAACACCGGAGCCTATGACATGACTGACTCCGCAACCGCCGCTCAGATTGAAGCCGCCGATCCGCGTGCTTCGACCTGGCTGTCTGCCAATGCGGGCTCGGGAAAGACGCGGGTCTTGACCAATCGCGTGGCTAGATTGTTGCTGCAAGGCACCGAACCCCGGAACATCCTCTGTTTGACTTACACCAAAGCCGCCGCCAGCGAGATGCAGAACCGTCTGTTCTTTACGCTTGGCGATTGGGCGATGAAAAGCGATGAAGACCTTCGTAAAGAGCTTCTTTTGCTTGGTGAAGAACCGCCCAAGGACCTGGCCAAGGCACGCACGCTATTTGCCCGCGCAATCGAGGTTCCGGGCGGGCTGCGCATTCAAACGATTCATGCGCTATGTGCCTCGATCCTGCGTCAGTTTCCTCTGGAAGGTGGCGTCTCGCCTCAGTTTCGCGAAATGGATGATGCGAGCCGCGATGCGTTGATCGTGGATGTTCTGGATAGTTTGGCAGATACTGCGCCACAAGTTCTATCCGATGTTTCGGCTTTTTATAGTGATGACAGCCTGGTTGGGCTTGGGCGTTTGGTGTCCTCAAAAGCGGATGATTTTGTGATCACACGCTCGAAAGCCGACGTTTTCAGTGCGTTTGACGTTCCTGTTGAGCAAACCATTGACGCGATTTTAGATGAAGTTTTTACACCGGGTGATATGCGCTTGCTGCATAGTGTTGGCGCGGCGTTGTTCCAAAGTGAATCTACGAACGACCTAAAGGACGCGCAACGTCTGTCCGATCTTCCGAATGCACCGACGATGACGGCCCTATTAAAACTCGAAAAAATCGTATTGACGGGAGAAGGAGCAAAACCACCTTTTTCGGCCAAGATCGGGAAAATCCCAACAAAAAAGGGGCAAGTCTTACCAGAAATCACACCCCTTCTGCCGACATTTGACGCTTTGATACAAAGGGTGCATGACGCTCGACCTGCGCGCGTTGCTTTGCGCTCTGCCGAAAGAAACACGGCTCTCCACAAATTTGCCCAAACTTTTTTGCCTGCATATGCCGCCGCCAAGCGAGATCGCGGTGTACTGGATTTCGACGATCTGATCCGTCGGACGCGGGACATGTTAAAAGGGTCGGCACTGAACTGGGTTTTGTACCGGCTAGATGGCCAAATCGAACATATTCTGGTCGACGAAGCACAGGACACCAGCCCCGCACAATGGCAGATCGTGAACGCTCTGACTGAACAGATGATCGACGACGACAACCGGGAACGAACCTTGTTTGTCGTTGGCGACAAAAAACAGTCAATCTACAGCTTTCAGGGGGCAGATGCAGAGGGCTTTGACAAAAAGCAGCAAGAGTTCGATGCGCAACTTGCGGGCAGCTTGAAGGGTCGCGAATTAAAGCACTCGTTTCGATCTTCTTCGGCCATTTTGTCGCTTGTGGATCAGATTTGTGACGGGCTTGATGGTGTTGGATCCGCGGTCCAGCACCATGCGTATTTCGACCAAAAGCCGGGTCGCGTGGATCTGCTGCCGCTAAATATGCCGCCCGATCAAATTGACGAACCCGAATGGCACGATCCCCGCGACCGGCCCGTCGATAACGATGCCTCTTTCGCTTTAGGCAAGCAGGTGGCCAAAATCATCACGCGATTGCTTGAAACAGAGACTATTCAGCGGAAAGACGGGAATTTTACCCCGGTTCAGCCAGGCGACATTATGATCCTTGTACAAAAGCGTAGTACCGTTTTTGATCGAATTATTCATGCGTGCAAGACAGCCAATTTGCCGATTGCTGGGTCAGACCGCCTGAAGGTTGCCGGCGAATTGGCCGTACGGGATTTGTTGGCCTGCTTATCTTTTCTGACACTTCCGGAAGACGATCTGTCCCTTGCGGCAGCTCTCAGATCTCCGCTGTTCGGGTGGAGCGAGGCGCAGCTTTACGATCTTGCTGCCAAGCGGCCCAAGGGATCCTCGATTTGGCCAGAACTCTGCAAACGGCGTGACGAATTCTCCGAAACGTTTGCCATATTAGATCGCTTACGCGATCGTGCGGACTTTCTGCGTCCTTATGAACTATTAGAGGAAATCCTGAATGAATACGGAGGCCGCGAAAAACTCTTGGCGCGGCTTGGAACCGAGGCGGAAGATGGCATCGACGAATTGCTCAACCAAGCCATTTCGTTCGAAAGGGAAGAGGTGCCAAGCGTCACAGGCTTCCTAACCCGCGTTGGATCCGAGAATGTCGAAGTGAAGCGGGATGCGGACGCGGCAGATCACCTGATCCAAATCATGACGATCCATGGCGCTAAGGGCTTGGAGCGTCCAATCGTCATTCTTCCCGATACTGCTGGCGAAGCTAGGGACATGCCGGGCGGATTGCTGACAGACGACGATGGGTTGGTGGTGCTTTCGACCTCAAAAGCCGAAAGTCCCGCGAATATACATGAGGCGAAAGAAAGGAAAAAATCTGCTGAGCGCGCCGAGCGAAATCGGCTTCTTTATGTGGCCATGACAAGGGCCGAAAGCTGGTTGATCGTCGGCGGTGCTGGTCTGAAAAACAGATCTACTGACGCCTTGAATTGGCACAGAACCATTCGTGACGGGATGGAAAAATGCGGGGCAGAGCCAAGCCCATTTGATCCCGGCGGCTTGAGGTTGGAACACGGGAATTGGCAAGAGCCGCACGATCCCATGCCGCTTGAACGTTCGGTCGAGATTGCTGTTTTGCCTGAGTTTTTAGTGCAGCCAGCGATGTCCGGAAAGGATGTTCCAACGCCGATATCTCCGTCGAAATTGCCGGGAGCGAAGGTTTTGGCCGGGGGCGCTTTGGCTGAGGAGGACGCAAAGCGCCGCGGACGGCAAATCCATCTTTTGTT
Source organism: uncultured Rhodobacterales bacterium (assembly GCA_964632495.1). Lineage (GTDB taxonomy): Bacteria > Pseudomonadota > Alphaproteobacteria > Rhodobacterales > Rhodobacteraceae > CALKXV01. The sequence goes on from CAZWDS010000001.1 coordinate 92,779, forward strand.
AGAGCATTTGCCTGGCCAAGCCGATCCGGAAGTCGCCGCGCGTCGCTTATTGGAGACGGGGCCTGACAAGGCCAGCGCAGAAGAGATTCCCGAATTATTCAATCAGGCCATGCGGAACCTCACAATGCATCCAGAAATCTTTGCGGGATCAGCCTTGGCCGAAGTCGATATCTCGGCAAACTTGCCTTCACTAGACGGCATGGCAATCTTGGGTGCAATTGACCGGCTGATTGTCTCGCCGGATATGGTTCAAGCTATTGATTTCAAAACCAATGCCAATGTTCCAAATAGCCCTGACGAAACCCCCGAAGGGCTTTTGCGGCAGATGGGCGCGTATCTGGAAGGTTTGGAGGCGATCTATCCGGATCGGAAAATCGAAGTGGCCATTCTTTGGACCGAAACCTGCGAACTTATGGTTTTGCCACACGCTATCGTGAGGACAGCGCTGGAAGGTACCACCATATCTTGACCTTTGGTGCGGCCGTTCTTATTTTCGGATTTCGAACCAAACAAGGATTAGGCAGATGGCAACCGTTCAGGTAACTGACGACACATTCGACGCGGAGGTTCGCAATGCGGGCGTGCCCGTGGTCGTGGATTTCTGGGCTGAATGGTGTGGCCCTTGCAAAATGATTGGCCCGGCTTTGGAAGAGCTGGCTGCTGAGTACGGCGATGACGTCAAGATCGTCAAAGTGAATGTGGACGACAATCCAAACTCGCCCGCCCAACTTGGTGTGCGCGGCATTCCTGCACTTTTCCTGTTCAAGGGTGGCGAAGTCGTGTCGAATAAGACCGGTGCAGCCCCGAAAGCGGCGCTGAAAGACTGGATCGACGGCGCGATCTAAGGGCTCCCGGAAAATTGGCCTGTGCGGCCTTTGTTTTGCAAACCCGATTTTCCGATTTGTGCGCTTGAGCGTGCACCGAATGATAACATTCTAAACCGCTCGTGCTTGTAATCGGCGCGGGCGGTTTCGTATATGAGAGAGCTTGGCGCAAGGAGAGCAGCATGGCGGACGAATTTCCCGGGTGGCACGGCACGACGATTGTTGGGGTTCGCAAGGACGGCAAGGTTGTGGTTGCAGGCGACGGACAGGTGAGTCTAGGTCAGACCGTGATTAAGGGCACCGCCACCAAAGTGCGCCGCTTACGTCCCGGCGGGCACGACGTGATTGCCGGTTTTGCTGGGTCGACGGCAGATGCCTTCACGCTTTTGGAACGTTTGGAAACCAAGCTTGAAGCAACGCCTGGTCAGTTACAACGGGCTTGCGTTGAATTGGCCAAGGACTGGCGGACGGACAAGTATCTGCAAAAGCTGGAAGCGATGCTGATCGTGACCGACGGCGCGGCATTGTACGTGGTGACCGGGGCAGGGGATGTTTTGGAGCCCGAGCATGATGTGGCGGCCATTGGATCTGGCGGGAATTATGCTTTGGCGGCGGCGCGGGCCTTGATGGACGGAGATCTTGATGCGGAGGCTGTGGCGCGGAAGGCCATGTCGATTGCCGCTGATATTTGCGTTTATACCAACGGCAATCTTACGGTTGAGACGCTATAGGGGCGCTGCCCCTCGCTCTTTCAGAGCTCACCCCGAAGTATTTTCTGCAAGAGGAAAGCAATTTTAATCGAATTGTCAGTATAGCGGAGCGATGCCTAAAGGCACGTCGGCCGCGCGGCACCAAATGATGGCGGTGTCATAATCGGCGGCATTGATATTGGCGGGCAGGGTGTAAGTTTGCTTGCCGCTTTTTTCAGCCAATTCACCCATGAAAGTTGCTGGGTCCCATTTCCCGTTTTTACCAAGTCCCACGACGGGATCAGGGGCGCGATCGAGTGTGAAGTCTTCTTCTAGCGTAAGGTTTGTTGCACTGAGGGTTGCACCGCCCGTGGTCACGTGGCGCGAACGGCCTGTGAATGTGCCGGATATTGAACTCTGGGCTTGAGCCGCTTGAAAGCTGATGGCTACGGCTGGCAATGACAAAAGCAGTGTACGACGGGTAAGCATTGTGGTCTCCTTTGTTCGGTTTCCTTTAAATTGCGCATCGGCGCGATGATGTCAGCCCGCTGATCGGCGATGTCAGATTGCGTGATCGGGTTGTGTTTCCCTGTAACATTCTTAGGTAGGGGGTCTGTTGGTTTCAGGAGTTTCCATGACAGACCTTACCCCGCGCGAAATCGTTTCCGAGTTGGATCGGTTCATAATCGGACAGAATGACGCCAAACGGGCCGTGGCTGTTGCTTTGCGAAATCGTTGGCGACGCAAGCAATTGGCGGACGATCTGCGCGATGAGGTTTATCCGAAGAACATCTTGATGATTGGACCCACAGGCGTTGGCAAAACCGAGATTTCGCGTCGGTTGGCGAAATTGACGAAGGCCCCGTTTTTGAAAGTTGAAGCCACGAAGTTCACCGAGGTGGGCTATGTGGGACGAGATGTTGAGCAGATCGTGCGGGATCTGGTTGAGGCAGCGATCACAATGACTCGTGAGAATATGCGCGACGAAGTGAAGGCCAACGCTCAACAGGCGGCAGAAGACCGTGTCTTGGCGGCAATTGCAGGCGAGGGTGCGCGCGAACAGACGTTGAACATGTTTCGTGACAAGCTGAAGCGGGGCGAACTGGACGACACGGTTATCGAGCTAGAATTGCAAGACAGCTCGAATCCTCTTTCGGGCATGGACATTCCGGGCATGCCGCCGGGACAGGGTGGCATGGCGATTGATCTTGGCTCGATTTTTGGCAAGGGGTTTCCCGGCCGCACCGTCAAAAAGCGTATGACCGTGGCGCAGTCCTATGACATTTTGATCGGTGAAGAAGCAGACAAGCTGTTGGACGATGAATCCGTCACTAAAGCGGCGCTTTTGGCTGTGGAAGAAAATGGTATCGTTTTTTTGGACGAGATCGACAAAGTGACTGCACGGTCTGAAACACGCGGCGCGGATGTGTCGCGCGAAGGTGTACAGCGGGATCTTTTACCATTGATCGAAGGCACGACTGTCTCGACGAAGCATGGACCAGTGAAGACCGACCATATCTTGTTTATTGCGTCGGGCGCATTTCATATCGCCAAACCTTCCGACCTACTGCCAGAGCTTCAGGGACGTTTGCCGATCCGGGTGAATCTGAGGGCGCTGACGGAAGAGGATTTCGTGCGGATTTTGACCGAAACAGACAATGCCTTGACGCTGCAGTACACCGCTTTGATGGGAACCGAAGAAGTTGAAGTGACGTTTTCGGAAGACGGTATTGCAGCGCTCGCTAAGATTGCTGCTAACGTCAATCAATCCGTCGAGAACATCGGCGCCCGACGACTCTACACCGTATTAGAGCGCGTGTTCGAAGAATTGTCGTTTACCGCGCCTGACCGGTCGGGCGAAGCCGTTGTCGTAGATGCGGCTTTTGTGGAAAAGAACTTGGGCGAGTTGGCCAAGGGATCGGATATGAGCCGATATGTCCTTTAAACGGTCCGGCTGATGACACGGGATTTTACGCGGGTGCCTACTTCGCGGTAAGTTGCGTCGATTCCCATGAACATGCTTTGAACACGGCTGCGAATTGGTGCTTTTTGCGCGCTTTCGCGAGCTGCGGTGATTTTTGCAGCAACCAAGTCCAAGCTGCGTGGATCGGCGCCGTGGAAGCGGATGGTCACATCTTCGCCGGACAGTTGTAGGCAAAGGGCAGGGCAATCTTTTTTGCGCGCATCAACAGCCACCTTTTCGATATGGCGGAAGGCACATACGCGGTGGCGTGAAAACACGCCAAGCTCGTCCTGACTGCCAAGACGGACTTCGGCGGCCGAGTAATCGATTTGCAGCGCGTTACGTGGGCCACGTTTGGATTGGGCCTGAAACAAAGCTGCAATGGCAACAAGGACAAGAACCAGAAGGGCATCTTGTGCCAAACCTTCGGCGTCGGGGAAGATCAGAAAGCCAATGGCAATCGGGATCGCGACAAAAGAACCAAGAACAAATCCAATGAACGCCGCGATCTTCATTAGCCGCTTGGCCGGACCTTGTTGCGCGCTTCGTTCAGAGACGCTAACGCCCCACTCTGTATCCAGATTTATCAGGTCGCTTGTGCGACTAGAGCTTCCAATACCCATAATATCTTCTCCTCGTTACCTTTCGCTACTTAAAGTTTTGGGCGAAATGACGGAGAAACTGAGGCAGTTGCGTTGTTTTCCCTTGTTTCCGGGCTTTTCTTTCCCTTTCAGACAGGTGACAGAAGCATATGAGCGCCCTTGGCTTCATCCGAGACAATCTGCATTTTCTGGCCGCCGGCGCGATCTTGATGTTCGCGTCGTCGTTTGGGCAGACGTTCTTTATTTCGATCTTCGCGGATCAGATCATGGAAACGTTTCGCCTTACGGACGGTGAGTGGGGTTTGATGTACACACTTGGCACGGGGGCGTCGGCGGTTGCTATGTTCTTTGCCGGGGCTTTGACGGATCGATTTCGGGTGCGCTTGTTGGCTTGGGTCGTTTTACCCGGCTTGGCGGTAAGCTGTTTCTACATGGCGTTTAACCTGTGGTTGCCAGGGCTTGTGGTTTGTGTGTTCCTTTTGCGTTTTTTTGGACAAGGGATGACATATCAATTGGCGTCAGTAGCCATGGCGCGTTGGTTTGTGGCGCGGCGGGGATTGGCGCTTTCGATTTCCAGCATGGGGATTGCGTTCGGAACGGCAGTTCTGCCGATGCTTTGTGCGGCACTCTTGGGATGGATGCGCTGGCAATCCATTTGGGTAGCCGTCGGTGTACTGACGTTGTTCATGTTCCCATTGGTTCTGTTCTTGCTAAGCCATGAGCGCACACCCCAATCCCATGCAGAAGAAGCCGAGGCTGTTGGCATGCAAGGACGTCACTGGACACGAGGTGAGGTTGTGAAATCACCATTGTTCTGGATGTTGATCCCGGCGCTTTTGGGTCCACCGGCATGGGGCACCTCGCTGTTCTTTCAACAAGTGCACATTGCCGAGGTAAAAGGCTGGTCTTTGGTCAATTATTTGGCGCTGATCCCTTTGTTGACCGTTGTTTCCGTGGTGGTAACGCTGGCCTCCGGCGTGTTGATTGACCGCTTGGGTACGGGGCGCTTGCTGCGTGTTTACCTGATCCCTTGGGTCGTTGGATTTGTCATCTTGTCTTATGCGTCAACCTTGGTTGGCGCCGGGTTAGCCTTCACTGTGTTCGGAATTTGCATCGGCCTACAGGCTACGATCATTACTGCCTTTTGGGCCGAGTACTTCGGGACGCGCCATATCGGGTCTATCAAGGCGACATCGACCAGTATTATGGTTTTTGGATCGGCTATCGGGCCAGGGATTACCGGGGCATTGATTGATCTTGGTTTCGATTTTCCAGACCAGATGATTGCAATCACTGTGTATTTCGCCGTGGCGCTGGCTTTGGTTTGGCTTGGTTTGGCGCGTGCCGACCAAATGTTAACGGCGACGCACAAGATAGACGTAGAACGCACCTGATCCGCCATGGCGTTGGTGCGCTTCCGTGACTTGCAGAACGATACGATTCAAAGGCGGAATGGACGTCCAGTGGGGCAGCTGTTGACGCAACACGCCGACACGTTGCGGAATTGGACCTTGATCATCTGATCGACGCCCTTTGCCTGTGATGACAAGAACCAATCGGTGACCTCGGTCGTGTGATCGAAGCAGAAAGGCGGTCAGTTCAGCTTGGGCCATGGTGGCCGTCATTCCGTGCAAGTCAATACGCGCTTCGGGCTTGGTCTTGCCACGCTTCATCCGCGAGAAAGATCTCTTGTCCATCCGCACTTGTTCGCCCGTCGCACCACCCATGCGGGGCAAGGCGGTCTGCGCGGCCTCACCGACACGGAATTGCGGTGGTTTGTAAAGTTCGGGCGCGGGTTTCGGTGCAGGCGTATCGTTTGGCTTTTTGATCTTTGATGAATAGCGCGGCTTGGGCTGCGTGTTGGTTAACGGCGTTGTCGTATCGGCCACACGTTGCCATAGGCGTTCTTCTTCAGCCCGAAGGCTGCGCGGTTTCTTCGTCATCCCTGATCGACCAACGCCAATGCTACGGCGATTGGAAGGATCAGGATCATCCGACCGCTGTCACGGATGATACCCGCCTGATCCCCGGCCTCGTCGCCCGAACCATAGAAAATATCGCCGCGCTGTGCCCCTTTCACTGCCGATCCCGTGTCTTGCGCGACCATCAGACGGCGTATTGGATTTGCGCCGTCTTTTTCCAGCCAGATCGGTGCACCTAAAGGCACTATTTCAGGGTCAATCGCCATTGTGCGCCCCGCGGTCAGCGGTCGGTTCATCGCGCCAAGAGGGCCCTCTTCGGGATCAAGCTCGGTGATTTCGCGGAAAAAGACATAGGATGGATTGTGGTGTAGCAACTCGCGCCCCGCATCCGGGTTATCGATCACCCAATTCCGGATCACGGCAGCAGACACTTGATGTTCTTCAAATATACCGCGCCGCGCCAGCTCTTTGCCGATCGAGCGATACCCATGACCATTTTTGCCGCCATACCCGACGCGCAGATGACTGCCATCGGGCAATGCAATCCGGCCCGAGCCCTGAACCTGTAGAAAGAACTTGTCGACCGGGTTTTCAAGCCACGCGATTTCAAGATCGCGGCCTTCCAGGACGCCTGAGGTTTCCAGTTCACCACGCGTCAGCCAAGCACCTTTCGGCGCGTCGTCGGGGCGCTGATAAATTGGGACATTAAAGCGGCTGGTCTGGATACGAGAGCCCGGAAGCTCGGGTTCGTAGTAGCCCGTGAACAGCGGGTCTTGATCATCGGTAATCTGAATGGGGCGAAAGAAGGTTTCGAAAAATTGGCGCGGATCGTCTTGTTCTTTGGACAGGGCGCAAATCGCGGGCCAGTCGTCGTCTTTCATGTCGATACAGGTACGCTGAAAGACCGAAAGGGCCGTGGCGTGATCATCGGCGGCCCAGCCGTTTAGATCGGCCCAATCCAAAAGGCGCGCCTCAGCCATGGCCATCCCCGTTGAGGCGGCCAAGGCCAGACACGCGCCGATCAGCCGGTTCATTCGCCAGTGGCGACAAGTTGCCAGTTCGGATCATCTGCGCCCATGGTGCGGGCAAAGGTCCAAATGTCTTTCTGACGTTTGATTTCGGTAGGGTCGCCTTCGACGACTTCGCCTTCGGCGTCTTTCACCACCGATGTCAGTTCGCCAATGAAACGCACGGTGACTTCGCCTTCGCTGCTGTCGCGGTCAAACTCGGCTGATTTCAGCGACACCTCGCGCACACCGACAAAGCTGGCCTCGATCGTCAGGCCCTTTTCGTTGCGGTCATCGATGACTGTTTGAAAGGCTTCTTTCAGATCGTCAGACAGGAACCCGTCTATTTCCGAAAGGTCGCCTTTTTCGAAGGCCATCAGGATCATTTCGTAGGCGCCGCGCGATCCTTCAAGGAAGGACCCGACCATAAAGCCGGGCTCGGCCATTTTCATGGCGGCGAGTGCCTTTGCGCTGGAAGAACCGTCTTCCACATGGTCGATGATGTCGTGATCGGGGCCGCCTTCGATCACATCGAATTCTGGACGACCGCGGGCTGGGGCGTCTGATGTCACGGGGGGCTTTTCAAAGCCTTCACGGGTGCCAAGGACACTCCGCAAGCGAAGGATCAGAAAAACAGCAATGCCTGCAAGCACCAGAAGCTGAATAATGGACGAGCTCATTCGACCTCTCAAAGGATCAGGGTTTGGGTTTCGATATCAGGGCACATATGTAGGGTGGGAGTTGCCCTAAGTCCACCTGATGTCACAGGCTTGAGAGGTTTGAATGCGCTTGTTTTTGCTGTTTCTCTTGGTTCCGTTGATCGAAATAGGCCTGTTTATTCAAATTGGCGGGGCAATTGGGCTATGGCCAACGCTTGGAATCGTTATTCTAACGGCGATTGCAGGCACCTATTTGGTGCGGTCACAGGGTATGGCGGTTTTGTCGCAGCTTCAGGGCAGTATGTCCGAGCTGAAAGATCCGACCGAACCCTTGGCCCATGGCGCGATGATCTTGTTTTCAGGGGCGTTACTACTGACACCCGGGTTTTTCACAGACTTTGTCGGTCTGGCTTTCATGATTCCCGGCGTAAGGCGGGGGGTTTTCCGGTTTGCGCGAGATCGTGTGACGGTTCAAAGCTTCACTTACGGCGATGCACCTCAGAATTCTGAAACCAGACCACACCAGCCAGACGTCATTGATGGCGAGTTTGAAGACCTTTCAGACCCAAAGAAACCTTCTGGGTGGACACGGCATTGAGCGTGTGAAGACGCTCTGCTAGACAGACGCGAATTTTTTAATCCTATCGGAGACTTCCATGGCCGAAAACGAAAACGGTGCCGCCCCTCAAGTTCCTCAGATGAAAGTGGTTGGACAGTTTATCCGCGACCTTTCTTTTGAGAACATTCTGGCTCAAAAGCCTATCGCAGGTCAGGTACAGCCCGACATTCAGGTGCAGGTTGCTTTGGACGCCAAGAAGGGCGGAGCGGACAATCAGTTCGAGGTTGTGTCGAAGTATAACATTACCTCGAAGAACAAAGACAGCGATGACACTTTGTTCGTTCTTGAGCTAGAGTACGCGGGCTTGTTCCAGATCGAAAACATCTCGGAAGAGCAGATGCATCCATTCCTGATGATCGAATGCCCTCGTATGGTATTTCCGTTTGTGCGTCGTATCGTCAGCGATGTGACGCGTGACGGTGGCTTCCCACCGCTGAACTTGGACAACATCGATTTTGTACAGCTATACCGCCAGCAATTGGCGCAGCATCAGGCCGCGAAATCCGAAACGCCAGTCAGCTAAATTTCGACCAAAGCGCGTTTTCGCCCAGCTTAGAGACAAAATTCGCGTGTGCTTCGGATTCCTCCGGTGTCACGCGCGATGCCAGGGGCGTTTCGCGTTTTGATGGACGCCATTCATCGTTGGTGGAAACGCCATCGGTGTTTTTTCCGGTGTTTGTGGCAAGTACCAAGTCCGGCTGGCGGCCTCCGATCAGCTCAAGATAAACTTCGGCCAAAATTTCACTATCCAGTAGTGCGCCGTGCAAAGTGCGGGCCGAGTTGTCGATGCCATAGCGCCGGCAAAGAGCGTCCAGTGATGCGGGCGAACCTGGGAATTTTTTTCGTGCTATATCTAGCGTATCAATGGCGCGGTCATAGTCGATCTGTGGCATGTCCAGCCAACGCAGTTCAGCGTTCAAGAATTTCATATCGAACGCGGCGTTGTGGATGACAAGCTTGGCGTCGCCAATGAAATCCAAGAAGTCTTGGGCCACGGCGTTAAATTTGGGTTTGTCGCGTAAGTAATCCAACGTCAGGCCGTGTACTTCGACTGCCGATTGCGGCACGTCACGTTCTGGGTTGATATATTGGTGGTACTGGTTGCCTGTAGGCATGTGACCCATCAGTTCGACAGCGCCAATTTCGACCAGCCGGTCTCCGGTTTCAGGATCAAACCCTGTTGTTTCAGTGTCGAGAACGATTTCCCGCATCCAACTGCCCCTTGATTGCTTGGAGCACATCATGGACGCCAGCTTGAGCAGCTTCAAGCGATGTCGTTTCGATCACATGATCCGCACGGGCACGTTTCTCTGCATCTGGCAATTGAAGTGACTTAAGGTGTTCGAATTTCTCGGTTGTCATCCCTGGGCGTTCTAAAACGCGGGCTCGCTGCAAATCTTCGGGTGCGGAAACCACGACGATCAGATCGACATCTTTGTCGCCGCCAGTTTCGAACAACAAAGGAATATCGACCAGAACAATTGAGGACATGGCACCGGTTACAAAAGCCTCACGATCTGTGCGGACAAGAGGATGTACGATGTCCGAGATCTGCTTCAACGCAGTTTTGTCGGCCGCAATCCAATCAGACAAGACGGCTCGACTAACTTTGTTGTTGCTGACGGCGTTCGGGTGCAGGTTTCGAATGGGCGCAACTGCGGCCCCGTCTTTGGAATACAACCGATGAACGGCTGAATCCGCATCCCAAACCGGGACACCTGCTTCGTGAAACATCTGGGCTGTGGTGGTTTTTCCCATGCCGATTGAACCGGTCAGACCGATAACGAAAGGCCGGGTCACAGAAGGACGGCTTGGCGAAGGGTTTCATCAACATCGGGTCGAAAACCAAACCAACGCTCAAAACCTGGTGCCGCTTGGTATAGCAACATTCCAAGCCCATCGACCGTTTGGCAGCCAATGGACTTTGCGTGAGCCAAAAGCGGGGTTTCTAGCGGAACATAAACCAGATCGGTGACAACCGCGTCTTTCGACATCGCGTCCAGCGGAATACGCATTTCTGACTTCCCGACCATCCCAAGGGATGTGGCATTCACAATGGTTGTGGCGCCTTCCAGCATATTGCCTGTTTGAACCCAGTCATAAACACGAACTTTGGTGCCAAACTCACGCGCCAAAGCGTCGCTTCGGGTGCGGGTTCTGTTTGCCAGTCGAATTTCAGGAGCGCCCGCATCGATAAGAGACGATAGAACCGCGCGCGCCGCGCCGCCTGCACCAAGAATAGCCGCCGGGCCCGCTTTGGCATCCCAATTTGGTGCCCCTTGGCGTAGGTTTTCTGTGAAGCCATATCCATCGGTGTTGTCGGCGTAGACTTTGCCGTCTTCGCGAAAAATAAGCGTGTTCGCCGACCCAATCAGAGCCGCACGGTCAGAAACAACATCTGCAATGCTAAGGACGTGTTCCTTATGCGGAATGGTCACGTTCAGGCCGACGAAGCCAAGTTTTGGCATGGTGCGGATAGCGTCTTCCAGATCGCCCGACGCAATATCCATCGGGATATAGAACCCACGGATACCAAGTTCGCGTAGCCAATGGCGAAAGATCAGCGGTGATTTGCTGTGAGCCACGGGCGAACCGATGACGCCGGCAAGGGGAATTCGGGTAGTTGCGTTCATGTCGCTAAAGTGCCTCGCAAAGACAGGTAGGACAAGACTTCCAGCAGCGGTAGGCCCAGAACGTTGAAGTGGTCGCCCTCGATGCGAGTGAACAGGCGCACGCCTTCTTCTTCCAGTTTATACCCGCCGACCGAATGGCGGATGCTGTCCCAATTGCGGTCCACATAGTCTTCCAGCCAATCGTCAGAAGCATCGCGCACATACAGGCGCACTTGCCCGACATGACGCCATACAGGTTTTGCATTCTCATAGATAACCGCCGCGGACAGCAAATGGTGACGATTGCTGCGCATGCTTTTCAACTGAGACAGGGCGTGATTTTGATCTTTTGGCTTTGACAAAAGTGCGCCTTGGAAATCCAGAACTTGATCTGATCCCAACACCAATGCCTCGGGGCGCTTTGACGCAATCTTTCGCGCCTTCGCTTCGGCCAGTGCATCAGCAATGTCGCGCGGCTTGGCCCGTTCTGCCATCAGCGCAGCTTTGATGGAGTCTTCATCAACTTTTGGGCCAACAACCTCGAACTCGACACCCGCTTGGCGTAGCATATTGGCACGGGTCGCAGAGGTGGATGCAAGGATCAAAGGCTGGGACATGTGGGTAACCCTGTGTGCGAAAAACTGGGAATCAGAAGGATGAAATGGGGGTAACCGTTGATTTTCGAGGTGCAAGCGAAACCTCAAATTTCTGGGGATCTGCTCCGTGTGAATTGTCCACGGTGGATAACAGATTTCGTAGGGGTGTGGGAAACCCTTGGTGTTCAAAGCTTATACCGAGTTCATCCCCAATCTTAACGAAGTGATCAGTGACGTTAAGACTCGGGATTCAAATTAGTATTTTGTTAATATCCCCGGCTCCAAGAAAGCAGAGCATGTCATTTTCCCCCTGTGTGCAACTTGTCCTGAACATCATGAATTCCACTTATCCACCCTACTAACAACCACAACATCTTTTCTTTCTTTCTTATATATTATTAGGAAGAGAGAGATGGGCTGAGAGGCAGAATGGCTGAGCTACTGGCAGAACTTTACCCTTGGACGAAAGCGTTTCACATCGTCTCGGTTATTTCGTGGATGGCGGGTTTGTTCTACCTGCCTCGGCTTTTTGTCCATCATGTCGAACGTGCGGGATACGTTGGCGAAAGGCATGATCTGCTTGTGATGATGGAACAGAAGCTTTTGCGTGTCATCATGAATCCGGCGATGATTGCCACTTGGGTGTTTGGACTTGCACTGGTGTTTACGCCGGGCATTGTGGATTGGGCCTCAATCTGGCCTTGGACGAAAGCAGCAGCGGTCTTAGCGATGACCTGGTTTCATCACTGGTTAGGTCGTCGACGTAAAGAAATATTGGATGGCTCGAACACTCGGGATGGACGTACCTATCGTTTGATGAATGAAGTTCCCACTGTGATGATGATCGTCATCGTTTTCTCGGTCATTTTGAAATTCTAAGAATATTGACTTCGTGCGTTGTGGCGCTTAGCTGTGCCGTCGGATGTCGTCCTGATGTCTGTGAAACTTTCAAACTCTAAATGACCGATGCGGCGCTTTGATCCGCATGAAGGGTATTTCTATGACGAACCGTCTGAACCTTGCCGAGCTGAAAATCAAATCCCCGAAAGAGCTGTTGGACTTAGCCGAAGAGCTTGAGATTGAGAATGCGTCCACCATGCGCAAAGGCGAGATGATGTTCTCGATCTTGAAAGAGCGGGCGGATGATGAATGGATCATCGGCGGTGACGGTGTGTTAGAAGTCCTTCAGGATGGATTTGGATTTTTGCGGTCTCCTGAAGCGAATTATCTTCCGGGTCCCGATGATATTTATCTTTCGCCCGAAATGATCCGTCAGCACGCCCTGCGGACTGGCGACACAGTTGAAGGTGTGATCCGCGATCCGAACGACAGCGAGCGGTATTTTGCGATGACACTGGTTGAGAAGATCAACTTCGAAGACCCCGAAAAAGCGCGTCACAAGGTCAGCTTTGACAATTTGACGCCGCTGTATCCGGATGAACGTCTGAAGATGGAAATTGAAGACCCGACAATCAAGGACAAATCGGCTCGTGTGATCGATCTGGTTGCCCCCATAGGAAAAGGCCAGCGTTCTCTGATCGTGGCGCCTCCGCGGACGGGTAAGACGGTGATTCTTCAGAACATCGCACGTTCGATCGAGGTTAATCATCCCGAGTGTTACTTGATCGTTCTTTTGATCGACGAACGCCCTGAGGAAGTCACCGACATGCAACGAAGCGTGAAGGGCGAGGTGGTGTCTTCTACCTTCGACGAACCTGCCACACGTCACGTCGCGGTGTCTGATATGGTGATCGAAAAAGCCAAGCGGCTGGTAGAGCATAAACGCGACGTTGTGATCCTGTTGGATTCGATCACACGTTTGGGGCGGGCGTTTAACACCGTTGTCCCGTCGTCGGGCAAAGTTCTGACAGGTGGTGTGGATGCCAACGCTTTGCAGCGCCCGAAAAGGTTCTTTGGTGCGGCGCGAAACATCGAAGAGGGCGGCTCGCTAACGATTATTGCGACGGCTCTGATCGAGACCGGCAGCCGGATGGACGAAGTGATCTTCGAAGAATTCAAAGGCACCGGTAACAGCGAAGTCATTCTGGATCGCAAAGTGGCTGACAAACGGGTCTATCCTGCGATGGATATTTTGAAGTCCGGTACGCGGAAAGAAGAACTGCTGGTCGACAAGAACGATTTGCAAAAGACCTTCGTTCTGCGGCGCATTCTGAACCCAATGGGAACCACAGATGCGATCGAGTTCCTGCTGTCCAAGCTGAAGCAAACCAAATCTAACAGCGAATTCTTTGATTCAATGAATACCTAGATTTCTGTTTAATAACAGAGACTTATGTGAAATGAAGACGATTTTTGCCCTAAGCTCGGCCCGGGGTAAGGCCGGTGTTGCGGTCGTTCGGCTTTCTGGGCAGTCGGCGGGCGAAATCTTGCGGAATATGGCCGGCGAATTGCCAATGCCAAGACGAGCAGCGCTTCGGGTTCTACGACATTCTGGCGATGTATTGGACCAAGCTCTGGTCATTTGGATTCCGGGGCCAGATAGCTTTACTGGCGAGGATGTGGCCGAGCTTCATCTTCATGGCTCAATCGCGACGGTGAACGCGGTGTTGGCTGTTCTTGGGTCAATGCCGGATTGTGTGATTGCAGAGCCTGGCGAATTTACCCGACGCGCGCTTGAAAATGAACGTTTGGATTTGGCTCAGGTCGAAGGCTTGTCTGATCTGGTTGAGGCGGAAACCGAGGCGCAGCGCCGTCAGGCGTTTCGGGTGTTTTCAGGTGCGCTTGGACAGAAGGCTTCCAATTGGCGGACCGATCTGATCCGTGCAGCGGCGTTGCTTGAAGCTACGATTGACTTTGCCGATGAAGATGTGCCTGTCGACGTGACACCGGAAGTTCTTGCGTTAATGACAAGAGTCCAGACAGATCTTCGGGCGGAGACTGCTGGCGTTGCAATTGCTGAGCGTATTCGGGACGGATTTGAAGTTGCGATTGTCGGGCCGCCAAACGTCGGGAAGTCGACCTTGCTGAATGCCTTAGCAGGCAGGGATGCGGCGATCACGTCGGATGTTGCGGGCACCACGCGCGACGTAATCGAGGTGCGCATGTCGTTGCGTGGCTTGCCTGTGACGGTGTTGGATACAGCTGGTCTTCGGGTTTCGGAAGATGCTGTAGAGTCCATCGGGATTGAACGGGCCATAGCGCGGGCCGAGCAAGCTGATCTTCGGGTCATTCTTCTGGATCGATCTGGGGCGACCCCAGTTATTGCGCCGGTAGAAGGCGACATTATCGTCGTTGCAAAGGCTGATCTGACTGGAGGGGATATATCGGCTTTGACCGGCGAAGGCTTGGATGATCTTGTAGAGACCTTAGCGGCCACACTTGAAAAGCAAGCAAGTGGCGCCGGAGTTGCGATAAGAGAACGGCACCGTATTTCTATGCGGCGTGCGATTGAGGCTTTGGATACGGCGCAGGATCAGCTAGAAACAGCTCCTGAATTGGCAGAACTGATTGCGGAAGAATTGCGTAATGCTATTCGGGCTTTGGATTCGCTGGTGGGCCATGTGGATATCGAGCATATTCTGGATGATATCTTTTCCAGTTTTTGCATCGGAAAGTAGGGGATGTTTCACGTGAAACATTCGAAGTTAGATGTCGTCGTCGTAGGTGGCGGACACGCGGGTGCTGATGCAGCACATGCTGCGGCGCGTCGTGGGGCGCGCGTTGCTCTGGTCACGTTGTCCCGGGAAGGGATTGGCGTGATGTCATGCAACCCCGCTATTGGTGGGTTGGGCAAAGGCCACCTGGTGCGGGAAATCGACGCTTTGGATGGTGTTATGGGGCGCGTGGCCGACAAGGCGGGTATTCAATTCCGCCTTTTGAACCGCCGTAAGGGTCCTGCTGTTCAGGGGCCTAGGGCGCAGGCAGATCGGGCGATCTACCGCACTGCGATGCTGGTCGAGATGGAAAGCCATCCCAATATTCAGATTGTCGAAGGTGAGGCTACGGACTTTCTTTTCGAAAAGTCCCGGGTATCTGGTGTTCTTTTGGCGGATGGATCAGAGATTTCTGCCAGCGCAGTTGTTTTGACCACGGGCACGTTCTTGCGTGGCGTCATCCATATCGGGAATGTTTCGCGGCCTGGAGGTCGTATCGGTGATGCGCCATCCATAAAGCTGGCTGAACGGATTGATGACTTTGGTTTGCCTTTGGGGCGACTTAAGACCGGAACGCCCCCACGCTTGCTGGCTAGCACGATCGATTGGTCGAAACTTGAAGAACAGCCCGGCGACGAGGATCCGGTGTTCTTTTCGTTCTTTACCAAACGTACCGATACACCTCAGGTGTCCTGTGGGATTACGCATACGAACGAAGCGACGCATGATGTTATTCGCGCCAATCTGTCCCGCTCTGCAATGTATGGCGGGCAAATCGATGGGGTTGGGCCGCGGTATTGCCCTTCAATAGAAGACAAGGTGGTTCGGTTTGCCGATAAAACATCGCACCAGATTTTCCTCGAGCCGGAAAGCTTGTCCAGCGACTTAATCTATCCAAATGGGATTTCGACGTCGTTGCCGGAAGACGTGCAAAACGATTATGTCCATTCAATCGCGGGTCTTGAGAGTGCTAAAATTGCCCAGCCAGGGTATGCAATCGAGTATGACTATGTGGATCCGCGTGCGCTGACCTCGACTTTAAGTGCGCGCGATGTTCCGGGGCTGTACCTTGCAGGCCAGATCAATGGAACAACAGGATATGAAGAGGCTGCGGCTCAAGGCTTGGTTGCTGGATTGAATGCAGCTGGTGAGGCTTTGGATCAGGACGCGGTGCGATTTTCACGCGAGAATTCTTATATCGGCGTGATGATTGATGATTTGATCACCCGTGGCGTCAGCGAGCCCTATCGGATGTTCACCTCGCGCGCCGAGTTTCGCTTGTCTCTGAGGGCGGACAATGCGGACCAGCGACTTACACCAGTAGGGCTGGAAGCCGGTTGTATAGGAAACGTCCGAAAGGTGGCATTCGACCAGAAGATGGATGCCTTAAGCGCGGGAAAAGCGCGCCTGGGGGAGCTTGAAATATCGGCATCCCGCGCTGCCGACGCCGGAATTCGGATTTCCCGTGACGGGGCAAAGCGTACTGGGCTTGAGCTATTGGCGTTTTCGGACGTTGAGTTTGAGGCCATTGCTGCTCTTTTCCCCGATGTGGCGGATGTTCCGGAAGATATTCAGCGGCAATTGAAGCGTGACGCGCTATATGCTGAATATGTAAAGCGGCAAGCTCAGGACGTTGCGAACTTACGTCGAGATGAAGCGCACTTAATCCCGGCGGATTTCGACTATGGCGCGCTGAACGGCCTGTCGAACGAGCTGCAGCAAAAATTGAGTGCAGTGCGCCCGGAAACATTGGGACAAGCTGGTCGCGTTGAAGGCGTAACCCCAGCTGCGTTGACGCTGATCCTTGCAAGGCTCCGAAAAGAAAACCGTCAGGTGTCATGAGCGACTGGGAGAGTTTTACGGCTCAAGTCGATGTTTCACGTGAAACATTGGATATGCTCAAGCGTTATGCTGGGCTGTTGAGGCAGTGGAACAGCAAGATCAATCTGGTTAGCCCTCGGACGCTAGACAGCCTATGGTCCCGGCATTTTCTGGATTCTGCTCAACTGTTGGCCTGCGCACCGAGCGCGGGTCATTGGGTTGATCTTGGTAGCGGTGGCGGCTTCCCGGGCGCCGTTGTTGCTATTTTGAGCGGTTCCAACCAACGAACAACTCTTATAGAATCTGATCGGCGCAAAGTGGCCTTCTTGCGTGCTGTTGCAAGGGAAACTGTTCCATTTACTGTGATTTCTGACCGTATAGAAGAAGCTGTGCCTCAGAATGCAGACGTTGTTTCGGCCCGTGCATTGGCGCCTTTGCCTGTACTGCTTGACTATGTTAGCCGCCACCTTTCCCCAAGTGGCCTTGCGGTTCTGCCAAAGGGCAGAAAGGCCGATGATGAGTTGCGCGAAGCGCTTGAACACTGGCGCTTTGACTGCGAAACATACCCCAGCAAGACGGACCCGGACGCCGTCATTTTGACTCTCGGAGAAATCAAGCGTGTCTGACCCTACAAGACCCCCGCAGCCCCGAATAATCTCGATCTGCAATCAAAAGGGCGGGGTTGGAAAGACAACGACGGCGATTAACCTTGGCGCTGCTTTGGCAGAAGAAGGGTATAATGTTTTGCTTGTTGATCTTGATCCGCAAGGCAATGCCTCGACAGGATTGGGGTTGGATCCAGAAAGCCGAGAGTACACGACGTATGATTTGCTTTTGGAAGAAACTGCGTTGCACCAGGTTTTGCAAAAGACGACAGTTGAGGGATTGCTGATTGCGCCCAGCACGACGGATCTCAGCTCGGCCGATATCGAGATGATGGCCATCGAAAAGCGAAGCTTTCTTTTGCACGATGCTTTGCGCCAACCAGAGATTGATGCGTTTGATTTGGACTTCATCCTGATTGATTGCCCGCCGTCGCTTAGTCTTTTGACGATCAACGCAATGGTCGCTTCGGATTCTGTAATGATTCCGCTGCAAAGCGAGTTCTTTGCTTTGGAAGGTTTGTCGCAATTGATGTTAACGGTGCGAGAAGTGCGCGAAGCGGCCAATCCAAACCTGCGAATCGAAGGCGTGCTGTTGACGATGTACGATGGGCGGAACAATCTGAGCCAACAGGTTGAACATGACGCGCGCGAGACTTTGGGTGCACTGGTCTACGAAACGATTGTGCCGCGGAACGTACGTATCTCGGAAGCGCCATCGTATTCAATGCCGGTCACAGCCTATGATCCGGGGTCAAAAGGGGCGCTGGCCTATCGCGCCCTGGCACAAGAAATGGTAGAGAAGATCGAAAGTGACACAGCATAGGGTGTATGATGGCACAGGGTAAATCAGAACGACGGGGATTAGGGCGCGGTTTGTCGGCATTGATGGCCGATGTCGATACAACTCCGGCGAACGAACCGCAGGTCAGCCGCAAGTCGGAACAGACGATCGATATTGCGCGTATTGCGCCTAACCCGGATCAGCCACGACGGACCTTTACCGAAGATGCGCTGGAAGAGTTGGCGGCGTCTATCCGCGAGAAAGGGATCATTCAGCCGCTTATCTTGCGGGTGAATCCACGCGACCCCGGTGGCTTTGAAATCGTTGCTGGCGAGCGGCGATGGCGGGCAGCGCAGCGCGCTCAGCTTCATGAAGTGCCTGCCATTGTGCGCGAACTAGACGACACCGAAGTTTTAGAACTGGCGATTATCGAGAACATCCAGCGCGCCGATTTGAACGCGGTGGAAGAAGCGGCTGGTTATCGGCAACTGATGGATCGGTTCGGTCACACACAGGAAAAGCTGGCCGAGGCATTGGGCAAAAGCCGGAGTCACATCGCAAACCTATTGCGTTTGCTAAACCTACCCGATGCCGTGCTTGAGATGGTGCGCGTTGGTGATCTGTCTGCCGGACATGCGCGTGCCTTGGTGACCGCAGACGACCCGGAAAAGCTGGCGCGCGAAATCGTCAAGAAGGGCCTGTCGGTTCGCCAGACCGAAGTTCTTGCCAAGGGACCCAAGGCGCCGCGTGACTTGCCCAGTAATGTGACGCCGATCAAGGACGCCGATACGCGTCATCTAGAGCGTGATCTATCCGCAGCGCTAGGTATGAAGGTCAGCATTGATCATCTGCCTGGTAAAGAAAACGGTGCAATTACAATAAGTTACAAAGATTTAGCGCAGTTGGACGAGGTTTGTCGCCGACTAAGCGTCACCATGGATGCAGGCGAAGTCTAGGCCAGCAATTCTCTAAGAATAGCGTTCAACAAAGGGCGGCCCGCAACGGTCGTCCTTATGCATTCTGGTGTGGTTTCGATCAGCCCATCTTTGACAAGGGTCTCAACCTTCGCAGTTTCAGGTATCCAAGCAGCGGGAATGCCTTCGTTTAGGCGCAGGCCCATCAATACTGCTTCGGTTCTGATGTCGTCTGGCATAATCCTTTGGCGGTCTGAATACCCCGAGCCAGAGCGCTCCATCGACGTTAGCCAATCCGTTGGCATCTTGTGGCTCATTGTTTCAAACCGTGTTCCATCCAACGTCAACCGGCCATGTGAACCGGGTCCAATCCCTGCCCAATCCCCAGATCGCCAATAGATCAGATTGTGAACGGACTCGGCGCCCGGTTTTGCATGATTTGAAATCTCGTAGGCATTGAAGCCTGCGGCATGAGTCACGTCTTGGGTAAGCTCAAACATGTCGGCTGAAAGATCGTCGTGCGGTAGGCCAGGTAGTCGCCCGCGCTCGAAGCGATCGCCGAAAGCTGTGTCCGGCTCGATTGTCAGTTGATAGAGCGACAGATGATCGGCGGCCATGGACAACGCTTCGTCCAGCTCGGATTTCCAATCGTCCAAGGTCTGGTTTTGGCGCGCATAGATCAGATCAAATGAAACACGGGAAAAAGTTCGGCGGGCAATATCAAAGGCAGTCTTTGCCTCTGCTACTGAATGCAACCGACCTAACGCTTTCAAGTCGGGATCGCGCAAGGATTGGATGCCAATCGACACGCGATTTACGCCGCCTTCGCCATATGACTGAAACCGCCCAGCTTCGACAGAGGTTGGGTTGGCTTCCAGCGTTATCTCCATATCGTTTGCAGGGGTCCATGCGGCACGGGCGGCTTCAATTATCGCGGCAACGGTATCCGGGTTCATTAAACTGGGCGTGCCGCCTCCGAAGAAGATTGAATTCAAAACGCGCGGTCCGAATTCCTCTCTAACGCGGGCGATTTCAGCTAAATACGCAGATTTCCAGCGATTTTGGTCGATGGAAGACACAACGTGACTGTTGAAGTCGCAATAGGGGCATTTGGCTTGGCAGAAGGGCCAATGGACGTACAGACCGAAGCCTGCACCGTTAGCCATTGTCGAAAACAACGCGAAGCTTTCGGAAGGCGTCAGCGCGATGGCTAATACGATTTTTCACTTCGAATGGCAGTTCGCCGCAAGTCACGGTGTGACCGCGCGGCATAAAGATCGGGTCATAGCCATGCCCAAGTTCGCCTCGGATCGGCCAAGAGATTTGACCCACCATGCGGCCTTCGAAAACTTCGTCGTGTCCATCGGGCCAGGCCAGAACAAAGGTGCAGCAAAAGCGCGCCGTCCAAGGAGATGCGACGCCGGATTCACAAAGCGCATCATAGGTGCGGGTCATTGCCATAACAAAATCGCGACCCTGGGGCGTTTCGGCCCAATCGGCGGTGTAGACACCCGGTGCACCATTCAGAGCATCAATTTCGATTCCGCTGTCGTCGGCCAGAGCAGGCAGCCCGGTTGCGGCCACTGCGGCCTGTGCTTTGATCCGTGCATTCTCAACGAATGTCGTGCCAGTCTCTTCGGGTTCCGGCAGGCCGTGCTCTGCTGCGCCAGAGATTTTCAGAGGATATGCCGACAGAAGATCGCGGATTTCGGTCAATTTACCATCGTTGTGGGTGGCGACCAAAAGGCTATCTTCTGTGAAACGGCGCATTAGGCAGCCGCCGCTTTCTGAGCTGTGACCAGTTCGCCGACGCCTTTCTCGGCTAGATCCAGCAAAGTCGACATTTCGTTTCGGGTAAAAGTTGAACCCTCTGCGGACATTTGAACTTCGATCAGTTTACCGGCGCCTGTCATGACGAAGTTGCCATCCACTCCGGCTTCGCTGTCTTCCGGATAGTCGAGATCAAGCACAGGTTGGCCAGCATAGATACCGCAGGACACTGCTGCAACGTGGTCGGTCAGCGGGTCTGACTTGATCAGTCCCGACTTTAGCAACGTATTCACGGCCAAACGCAAAGCCAGCCAGCCGCCAGTGATCGATGCACAACGTGTCCCGCCATCGGCTTGAATGACATCGCAATCCACGATGATCTGACGTTCGCCCAATGCCGAGCGATCGACACAAGCCCGTAGCGATCGGCCGATCAGGCGTTGAATTTCCTGGGTACGCCCACTTTGACCGTTCTTGGCCTCGCGACGTCCCCGGGTATGTGTTGCCCTGGGCAGCATGCCATATTCTGCTGTGACCCAACCAAGACCGGAATTCTTCATCCAAGGGGGGACGCGTTCGTCAATTGATGCTGTGCACAACACATGGGTGTCACCGCATTTAATCAGGCACGAGCCTTCAGCGTGACGTGTGACGTTGGTTTCAATGCTGACCGTCCGCATGTCGTTTGTTTGGCGTCCCGAGGGTCTCATGTAATATCCTTTGGTATGATGGGGGACTGATAGAGAGCACACTTAGTCGCATCAACCCCGATTGACCTATCTGCGGTCTTCCTTTTAATTGTTCTGCCCTCATATAAAGTTTTGTCATGACCGATGCTGGCCGCCTTCTGGATGAAATGAACGATCGTTCACGCGAGGTCTTTCGGCGCGTCGTGGAAGGGTACCTGAAATCTGGTGAACCTGTGGGTTCGCGAAGTTTGACCCGCGAATTAAGTGAAAAAGTCAGTGCCGCGACAATCCGGAACGTGATGCAGGACCTGGAGTATCTGGGGCTATTGAGTTCGCCCCATGTGTCGGCTGGTCGTTTGCCAACGGAATCAGGGCTACGGCTGTTCGTGGATGGATTGATGGAACTGGGCGATTTGTCCGCGGAAGATCGCGGGGCGATTGAGGGCGAAGTGGCCGGCAATGACGACAGTGTTGCCACGCTTTTGGATCGTGTTGGCTCGGCCTTATCTGGTGTGACGCAGGGGGCGAGCCTTGTCTTGGCTCCGAAACATGAAGCCCCTTTGAAACATATTGAGTTTGTCAGTTTGGCGGCTGATCGTGCTTTGGTGGTTTTGGTGTTCGAAGATGGCCATGTTGAGAACCGTGTGTTTTCTCCACCGACTGGACAGACGGCAAGTTCATTTCGCGAAGCAGCAAATTTTCTCAATTCGATTGTTGCGGGGCATACTCTGTCCGAGCTTGGAGCCGTGATCGAAACCGAGATTGGTCGACATCGTCAAGAGCTGAATGCACGTGCACGGGAGCTTGTCGAAGGAGGGGCTGCGTTCTGGGAGAATGAAGGCACGTCATACGAACGATTGATCGTTCGAGGCCGGTCCAATTTGTTGCCTGGCACGGAGGAAGAGGAAGAGCTGGATCGCATCCGTAGCCTGTTTGATGATCTTGAGCGCAAGCGCGACATCGCGGAATTTTTGGAACTGACCGAGTCGGGCGAGGGCGTGCGCATTTTTATTGGGTCAGAGAACAAATTATTTTCTCTTTCGGGTTCCTCTTTGGTGGTCTCTCCGTATATGAACTCTGATCGAAAGATCGTGGGCGCGGTTGGCGTGATTGGGCCGACACGGCTCAACTACGGACGGATCGTCCCCATTGTGGATTACACGGCTCAACTGGTAAGCCGCCTGATTACAGATCGAGGACAGTGATGAACGACGCAGACGCGAACAAGCCTATGCCAGAAGAAGAATTGATTGATATCGATTCGCCTGAGGCGCTTGAACAGCCAGAAGACGACGAGCGCATTTTGGCGCTGGAAGTTGAGCGGGATGAGCTGAAAGACAAGTTCATGCGCGCACTGGCCGACGCCGAGAATTCACGCAAACGGTCCGAGCGGGATCGTCGAGAAGCCGAGCAATATGGCGGATCAAAGTTGGCGCGGGATTTGCTGCCGGTTTTTGACAATATGAAGCGGGCCGTTTTGGCGGTTCCGGAAGATGCGCGTGAAGGCAATGCGGCGCTGATCGAAGGCATCGAACTTACCATGCGTGAGCTGTTGAGCGTCTATAACAAACACGGCATTCATCTGATTTCGCCCGAAGTTGGGGACCGTTTTGATCCGCAATTGCACGAAGCAATGTTTGAAGCGCCAGTCCCCGGTACTCGGGCGGGTGACATCATTCAGGTCGAGGCGGATGGCTTCATGTTGCATGATCGGTTGCTGCGTCCGGCACGGGTTGGCGTCAGCTCGACACCTGCGGGATAGGTTAGGGGCTCTGCCCCTCGCTCCTTTGGAGCTCACCCCGAAGTATTTTCAGCAAGAGGAAGGGCAATTTGAATCAAGTTGTCACTTTATGGCTTTGAGGTCGTATAGGGCCTGCAAAGCTTCGCGTGGGGTCAGGTCGTCGGGGTGAATATCCGCCAGTTTCGTCTCCAATTCTGACGTTTTTGCAGGTTTTGGTGCCGGTGGTGGTGCGGCAGAAAACAGTGGCAAGTCGTCGATCAGTGCTTTTTGACGAGCACCGCCTTCCCGCTCGCCCTTTTCCAAAGCATCCAGAACAACGCGGGCACGATCGACAACTGATTGCGGCAAGCCAGCTAGTTTTGCGACTTGCACCCCATAGCTTCGATCAGCCGCTCCTTGGCGAACTTCGTGCAGGAAGATGACATCGCCGTCCCACTCCTTGACGGCGACCGTCGCGTTCTGAACGTTGTCCAGCCGGTCTGCCAATTCGGTCATCTCGTGATAATGCGTCGCGAAAAGTCCGCGGCAACCGTTGGTTTCATTCAAGTGTTCTAGCGTAGCCCATGCGATGGAAAGTCCATCGTAAGTGGCTGTGCCTCGCCCGATTTCATCAAGGATGACCAAGGCGCGGTCGTCGGCCTGATTGAGGATCGCGGCGGTTTCGACCATTTCGACCATGAAGGTCGACCGGCCACGCGCCAGATCGTCTGAGGCACCGACACGACTGAAGATCTGGCTGACAAGGCCGATATGTGCACTCTCTGCCGGAACGAAACTGCCCGCATGCGCAAGTAGTGCTATAAGGGCGTTTTGGCGCAGATAGGTGGATTTACCCGCCATGTTGGGGCCGGTCAGCAAGCAAATTTGACCAGTGGCATCGCCCGACAAATCGCAATCGTTTGCGATGAAGGGCGCGCCTTCTGATTTCAAGGCGTGTTCCACTACAGGATGTCGGCCGCCGACGATTTTGAAGGCTCGGCTGCTATCCATCTTTGGAGCGGACCAGTTCTCATCGCGGGCGATGGTGGCAAAGCCGGCGGCCACGTCGATCTCCGAAAGGGCGCGTGCGGCTTGCGCGAGCGGTGCGGCTTTATCAAGAATTTGCTGTTTGAGTTCGAAATAGAGACTAATTTCGATGTCCACGGCTCGCGCACCTGCGTTCAGAATACGGGTTTCCAACTCGGACAGTTCGACCGTGGTAAAGCGTACGGCGTTGGCCGTGGTTTGGCGGTGGATAAAGCGATCTGAAAGGGGGGCAGCCAGCATTTTTTCGGCGTGGGTAGCTGTGGTTTCGATAAAGTAGCCAAGGACGTTGTTGTGCTTGATCTTAAGCGAAGGAATACCGGTTTCATCCGAATACTCGCTTTGCATTTTGGCGATGATGCCTCGACCTTCGTCGCGCAGGGTGCGGGCTTCGTCAAGATCAGGGGTGTGACCATCGGCGATGAAACCGCCATCCCGGGCCAAGAGCGGAGGTTCGGCGACCAGCGCTGCATCAAGACATTGAGCGAGATCGTCGAAGCCGTTTAGATCGTCCAGCCATGTTTTGATCAGGTGCGGTGCGTTTTCTTTCAGGGCGTCCGTCAAAGAGGGACATTGTTCCAGCGCGTTCCGGATTGCGACTAGGTCACGAGGGCCGCCGCGATCGATGGCAAGACGAGATAGGGCGCGTTGAATGTCAGGGACGCGCCGCAGTGCATCGCGAGTGGACTCCAAAAGCGCTGCATTCTCGGTAAGCCATTCGACGACGCCGATCCGCGCGATCACGAGATCCAAGTCGCGAGATGGAGACGATAGGCGACGTTCGATTAAGCGACCGCCCGCTGACGTAACCGTGCGATCTATTGCGTTTAAAAGCGCACCTTCGCGGCTGCCATTCAAAGACCGGATGAGTTCTAAATTGCGACGGGTGGCGGCGTCGATCTGAACGGTACCGCTGGCCATTTCGCGTACCGGGGGGCGTATAAGTGGCAAGTTCCCCTTTTGGGTCAGATCGAGGTAGTCGACCAATGCGCCGATGGCGGAAATCTCTGCCCGGGTGAAAGAGCCGAAAGCGTCTAGGCTTTTCACATCCCAAAGAGACGTCAGACGTTTTTCTGCAGATTGACTGTCAAAACAAGCTGGCGCTATGGGTGTCAGCGAAGCGCCAATATCTGTCACTAAATCGGAGAGTTCGGTGTATTTCGCTTCGGAAATGATCACTTCGCTTGGGGCCAAACGTGCCAATTCCGGGCTGAAGCGCGCTGGTGTTGTGGGCGATACACGGAGCTCGCCGGTGGAAATATCAACCCAAGCCATGGCAGCTTCGTCGCGAACTTGGGCCAGAGCGGCCAAGAAGTTGTGTCGACGTGCGTCAAGCAGGCTGTCTTCGGTCAATGTGCCCGGCGTAACCAATCGCACAACGCCGCGTTTCACAACGGATTTCGAACCGCGCTTTTTCGCTTCAGCGGGACTTTCTAGTTGCTCGCAGACGGCAACGCGAAAACCTTTGCGGATCAGCGTTAATAAATACCCTTCAGCGGCATGGAACGGGACGCCACACATGGCGATGTCTTCGCCCAAGTGTTTGCCACGTTTGGTGAGAGCAATGTCCAAAGCTTCGGCAGCCGCAACAGCGTCATCGAAGAACAACTCATAGAAATCACCCATCCGATAGAACAACAGAGCGTCTTTATGCTCGGCCTTGATATCAAGAAATTGCGCCATCATGGGCGTTACGCCGGTGGACGTTACGGACACTGCTCACACCCCCAAGTGCTTTCGTAAGCGAATCTAGCCCCGGGGCGCAGGAGGGAAAAGGCTAAACCTGACTATTTCGCGAAAGGCGCAGCGTTGCCCCAAAGCTGTTTTACGCGTTGGTCGCGCTTGCAGGCGTTGCGATAGAATTTGTAAGCGTTGGCTTTCGATTTCGGGCCGCGGCGGGTCAGGACGACTTCACTGCTTTTGTAGTAGTCCTGATGATATGCTTCGGCATTGTAGAACTTGCTGGCGTTCAGGATTGGGGTCACGATTTTACGGCCAAGATCTTTTTGCGCTTTTGCCTTTGCTTTTTCCGCAGCAGCACGTTCGGCAGCGTTGGTGACGAAAATCGCAGTGCGATAGCTTTCGCCCCGGTCGCAGAATTGGCCGCCTGCGTCGGTTGGATCAACCGAGCGGAAGAAGGCGTGTAGCAGTTGATCGTATGACACGGATGAATCGTTGTAGCGGATTTCAACCGCTTCATAGTGCCCCGTGCCGCCTTTGGTGACCTGCTTGTAAGTTGGGTTTGCTGTTTTGCCGCCAGTATAGCCCGAGACGACTTCGCTAACCCCTTTCAGGGATTCAAAGTCAGATTCGATGCACCAAAAGCACCCACCTGCGAAAAAGGCCTTCTTTTGGGCTGCGTTGGCTTCGGTACTATTGAAAGCTAGCCCGACAACGAACAGAGCGCCGAGAGCGAAGGCTTTGGGTAATTTGACGAACATTTACAAGTCTCCTAACGGTTTGGCGGACAATGCAGATCTAGGTGGCATCCGTCTATTCAAGCGCGCGTGAGGTCGCGCGAGTGTGAGTGTTGTTTCAGTTTTCACATGGGCTTAGCGTGCAAATCATGAGAATCGCCATGTGGAGCGGGCCGCGAAATTTATCGACGGCCATGATGTATGCCTTTGGAAACAGGGCGGATTTTGCGGCTTGGGATGAACCGTTCTATGCGCCCTATCTGAAAGCGACCGGGATTGATCATCCAATGCGTGATGCGGTGATGGCCCATCATGAAACAGATGTAGAGACGGTTGCTGCGCGATGTTCGGGGACAATTCCGGACGGAAAGCCCCATTATTACATGAAGCACATGCCGTTTCACATGGAGCCGGGCTTTCCCTTGGACTGGGCCAAGGATTGCATAAACGTCCATTTGATCCGCCATCCGGCGCGTGTTGTGGCCAGTTACGCCGCCAAACGCGAGAATCCCACGATGCAGGATATCGGGTTTGCCGCGCAATCGCGTCTGTTTGAACGGTTGCCCGGTCCAGTGGTCGAAAGCGCCGATATTCGGAAGGATCCTGAAGGGATGTTGCAAAAGCTTTGTGACGCGATTGGACTGGCCTTCGATCCCGCGATGTTGACTTGGACACCGGGCCCGAAACCCTTTGACGGCATTTGGGCGGCCCATTGGTATGGCGCGGTGCATCGGTCGGCGGGATTTGCCGGGCCCGAAGGGGAATTGCCGACGCTTGATGGGGACATGGCGCTTCTGGTTGAGGCGGCGTTGCCCAATTATCATCGACTGGCTGAGTTCAAACTGTAAGAGGGGCTCTGCCCCGGCCGCGCTTGCGCGCGACCCCCCGAAGTATTTTCGGCAAGAGGAAGCGCAGATTTGATTTAAACTGTCACTTCAGGCGGTGGTCTCTTGCGGCCAAAAGCTTAAGCCGAAGCGCGTTCAGTTGAATGAAGCCTTGAGCATCTTCCTGATCGTAGGCACCGGCGTCATCTTCGAAGGTGACATGGGCTTCGGAGTAGAGCGAGTGATCTGACCAGCGGGCGACGGTGCGGGCGGATCCCTTATAGAGCTTCAGTTTGACTGTGCCTGAGACGTGTTCTTGGGATTTGTCGATCAAGGCTTGCAGCATTTCGCGTTCGGGCGAGAACCAGAAGCCGTTGTAGATCAGTTCCGCATAGCGGGGCATGATCGAATCTTTCAGGTGGCCTGCGCCGGAATCAAGTGTGATTTGTTCGATGCCACGGTGCGCTTCCAGAAGAATGGTGCCGCCGGGGGTTTCGTAGACGCCTCGGGATTTCATACCGACGAAACGGTTTTCGACAAGGTCCAAAAGGCCAATACCGTGTTTGCCGCCCAGTTCGTTCAGCTTGGTCAGGATCGTGGCCGGTGACATTGCTTTGCCGTTGATGGCGACGGCATCGCCTTTTTCAAAGGTAACTTCGATGAACTCAGGCGTGTCGGGTGCGTTTTCGACGGGAACGATCCGCTGCGCGACATAGTCTGGGGCTTCGACAGCAGGGTCTTCTAGCACCTTGCCTTCTGACGAGGTGTGCAGGAGATTGGCATCGACCGAAAAGGGTGCTTCACCGCGCTTGTCCTTGGCGATTGGGATTTGGTGTTGCTCTGCGAATTCTAGCAGCCGGGTGCGCGAAGAGAGATCCCACATACGCCAAGGGGCAATTACTTTGATATCCGGGTTCAGCGCATAGGCGGCGAGTTCGAAGCGGACTTGGTCGTTGCCTTTGCCTGTGGCGCCGTGGCTTACCGCATCGGCTCCGGTTTCGGCTGCGATTTCGACCAGACGTTTGGAGATCAGCGGGCGGGCGATTGACGTGCCGAGCAGGTACAGGCCTTCGTAAAGGGCGTTGGCGCGGAACATCGGGAAGACGAAATCCCGGGTGAATTCCTCGCGCAGATCCTCGACGTAGATCTCGGAAGCGCCCATCATCTCGGCTTTCTTGCGGGCGGGTTCCAGTTCTTCGCCCTGCCCAAGATCGGCGGTAAAGGTGACGACCTCGCAGTCATACTCGGTCTGCAGCCACTTTAGGATAATTGACGTATCAAGGCCGCCGGAATAGGCGAGCACGACTTTTTTGGGTGCAGACATAGATTTTCCCCGGACTTTCTGAGTTCCGGGGGCGTTTACGGTGTTTTCAGCTTGGGAACAAGCGCGAGCGGGGACGGCTGGTGCCGGGCTTTAGCAACGCTTCTTTTGATGCAGCGTAGGTGACGCGGATCATATTGACGTCGGCGGTTGCGACCGGGTCGGACTTCAGTCGATTTTCTTGCTGTTCACAAAGCTCTGAAACGTCATCGAGGCCGATGTTCAATGCGCTGCCTTTCAGGAAATGAAGCTGCGCTGCCATCTGATCTTGAGGGGTGGAATCGAGCGCCCGAAGCACATCTTCCACTTCTTCGCAAAAGAGTTCGATGACTTCGACAAGGTCGTCTTCGCCGACTTCGTCTTTCAGTTCTTGGATGCGGGCTGTGTTGATCATGACAGCTGATCTTTATCGGAGCAGTGTTAAAATGATGTTTCTTTCGGGTCTTCACAGTGCATTAAGGCGCAGGCGGCAAAAGAGGCCTATGAAGACCGAAACTGGCCCCATCTTTGACAATGCCGCGATGGTCATTCGCCCCGTTCTTGTGGTGGATGACAGTAAGGCGCAACGCCGATTGTTGTCACGGACACTGGCCAAGTGGGGCTACGAAACGATCGAAGCAGACAGCGGCGAGGCGGCGCTTGACGTGGCGAGAACGACTCGGATCGATATCGTGGTCAGTGATTGGATGATGCCAGGTATGAATGGTGTCGAGTTTTGTCGTGCTTTTCGTGAACTCTGCGGGGATCGCCCGGCCTATTTCATTCTGTTGACGGCACAGACCGAGCGAGAAGTACTGGCCGAGGGTTTGGAAGGAGGCGCGGACGATTTTTTGTCGAAGCCCTTCAATTCTGTTGAGCTTCGGGCGCGCCTGCGCGCGGGTGAACGTGTGGTCAATGCGCAGCTTGATTTAGCGGGCAAGAATCATGCTTTGTCGGCGGCACTGGAAGAACTTAGCGACGCCTATTCCGCGATCGAAAGGGATTTGGTTGGCGCGCGCAAGTTCCAAGAAGGCTTGGTGCCCGAACGCCATCTGAAGACAGGTTCGGTGGAACTGTCGATGTTGTTTAAGCCAAGTGGTCACGTGGGCGGTGATTTGGTTGGGTATTTTCGTGTCAGCAACACCGTGCTTGGTGTATATTCGGTGGATGTGTCAGGTCATGGTGTTGCGTCGGCTTTGATGACCGCCCGCGTGGCGAGTTACCTTAGTGATGTGGCCCCTGACAGGAACATTGCGTTGTCTTTAGATGCAGACGGATATCGCATGATACATTTGCCCGAGGTCTGCGGCCGGTTGAATGCGATTCTTCAGGCAGATGTGGATTCGGACCAATATTTGACGATGTCTATTGCAAAGGTCGATATCAGCACCGGTGCCATCGATATCTGCCATGCGGGACACCCAAGCCCGGTTGTTCAGCGCCGGGATGGGTCAGTCGAATTCACAGATCTTTTCAGCACCCCCATCGGATTGATCGATGATGGCGAATATGCAGAGCTTTCAGTTCTGTTAAATCCCGGGGATCGATTGATGTTGTATTCGGACGGTTTGACAGAGTGTCCGAACACCGAAGATCAGCTTTTGGATGACGAAGGGCTGGATGCGATGTTGCGCGACCAGGCGCATTTGCACGGCATGGAATTTGTCGAGGCGACGCAGACCGCCTTGATCGACTATCGAGGCAGCGATGACTTTCCCGATGACTTGTCGGCCATTATTGTCGAACGGATTGATCGGCGCGCCTGACAGTCCAATCCGTGCTTCAATGAAAAAACCGTTGAAGAAAAATACGACCACCATCATCGTCCAGCAAATCGATTGCCACGCTTGGTGTAGCCCAAAGCGCAGTATGGGCCGCCTCAGTGGGATCCCCCATGCGTAACGTGGGCCGACCGCTGTAGATATGGCAGATTTTCTCGGCAAATCGATCGTACTCGGGCATATAGGTGAAACGCCGAAAGGCTCCCAGCCGACGCATTCCGGTGACGCGCCAGCCGGTTTCTTCCATCACTTCGCGGTGCAGGGCAGGCAAGATGGCTTCGCCGGGATCGATGCCGCCGCCAGGCAGTTGGATCTCTGGCACGGGTTCGGCCTGATGCGTCAGTAGAACCTGGCCATTGCGATATAAAATAGCATAGACGCCCGGACGCGGCCGATATGAGATGTCGTTTCGCACCGGCTCTCCAACACGCTGGATCATTGCTTTGCCTTTCCCGCTGCCATTGCCTTTAGCGCGGTGATACTTATTTAGGGCCTGTTTGTCAGGGGCATCATATGACCATCGGATCGAAAATCGCGTGGGACGACACCGTTCTGCCATTCCAACTGGATCGCACGTCCACCCGGGGGCGCGTTGCGCGTTTGGATGGTGTGCTACAACAGGTCTTGGCGCAACACGATTACCCTCCGGTGATCGAAGGGTTGATAGCCGAGGCCACGCTGTTGACGGCTTTGATTGGGCAAACGATCAAACTGAGGTGGAAATTGTCGCTGCAGATCCGAGGCAATGGGCCTGTGCGTTTGATAGCGACGGATTACTATGGTCCGCAGAAAGACGGTGCGCCTGGACGCATTCGGGCCTACGCGAGTTTCGACAAGGACCGGTTGGGCGAAAAGGCCGTACCGTTTGACCTGATCGGTTCGGGGTACTTTGCCATTCTGATCGACCAAGGTGCAGGCACTGTACCTTATCAGGGGATCACGCCTTTGGCGGGTGGATCGCTGGCCGCAAGTGCTCAAACCTATTTCGCTCAGTCCGAGCAACTTCCGACGCGGTTTGGTCTGAGCTTTGGGCAATCGCAAAGCCCCGGAGAAGCGATGCATTGGCGGGCAGGCGGTGTCATGTTGCAGCAGATGCCGGAATCTTCGCTTGAAGCACAACACGGTGGATCGGGCGAGGACGGGCTTTTGCTGGCGGAAGATATTCTGGAGGGCGACGCGGCTGAGGACTGGAACCACGTCAATATCCTGTTGGACAGCGCCGAAGACATCGAGCTGATCGGTCCCAGCGTTCAACCGACCGAGCTTTTGCTGCGCTTGTTCCATCAGGATGGACCGCGGGTGTTTGATGCTCAACCTGTCGAGTTTGGCTGTACCTGTTCGGCTGACCGGGTACGCGATACGATGTCGATCTATTCCGCGAAAGACATTGCCCACATGACAACGGATGAAGGTATCGTGACGGCAGATTGCCAGTTCTGCGGTGCACATTACGAGTTTGACCCCACCACGCTGGGATTCGAGGCTAAGGATGAGTGATCTGCCCGACCGTCTGCGCCGGGCTTTGGTTGCAGAGGGGCGTCCGTCGTCGGACTATGATCTGAACCCTGATGTGATTTTGCCCGAAGGCCGGACCTTGCGGGAAGCGGCTGTCTTGATCCCGATTGTAGAACGCACGGGCGGGGCACACGTCATTCTGACAAAACGGTCATCGGCGCTGAAACACCATCCGGGACAAATTGCGTTCCCGGGTGGCAAGGTTGATCCGGGCGACGATGGAGTAGTCGGGGCCGCGCTACGAGAAGCATGGGAAGAAATTGCATTGCTTACAGACCAAACCGAAGTTCTGGGCAGCTTGCCACCCCATGAAACCGTGACTGGGTTCCGAGTGACTCCGGTGTTGGCAATGGTTTCGTCCGGCTTTGCGCCACGCCCCGAACCCGGCGAAGTGGCCGAGGTGTTCGAAGCCCCCCTGAACCACGTTTTGAACCCCGGCAATTATCGGACAGAATCGCGACGCTGGCGCGGTCAGCGAAGGTATTACTTTACCGTGCCGTGGGGACCCTATTACATCTGGGGGGCGACAGCGCGAATGCTGCGCGCTTTGGCGGATCGAATGCCAGATGGAACGAATTGAGGCAGACTGGCTAACCGACCCGGCGACGCAGCGCGTTTTTGCTTTGCTGGGCGACGCTGGTCATCAGGTATTTGCGGTCGGCGGTTGTGTGCGAAACACGCTGTTGGGTGCGCCAGTGAAGGACATTGATCTTTCCACAGATGCGCGGCCTGATCGTGTGGTCGGCTTGGCGAAATCCGCCGGGCTGAATGTGATCCCAACAGGCATTGACCACGGCACAGTAACGGTTCTGGCGAATGACGTGCCTTTCGAAATTACGACCTTCCGAAAGGACGTTGAAACAGATGGGCGGCGCGCCGTTGTCGCATTCTCGGACCGTATTGAAGACGATGCGCGGCGGCGGGATTTTACGATGAACGCCTTGTATGTAGATGCGGGTGGAGCCTTGCTGGACCCTTTGGGCGGGCTGTCGGACCTGCATGCCCGCCGGATTCGGTTTATCGATGATGCCGTTCAGCGCATCCACGAGGATTACTTGCGCAGTCTCCGCTATTTCAGGTTTTACGCTTGGTATGGGGATCCGGACGAGGGGTTCGATGCGGAGGCCTTGGATGCGATCGCGCGCAACACCAATGGATTGACTGGCTTGTCGAAGGAACGTGTCGGGATGGAGATGAAACGGCTTCTTGAGGCCCCCAATCCCGCGCCCTCAGTTGCGGGCATGAGGTCCACTGGCGTGTTGATGGCCATCCTGCCGGGGGCGAGTGACGGGGCACTTGCGCCTTTGGTTCATCTGGAAGCTCAAGTTGAAGCGGAACCAGACGCCATTCGCAGGCTGGCTGTGATCGATGGCGAAGACTTGATTGAGCGGTTGCGTTTGTCCCGTAAGGATGCGGATCGTTTGGATAAGCTTCGTGTCAATGTTGGTCTTTCGCCGTCCGAACTGGGGTATCGGCTTGGGGCCGGGATGGCGCGTGATGTTCTTTTGGTAAGTGCGGCGTCCATGGGACAGCCGATGTCCGATGCAGATCTGACGGCAGTTCGCCATGGTGCGACGCAGGAATTTCCTCTGCGTGCCGCCGATCTGATGCCTGATCTTGAAGGCCCCGCATTGGGTGAAGCGCTTGAGCGTTTGACCGCTGACTGGATTGCGTCGGGTTTTGAATTGACCAAAGACGAGTTGATCGCACGGCGACGGGGGTGACACGCAACGAATTCTGCGCTATCCAATCCACGCCGTATATGGAGGGCACATGATGATGAACAGGATCCGCACCACGCAAGGCTGACTGGCCCGATCCTGTTAGGACGGCTCGGTTACCCCGCCGTCTTCTCTCATGTCCATCCTATCCCAAGGCATCCGCCCCATGTTTCGCTATCTTGAGAATCTTGTTGATCCCTATTGCGACTATGAGCAAAAGGATCGCCCCCCCACCAAGCTGTGGCCGTTCCTGCGCGATTATGCCCAACCTTTTCGCAAGCTGTTTATCATCACGGCCTTGATGTCGGTTCTTGTGGCAGGGGTCGAGATTTGGCTGATCGCTTATATCGGGCGTTTGGTTGATGTTCTGGCCGCGACCGAGCCTGCGATGTTTTGGCAAGAGCATGGAACGGAAATGATCTTGATGGTCGTGTTCCTGTTGTTCTTACGGCCCGCCATCCAACTGATCGACGTAGGCTTGTTGAACAACGCCATCCTGCCGAACTTTGGCACGCTGATCCGTTGGCGCGCGCACTCTCACGTCTTGCGGCAGTCTGTCGGCTGGTTCGAAAACGACTTTGCCGGTCGGATCGCGAACCGGATCATGCAGACGCCACCCGCTGCGGGCGAAGCGATTTTTCAGGTCTTCGATGCGATGACCTTTTCGATGGCTTATGTCACGGGCGCGCTGATCATTCTGGCGGGCGCAGATGTGCGATTGGCGGTGCCTTTGCTGGCCTGGCTGATCCTGTACGGGTTGCTTGTGCGCTGGACGGTACGGCGGGTTGGCCCTGCTTCGCAGGCGGCGTCGGACGCGCGGTCTGCGGTGACGGGCCGTGTGGTCGATAGTTATACCAACATACATTCGGTTAAGATGTTTGCGCATACGCAGGCCGAAGGCGCGTATGCCAAAGAAGCGATCGAGCATTCGCGCAAGACATTCCAGACCGAGATGCGGATCTTCACCAAGATGGATTTAGGTCTGACTGTCATCAACGGGTTCCTGATCGTCGCGGTTGTCGGTTGGGCGATTTGGTTGTGGTCGATTGGATCGGCGAGCATCGGTGTCGTTGCGGTGGCTTCGACGCTGGTTTTGCGGCTGAACGCCATGACGGGTTGGATCATGTGGGCGTTGACCAGCTTCTTCCGCAACCTTGGCGTTGTGGCGGAAGGGATGGAGACGATTGCCCAGCCGATCACGCTGGTTGATCGCACCGATGCCAAGCCTTTGGAAAATGGCCCCGGTCGTATCGCATTTGAGGATGTGCGGCATCACTATGGCCGTGCGTCTGGTGGGCTGGAGGCTGTGAACTTGGTCATCGAACCCGGCCAGAAAGTGGGTGTCGTGGGACGCTCGGGTGCTGGGAAATCGACCTTGGTGAAATTGCTTCTTCGGTTCTATGACGTTGAAAGTGGAGTCATTCGGATTGATGATCAAGACATTGCGGGTGTGACCCAGAATTCTCTTCGGGCGCGAATTGGCATGGTTCAGCAGGATTCGTCACTGCTGCATCGATCTTTGCGCGACAACATTCT
The DNA here is from genome assembly GCA_964632495.1 of uncultured Rhodobacterales bacterium. Lineage (GTDB taxonomy): Bacteria > Pseudomonadota > Alphaproteobacteria > Rhodobacterales > Rhodobacteraceae > CALKXV01. Next base: position 128,324 of record CAZWDS010000001.1, read on the forward strand.
GTATGGGCGTCCTGATGGAACCGAAGAGCAAGTGATCGAAGCGGCGCGGCAAGCCGAGGCTTTGGAATTCATCCACGATCTGGAAGACCCGGAGGGGCGCACTGGTTTTGATGCTCATGTCGGTGAACGGGGTGTGAAACTGTCTGGCGGACAGCGCCAACGGATCACCTTGGCCCGCGTCATTCTGAAAGATGCGCCGATCCTTGTGTTGGACGAGGCGACCAGTGCCTTGGACAGCGAAGTCGAGGCCGTCATTCAGGACACGCTTTACGGCATGATGGAAGGCAAAACCGTGATCGCCATTGCGCACCGGTTGTCCACGATCGCACGGATGGACCGGATCGTCGTGCTTGATGGTGGTGTGATCGTCGAAGACGGCACGCATGACGCGCTTTTGGCGGAAGGCGGGCTATATGCTGGGTTCTGGAACCGTCAGTCCGGCGGCTTCATTGATACGGATGTGGAGGCTGCGGAATGATCCGGCGTGTTGGATATTTGATCGACGCTTTCCAAAAGGCGGACGGTCCACCGCCGCAGACCTTGCTGGCGTTCTTCCGTTGGGCTTTGGCGGGATCCTTTCCGATGCTGGGTGTTGCGGCGGTTCTGTCGGCGGCAGCGGGTACGGCCGAGGTCTTTACTGCGCTGATCCTTGGCTATGTGATTGACGCGGCTATCGACGCTGGCCCGCAAGGGTTCTTTTCGGCCAACGTCTTGCTGATCGCGGGTGTTTTGGCGTTTTTTGTTCTGATGCGACCCATATTGTTTGGTCTGTCTTCGATGGCGAACGCCGTCGTCGTGCAGCCGAATGTGAACCCGCTGGTTTTGTCGCGTCTGCATCGCTGGACATTGGGACAGTCCGTCACTTTCTTTGACAACGATTTCGCCGGTCGGTTGGCGCAAAAACAATTGCAGACGGCCCGTGCCGTCACGGATGTGGCGAGCGAGACGATCAACGTGGTGTTTTTCGCGTTGGCCTCGCTGGTGGGCTCCGCGCTTTTGCTGACAACGATCAACGGTTGGATGGCGCTACTGCTGGGACTTTGGGTCATCGGTTATCTGTTCATGATCCGGTGGTTCATGCCGCGTATTCGCACACGGTCGAAAGCGCGGGCTTCGGCGCGCGCGATGGTGACGGGGCAGGTTGTCGATACAGTGACAAACATCAAGACCGTGAAACTGTTTGCCCACGCAGACCATGAAGAACACGAAGCACTAGATGCCATAGGGGTCTTTCGAGAGCGTGTGCTGGACTATGGTGTCATTGCTGCGACGTTTCGGTTCTGTTTGATGGCCGTTGCCGGAATGGTGCCTGTGATGCTGATTGGCGGCACGCTTTGGTTCTGGACTTTGGGTCAGGCCAGTCCCGGTGACATTGCGGCGGCGGGTGCGATTTCGATCAGGATTGCTCAGATGTCGGGCTGGGTTAGCCACACGTTAATGGCGATCTATTCCAGCATTGGTGAGGCCGAAGATGGAATGAACACCCTGACGCCGCCCCATGCCTTGGTTGATGCAGATGACGCAAAGACCTTGGAGTTGGCGCAGCCCAGCATTCACTTTGACAGAGTGAGTTTCGCCTATGGGCGGGATGCCGGAGGGATCGAGAACATTGCGCTTCAAATCGCACCGGGCGAGAAAATCGGCATTGTCGGAGCCTCGGGTGCGGGTAAGTCCACCTTGGTGGCCTTGCTTTTGCGGCTTTATGACACCGAAGCCGGACGTGTCTTAATCGGGGATCAGGATGTGCGAGACGTGTCTCAAGAAAGCCTGCGCCGCCATATCGGAATGGTCACGCAGGAAACTGCGATGTTCAATCGCTCGGCCCGCGAGAACATCCTGTACGGTGACCCAGATGCGACCGAAGCAGATATGATTGACGCGGCGAAGCGGGCCGAGGCCCATGACTTTATTGTCGACATGGAAGACCACATGGGGCGCAAAGGGTATGAGGCACATCTGGGCGAGCGGGGCGTGAAGCTGTCAGGCGGGCAGCGTCAGCGGATCGCTTTGGCGCGTGCCATTTTGAAAGACGCGCCGATACTGGTTTTGGACGAAGCGACCAGTGCGCTCGATTCCGAGGTGGAAGCCGCAATTCAATCCGCTCTTGAAACAGTGATGGAGGGTAAGACCGTGCTTGCGATTGCGCACCGGCTGTCCACCATTGCGCGGATGGATCGGATTGTGGTGATGGAGCATGGCCAGATCGCCGAGACTGGAACGCACGAGGACTTGTTGGCTGAAGATGGTCTGTATGCACGGTTCTGGCAGCGACAATCCGGTGGCTTTATCGGTGTGCGCGAGGCGGCTGAATAAATGACGCACACGGTTCTGCGCTTGGGTCATCTTGGGGATGGTATTGCCGAGGGTCCTGTCTATGCACCGCGTGTTCTGCCCGGTGAAGTGATCGAAGGCGAGGTTTTGGGTGGTCAAATTGCCAAACCCAAGATCGTGACTCCTTCGGTTGATCGTGTCAGCGCGCCTTGTCGACATTACAAAAGTTGCGGTGGCTGTGCCTTGCAGCATGCATCCGATGCGTTCGTTTCAGGCTGGAAAGCGGATGTCGTGCGTCAGGCATTGAAGGCGCAAGGGTTGGATGCTCCGATCCGCCACATCGCAACTTCACCTCCATCGTCACGACGTCGTGCCACGCTTAGTGGGCGCAGACTGAAGTCTGGGCCTGTGGTCGGCTTTCATGCTCCCGGTTCCGATGCGCTGACCGCCGTGCCCGAATGCAAGCTTTTGTCGCCAGACCTGTTGGCAGGTTTGCCTGCGCTTGAAGCTTTGGTGGCCATGCTTGGGTCACGCAAAGGCGAAATGCGATTGTACGTCACGGGCAGCCGCAGCGGCTTGGACTGCAATGCAACTGGTGGTCGCGCGTTACAAGCTGCTGACTTTGAGGTTTTGGCGGATCTTGCGCGTAGACATGACTTGGCACGGTTGCTCGTTGATGGCGAGCTTGTGGTCGAACGGCGTCCGCCACTGGTTGCGTTTGATGATATCGCGGTGGCCCCCCCGTCTGGTGCCTTCTTGCAAGCAACAGAGCAGGGCGAAGCCGCGCTGCTGGGCTCGGTCACCGAGGCCGTTGGGAACGCGACTAAAGTTGTCGATCTTTTCGCTGGATGCGGCACATTCAGTCTCCCCTTGGCAAGACAGGCAGACGTGCACGCGGTTGAAGGCGACATGGGTTTGTTGACAGCTTTGGATGCGGGATGGCGCAAGGCAACTGGCATGAAGAATGTGACCACCGAAACCCGAGATTTGTTTCGACGGCCTTTGCTGACAGATGAGTTCAAAGGCGTAGACGCTGTTGTGATCGATCCGCCTCGGGCCGGGGCAGAAGCGCAAACGAGAGTACTGGCCGGGGCCAGTGTCCCGACGATTGCTTTCGTGTCGTGCAATCCCACGACTTTTGCACGGGATGCCAAAACTTTAACCGATGCAGGGTACAAAATGGAATGGATCGATGTTGTCGATCAATTCCGGTGGGCTACGCATGTCGAACTTGTGACGTGTTTCCGGCTTTAAAGGGATTCCCAATTCATGCATCTCGCGGTAGGTGTGGGAAAAAACAAGGGCAGTTCGGGTAGAATGCAGGTCTTTACAAGGCGATTTTTGATGATCGGCGCAATGTCGGTTTTGGCAGGGTGCGCGTCGAAGTTCCGGCGCTACAAGGGGCCAGAAGTCACGCGTGTTGTCGTCTTTAAAAAAGCGCGCCGGATGCATCTTTTGCGCGGGCGTCAAATTTTAAAATCCTACCGCATCGACCTAGGCTTTGCGCCCAAAGGCGACAAGAACATGGCCGGGGACGGACGAACGCCAGAAGGGAAGTACTTCATTAACCGCCGCAATCCGGAGAGCGACTTTCATCTGTCTCTTGGCATCAACTATCCGAATGCGCGCGACAGGGCCGAGGCCAGGGCGCTTGGCGTCGATCCGGGTGGCGATATCTTTATCCACGGGCGCGGAAATCCTACCCAGCGTTTGATTGCTGATTGGACGTGGGGCTGCATCGCGGTGACCAACAAAGAAATGGAAGAGGTCTATGCGATGGTACGCACGGGCACTCCGATCCACATTCACGCTTAGGTTACATTAGCTGCTTGGTGCACGACCCGGCGTGGATTGCCCCAGAATCATCGTCCACCATATTTTACCAGACGATTCTTGGTGCCAAGCCACGCCCATATCACGTGCCCTTGGGTCAAGGATCACTTCGCGGGTTTCCGGGGCGTCCATCCATGCCGACAGGGTTTCAAGCTCTGTCTCGAAGGTTTCAGAGATATTTTCACCGATGAGTCGTCCATTGTACCCGGCACGTGCCACACGATCGAGCGGGCTAGAGCCATCCGAGCCAAAATGCCATGGACGATTCTGTCCAGACATATCACGGGCATGGGTCTTCGAAGCTGCGGTCAGTTCAGACGAAAGCCGCACGGGAGCGGCGCCCGCAGCTTGTCTTAGCGCATTCACCGAATCCAGCATGCGGAACTGTATTTCAGCGGTATCGCTGTTTTTGATCCGATAGACTTGGGGCAAAGGTTGTCCGTCGGCACCGAATCGCGGTTCGGGCGTCGAGCACCCGGCGAGAATGAGAGCGGACAAAAGAAGACATGTTCGAAGCATGATGGGCCTGCCATTTTTTGATTTGAACAGTGCTTACAGGCAAGTTGCCGCCTGTTCAAACCCACTTGCCACACAATCGGCAAAGTGACGCTTCCGTGAATTGATGCTTTAATCCAAAAAGCCTATGGTACGCACTGATCAAAGCAACGACCGGAGGCAGAGTTGTCGCGTTTTAACATTCCACGCCGTACATTCCTGACGGCAACCGCCGCAACGCTAGCGGCGCCTGCAATTGCTCAGGAAACCACCGAGTTTCGTGGCGGCATTTCCCAAGCTGTCCGCCGCAACGCATCCAGTTTTCGGGCGCTTGATTGGCAGCCCTATTTTGACAACACACGCAACGGGGCGATTCTTGTCGACCTGTCATCGCGGGCGTTGCATTTTTGGAACTCTGATCAGTCGATCTACAAGCTGTATCCGACCAGTGTGCCGTTGTCCGAAGATTTGACGCGTCGCGGCCGTACGCGGATTACCCGTCGTGTTGATGGCCCCACATGGAGCCCGACGCCAGCCATGAAAAAGCGCAATCCTGAGTGGCCCGACTTTGTCCCCGCCGGTCCGGATAACCCGCTTGGGACACACGCTTTGTACCTCAGCTGGACGTACTATCGCATCCACGGCACCCACGACACGCGCAAGATCGGTCGCCGGTCGTCGAATGGTTGCATCGGGCTTTACAACGAACACATCGCCGAATTGTTCAATCTGGCGAAGGTTGGAACCAAGGTTCTGGTCATCTGACCCGAATCTGGACTACGAATTGAAAAGCGTGTCGGTTTCGGCGCGCTTTTTTCGTTTAAACAACCCAACCTTGTAGATTCTCGTCAATGGCTTCCGCCAAGGCGTCAATATGTGCGTCGTCGTCGTTTAGGCATGGGATGTACAGAAAATCCTCTCCTCCACCCTCTTCGAAGCTCTCTTTGATTTCTTCGTTAATCTCTTCCAGCGTTTCGATGCAATCAGCCGAAAAAGCGGGGGCTATGACGGCGATGTTCTTTTTCCCTGCCTCAGCCAGACGCGCGACTTCTTCCACCGTATATGGCTGAAGCCATTCTTCGGGGCCGAAACGGGATTGGAAGGTTGTCATGATTTGCTCTTCGTTCCAGCCCAGACGTTCACGCAGAAGGCGCGTCGTTTTCTGGCACTGGCAGTGATAAGGGTCGCCTTCCATCAGGTACCGTTTTGGGACACCGTGATAGGAACACACCAGAATATCGGGCTTGGTTTCGGCAACAGCATAAGCACGTTCAACGGATTTCGCCAAAGCGTCGATATAGCTTGGACGGTCGAAGTAAGCAGGCACGGTCCGGGTGGATGGTTGCCATTTTTCCGCCAGAAGGGACCGGAAGAACTGATCGTTTGCCGTGGCTGTCGTCGCGCCCGCATACTGGGGGTAGAGCGGGAAAAACAGGATCTTGCGGCATCCTTGCTCGGCCAACTCGCGCACTTTGGACTGTGTCGAAGGGTTCCCGTAGCGCATGCAGAAATCCACGATAACGTTGTCACCGTGCCGTTTGGCCATTTCGGTCTTCATCTTTGCGACCTGCTTCTTGGTGATCGTCATCAGGGGGCTTTCGCCGTCTTCTTCGTTCCAGATCGATTTGTACGCGGCACCAGACGTGAAGGGGCGTTTGGTCAGGATCACCAGCTGCAGCAGCGGTTGCCATTTCCACGGCGCGTAGTCGATCACACGGCGGTCAGACAGGAACTCGTTCAGGTAGCGGCGCATCGACCAATAGTCATAGCCATCGGGTGTGCCGAGGTTGGCAAGAAGAACACCGACTTTTTCGGTTTTGACCGGAGGGTGGTCGGCGGGCAGGTGGGACGCGGCATCAATCATTGTCTTGGCATCCAGCATATCAGAGTGTCCCTTGTCCAGCGTTACCGGGGAGGTAGACGGATTCACGGCAAGGTCAACTGTGCAAAAGTGACGAACTCAGCGCTTTAGAGGCGTTTCAGGTACACCAAGCGCTTCGGACAGGCGTGCTTTCGCGGTTCCGGGGCGCAAAGGTTTGGGTTGATCTTCGGAGGGGGCCCAACCGGTTAAGAAGATCACTTCAAACGTTGCTTGAAGGTAGCCATCATTTTCGAATGTTCGACGATAAAGCGCTTCGGCTTCCCGCAAAAGCGATTTGGAAACCGGCGTGCGGTTCCTTTCAGCTAAGGCGTTAGATTCTCCCATGCCGCGCAAGTCGTGCGCCAGTTTTGCCAAAGTGGGATACCTGACAGTGAATGTTTGGCTGTCCGCGACAGGAAGGGCAAAGCCTGCACGCTGAAGTAGTCCACCCAAGTCCCGCAGATCTGCCATGGGTAATACACGTGGCGAGAGGCCTCCAGTCAGCTTTGCTTCGGTTTCGGCCAATACCGCGCGTAGTTCGTGAAGTGTCGTTCCGCCAAACATAACCCCCATGAACAAGCCATCGGGCATGAGTGCCAACCGTGACTGGACCAGTTGCCCCACAGGATCGTCCGCCCAATGCAAACCGAAAAGATGAAGTGCTAAGTCATGAGCGCCTTGCGTAAGGTCCAGCTTGTGATCGTCAGCAATACGAGGTGCGTTTGGATACAACCCGTCAAACGCGGATGTCACATTTCCGATCAGCACAGGGGCCTTAAACGCTTTATTAACCTCGGACAGCCTTTCCTGAAGCTCATCGGCGATGGCGTCGTGAAGAAAAGTGACCGGGGCCCGCGCCGCGCGGTTGCGGTGCAATGTCAGGGCCTTTCGGTCAGTGAGTTTCGGAGTGCCGGTCATATCGGCAGGAAGGTAAGGCCTGATGCTTGGAATGCAACGCGCGCTGGCCGTGATTTACCCGCCGCAATGTCAAATGTGCGCCTCCTTCGTTGCCGAAGAGGGCGGCTTATGCGGCGACTGTTGGTCAAAAACGCCCTTTCTGAAGGGATTGGTTTGCAACACTTGCGGAACGTCTTTGCCCGGATCAGAAGGCGGCGAAGTTCTGTGCGACGATTGTCTTTTGATGCCGCGACCGTGGCAGACTGGCAGGGCCGCTTTGTCATACCGTGATTTGGGAAGGCGTTTCGTACTTGCTTTGAAACATGGTGACCGTCTGGATCTTGCTGGACCCGCCGCACGCTGGATGCTGACGGCGGGCAAACCCTTTATTGACGATCAGACGGTGTTTGTTCCTATTCCCGTGCATTGGAGCCGACTCTTAAGACGCCGCTACAACCAAGCGGCTGAGCTGACCAAAGCTATGTCAAAAGCCTCGGGTTTGCCGCACTGTCCTGATATGTTGATCCGAACACGCCGAACGCCAAAGCAAGATGGCATGACCGCGGATGAACGGATGCGGAATTTGGATAGGGCGCTGTCGGTCAATCCGAAACGTGTCGCTCAACTTAGGTCTGCGCGGGTTTGTCTGGTGGATGATGTGATGACCTCCGGGGCTACGATGTCGACAGCAACTGAGGCTTTGAACGGGGCGGGGATCGACAACGTATCTGTTCTTTTGCTGGCGCGTGTCGAGAAATCCCCCTAAATCATGGGCGTATTGAAGGAGCGCGCCGATGAAACCTGTCGAAATCTACACCTCACCACTTTGCGGTTATTGCCACGCGGCTAAGCGTTTGTTGGATGGCAAGGGCGTGTCGTACTCTGAAGTGAACGTGATGACGAACCCCGAAAAACGGCAAGAAATGATGCAGCGCGCAAATGGTCGCCACACCGTTCCACAGATTTTCGTTGGTGAGGATCATGTTGGCGGGTTTGACGATTTGTCAGCCTTGGATCGCGCGGGCAAGTTGGACGAGCTGTTGGCGTTGTAATGCGTGTTGGGCTGGTTCAACTGACCTCGTCGGATGATCCGCAGGAAAATCTGCTGACGGTTTCGAACTACATTGCTGAGGCCGCTCAGCAGGGTGCGCATTTCGTTTTGACCCCCGAAGTTACCAATTGCCTGTCGGCCAGCCGCAAACGTCAGGTCGAGGTTCTGGCAACCGAAGACCAGGACATGACGCTTAGCATGCTGCTAAGCGAGGCAGCGCGGCACAAGATCTGGCTTTTGATTGGATCGCTTGCGCTGAAGGTCGAAGATGACAGTCGGTTCGTGAACCGGTCTTTCCTGATTTCACCCGAAGGCAAGATCACCGCTCGATATGACAAGATGCATATGTTCGACGTGTCGATAAACGAGTTGGAAATCTACCGCGAGAGCGATGGCTATCGACCTGGAGACAAAGCTGTCTTGGGACATGTCGAAGATGTGCCGGTTGGATTGACCATCTGCTACGATCTGCGCTTTCCGTATTTGTATCGGGGGCTGGCCAAGGCTGGTGCGAAGATCCTGACCGTGCCTTCCGCTTTTTCGCCCGATACGGGTGCGGCGCACTGGGAATCACTGTTGCGTGCCCGGGCCATTGAAACCGGCAGTTTCGTTCTGGCGCCCGCACAATGCGGGACCCATCCCACCACCAAAGGGCGCCAGCGCAGCACATATGGCCATTCGCTTGCGATTGATCCCTGGGGCAAGATTCTGGCCGATGGCGGCGATTTGCCCGGGGTGGTCATGGTTGATTTGGCGATACAGGATGTGGATGATGTCAGGCGACGGATCCCGTCTTTGACCCATGATCGTGAATATAAAAAGTCGTAATGACCGAAACCAAGAACCCGACTGACGGGCTGGCAATCGCGCTGTTTGGCGAGATTTTCATGGCCGACCAACTTGCGCGAGCGCGCTTGGCCAAAGCCTTGCCCAAGGGCATGGAGCTTAGCCATTTTTCGGTTCTTCAGCATTTGGCACGTTCGGGCGACGAGAGAACGCCAGCGCAACTGGCCAAAGCATTTCACATCACCCGTGGAGCCATGACCAACACGATCAGTAAGTTGGAATGGGCCGGATACGTCCATGTTCGACCGGATTGGGAAGACGCGCGGCGCAAGTTCGTGGCGATTTCGCCGTCCGGCATCAAGGCGCGTGATGCGGCCTTGGCGGCGATTGAACCGATTCTAAATGATGCGATCCGAAACATCGGGGCCGAAAAGGTGCGAGATGTGCTGCCAGTGGTGCGCGAATTACGCGTCCGTCTCGAAACTCAGATCATCGACGAACAGAAGTAGTCACATAGTTCACTGACAGGTCCCTGTCAGACAGGCTCCAACTCCAGGCGACGGGGTTGAAGACGAACCCGGTGCGGTCAACGGGATCAAGTCCTGCTTTATTCAGCAACTTGCAAAGCTCGTCCGGTGTGATGAACTTGGACCATTCGTGCGTGCCTTTTGGCAGCCAACGCATGATGTACTCGGCCCCCAGAATCGCAACCGCATAGCTTTTCGGGTTCCGGTTGATCGTTGAACACGTCATAAGGCCACCCGGTTTCAGCAGCGCGTGGCAGGCGTTCAGGTAAGCTTGAGGGTCGGCCACGTGTTCCACGACCTCCATGTTCAAAACCGCATCAAACTTTTCGCCTGCCTCCGCCAAGGCTTCCGCAGTGGTGTGACGATAATCGATGTCGAGGCCTTGTTCTTCGGCGTGAACCATGGCGACGGGGATGTTTCGTTCGGCAGCATCTGCGCCAACAACATCTGCCCCCAAACGCGCCATGGGTTCAGCCAAAAGTCCGCCGCCGCAGCCGATATCCAGAATGCGAAGGCCGCTAAACGGCATTGGTCCGTCCAGATCCCGTCCGAATTCCGAAGCGATTTGCGACGTGATGTAATCCAGCCTGCACGGGTTCAACATGTGCAGCGGTTTGAACTTGCCATTCGGGTCCCACCACTCGGCAGCCATCGCTTGAAACTTGTCTATTTCATGAGCGTCGATCGTTGATGCTTGAGCCATTTCGGCAAGACCCTATGTTTGTTCTAAATTCAGCCGTGAAACGGCCCTCAACCCCGTATATAGGTCGTTCATGGACAGACCGTCAGACCAAAAGACTGCGTCACAGTATCTCTACCCGAGGATCGATCCGTACGATCAGCGGATGTTGGATGTGGGTGATGGTCATCGATTGTATGTAGAACAATGTGGCAATCCCGATGGATTTCCAGTGGTCGTCTTGCATGGTGGGCCGGGGGGTGGGTGCAGTCCGGCGATGCGTCGCTACTTTGACCCTAATTTCTATCGCGTCATTCTATTCGATCAGCGCGGCTGCGGCCGGTCGCGTCCTCATGCAAGTGTAGACGACAACACGACGTGGCATCTGGTGCGGGATATCGAGTTGATCCGCGAAACCCTGGGGATCAGCCGATGGAATGTCTTTGGCGGCAGTTGGGGCGCAACTCTCGGTTTGATTTATGGAATCACGCATCCTGAACATGTATCCAATCTGATCCTGCGGTCTGTGTTCTTGATGACCCAAGGCGAGTTGGATTGGTTTTATGGCGGCGGTGCGGGTGGTTTCTGGCCAGATGTTTGGAAGCGGTTCACGTCGATCATACCGGATGATGAACAGGATGACCTGATCGAGGCTTATGCGAGGCGGCTGTTCTCGGGCGACCGGACTTTGGAAACGCGGTATGCGCGGGCTTGGGCCAGTTGGGAGAATACACTGGCCTCTATTCGAAACGACGGTCCGGGCGGTGATAGTCCGGGCGAGTTTGCGCGTGCTTTCGCAAGGCTTGAAAACCATTACTTCCGAAATAGCGGCTTTTTAGAACATGACGGCTGGATCGAAGCAAATCTTGATCGTTTGTCGAATGTTCGTGGGTTCATTGTGCAGGGCCGTTACGACATGATTTGCCCTCCGGCCGGGGCGTTTCGTCTGAATGCCGGTTGGAAAGGATCGACCCTGCGGATCATCCCGCGCGCTGGCCACGCGTTAAGCGAACCGGGAATAAGTGCTGAACTGGTGCGTATAAACGATGCGCTGAAATTGCGGGGGGCTTCCGTTTGAACGGCCAAAAAGCCGCGCAAAAGTCTTCCGCCCCCTCTGTTTTTGCCTTGGCACTTTGTTTATGATCGTTATCAATTTCCAAAGGTCTGCCGATCCACCGCCTCTGTTTCGCCTAATTTGGCCGATTTGTTAAGGAAGTCGGGGGCGGCATTTAGGGAACCTGGGGAATGAAAATCAGAATAACGGCTATCTGTCTTGGTGCCGCGCTTATGCTTAGCCTGCCAGCTGCAGCGGATGCGTGTACGCGAACCGTGTCCAAGAAGGCGGCCCAGACGATTGTTCCTGCGGGTAAGATCAATCAGGGGCTTTTGGATCAAGCCGTGCGTTCGGAAGTCAATTTCCACCGTTGCCGGGCCGGTCTTTCAAGCGTTGGCAATGCTGGTAACGGTTTGGCCAATCAGGCTGCAAAACACAGCAAGTGGATGGCTCGCACACAACAACTCACTCACAAAAGCACAGTTGCGGGTCATGCGACATTGAAACAGCGGGTCAAGAAGTCCGGTGTGAAGTTCCGTACAGGGTCTGAAAACATTGGCATGGTGCATCGCTATCAAATCGATAACCGCCACTTCAAAATTATCAATTCGTCATCGTGCCAGTTTGCCACTCAAAAAGGCAAAGCATTACCGCCGCATTCCTATGCGTCTTTGGCACGGCACATTGTGAACCTTTGGATGAATTCTCCGGGACATCGGAAGAACATTCTCGACAAACGCGCGACACGAACATCCACCGCTGTGGCATTTGACCCGAAGGCCAAGTACTGCGGCCGTTTTTGGTTGACCCAGAACTTCGTGGGTTAGGCCAACAAAACAATCTAATGACAGTTACCGATAAGAGTCCGGCCTTTAACCGGGTTTTCTTATGGGATGAACAATATCTTTGCGAATCGCACTGAGACGGGTGTTGTTGAAAATCGAATGCAGCCTCAACGCCTTTAAACCAAGGCCCGAGCAAAAAAAGGCGTATCGGTATTACGTCGGTGCGCCCGCGGGATCGCCAACTGCCGCCTCACCAAGCTGCGCATGGGTGCCGTCGCAAAACGGTTGATTTCCCGTGCCTTTGCACTGGCAGAGCGCCGCCGTGCCGTCTTTGTCAGCTGGTCGCTGTTTTGCGTGGTCTGAGATACCAATACCAAACGCGGTAGCCCTCACGCAGTGCCAGCGGCACGAAGTGGACAAGCGCTGGCCCAATCCCGCCCCAGTCATGCAGCGCGGCCCAATGGACCAGTGTCAGGACTGCCGCTGCATAGCTCGTACGCTGCAATGTCTTCCACGATCGCCGCATGCGTCGCACAAAGTAATCCATCGATGTTATGGTCAGGGGGATGAAAATGACAAAAGCCGCCCATCCGGTCTAGATATAAGGCTTGGGAAGATCGGCAATCACCTTTGCGGCGGTTCCTTCGTCGATCAGGCAAAAGATCGTATGAAGTGCTGCGTAACCAAAGGCTGCAACACCAAAGTAGCGCCGGTTCTTTTTCAACCACTGTGGTCCGCGTCAACTTTTGAAAAACAGCACAAGCGATGAGGCCAGCATGGCGATAATCATGAAGCGGGCCCAGATCTCGCCCGTTGGGTGGAGAAGTTCGTGGAAAATCCGGGGGTCGGTTGAACTGGCAAGCGCACTCGCCATGCCGAAGGCAGGCAGCGCGAGAAGGAGCCAGAGCCAATAGGGGGACTGTCGGGCTAGCATTTTTCAATTCTTGCTTCAGGGTTCAAAAAAGGAGTTTTGTGTCGACGGCCGCCCATTAGCATGCCTGCTCTGCGCGTTTGGCTTTCTGATGTTCGTCCTCGATCAGACCGATTTTCCAATAGCCCGATATATAGGTGTCTTCACGCAGCACCTGTTTCTTATTCGCGAGGAACCCGCGAACGGCACGAATGACACTGCTTTCGCCTGCGATGCAGGTCTGCACACGGCCCGTCGGCCAGTACATCGCGCGGATGAAATCTTCTTGCGTGTTTCAGGCCACATGCGGATCGGGGTGGACCAACCAGTGCTCCTCAATCCCTTCGGGCATGTCGATCTCCTGCCGGTCGCTCTCTGTTGTCACCTCGAAGATTGGGACACCTTTGGCTTCACGCGGCATCGCTTCCAGCGCGGCGGCAGCGACCGGAATGGCGGACGGATCGGCAGCGACGAGATACCAGTCGGCATCGAACCGCGTGACCTTCGGCGCGCTTGGCCCTGCAAAGCCAAGAAACGCCCCCGCTGTGGCCGCGGTCGCCCAACGTGACGCCATGCGCCACGAAATCGATGGTCAGTTCCTGCCGCGCAGCATCGAACTTGCGCACCGTATAGGTGCGTCGCACCGGTGGCGGCCCGCTCTGCAAACGGGCGGCAAAGCTGCCGCGTGTCTCATCGATATCCGGGATCATAAGCTTGCAATTGCCGCCGTCGCGACCTTCGGGAAAGCCGTCCAACTCGGGACCTGCAAAGACTATGCGGATCATGTTGGGCGTAAGGTAAAATGCTTCTTTCACGGTCAAAAGGCGTGGGCCTGGACGTTCCACTGCTTGCCGCGCCAAGGTCAACGTCCTTCGTGCCGCCGACCATATCCGTGCCAGAAGTAGTCGTCGCCTCATAGGCGGCGATTGTGTCCCAATGCTCAAGGATCAGGCCATCGGCATCGGTGTAGAACATGTCCATCGTAACCCACTGAGCCGCGCCAAAAACGCGCGAGCGGTCAGCCCAAGCGAAACAGCCGGTTCCGTAAGCTCGGTCAATCCTGGGTTCGACGTCGGGTTGCCGTAAGCGGGAATGGTCGCCGCCGCCATGACAAGCGCCATCAGCCCGAAGAGGACACGCGGCAGGAGATAATCTTTGGTGAGGGTCATATTGCCGCTTTCGATCTTGAGGAAAGAGTTCGTGGTGCGGCAACCGCGTCAGGGCAAAGCCCTGGCCCGCGGTCACCTGCGTGTCTTAGAAATCGACGGTCAGCGACAAGCGCTGTGCGCAGGGATTTGAGTTTAATAGTAAGTTCCTTCTGTTGGGTATTCGGCAAAGGGGGCGTGTTTATTCGTCGCTGTGGTAGACTTAGCTCAAGGCAAAGCTGTCTTCGAACCAGTGCCACAGCACGATCTGGCCATCGCGGACCTTGGCGCGCGGGGCGAAGCTGAACTCGTCCATTTCCTGTGCTCCTGCTTGTTGGCCGAGAATGAGGGGGAGCGCGCTCGCCAGGGTTGCTGTCATTAGAGTTCTGCGTTGCATGTCGGGTCCTCCGACTGCGTGGTGGTTAGAATTTGCCGGAATGGTTGTTCTCGGCGTCCGGGCCGGGCATGGGCGCGATGACGTCCCAGTGTTCGACGATTTTACCGTCTTCAGCGCGGAATAGGTCAAATCCGATCGTGGCGGTCGGCCCAAAGCCTTCGGAGCGTGCGTAGACGGCGACCGTGTCGTCATCTGCGATGACGCGGACGTAGTCTGCCTTGAAACCGTCGGAGTTCGACTGGAACCCAACGACGCCCTTCTGCCCTTCGACCCCGTCGGGGAACATCGGGTTGTGCTGGATATAATCCTCGGCAAAGTACTGATCGACCGCCTCGACATTTCCAGCAAGAAGCGTGTTTTCGAGCGTGCGCCAGTCCAGTCGCGGATTTTCGCGGCAATCGTCAGCCTATTCCATCATTTCAGAGGATATCATTCGGCTAGGCCGAACAGTTACTGTCTCAAAGGAATGTCCAGCGCGATGTGATCGATGCTTTTCAGATCTGCTTCCACCGAATGGTCGAGCAAATCGCGAAAGTTGTTGCCAGCCACTTCTTCAAGGCGGGCATCCACCACCGATTCGATTGCCTCGCCTGACTAAGGATGCGTGGGCTCAAATATCCAGCGCGTTTCATGGGTTTCAAGCCGCGCGGTGCCCTCGATCTCCATGCCTTCGGGGTCGGGCGGTCGAATGGCTGTTTGCGCAAGCTGCTGATCAAACGGGCGATCGAAGACGATTGCCAAAGTGTCCTTCGTCGCGACCCTTGGCGCCGAGATTGCCCATAGGTCCGGGTCAGGCAAGGTTCTGAGCGGTGCGGAAATGCTGAAGGTGCGGGCAAAGCGCTCGGTCGCTTCTGAGCCCTGTGCTCCGGGCCATCCGCCAAAGACAACGATTGAATATGTACCGCCAACTTCGAGTGCCGGTCCCAGCGACAGGTTCTGTGCTACGCCCCGTTTGATGCGGCAGGGATCCATCAGAAGGATCAGCCGTCCCTCACTGGCGGCCGCTCCCCCATAAATGAGACAGGCCACCGGCAAGGTGCATGTCGCCAGTGCCTGCCTCATGCCCAACGCCGCGACCTATTTGTCGGCCCAGTACTGCGGAAAGTCGAACTCAGCGACAAGATTGTGCAACCGGTTTGGAAAGCCGTAGAAGTTGGAATCGATGTTCAGACTGCCCGTTTACATGTCGCGCGTCAGAGACACGAACAGGCTGTCACCCAGCGGTGCGATTTGCAGCGACATCCCGTCGAACATGATTGCCTTGCCCGTGTCGCGCACCTGTGGCGGGTTCTTACCAAGGCCACGGGGGCGGAATGTCGTCTCCTGATCTGGATAATGATCCAGCGCCTGCTTTTGAAACGGCACGTCCGCAAGGTCCATCAGAACGATCTGACCGTCCTGACTCACCTTCATGATGGCTGGCGCGGACTCAAAGTTGCCGATCCGCGAGACCGAGATGAAGATCTCTGTCGTCACCGGGTGCACCGTTATGTCGTTGATCGCCAGTGCGCTTTTCGGGATACCCAGCAAATCTGCGATTCTGACATCGATGTCGCCGATGTTGACCGGGGCAACCCCTGAAGGCGCGGCCCCCTCTGTCATGTCGAAGGCTTAGATCGCGCCGCTGTAGTTGTCGCCAACGAGCAAGGTCCCGGTATCCGAGAACTCAAGCGCACCGGCGAATTTGAGATCAAGCGTCGCATTCTGGGCGACAACAGCAGTGCCGAAACTTGTCGCTGTTGCAATCGCAGCTGCCGTCAAAAGGAATGTGTTGGTCATCGAGATTTTGCGCGTGGTTCGATAAAGAAGCGTGGTTCCAAGGTAGGCTTCAAGATCTGAGACAATCTCGCCGATCCGCGACGGTGCAAGACCAGCGAAGGCCGGATACTTTATACCCGCGTCGTCGAAATGTTGCGCAGTGCAGAAGCAGGATTGAATGAACTCAACGCGCTTTCGCTCGATCCGGTCGGCGCTCTTCGCATCTCTTTGCCCGCGTTCTTGACGGCGGGACCATTGTCGTCCGCGGTCGCAGAGTTTTCCCGACTTCATCCGAACGTGGCTATTTCGGTGTCCTACACCGATCACCCGATGAGCCTGATCGAAGACGGGTTTGACCTTAGCATTCGTGTGGGCTGGCTGGCTGACAGTTCAATGATGTCGCGCAAGCTAGCTGATGGCAAACGCGTGCTGGTGGTGGGTACTGATTACGCCAGCAAGCGCAAGGTCCCGAATAAGCCGGCGGACCTCGAAGACTGGGATTGGATACAGTACCAGCAGCGCTCCGATACCACCGAGTTCACATCCCCATCCGGAAAGATAGAGAAGGTGACCGGACAGGCGCAAATCGAGGTGGACAGCATCGACGCTGTCTATCATTTCACGGTCTGCAACATGGGCGTAACGATCTTGCCGTCATTCTTGGCCGATCAGGGACTTTGTGAACCGCCGCGTGACTAGGCGGGTGAACACGGCAACAAGCATAACTTCTACCAAGCAATTACTCTTGCGCCTTGTTCTGTCAAAAGTGCATCTGGACTGACACCAAATATTCTATTCCACCTTAGATGGTCAAAAGACTAAGGCGAATACCACGCATAGCATTTGCCAAGACATTGCTTACAAAGAAAACCTGAGCGAAATCGGAATCTGCCATTTCCAAGCCTCACTTTGACTTGAGCAGATGCAGCTTTTGGATAGGTCCGGTTTGTCCCGCAAAGCCGTCATAAGTACTCTAGCTGTGCGCGCTGAAATGCGCCGTCGATTATTGCTGAATTATTTCTTGGTTGGGTTAGAGCGAAGGGATCGCGGCCAGACCAGATTTCCTTTCGAACCAGTGCCCTCTTGCAGTTCCTGACGGCCAGGCGTATATGCACGATAACAGCGGCTCTTCGGCCTCCACCCCCGAAGCACCACCGGATCACACGACGGGCCCGCTGGCCCGTTTTTTTATGTCTGAAACCCAAGCAAGGTGCCATGAACGACCTGATCGCAAAAACAAGCATTGACCAGCGCATGGCCGAGGTGATCACACCCGTGATCGAAGACCTTGGCTTTGAACTGGTGCGTGTGCGTTTAATGGCCGGGACAAATTCTAAGACACTGCAAATCATGGCTGAAAGGCCCGAAGGCGGCATCGAAGTTGATGATTGCGCTGCGATTTCGACGGCGGTGTCGGCAACGTTGGATGTGGAAGATCCAATTGAGGACGCTTACACGCTTGAAGTCTCTAGCCCTGGGATTGACCGTCCGTTAACCCGGCTGAAGGACTTTGAGACGTGGAAAAGTTACGAAGCCAAGATCGAAACGGCTGAACTGATTGACGGACGTAAGCGTTTTAAAGGTCCGCTGGAGGGAATCGAAGGCGACGAGGTTCTGATTGCGATTGAAGAAGGCACGATTGGCTTGAAGTTCGACTGGCTTGCCGAAGCCAAGTTGGTTCTGACCGATGATTTGATCCGCGATGTTTTGCGTGCCCGAAAGGAATCGGGCGATGTGGACGAGACACAATTTGACGAAGTACAGACCATCATTGATGGCGACGAGGAGACCTGAGAATGGCTATCACATCCGCAAACCAGCTTGAGCTGTTGCAAACTGCCGAAGCGGTTGCGCGCGAAAAGATGATCGACCCCGGATTGGTGGTCGAAGCGATGGAAGAAAGCTTGGCGCGTGCGGCAAAGTCGCGGTACGGGGCCGAGATGGACATTCGCGTCAGCATTGACCGTAAGACCGGTAAGGCGACGTTTACGCGGGTGCGCACCGTTGTTGATCCCGAAGAAGAAGAGCTTGAGAACTATCAGGCGCAAATGACGCCCGAGCAGGCCAAGCAATATCTGGACGATCCAAAGCCCGGTGATACCTTTGTTGAGGAAGTGCCGCCTGTGGAAATGGGCCGGATCGCTGCTCAATCGGCCAAACAGGTGATCTTGCAGAAAGTGCGCGAAGCCGAACGCGACCGTCAGTTTGAAGAATTTCAGGATCGCGCAGGCACCATCATCAACGGTGTGGTCAAACGCGAGGAGTATGGCAACGTCATCGTCGACGTGGGTCGCGGTGAAGGCGTATTGCGCCGAAATGAAAAGATCGGGCGGGAAAGCTATCGCCCTGGGGATCGAATCCGCTGTTTCATCAAGGATGTACGTCGCGAAGTGCGTGGCCCGCAGATTTTCTTGTCGCGGACAGCGCCCGAGTTCATGGAAGAGTTGTTCAAGATGGAAGTGCCGGAAATCTATGACGGCATTATCGACATCAAGGCGTGCGCCCGCGATCCGGGAAGCCGGGCCAAGATCGCGGTCATTTCCTATGACAACAGTATTGATCCTGTCGGTGCCTGTGTCGGTATGCGTGGTTCACGCGTGCAGGCCGTTGTGAACGAGCTTCAGGGCGAAAAGATCGACATCATCCCGTGGAACGAGGATGCGCCGACGTTCCTGGTGAACGCGTTGCAGCCCGCAGAGGTGTCCAAGGTTGTCTTTGACGAAGACGCCGAGCGGATCGAGGTTGTTGTTCCGGAAGAGCAGTTGAGTCTTGCGATTGGTCGCCGGGGTCAGAATGTGCGTTTGGCATCCCAGCTGACCAACCTCGACATCGACATCCTGACCGAGGAGCAGGAAATCGCGCGCCGTCAGGCCGAGTTTGAACTTCGCACCAAACTGTTCATGGACA
>CAZWDS010000002.1:0-43259 GCA_964632495.1 uncultured Rhodobacterales bacterium
GGTTTTCGCAAACCTTGGCGCGTCGCCTATCGTGATGGACTTCAACGAGATCTTTACGGCGCTGGAAACCGGCATCATCGACGGTGCAGACGCGGCCAACCTGACCAACAACATCGGTCTGGGTCTCTATGACATCGGCGAGCACACCAACTATCCGGGCTTCCACTCGATGCCGGCAGACCACCTGGCTTGCCGCACCGACGTTTGGGAAGCGATGCCAGCCCATCACCGCAAGATCATGGAAATCGCCATGGACGCGCTGGCGCTGCACAACGCGACGCTGAACGAAGTGAAGAACAACCAGAACGCCAAAATTCTGCGTGAAAAGGGTATCAACCTTTATGCTTGGAGCGATGAAGAGCTCAACAAGTACCGCGCTGCTGTGAAGGCCGGTTGGACCGAGTTCGCCACAACGCCCGAGTCGCAGGCTCTGTTGAACAGCCACATCGACTTCTTGGTCGGTATGGGCTTGATGACGGCCGAATAAGCCCGCATCCAAAGGCAAATTGGGCGGCGGCAGGTGCAAACAACCCTGCCGCCGTTTTTTTGACCGGTACGTCAAAGCCATGAAAGTCACACGCATCACAAGCCACGTCTTGTCCTATGACATGCCCGATGTGTTGGGGTACTCGCAGCAGTATTACTCCAAACGCACCGCGCATCTGGTCGAGGTTGAAACGGACGAAGGTATCACCGGATGGGGTGAGTGTTTTGGTCCGGGCGCTGTGGCCGTGGCGAACAAGAGCATCGTGGAAGGTGTGATCCAACCCATGATCCTGGGCGATGACCCGATGGATCGCGACGTGATTTGGCACAAGGTGTACAACCTTTTGCGAGACCACGGACAAAAAGGCATGCCGCTGCAATCCCTTTCGGGCGTGGATATCGCGCTTTGGGACATTGCGGGGAAGGTGGCGGGGCTGCCGCTCCACAAGATGATCGGTGGCGCGCATCGCACGGATGTGCCCGTCTATGGTTATGGCATGATGTTGCGTCCCGAACCCGTCGAAAGTCTGCAAGCGCGTTTTGTGGATGAGGCCGCCCAAATCAAAGACGCGGGCTTTGCCGCCACCAAGATGAAAGTGGGGATGGGGCCGAAGGACGACGTGCGGCTGGCTCAGGCCGTGCGCAAGGGTGTGGGGCCGGACTTTAAGTTCATGGCCGACGCGAACCATTGTTACACCACATCGGATGCGTTCTATGTGGGCCGTGCCCTTGATGAACTTGACGCTTATTGGTTCGAAGAACCTGTCGCGCCGGAAGACCACGACGGCTACCGTGAACTTCGCGCCGGTCTTAAAACCAATGTCGCGGGCGGCGAAGCCGAGTTTAACCGCTGGGGCTGGCGCGCCATTCTGGAAAACCGTGGTCTTGATATCGCCCAGCCCGAAGTTTGCGCTTTGGGCGGTATCAGCGAATACCTGCGGGTGCTGGCCTTGTGCCATGCCCACCATACGCCCGTGGTGAACCACGTCTGGGGTTCAGCCATCGCAGTGGCCACGAACCTGCAACTTCTGGCCGCCATGCCGCCGTTGCCCGGAGGCCTCAATCCATGGGAGCCGATGTTAGAGTTCGATACCACGGACAACAAATTTCGTGACAACCTGTTGCAAGAGCCGCTTAATATTCAAGCACAGGTGAAAGACAATAAGGGCAGGGTGAAAATCCCGACCGAAGCCGGATTGGGCGTAGCACCCGACCGTGACTTTATCGCCCACTATAAGATCGCCTGAGACCAAGGGGAGGGGACGACATGGAAGACGAAACCGGAGGCTTTTGGGAATGGGTGATCCCCTTTTCCTTTTTTGCCTGTGCTAGCTGGGTGATCTGGCATTTGCCGGCCTACATCCTGACGTTTGCGCCGCATGCGAATGAATCGAAACTCGCTCAGGTCACCGCGATCCACAAAACCAAAGATGTTTCGCCGAACCTGCCGGGTCTGTTCGGTGGTGTGGCTGATATCATGGACTGGGCCGCGCTGATCCTTTTGCCGATCCTTCTGATCATCGGCATGCTAACCATCAAAGTGGCGTCGATGGAGTTCCAGCACTGGAGACGTGTTGATCGTTTGGCGATCTTTATTGGCCGGGTCACGATGATTCTGATTATCTCGATGACGTTGGTGATGCTTTACGAAGTCTTCCTGCGCTATGCCATCGAAGCGCCCACGCTTTGGGCCAACGAGGTGACGCTGTGGCTGGGTGGGTTCGTGTTTCTGTGTTCCGGCTTTTACGGCATGCAGCAACGCAGCCACATTCGGATTTTCCTGCTGTATGACGTGGTGCCGCGCTGGATGCAGCGGTTGTTCGACACGACTTGGACTTTGCTGTTTGTCGCTTTTACATTCTTCCTGATCTACGGCAGTTACAAACAGGTCTTCATCACAAAATTCTATAACTGGGAGATGTTCGGCACTGCCTTCGACCCCCCGATCCCGGCCACGATCCAGCCGATGGTTTTGATTGTGATCGTTCTGGTCGCCGTTCAAGCCGTGTTGAACTTAATCAACGACTGGAATTTGGAACCTGAGGTGCACACAGCCGCCGACGATATTGACGAACAAGAGCTTGAAGCCATCAAGCGCGCTGTGGCGGGAGACAAGTAAATGGACGTCGGAACAATCTCAATTGTGGTCGTGAGCGGCCTTATTTTTCTTCTCGCGATCGGGATGCCCTTGGGCCTTGCCTCGGCGGTTTTGGCGGCTGTGGTTCTTGTCCTCAAGTTCGAACCCGAACTGCTGACGGCTGTCTTTAATCCGGACGTTGCATGGGGGTTCGGACCTCCACCCTCTGACACGCCGGACATCGGAAATTCGTTCTGGACGATGGGGGACGGGGGCGGCTTGCTGACGCAGAACCCGGGTACAGGGGCCCTTTATATTCTGACGCAGAAGGTTTTCGATCTGATGACGGAATACGTTCTGTTGTCGGTGCCTTTGTTCATCTTCATGGCGGCTTTGCTGGAACGGTCCGGCATTGCGAAATCCATGTATGATTCCCTTGATTTCTGGCTGTCCAACTTGCGCGGCGGCATTGCTGTTGCCACTTCGATCATGGCCGTGATCATGGCTGCGATGTCGGGTATCATCGGGGGCGAGGTCGTTCTTTTAGGATTGATCGCGCTGCCGCAGATGTTGCGGCTGGGGTATAACCAGAACCTTGCGATTGGGACGATCTGCGCCAGCGGAAGCCTGGGCACAATGATCCCGCCGTCGATTGTTCTGATCATCTATGGCCTGATCACCGAAACCTCGATCAAAGCCCTGTTCACCGGCGCTTTCGTTCCCGGCTTTATGCTGGCCAGCTTCATCATCATCTACATCCTGATCCGCGTGAACCTTGATCCCGCACAGGCACCGCTGCCGCCCCGCGGGGAAGCCGAAGATGAAGTCGGCTCTAAACCGCGAGCGTTCGGAGCCTTTATGTCGCTGTTGCTGGCGGGCTTTGGCGCGCTTCTTTTGGCGCGGGTTCTGTTCTTTACGGTGACGGGCCAAAATATCTTGGAAGAGGGCGAAGACCCAATCACACTCGGCACGCCCGAACACATACCCTACATCGCTGGCGCGGCCATTCTGGGCGTGGTTCTGGCGTTCCTTGTCTTCGGCAAGCACAGCACCGCTATGGGCTGGAAATACGGTAAAGGCCTTGTTCCGCCGTTCACAGTGATCGGCGTTGGCTTGGGATCCATCTATGGCGGGATCACCGGCATCACCGAAGCCGCAGGCATGGGGGCCTTGGCCGTCTTCATCATTGCCTTGTTGCGCGGAGAAGCCTCAATTGCTTTGATCTGGGACAGTCTGATGCGCACGCTCAGATCCACCGGCACAATCATCTGGGTGACCATCGGTGCAGCCTCGCTGGCCGGAGCCTATACGCTTGCAGGGGGGCCAAACTATATCGCCAACCTGATCGTGGGCTCGGAAATGCCGACGATGCTGGTCTTGCTGACGATGATGGCGATTTTGTTGTTCATGGGCGCGTTCATGGATTGGGTGGGCATTGTGTTGCTGATCATTCCGGTGTTCCTGCCGATCGTGAGACGCTTGCCGATCGAGGAAATCGGCTTCATCGGCCAGCTAGAACCGCAGTATATCTCGATCTGGTTCGGCGTGTTGTTCTGTATGAACATGCAGGTCAGTTTCCTGTCACCACCCTTCGGCCCGGCGGCGTTCTATCTGAAATCCGTGGCACCGCCGCATATTTCGCTAACCGACATCTTCAAAGGCTTCCTGCCGTTCATCTGTGTGCAACTTGTGGCCCTGTCGGTGCTGCTGATCTGGCCAAGCATTGTGACGATCCTTTTATGAGGTAAAACATGATCACCGCGTCTGACGTCGAAACCTTCAATCGCCAAGGCTATTTGGTTGTCGAAAACCTGTTGGATGCCGCGACACTGGACGGCATTCGCGCAGAATACGCGGACCTGATGGATCGACTGTACGAGGGTTGGCACAAGGCCGGGCTGGTTCCCGCCGCAACGCCGGACATGGGGTTTTGGGACAAGCTGGACGTGGCCTACAAAGGTGGCTTCGACTGGTATCAACCCTTCGATATCTCTCTGCCTGCAGATGGAATCACGGAACAAACGCCGATGCACTTCGGCCCCGCCGTTTTCGACATGGTGCGGAACCAGAACATTCTGGACACGGTGGAAAAGCTGATCGGGCCCGAGATCTCGTCGAACCCGATCCAGCACGTGCGGATCAAGCCGCCTGAAGACAAAGTAGACGGCGATGAAATCCGCGCCCATGTCGTCAAGACCGACTGGCATCAGGATCAAGGCGTCACACTGGCCGAAGCGGACGACACTACCTTCATCACCGTCTGGCTGGCGATCACCGACGCCACGATCGAAAACGGCTGTTTGCAAGTGGCGACCGATCCATACGACGAACTTTTGCCCCATTGCGCGTGGAAGCAGACTGGCATTGCACGGGATTACGTGCCGAAGAATGCAACGCCCACGCCAGTGAAGGCGGGTGGGGCGGTGCTGTTTCACCCGATGACGCCCCATTGTTCGCTGTCAAACAATTCGGACGGGTACCGTTGGTCGTTCGATCTGCGTTATCACGTCACCGGCCAGCCATCGGGGCGCAGCCATTTTCCTGAGTTCGTGGCAAGGTCCCGCGCCAATCCGGAGACCGCATTGACGGACTGGCGCAAGTGGCAAGCCATGTGGGAGGACACGCGTCACCAAGTTGCCCACGCGGCCCACGTCGATCAACACGGCCGTTGGGACACCACGGCCCCCTATTGTGCGTGAACCAATGGAAGCTTTAAGCCAGACCCAAAAAGACCACTACGACGAACATGGCTACGTCGTTCTGGAAAACCGCATTGCCTCTGACATCATGGCCGCGATCCGCGCCGAAATCGCCCGGTTTGAAGACATCGCGCGCACCATGACGGCGTCCGACGACAAGCTTGATCTGGAAGACAGCCACACGCGCGAAGACCCGCGATTGCGCCGGATCAAACTGCCGCATACGCAGTCCGATGTGATGCGCGATCTGATGTACTCCGATCATATCCTTGCCCCCGCACGCGATCTGGCGGGGCCTGACTTGCGGCTGCATACGTCCAAGCTGAACATGAAAAAGGCCGGTTACGGCGCGGCGGTGGAATGGCATCAGGACTATGCCTTTTATCCCCACACCAACGACGACATTCTGGCCATCGGCGTGTTGATCGACGACATGGCCGAAGAAAACGGCCCCCTGCAAGTCTTTCCCGGCAGTCATCGTGGCCCGGTCTATGACCATCACGTCGATGGCGTGTTCGCGGGTGCCATCCTGCCCGAAGCGGTCGGCTTGGACGTGAAAGACGCGGTGCCGCTGATGGGGCCAGCGGGGTCGATCTCGATCCACCATGGGCGCATATTGCACGGGAGCGCGCTGAACCGGTCGGACAAAGCGCGGCGCATCCTGTTTTATGAGATGATGGCAGCGGACGCTTTCCCGATCATGGGGTCGATGACCAAATGGGACGGGATCGAGGATTACAACACCCGCATGCTGTGCGGTAAGCCGACCATCCAACCACGCCTGAAAGACATCCCGATCCGTATCCCTCAGCCTCAACCCGACGTGCCGATCTCGATCTACGAGATCCAGAAAGGGTTGAAGTCTCGGGCGTTCGAAACCGTTGAGGCGGAAGACGCGGACACCTAAGGCACAGGATTTTGATTTGTCCCACGCGATTGCGCCTGACGCCCGTCTGGGGAAGGCGATAGACTGGCCGCTGTGAAACACGAAACGCACCCCTCGAAATGGTTGGCCCTCGCTGTGACAGGCGTCGCGGTGATCCTGTCGATGACCACTTGGTTTTCCGCCACCGCCGTGACCCCGGAACTGGTCATCGCGTGGTCGCTTAGCCCGGGCGCGGCAAGCTGGATGACCAATGCGGTGTCGCTTGGGTTCGTTGTGGGCGCGCTTGGCTCCAGCCTGATCGCATTGGCTGACCGGATGTCGCTGACCCGGTTGATGTGCTGGGCTTCTGTGCTGGCGGCCCTATTCAACGCCGCGCTACTGCTGGAGCCCGGTGTCTATGCTGCTGTTTTCTTGCGGTTTTTGACCGGCGTTGCCCTTGCCGCCATCTATCCCCCGGCCATGAAATTCATCGCCACATGGTTTCGCACCGGACGCGGGCTGGCCATGGGCGCGATGGTCGGAGCGCTGACTTTGGGCAAGTCGATGCCCCATCTGGTGAAGGCCATCGGGGCCGGTCTGGACTGGAAAGTCACCGTGGCCACCACGTCGGTGCTTTGCCTCGTCTCAGCTTTGATCTTCGTCCTTGCCTTGCGCGAAGGCCCATATCCGTTCGCCCGCACCAAGGTCGATCTTGGCCAGTTCGGCGCAATCCTGAAGAACAAGCCCGTCATGCTGGCCAACTGCGGCTACTTTGGCCACATGTGGGAGCTTTACGCCATGTGGGGCTGGTTTCTGGCCTTCTCTGCGGCCGCGATTGATGGAGGCGGTTGGAACCTCAACGCCTCGATCCTGACCTTTGCCGTCATTGCCCTTGGCGCGCCCGGCAGCCTTATGGCGGGCTGGTTGGCCGACCGGATTGGCCGCTGCAACACGACAATCCTGATGTTGGCAGGGTCAGGTGGATCGGCCCTTCTGATCGGCCTGTTTTTTGACGCACACCCGGGCCTTTTCCTGATCATCGCTTTGTTCTGGGGCCTGACCATCGTGTCAGACAGCGCGCAGTTTTCGGCCGCTGTTTCGGAACTGGCGGACCAAGACTTTGTCGGCTCGACCCTTGCGTTTCAGATGAGCGTGGGCTTTGCCATTTCTATCTTCACCGTCTGGCTGGTGCCGCAGATCGTGGAATGGACGGGAAGCTGGCGCTGGAGCTTTCTGATCCTTGTGCCGGGTCCGATCTTTGGTGCGATCTCTATGTGGCGGCTAAAAGCGATGCCCGAAGCGCAGGCATTGGCAGGCGGCAAGCGCTAGTCGTCGTCCTTTGGGGCTTCGTAGTCTTTCGGGTCGAACACCACAAAGAACTGATAGCCAAGGTATCCGCCGATAGCCCCGAACACCACGAACCAGATGGGATTTCCAAGGGACAGTTCCACGCAAGCCCAAGCAATGCAGGCCCCGGTCACAAAAGCGCGGCGTCCGACGGGGCGAAAAAACGGGGACCGTATGTTGAACGGATCGCGCTTCATCCCATAACCTCGGACACTTTAACCGCGCGAGCCTCAGCCACCGAGATATTTGCGGCCTCGGCCAAAGCCAGCGCCATCAACCCGTCATGCCCTGTGGTGGGCGGGGGCGTGCTGTTGGTGACCGCTTCGACGAAAGCGGCGATTTCGCTGGCATAGGCCTCGGTGTAGCGATCCATGAAGAAGTTCAACAACGGCGGGCGGGTATAACCCTTGGCCGTCGCCACTTGCACGCGGGCTTCGTGGCTGTTTTCGGCAAGTGCCATACCGTCCGATCCATGGACTTCGATCCTTTGGTCGTACCCATAAGCCGCCCGGCGCGAGTTGCTGATCACGGCTTGGCGACCTGACGTTGTTTTCAGCATCACGGTCACGCTGTCGAAATCCCCTGCCGCGCCAATCGCCGGATCGACCATCACCGATCCCTGGGCTGACACAGTTTCAACCTCTTCGCCCAGCATCCAGCGCGCCACGTCGAAGTCGTGGATGGTCATGTCGCGGAAAATTCCGCCCGAACGTTGGATATAGTCAATCGGTGGCGGGCCGGGATCGCGCGAGGTGATCGCGACCATCTCGACATTTCCGACAGTTCCATTGTCAACTGCAGCATGCAAGGCTTTGAAGTCGCTATCAAACCGGCGATTAAAGCCAATCATCAGCGTGGCCCCTTCGGCTTTCACGACCTCAAGGCAGGATTGGACGCGAGGTACAGAAAGATCAATCGGCTTTTCGCAGAAAATGGCCTTTCCGGCGCGGGCGAACAGCTCGATCTGATCGGCGTGAAGGTCGGTTGGCGTGCAAATCAAGGCGGCATCGATATCGGTCGCGGCTGCGCAGTCTTCGACGCTTCGGATGTCACAGCCGTATTTATCGCTGATGGCTTGGGCCGCTGCCTCAATCGGATCGAAAATCGCCGCCAGTTCAGCGCCTTCGGTTGCGGCAATGGCGCGGGCGTGCACCTGACCAATGCGTCCGGCCCCAAGAATTGCAAAGCGAAGTGTCATGATCCGTGTCCTCATATTGAAACCGGTTGCAAACAGAAACGATACGGCGTGCCTCGCGTCAAGACCCAACCAAACCTCGGTTGCGCTTTCGGTTGCCGACCCAAGGGGATATGGACCGCTTATGGCCTTTGAACTTACATCCTTGATTGATCCGGCACCGGGGTTTGACACGGTGATCGACGTGCGTTCGCCTGCGGAATATGCCGAAGATCATGTCCCGGGTGCGATCAGCTTGCCGGTCCTGTCCAACGAAGAGCGCGCAAAAGTCGGCACAATGTATGTCCAGGATAGTGCGTTCAATGCCCGTAAGATCGGCGCAGCTTTGGTGGCGCGCAATGCCGCCGCCCACATCGAAGGCCCTTTGGCCGAAAAGGACGGCGGTTGGCAGCCGTTGGTCTATTGCTGGCGGGGCGGGCAACGCTCGGGGTCGTTCGCTTCGATCCTGTCCCAGATCGGTTGGCGGACGGATACGATTGCGGGCGGGTACAAAAGCTATCGCCGTTTGGTTGCGCAACGGCTTTACGATGATGCCTTCCCGACCCGCGTGATCCTTCTGGACGGCAACACCGGCACCGGAAAGACAGCGCTTTTGCACCTTTTGGCGGATCGGGGCGTGCAAATGATTGATTTGGAGGGGTTGGCCAACCACCGAGGTTCGGCTTTGGGTGGTCAGGGCAAGCAACCCAGTCAGAAAGGGTTTGAAACCCGGTTGGCCGTTGAAATGGCCAAGCTTGATCCCGACCGACCCGTGGTGATCGAAGCGGAAAGCAGTAAGGTGGGGCGGTTGAACATTCCAGGCCGTGTGTATCGGGCTATGCAGTCTGCCAAACGCGTGCAAATCGCAGCCCCAGTGGCCGCGCGGGCAGCGTTTTTAATCCGGGCTTATGAAGATGTCTTACCGGATCTCAAAGACTTGGGGCAGCGCTTGGATCTGTTGCGCCGATTGCAGGGGCACGAAAAGGTCGATCATTGGAAAGCCCTTGCAGCGTCAGGCGCGTTTCAGACCTTGGCCGAAGAGCTGATCCGCGATCACTATGACCCGCGCTATCACAAGGTCCGCGCGCGCCATGATGCAAAGGCCGAATTGGTGTTTGAAGCCGACAGTTTGGACGCCGGACATTTAGAAAAGCTGGCAGATCAAATGGTGAAGGTTATCACGACACTGACAGTGTGACCGTGGTTTTAGGCTCGAACACT
This sequence comes from uncultured Rhodobacterales bacterium, assembly GCA_964632495.1. GTDB lineage: Bacteria > Pseudomonadota > Alphaproteobacteria > Rhodobacterales > Rhodobacteraceae > CALKXV01. The sequence continues at coordinate 9,870 of CAZWDS010000002.1, forward strand.
CCGATCAGGGCGGCTTGGTGGCCCATGGCTTGAACCTCGCGCAACATGTCTTCGGCATGCTCGGCTGGCAAGGCCGCCAGAAGACCCCCGGCGGTTTGCGGATCAAGCAGAAGATCAGCCCGTGGCGTGTCAGGAAGATCAGTGTCCAGTGCGGCTTTGTTGGCAGCCCAGATGGAAGACCGCAGGCCCTGAGCGGCAAGGTCTTCGGCACCTGCGAAAAGCGGCACATCGTCCAACGCCAGATGTACGCTCAGGCCCGAGGCCTTGGCCATCCGCGTCAGATGTCCGGCCAATCCAAAGCCCGTCACATCAGTCAAGGCGGTGGCGCGCGTGGCCAAAGTTCTTGCCGCATCCCCCTGAGACGTTGCCAGCGTCGTCAGCAGCGCGGCCAAATCATCACCGTCGGTTTTGCCGTCCATCTCGCCTGCCAACAAGACGCCCGAGCCAATGGGGCGTGTCATCAGCAACCGGTCACCGGATTTTGCCCCGACAAGTGTGATCGGAGGGTCTTGCGACACCCCGGTGACGGTGAACCCAACGGTCAATTCTGCGCCAATGGTGCTGTGCCCGCCCGCAACCACGGCACCTTCGGCAGTAAAGACCGCGTTGGCGGCTTGCATGATCTCGGCCATCCAGCGGTGTTGTAAGGTGTCGCTTAAGGGGGGCAGGGTGATCTGAGCCAAAACCGCCTGAGGTTCAGCGCCCATGGCCCAAACATCCCCCAAGGCATGAAGTGCGGTGATCCGCGCGAACAGCCAGGGATCGGACCAAAAGGCACGTAGATGATCTGTCGTGATCACCTGCCGCAGATCGCCCATTTTCAACACCGCCGCATCGTCGCCGATCCCCAAGCGAACATCGTGGCGAACGGGGCCGTTCAAATCGCGCAGCACGCCGTCCAAAACGCCCGCACCCACTTTTGATCCGCAGCCGCCGCACAAAGGTTTATCGCCAAGAGCGTCCTCCATCCCTTCGGCGTGGTCTGCGGGCAGTGCGGGTCGGGGCATGGCAGGCAAGTTGCTGAGTTTGTTCATGAAGGCGCGGTCGATCCGGTCTTTCCAATGCCAGACCCAATCCCCTTGGATGGCCCGGTCCCACTTATCGGCCAAAGCTGATTTGCGCCCCAACGAGACCAGTTTCAGGTAATGCGCCTGAGGGTTGAACGCGCGCATCCCGCCGCCCGAAACAGCGGCCTGTAAGTTGTCCATCAGGATCGGCGCCGCCCGCACTGCGAAGACCCCTGCCTTGGGGCGGGGCGAGGCAGACAGATGTGCACAATCCCCGGCCGCAAAGATCGAAGGATCATTCACCGAGCGTAGCGCGGCATCGACGGTGATATAGCCATCGGTCAAATCCAGCCCGGTGTCGCGCAACCACGCAAACGGACGTGCGCCTGCGGCCCCCACCGTCAGGCTGGCCGAAATCGTTTTGCCGTTTTCCAAGGTGACAAAATCGGGGCCCACTTCGGCGACGCGGGCGTTTTCCATCAGTGTGATGTCCTGGCGCTCGATCTCGTCCAGCAACCGCTCACGCGAAGCCGCGTTGACCCCGCGCAATGCCGTTTCGGCCTCGATCACTGTTACGGAACTGGTCGCGTCCAAGGAATGGCGCATCGCCATCGCCAGCTCGGTCCCAGCAATTCCGCCGCCCACCACCACGACGGACCCGGGCGTGCCATCCCGATGTTTTTGCCAGCGTTTGGCGAACGGCCCAAGCGGTTTGGCGGCACAGGCAAAGTCTGTGAACCCCGGCACTTCGGGCATGTCAGACGTGATGCCGATATCAATCGATGCCACATCATAGGCAATCGATCCGCGCCCTTCGATGGACAGAGTTTTCGCGGCTCGGTCAATTCCTGTGACCATGCCTAAGATGATCCGTGCCCCTGCAAACCGGGCCAGTCGCACCAGATCAATCTCTAGATCATCGCGCCCATAGTGCCCGGCCACAAATCCCGGCAGCATGCCAGTGTAGGGCGCGGTTGGGGCTGGGTTGATCACCGTCAGACGCGCGCCCGGCAACGGGTTCATTCCCCAGCGGTGCAACAGCAAAGCATGGCTGTGGCCGCCGCCCACTAGGACGATATCTTGGGTCAGTGGAAGAGGGTGCCTATCCATATCCTTTCCCTAGCCAATGGCCGCGCGCTTGGCGAGCCTTCAGTACCCCGACATCTCAAGATAGCCTTCACCTTTGTGCGATCCGGTCACGGTCACCGGACCTTCCCAATAGGGAATGCGGGTGCCCATCCAGCTTTGGGGATAAAGTGCGGCGGCCCGAATGGTCAGGTCTTTTGCAGGCAAGGTGATGTCCCAAACCACTGGCACCTCGCGCCCGGCAACCTTAGCGCTGCCAGCCGCCGTCATGGTGATGTCGCCGTTCTCCAAAGGTTCGGGCGTACCATCTGCGTTGATCCATGTGCCGACGGTATAAGCCGTGCCGTCCTGATCGCGCAGACGGTATCCCATCAGCTTGTCGCCGCCATCCAGATGCAAAGACACCCAATCCCAACCGGTTTGTGTGGCCGTCAAAGGCTGGGACGACCACTCGCGATCCAGCCATCCTTGCCCCGTCACCTCGACCGGGCCGGACGGCAGCTCTAGGATGCCGGTGATCTGGTAGAAAGGTTGCGAATAGTAATGGCTGGCTTGACCCGCCTCGGATTTGATCGAAAAGCCCTCTGTTCCCTGCGGGACGAAGGGGCGATCTGCGATCAGGGATAAATCGTATCTAAAATCAGCGCCCTGCGCGGTCAGAGTGATGGTGTTCAGGTCTGGCCCGGCCATCGACCATTCGTCTATGAAGGCCTCAAAAGGCTTGGCCGTCACACCAGCCTGGCCGATCCCGCCACGGGCCAGACGTTCTGCATAAAGATGCCCGTTCGGTGTTGAGACCGCAGCATGGGCCATCCACGCCTGATCCTCGGGGCGACCCGTGGGCGACATGGCGTTGCGAAACAACGTCCATTGAATGCCATAGGCCGCACCATCGGGGCCGCTTAGATTGGCGGTGACATACCACCATTCGATGCGGAAATCGGGATGCGCGCCGTGATCTTCTGGATAGACGAAGCGTGTGTCCGGGTCGGGCAGAGCGTAGCCGTCAATGCTTTCGCCAAGTCCTGCAAATCCTTGTGACAGGGCCGGAAACGGCATGAGGCAGACGAGCGCCAGAATGAGAGCTTTAACGTTCATGTGTAAACACCCGGATCAGATCGGCAGGTGGACGTTTTGCCAGTTGTCGCGCAGGCCAAAGCCCCGCTAGCCCTGCTGCGGCAAGGGACAGAAGCAAAAGCCACAGCCAATCCATGGGGAACAACAGCATCGGCAAGCGCCAGCCAAAAGCCTCGACATTGATGACAGCCAACAGCACCCACGCTAATCCCAGTCCGACGGGCACGGCCAAAACGAAGGTCAGCGCGGCAAGGACGACCGACCGCAAAAGCTCGATCCGCGCCAGTTTCTCGCGCGTCAGGCCAAGGGCCCAGACCGGTGCCAGTTGCGGCAGGCGCATGGACGACAGGGTCAGAAGACTGGTCAGGATCGCGACGCCAGCCACGGCCAATGTCAACACGTTCAGGGCACCGGTGACGGCGAAGGTCCGCTCGAATATCGACAACGAGAACGCCTTCAGCGCGGTTTGGTCGATCAGGTTGTCTTGTGGCAAACCGAAGTCTTGGACCAAGGCAGTCTTCAGGCTCTCGGCTGCCTCGTCCGACACCAAGATGCCAAAGTCGCTGCGGTCGACCCCGTCGTATATGGCGGTCAGCACGTCCAGCGGTAACACCACCTGTCCAAGGGGATTTCCATAATCGCTGTAGACCCCGTTGATCACCGTTTCAAAATCGCCGGGCAAGGGCAGCAGGTCTCCGGGGGACAAGTTTTCGCGCCGGGCCAGTTGTTCGTTGATCAAAGCGCCGGTACCGGCGGCGATCCTGTCCCATGTGTCGGGCAGGGCGTCCAGAAGCGGCCAGTTCTCGGAATAGACCGGATGATCCACCACGCCATAGATTTCCGCAGGTGCGCCCAGAACATCGCCGTCAATGTGCCAGATCGGCAAGATGCCATCGGTGCGGCCTTCCAGAAATGCCATCAGCGCTGGCACATCCGCCTCGTTCTCGACCGTCACGTAAAGATCGCTGACCAGCCGTTGATCCAGCCAGCCCGTGAAGGTTGCCCGAAAGCTGGACACCATCGTGCCGACGCCGATGTTCGCCGCCAAGGCCAGCAACAGCGCCATCAACGCCAGCGATAGCCCCGGCATCTGTTGGCGTGTGTCGGCCCAGAACCACTGAGGGATCGGCGCTTTGGCGAAGCGGCTGGCGAAGGCGATCAGGGCGGACAGAACTGTGGGAAGGACAAGGGCTGCGGCCAACAGGAACCCGCCCAACAGAACAAAGCCGCCGACCAATCCGCCCCAGAAGGTCCAGGTGCCAAACGCCACGATCAGGCATAAGGCGGCCGCCGCCAATTGCCATCTCAGCGCTTTCAAGGTCACCACAGCCCAAGCCCGTGGACGGGCAGGCGCCAATGGCGGCATCCGTGCCACGCGCAGCAATCCACTAAATGCTGCAAGTGCCGTGCCAAGACAGGCAATCGCGATCCCACTCAGCCACCACGCGGGCGACAAAGACAGGGTGCCTTCAACGCTGGCGCCGTAAAGTCCGCGTAAAGTGGCGGCGACATCTGGCAAAAGCGACGCGGCAATCAGATAGCCCATCAAGATCCCAAGGGCACCGGCCACAAGGGCAAAGATCAACAACTCCAGCGTCAGGACGATCACCAGATAGGACGCAGGCACCCCAAGGGCGCGCAGCGTGCGAAAGACCGGGCGGCGTTGTTCGAAGGCCAGACCGACCGCTCCGTTGACGATGAACAGGCCGACGGCGAAGGACAGCAGGCCGAAAGCGGTCAGGTTCAGGTGGAAACTGTCGGTCAGACGCCCCAGTTCCTCGGCGGTGTCTGGGGTTTCCATGCGCAAGCTCGGGGCGATCTCGGCCAGGTCCGGGCGGCGCAGTGGCTGTTCTTGGGCGACCAGCAGTCGGGTGAAGCCATTGGTTTCAAGCAAGCTTTGTGCGCTGGTGATATCGGCCAAAGCCAGCCCGGCGGTCAAGGTTTCGACCGACCGCACGCGGTCACCCAAATGCGACAGCCGCGCTGCCGTGGCAGGGTTAGCAAGGATGATGCCCGCGTCGCCCAACATCTCGGGGAAGGTGCCGGGGGCAATGGTTGCTCCGGCGGTTGTGTCGGCAGGCATGGTGAAGGGATCCATGCCCAAAAGCCGCACGCGGCCCTGTTCCGTCGCCAGCCATCCGTCGATTACGGGGCTGACCTGCCAGCCCGCGCGTCTGAGTGCGACGAAGGTCTCAACCGCGATGGTGCCGCCATCCTCACGCACCAGTTCCGACAACCCGCTGCCACCCAGAACATCCGCTGCTTCGCCATAGGATTTGCGCGCTTCGGCGTTGATCGCCTGTACGCCTGACCAAAGTGCCGTGGCCAAGGCAAGCCCTAAGATCAGCGTCAAAAGCTGAAACGGCTTGCGCCGCCAATGGGACAACAGCGCTGTAAATACAGCGCGTCTCACAGAGGGATCCGTCCGTGGGACAGGTGCAAACGCCTGTCGGCCGCATTGGCCAAACGATCCGAGTGGGTCGCAATCAACAACCCCGTTCCGCGGTCCCGGGCAAGTTGCAACAAAATGTCGAACACCGCGCCGCCCGTTGCCTCGTCCAGATTGCCCGTAGGTTCATCCGCCAGCACCAGTTTCGGAGAGGCGGCAATGGCACGTCCGATAGCCACACGTTGCTGCTGGCCGCCCGACAGATCCTCGGGGTATTTGTCCAGTTGATCGGTGATCCCAAGCGCATCTGCAAGTGCGCTCAAATCGGGTTCCGCTTGCCCCGCCAAACGGGCCTGAAAGCCAAGGTTTTGCCGCGCGGTTAGGGATGGAATCAAGTTAAACTGTTGAAACACAATCCCAATCGAGGTGCGTCGTAATTCGGCCCGCGCCGCATCGCCAAGCTTTGTCAGATCACTGTCTTCAAACACAACTTGTCCTGAATCCGCAGGTTCCAACCCGCCCACGATATGCAGCAAGGTCGATTTGCCGGACCCGCTTTCGCCAGTCAGCGCCACAACTTCGCCCGCCGCCAAAGACAGCGACACGCCATCCAGCACGGTCACATCTGATCCGCTGCCGGGAAATGTTTTTTTCAGGTTCGAAACGTCTAATATCATAAGGCAAATCTATGCCGATTTTGCCGAAGGGAAGCGAGGCCAAACGCCACAGGCCTTTCCCTTCCGCGCGCGAGTTTCTAAGGTCGCCCCATGAGCAGCAATTCCGGTTTCGTCCACCTTCGCCTTCACACTGAATATTCACTTCTGGAGGGGGCTGTGCGGCTGAAAAAACTGCCGGGTCTTTGCGAGAGCGCGGGAATGCCCGCCGTCGCAGTGACCGATACGAACAATATGTTTGCCGCGTTAGAGTTTTCTGTGGGCGCCATCAGCGCAGGCATCCAGCCGATTGTCGGGTGTCAAATTGATCTGGCATATGAAGTGGCCGGGCCGGGGGAAAAAGCCATCCCGCCTGCGCCACTTGTTCTCTTGGCGCAGGATCGGGCCGGGTACCAAAGCCTGATGAAGCTGAACTCGTGTCTCTATCTGCGCGACGCCGATTGGCCCCATGTCACCATCGACGAATTGGCCAGTCACGCCGAAGGTTTGATCTGCCTGTCAGGCGGACCGGACGGTCCCATCGGGCGGCTTTGTCGTGCTGGCCACCGACCCAAGGCCGAGGCGCTGATGACCAAGCTGTCTCAGATGTTCCCGGATCGCCTTTACGTCGAACTGCAACGTCACCCAACCGAAGCGGGCGCCTTGCCCGAAGCCGAACGATTGTCCGAACGCCCCGCCATCGAAATGGCCTATGCCATGAACCTGCCGCTGGTTGCGACCAACGATGTCTACTTTCCGAAACCCGACATGTACGAGGCTCACGACGCGCTGATCTGCATCGCCGAGGGCGCTTACGTCGATCAGCAAGCCGACCGCCGTCGTCTGACCCAACAGCACTATTTCAAGACACCTGCCGAGATGACGGCCCTCTTCGCGGATCTGCGAGAGGCCATTGAAAACACGCTTGATATGGCCCGCCGCTGTGCCTATGGAGCCGAGCGTTGTGATCCCATCCTGCCCAAGTTCGCCGATGATGAGATTGAAGAACTGCGCCGTCAAGCCAAGGCCGGGCTGGACGCGCGATTGGCCGTGATCGAACCCGCTGGCCCGCGCGAAGACTATGACAAACGTCTGGAATTCGAACTGGGCATCATCGAAGGCATGGGCTTTCCCGGCTACTTCCTGATCGTGGCCGACTTTATCAAATGGGCCAAGGATCACGACATTCCCGTCGGCCCGGGCCGTGGGTCTGGTGCTGGATCTTTGGTGGCCTATGCGCTGACGATCACCGACCTTGATCCCTTGCGATACTCGCTTTTGTTCGAACGGTTCCTGAACCCAGAACGTGTCTCGATGCCCGATTTCGACATCGACTTCTGCATGGACCGCCGGGAAGAGGTGATCCGTTATGTGCAGGAAAAATACGGCTCTGACAAAGTGGGCCAGATCATCACGTTCGGCGCGCTTCTGTCAAAGGCCGCCGTGCGCGACGTGGGCCGGGTCCTGCAAATGCCCTACGGCCAAGTTGATCGGCTGTCGAAACTGATCCCCGTCGAAGGCGTCAAACCCGTATCCATCGAGAAGGCTCTGTCTGACGAGCCCCGTTTGCGTGAAGAAGCGAAAGCCGAAGAAGTCGTCGCGCGTCTTTTGGATTATGGTCAACAGGTCGAAGGTTTGCTGCGCAATGCCTCGACCCATGCCGCGGGCGTCGTGATCGGCGACCGCCCATTGGACGAATTGGTCCCGCTTTACCGCGACCCGCGGTCCGAAACACCGGCCACCCAATTCAACATGAAATGGGTCGAACAGGCCGGTTTGGTCAAGTTCGACTTTCTGGGTCTGAAAACTCTGACCGTGATCCAGAACGCCTTGGAATTGTTGAAAGAACGCGGGATCGAGATCGACATTGGGCAAATCCCGCTTGACGACGAACCCACCTACGATCTTTACGCCGCCGCTAAAACCGTCGCCGTCTTCCAAGTGGAATCCAGCGGCATGATGGACGCGCTTCGGCGTATGAAACCCAACTGCATCGAAGATATTGTGGCGCTTGTGGCGCTCTACCGTCCGGGCCCGATGGAGAACATTCCGCAATACTGCGACGTGAAAAACAAACGTGCGGAACGCGAAAAACTACATCCTCTGATCGATCATATTCTGGACGAAACCCAAGGCATCATCGTCTATCAGGAACAGGTGATGGAAATCGCCCAAGTCATGGCGGGCTACACCCTTGGCGGCGCTGATCTGTTGCGCCGCGCCATGGGTAAGAAAATCCAAGAAGCGATGGACGCCGAACGTCCGAAGTTTATCGAGGGATCCAACGCCAACGGCGTCGACGAAAAGAAAGCGTTGGAAGTCTGTAATTTGTTGGACAAATTCGCCAATTACGGCTTCAACAAATCCCACGCCGCCGCCTATGCGGTGGTCAGCTATCAAACCGCATGGTTAAAGGCGAACCACCCGGTCGAATTTATGGCCGGTGTGATGAATTGCGATCTGCACCAAACCGAAAAGCTGTCGATCTATGCAGAAGAGGTGCGCCGCGGCCTCGATATCGAAATTGTTCCCCCTTGCGTGAACCGCTCACTTGCGCGTTTCTCGGTGGATGACGGCAAACTGGTCTATGCCCTCGGCGCATTAAAAAACGTCGGCGTCGAAGCCATGGGCCTGATCATCGACGCGCGCGCCGCTGACGACAACAAGCCCTTCGTCAACCTCTTCGATTTGGCCCGCCGTGTGGATCTGAAAAAGATCGGCAAACGCCCGTTGGAAATGTTGGCGCGGTCCGGTGCCTTCGACCAACTGGATCAAAACCGACGCCGCGTGTTCCAGTCGCTCGATCAACTCACCGCCTATTCAGCCGCGATCTTCGAGCAGAAAACCTCGAACCAAGTTTCGCTATTTGGCGAAGCAGGCGACGATCTGCCTGAACCAAGGCTATCGCCTGTGGATGACTGGTTGCCGAACGAACGTCTGGCCGAGGAAATGACCGCCATCGGTTTCTATCTCTCAGGCCACCCGCTGGATGACTATGCGGTCGCACTCGCCCGGCGGAACGACACGATGACATTGGCGCAACTTCAGCAAACCGCAGAACAGAAAGGCGGCTCGGTCGCGCGTGTCGGTGTCGTTGTGTCTGGCGTGCAAGAACGAAAATCCGGCCGGGGCACACGTTACTTCAGGTTGAACGCATCCGATCCGACAGGGCAGTTAAGCGGTCTTGTCCTTTTTCCAGAAGACTTTGACGCCACCCGCAAAGTGTTTGAGGAAACGTCCCAGGTTCTGATGTCCATCGAAGGTCGCGTGAACGAAGGCCAGTACGATCCCATGGCGCGATCGGTGATGCCAATCGAAGGTCTGGTCGCCACAGGCGCCACGGCTGGCCTGAACGTGATGATCGACACAGCCGAGGCCGCCGCCACCATCCAATCGGTTCTGGCCCGCTACAAAGACGACGGTGCGATCAAATCCAAGGGCCCCATCCGGATCACTGCTCTGTCCGTGCCTCTGCCCAATGACGCCACCCAAGATGTGCCAATCGACATTGGTGAAGACTGGCCCGTGTCACCACAGATCAAAGGCGCCCTGAAATCCTTGCCCGGTGTCGTCGCCGTCGAAGACCTCGTCAACTGACCCAAGGTCCTTCATCTCTTTGATAAATACGCAAATTGAAAAATAGGGCGCGCCGAAGGCGCTCCGCCTAGTTGGAAAAGCCACCCAAGGAACCGCCTGCAAAGACCAGTGGCTTGCCATCCTTGGCCGCCGCCGCTTCCACCTTGCCCACGACGATCGAATGGTCGCCGCCGTCGTGCACACCATAGCGACTACATTCGAAATGAGCCAAACATCCCAGGATCAACGGCGCACCGCCCTCGCAGGTTGACACTTCCAGCCCCTCAAAATTCAACCCGTCTTTTGAAAACTGCTGGCAGGTGTCTTCCTGCTCGGCCCCCAAAACATGAACCACGAAGCGCTCTGCCTCGACAAAGGCCCGATGGCGCGACGAGGACTTTGCCGGTGACCACAAAACCAATGGCGGGTCCATCGAGACACTGGCAAAACTATTCGCGGTCATCCCCAATGGGCCCAGATCAGACTGGCAGGTCACCACCGTTACACCGGTCGCATAACGCCCAAGAGCGGCGCGAAAGCTGTGAGCGGTGTCGGGGCCGGGGACAAAACGGTTCATCAGGCCACTTCGCGCCCAAGGGCGGCGGTGTACAATTCGAACCAGGTCTCGCGGTCCATTCCCACCTTCAAAGCATCACTGATCGCTGCGATCCGGTCCAAACGGTTGGTGCCCAGAACGGGCAGGATGCGCGCGGGATGGGCCAATAGCCACGCGATGGCCACAGCCGCTTCGTCCACGCCATTGGTCAGGGCGACTTTGGACACCGCCGTGCGCAATTCACTGCCGCTGGCAAAAAGCGAACCACCGCCAAGGGGTGACCAAGCCATGGGCGCAATCTTGCGCTCTTGCAAAAACGCCAGATCGCCGTTGGTGAACGGGTTGTGCTCGGCCAAAGACATCTCGATCTGGTTGGTGACCAGCGGTGTCGACATGGCCGACTGCAACAAGGTCCAGTCCCAAGGGCGGAAGTTCGACACGCCAACACTGCGCACCTTCCCCGAAGCCACGGCGTCATCCAACGCACGCCCGGTTTTTTCGGCGTCCATCAAGGGATCGGGGCGGTGAATAAGCAGCAAGTCGATGTGGTCAATCGCCATCTCGGACAGAGACGCCTCGATAGACCGCGCGATATGCGCCGCCGAGGTGTCATAGTGTTTGACCCGCGCCCCCTCATAGCGTCCCACTGGGGCCACGATATCGCACTTGGTCACGATCTCTAACTGATCACGCAGCCCCGAGTTGTCGCGAAAACACGCGCCCAGCAACGCTTCCGCCGTATAGCCACCATAGATGTCGGCCTGATCGATCGTCGTGATGCCCTGTGCCAGACAGGCGTCGATCTTGGCGCGGATGTGAGACGGCGAGGTGTCGCTGTCATCGCCCACACGCCACATGCCGTAGACCAAACGGCTAAACTCAATTCCAGATGCAATTTCAACGCGTTCCATTATTTTCTCTCTCCCACGCCCAAGGGCGTTGCGGGTGTATCAGCGGGCACGCGGCCATAGGCTTGGGGCAGCGAGCAGGTTTTCAAATGTGGCAATACACGCGAACCAAAGTGTTTGCATTCGTCAATATGCGGATAGCCCGAGAAGATGAACGCGCGGATACCCATTTTCTGATAGGCCTCGATTTCGGTAAGCACCTGATCGGTCGACCCCACCAGTGCAGCACCACAGCCCGAACGTGCGCGGCCAATCCCGGTCCACAGGTGTTGTTCAACATAACCGAACTGATCCGCCAATTCGCGGGCCCGCGCTTGGTGGCTGACCCCAAGGGACGCGCTGTCGTGGGCGCGGTTGCGGATCAATTGCCCGTATTCGTCGTCCAGCTTTGAGACGATAAAATCCGCATACTCTCGCGCCTCAGCCTCGGTGTCGCGCACGATCATATGAACGCGCAACCCGTAATCCAACGTCCGGTCATAGCGTTCGGCCACCGCGTTCACCGCTGTCATCCGCTCGGCAATCTGCTCTTTCGGCTCGGGCCACATCAGGTAGACGTCGCAATGCTGCCCGCAAAGCTCCAACGCCTGCGGGGAATAGCCGCCGAAGTACATCAACGGCCCGCCGTTTTGTTGATAAGGCCGCGCCGGGTCGGTCGGGACGTTTTCGAAGTTATAGATTTCGCCCTGATAGGTGATTTCGTCCTGCGTCCAGGCTTGCTTCAAAATCTCGACCACTTCGCGCGAGCGTTGATACCGATAGCCGCTGTCCGCTTTTTCGCCCGGAAAATCCGAGGAAATGATGTTGATTGTCAGACGACCCTTCATCATGTGATCCAGCGTCGCGATGGTGCGCGCCAGCATGATGGGCTGCATTTCACCACAGCGCACAGCCGCCAACATGTTGATCTTGCTTGTCAAAGGGGCCGCGCCCGCCACAAAGCTTAGCGTGTCTTGGCCCACCTGAAACGACGAAGGGCACAGGATGTTGCGAAACCCTTGGGCTTCGGCTTCTAAAACGATGTCGCGGCAATGCTCCCAACTGGATCGAAGCGCCCCATCCGGCACGCCCAAGAACTGATAGTCGTCCGAGCAAAGCGCGGAAAACCAACTGACCTCCAATGCATCAAGATCGAGCGAGGTGATGGGGACAACGGTCATAAGGATCCTCGGGGTGGTGTCACTTTTAACTTGCCTACCATCGGAAACTGATTGCATCAATACTGCATCAATTTAAGCGGACCCTATGAAACCCGATCCAACCTCGTTGCCGAAATACGTCCAGACCTCGGAAATGCTGATCCGCGAGATCGCAGCCGGGCGGTTGCTGGATGGCGAGCGTTTGCCGCCCGAACGGCAGATGGCCAACAACTTGGGCATCGCTGTCGGGACCTTGCGCAAAGCGTTGAGCGAATTGGAAAGTCGGGGATTGTTGGAACGCATCCACGGCTCAGGCAACTATATCCGGCAGGTTTCAAGTGCGTCGGGTGTTTATGCCTTCTTCCGTTTGGAGTTGATCAAAGGCGGGGGCCTACCCACAGCCCAGGTGATCGACGTGGCCCGCACGGTCAAACCGCCAGATTTGCCCGCATTAGGGCACTCAAAAGACGCGCACAGGATTCGCCGTCGGCGTTTGTTGTCGGGCACCCCGGTCGCGCTGGAAGAGATCTGGCTGGACGGGGCTTGGGCCGATCACCTTCGGCCCGAAACCATGTCGGAATCGCTCTACCTTTTTTACCGCCAATCCCTTGGCCTGTGGATCGGGCGGGCCGAAGATCACGTTGGCTTGGACCGCGTCCCCGAATGGGCAGGCGCGCACTTTTCACTGGCATCCGGCGCCATGGCTGGCCATGTAGAGCGTCAAGCATGGGCAAGTGATGGCGATATCGCCGAATATTCCCGCACATGGTTCGATTCAGACAAGTGCCGCTACGTATCGCGGATGAGATAAGGGTGAGAATGTTGGATATTGTAAACTACGGACTCATCGGATGCGGCATGATGGGGCAGGAACATCTGCGCAATATCGCACTTTTGCCCGGCACCCGCGTGGCCGCAATCTTCGAGCCGAACCAGATCATGGCCGATGCCGCCAAGGCAATTGCGCCGAATGCAAAGATGTGTGGCTCGATCGCGGAACTGCTTGAAGTGAAGGGGCTTGATTGCCTTGTGATCGTCTCGCCCAACCACATGCATGTGGCGCAATTCAGCGAAATCGCCGCAACCCGGCCCTTGCCCATGTTGATCGAAAAGCCGCTTTATACCCGGCACGAGGATGCCGCCATTCTGGCCGATCTGGATGCCAGCTATGGCGCACCCGTCTGGGTCGGGATGGAATACCGCTATATGCCCCCGGTCCAGACGTTTATCGAACAGGCAAGCGATGCAACGGGTGGCATTTCGATGCTGACAATCCGCGAACACCGGTTTCCCTTCCTTGAAAAGGTTGGCGACTGGAACCGGTTCAATCGCAACACCGGCGGAACTCTGGTTGAAAAGTGCTGCCACTTCTTCGACCTGATGCGGTTCATTCTACAAGACGAGCCTGTCCGCGTGATGGCCAGCGCAGGCCAAGACGTGAACCACTTGAACGAAACCTACGACGGCGAAGTCCCCGACATCTGGGACGGTGCCTTTGTGATCGTGGAATTTGCAGGCGGTGCGCGGGCAATGCTGGAACTGTGCATGTACGCCGAAGGCTCGGCCTTTCAGGAAGAAATCACCGGTGTCGGGCCGACCGGCAAGATCGAAGCCAAAGTGCCGGGTCCCGGCCGCTTCTGGCCCACGCATTTGGGCGAGCCGCCCGTCTCCCAAGTCATCGTGTCACCCCGAAGCCCGAAGGGGCCGCAAATGGTCGAAATTCCCGTGGACCCAAAGCTGCAAACGGCTGGCGATCACAACGGTTCGACCTTCTATCAACACGTGCGCTTTTTGGACGTCGTGCGCGGCAACCACACGCCCGAGGTCACTTTGCTGGACGGGATGCGCGCGGTCGAAATGGGGCTGGCCGCACAGCAATCCGCGGCGATCGGCGCAGCGGTTGAATTGGCCCACAATGGCGTGACCAAGCGCTCAGCTGTCGCAGAATGACGTGCCCGCTGCGACCCGCTTTGAAAGGCTGAGACCACTAAGACTGCTTGGAGAACCTGTATGAAGAGTCACACACGCGTGGTCGTCATCGGTGGCGGGGTCGTCGGATGTTCGGTGCTTTACCATCTGACCAAGCTTGGTTGGTCGGACGTGATGCTGATCGAACGCTCGGAACTGACCAGTGGGTCGACCTGGCACGCGGCGGGCGGCTTTCACACGCTGAACGGCGACACCAATATGGCGGCGCTGCAAGGCTATACCATCGGTCTTTACGCCGAACTTGAAAAGCTGACCGGCATGTCCTGCGGTTTGCATCACGTCGGCGGTCTGACCTTGGCCGACACACCCGAACGTCTGGATATGCTGAAGGCGGAACGCGCCAAGCATCGGTATATGGGGTTAGAAACCCGCATTCTTGGCCCCGATGAAATTCTCGAAATGGCGGATTTCGTCAACGTTGACGGGGTTTTAGGTGCGCTTTACGACCCGCTTGATGGGCACCTTGATCCCGCAGGCACAACGCATGCTTATGCCAAGGCTGCTCGCATGGGCGGGGCCGAAATCGTCACCCACACCCGTGTTCTGGAAACCAATGCCCGCCCCGATGGCAGTTGGGATGTGGTGACCGAACAGGGCACGGTTGTTGCCGAACATGTCGTCAATGCCGGCGGTCTTTGGGCGCGTGAAGTGGCCGCGATGACCGGTATCTATTTGCCGCTGGTGCCGATGGCGCATCAATATCTGGTCACCGAAGACGTGCCGGAAATCGCAAATCGCGACGCGGAAATTCCCCATGTCATGGATCCGGGCGGCGAAAGTTATCTACGACAAGAGGGCAAGGGATTTGTCATCGGGTTCTATGAACAACCTTGCGAGCCATGGGCCGTTGACGGCACGCCTTGGGATTTCGGACACGAATTGCTGAACGATCATTTCGAGAAAATCGAAGCCTCGGTCGAGTTTGCCTATCGCCGCTTCCCGGTTCTGGAACGCGCGGGCATCAAAAGCGTGATCCACGGACCTTTTACCTTCGCGCCCGATGGCAATCCTTTGGTCGGTCCTGTGCCGGGGCTTCGGAATTATTGGTCTGCGGCCGCCGTGATGGCCGGGTTCAGTCAGGGCGGCGGCGTGGGGCTGACCCTTGCGCAATGGATGATCAACGGCGAGCCCGAAATCGACCCGCGTGCCATGGATGTCGCGCGTTTCGGCGATTGGACAACACCCGGTTACACCGTGCCGAAGGTGATCGAGAATTATCAGCGCCGTTTTTCGGTGTCTTACCCCAACGAAGAATTGCCCGCCGCGCGCCCGTTTCGAACCACGCCGATGTACAACACGTGGAAAGACTTAGGCGCGGTGTTCGGGGCGCAATTCGGTTTGGAAGTGCCCAACTATTTCGCGCGTCCGGGCGAGCCTGATTTCGAAACACCCAGCTTCCGCCGCTCTAACGCATGGGAACCAACCCGTCGCGAAGTGTTTCAGGTGCGCGAGAAAGTCGGCATCAACGAAGTCCACAACTTCAGCAAATTTCGGGTGACGGGGCAGGGCGCTCGAGCCTGGCTTGACCGCGTCATGGCAGGGCGCATTCCGCGCGAAGGGAAGGTGTCACTCACCCCGATGCTGTCAGAAACCGGTCGCATGATCGGAGATTTCACCGTGTCCTGTTGGCAAGATGGCACATTCTATCTGACAGCCAGCTACGGCAGCCAAGCCTATCATATGCGATGGTTCGAAACGCATCTGGACGCACAAAGCGATGTGCAAATTGAAAATCTGTCCGACCAGCGCACCGGCTTTCAGATTGCCGGCCCGGATGCGCGGCACGTTTTACAGGCAGCGACATCAGCGGATGTCTCGAACAAGGCATTCCCCTTTCTGTCAGCACGGCAACTGACCGTTGGAATGGCGCGATGCGATGTGCAGCGTGTCAGCTATACAGGCGATCTGGGCTACGAGATATATTGTGACCTGCCGTCGCAACACCATCTATGGGCTGTCCTGAAAGAGGCCGGTTTGGGATACGATATGCAGCCCTTCGGCATGCGGGCCATGATGTCCCTCAGGTTGGATCGCTTCTTTGGGTCTTGGTACCGAGAGTATTCTCCGGACTATACGGCGGCAGAAACCGGGATGGACCGATTCATCTCTTTTGGCAAAGACACAGATTTCATCGGACGCATCGCTGCGGAAAGGGAGCGCGACCGAGGCGCGAAGCGTCAGTTGGTGGCCTTTGAAGTGGATGCCCTTGATGCCGATGTCGTGGGCTGGGAGCCGATCTGGCACGCCGACAAGGTCATCGGGTTCTGCACGTCTGGCGGTTATTCACATTGGACAGACCGGTCGATGGCGTTCGGCCTTGTGCCAACGGACCTGAATGAAGAAGATCTTGCCGTCGAGATCGAGATCTTGGGGGAAAGACGACCTGCTCAAAAGATGTCGCAACCTGTGTTTGATCCCAAAAACCTTCGGCTACGCGGATAACAGACGGATCCGTCTGTGCGATTGACCGTAACTCCAGACAATTCGATTAAAATTGCCGTTCTTCTTGGTGAAAATATGCCGGGGGAATTGGCCCAAAGGGCCAAGGGGGCAGAGCCCCAGCGACGCGGCCTGCGTTATGCCGAGCAGCTCGCGCCGCCCAAGACGCAGAACTTCGCGCAATGGGGGTGGTTTAACCGCACCGGACGCTCTGCCTCTTCCAAGGTCGCGCCCAATTCGAACTCGGGCTCATAAGGCAACAGCGTGCAGGCCACCACTGAAGGGGTTTCTGCGCCCTTGCGCTTCACAACCATTCGGGACGAGGCACACATGATATCGTTCGGCGATTTTTCCAGGATATCCCAACAGGCAGTCGTGATTTCGGGGACGTCGACGGTTTCGTCCATCTCGGGGAACAGAACCGTGTCGGCAGGGGCATAGGCATCAATCTCAAACCCTTCGCGCGTGTAAAGTGCGGCATAGCCCGCCCGTGCCTCGGCTTCGGCCTCGTTCCACATTGTGCGCCCTGCCACCGTCATGGTCAAACCGGCGTCCCGCAGCCAGCGCATTCCGATCAGGGTCTTCTCAAACCCGCCTTCACCGCGCTCTTGGTCGTGAAATTCCGCCGACCAGTGATCCAGCGAAATCCGCAAGGTCAGACGATTCCCAAAACGTTCATGCAGTTCTATAAGTCCCGCACGCATAGATTTCCGCATCATCGGGCGCATGGCATTGGTCAGGATCAACACGTCATAACCTGCCTCAAGCGACACCCGCGCCATGTCGATCATATCGGGGTTCATGAAGGGTTCGCCGCCGGTAAAGGCGATCTCGCGCACGCCCCAGTTCCGATCCGCAAGTTGAGCCAGATAGTCTTCAACCTCGGCCGTTTTCAAATAGACCAAGGCGTCGTTTTTCGGCGACGAAAGGATATAGCAGTTCGGACACTCGATGTTGCACAAGGTTCCGGTGTTGAACCAAAGCGTTTCAGGCTTGGTCAGTGCGACCTCGGCACGGGCTTCGCCCTTGGCAGTCACCAATGGATCCTTAAATTTTTCACCCGTTCTTTGGCCCTTTTGGGCGTCTTTTGGCGTATCCGTCTGCTCGATCGTGTCTTTCATAGCGGTTTATTCGTCCCTTTGTCGTGCTTTACCTATGAGCAAGTTTTCCAAAGGAAAAGAAAAAGCGTGCGGTCGTGACAGAGATGTGATGTGCATGTGCCCGTCTGGACCTGACGGGTCAGACGCGCTAAACGACGTCCGAATAAATTGTTAGCGTTAACATCCGTGAGGAGAAGACCAATGGTCTCACGCGTTATCCCGGTCGATGAGTTTGACCTTGTCATCTTTGGTGGCACGGGCGATTTGGCACGTCGAAAGATTTTGCCGGGCCTGTTTCGCCGCTTCCAATCTGGGCAAATGCCGGAAAAGAGCCGCATTATTGGCGCTGCACGGTCCGACATCGACACCAAGGCCTACCGCGCGGACATCGACAAAGCCCTGCAGGAATTCATGCCCAAGGACGCGCGCCCGAAAGAGGCCGTCAAAGCTTTCCTTGAGCGTTTGGACTATGTGACCATTGACGCCATGGGCGAGGGGGGCTGGAAAGAGCTGACTGGCATGCTGCGCAAAGATGTCGTGCATGCCTACTACTTCTCGGTCGCCCCGTCGTTGTTCGGCGCTTTGGCCGAACGTCTGCACAAACATGGATGTGCCGGGCCAAGCTGTCGGATTGTCGTTGAAAAACCCTTTGGTCGCGATCTGGAAAGCGCCAAGGCCCTGAACAAAACCCTGCGTGATCACTTCGACGAAAGCCAAATCTATCGGATCGACCATTACTTGGGCAAAGAAACCGTCCAAAACCTGATGGCCGTGCGCTTTGCCAATGTCCTTTTCGAACCGCTTTGGAATGCACAGTTCATTGACCACGTGCAAATCACCGTGGCCGAAACGGTCGGCGTCGAAGGGCGGGGGGCTTACTATGATAAGTCCGGTGCCATGCGTGATATGGTGCAGAACCACCTGATGCAGCTTTTGTGCCTGACCGCGATGGAGCCGCCCTCGCGCTTCGAACCCGATGCGGTGCGCGACGAAAAGCTGAAAGTCATCCGTGCTCTTGATCCCGTTTCGAACGAAGACATCGTGCGCGGGCAGTATGTGTCGAAGAAAAAAGACGACAGCTATCTGGATCAGGTCGAAGACGAGAACAGCATAACCGAAAGCTTTATCGCAATGCGTCTGCATCTGTCCAACTGGAGATGGGCGGGGGTCCCGTTCTATCTGCGCACAGGCAAACGCATGAAAGCGCGCCATTCCGAAATCACCATCGTTTTCAAGGACGCGCCCCATTCGATCTTTGGTCAGGATTTGGGCCAGCACCGCAACGTCTTGGCAATCCGCCTGCAACCCAACGAAGGTATGGACCTTTTCGTCACGATCAAGGAACCGGGGCCGGGTGGTATGCGCCTTGTGGACGTCCCCTTGGACATGACCTTTGCAGATGCTCTTGGGCCTGGGTCCGAAGACGTGACCGACGCTTACGAGCGCTTGATTATGGACGTGATCCGTGGGGATCAAACCCTGTTCATGCGTGGTGACGAGGTGGAGGCGGCGTGGAACTGGACCGATCCGATCATCGAAGGTTGGACCGATCGCGGCGACAAGCCAATGCCGTACGACGTAGGCTCAAACGGGCCGGAAGACGCCGCCATTTTGCTGCACTCCGAAGGGCGGCGCTGGCGGGATATCGGGGGATAAGAGGCAGATCATGGACTGGAATGCACTGAACAAAGCGGCTGAAAAAGCAGCAAAAACACCGATCCTCGCCCGGTTCGACGATCCGCACCGTGCGCGTGACTTCTCGCTCGAAGCGGGTGATCTTTTGTTCGACTATTCCAAAACCGCGATGGACGCGGCAGGCCGCGATCTGTTGTTGTCGATGGTCGAAACCGCCGGCGTTGAAGCCCGCCGTGACGCGATGTTCGCAGGAGAAAAGATCAACGAAACCGAAGGCCGCGCTGTTTTGCACACGGCCTTGCGCAACCTCTCGGGCGATCCCGTTCTGGTGGACGGCAAAGACGTTATGCCCGGTGTTCTGAACACTCTGGCACGGATGGAAGGCTTTGCGAAAGACATCCGCTCCGGCACTCTGACCGTTTCGGGCGGCCAGGTCACCGATGTGGTCAACATCGGCATCGGCGGCTCGGACCTTGGTCCCGCCATGGCGACTTTGGCGCTTGCCCCCTACCACGACGGACCCAAATGCCACTTCGTGTCCAACGTAGACGGCGCACACATCAACGATGTTCTGCTCGGCCTGAACCCGGCCACCACACTGGTGATCGTGGCCTCAAAGACCTTTACCACAATCGAAACCATGACCAACGCCGATACTGCCCGCGCCTGGATTGCCAAGGCTGTCGGGGCGGATGCGGCAGGCGGTCACTTCGCGGCCCTGTCCTCGGCTGGTGAAAAGACCGCCGCTTACGGCATTGATCCGACGCGTGTTTTCGGCTTCGAAGATTGGGTCGGCGGCCGCTATTCCATGTGGGGGCCAATCGGCCTGTCGCTGATGCTTGCCATCGGGCCGGACGCGTTCCGCGCTTTTCTGTCCGGCGGTGAAGCGATGGACCGCCACTTCCGGTCTGCGGCCCCGGCTGAAAACCTGCCCATCCTGTTGGCCCTGACTGGCATCTGGCACAACCAAGGCTTGGGCCATGCCACCCGTGCCGTGTTGCCCTACGAACAACGCCTGACGCGACTTCCGGCCTACTTCCAACAGCTTGAGATGGAAAGCAACGGCAAAGGCGTCGCCATGCATGGCGCGTCTGTCCCCGTCCACACCGGGCCCATCGTCTGGGGCGAACCGGGCACCAACGGCCAGCACGCGTTTTACCAATTGATCCACCAAGGCACACGACCGATCCCATGCGAATTCATGATCGGTGCCGAGGGCCATGAAGAGGCGCTGCACCACCAGCACCAACTTCTGATCGCCAATTGCCTCGCCCAATCCGAAGCCCTGATGCGTGGCCGCACACTGGACGAAGCGCGCGCGCTGATGGAAGGCCAGTTCGAAGGTGATGAACTTGACCGCCAAGCCCGCCACCGTGTCTTCCCCGGCAACCGGCCGTCAACCACGCTGATTTACCCGAAGCTGACGCCCTTCGTACTGGGCCAGATCATCGCGCTTTACGAACACCGGGTGTTTGTCGAAGGCGTGATGCTGGGGATCAATTCCTACGACCAATGGGGCGTCGAACTGGGCAAGGTGCTGGCGACCGACTTGCAACCCGTGGTGACCGGGGAAAAAGGCACCGAGGGCAAAGACGGCTCAACCGCGCAACTGATTGGGTACGTCCAAAAGCACGGCGGCTAAGGGTCAGGCGATCTTTGGCGCGTCACGCTCAACGATCTGCGCACGACCCGTGTCATAGTGCGCACGCCGCGTCTTGCCATCCTGCTCCAGGCTGATCACAACAGCATCGCCCGTAGCCTTGACCTGCCCGTCTGAAAATACGGCGTACTCCATAACAAAGCTGGAGGCCTTCAAGAGCTTTGTGCGGGCTGTGACCACATAATGTTCATCCATAAACATCGGCGCCAGATAATCCGCCGACTGCGCCCGTACAACCAACTGTGGGTCGCCCTTGGTGTATGAGGTCAGCCCATAGTCCTGAATATAACGCACGCGAATGATCTCGAACCACCTGAGATAAGACACGTTATTCACATGGGCCAAGGCGTCCAATTCATAAAACCGCACCTGATCGGCCATGCCATAAGGCCAGCCGGTGATGCCTTGGGCTTTGAGGGTGGCACGATCAAGAGAGTTCAGAAAATCAGGCAAGGGCACACTTTGAAACAATTGGAGCGGGTGAAGGGAATCGAACCCTCGTCGTCAGCTTGGGAAGCTGCTGCTCTACCATTGAGCTACACCCGCAGTCCCCCTTGGGAGTAGGGAGCAGCGCAAGTGAGGTCAAGTCTGGCACATTGTATGATCCATCAACCAGAGCGCCTGCGGCGCGCATCATGATTTGGGCGAGAGACCAAGAAGAAGCGCGAATTTGAATAAGAGTTGTCTTTCCTCTTGCCGAAAATACTTCGGGGGAGGCTCTCAAAAGAGCCGGGGGCAGAGCCCCCAGTTTCCCGCCCGTATCAGCCGCGACGCCGCCGACGTTTGCGGCCGTCCTCGCCGCCACCGGCATTGAAGCCGACCTCTGGCAGGACCACGACTTTTCCAAGTTCAGGAAAGGCGGCTGTGGCATGGGGAATGGCATTGGCGGCAATGAAATGCTCTTGAAAGCGTGGCTCGATCGCGGTTTCCACTTTGTGGATGCGATGCACCTCGGTTTCGATCCGCGCCCGTGCGGTGATGTCACATAAGGCAATGCGCGCACCGGTTCCTGCGGCGTTCCCGGCTGACGTCACCTTGTCCAATTCGCAATCCGGGATCATGCCCAGAACCATGGCGTGTTTGGGCGAAATATGTGCACCGAACGCCCCGGCCAGAACAATCCGGTCTACGGTGTCGGTGTCAAATTCGTCCATCAGCAGGCGCGCGCCCGCATAAAGCGCGGACTTTGCCAGTTGGATGGCGCGGATATCGCCTTGGGTGACTGTGATCTTGGTTCCGTCTTCGCCGTCCCATACCAAATAGGCATGGGTACGCCCGTCAGGAATCGCGCGTTCGGTTCCTGTTTGCGCCGCCGATCCGATCAGCCCGGACGGATCCAAAAGCCCGGCTATCCGCATTTCGGCAACCGCTTCAATAATGCCCGAGCCGCAAATGCCAGTCACACCTGTGGTCGCGATCGCCGCTGAAAAACCAGGGTCGTCCGACCACAGATCCGAGCCGATGACGCGAAAGCGTGGCTCTTTTGTGTCTGGATTGATCTCGATCCGTTCTATGGCACCCGGCGCTGCACGTTGTCCGGATGAGATTTGCGCGCCTTCAAAAGCGGGTCCCGTCGGCGAGGAGCAGGCCAGCACGCGATCTTTTGTGCCCAGCAAAATCTCGGCATTTGTGCCGACGTCGCAGATCAACACCAGATCGTCCGACCGATAAGGCTCTTCCGACAGGGCGACGGCGGCACAATCGGCACCCACGTGACCGGCGATGCAAGGCAAAAGATAACCGCGGGCCGCCGGGTTGATCGAAGAGAGGCCAAGCGCGCTGGCGGCTGTATTCACCGGGTCAGATGTGGCCAGCGCGAAAGGGGCCTGACCCAGTTCGACAGGATCAATGCCCAGCAACAGGTGATGCATGACCGGATTGCAAACAACGACGGCTTCCACGATTTGGGCCGGGTCAATCCCGGCATCTGCGGCAAGATCGGTCGCCAGAAAATCCATCGCCCCGCGCACGACGGTGGTCATTTCGGTGTCGCCGCCCGGGTTCATCATGGCGTAGGACACGCGGCTCATCAGATCTTCGCCGAACCGGATTTGCGGGTTCATCACACCGGAAGAGGTGAGCACCTCGCCGTTCCTCAAATCGCACAGATGTGCCGCGATGGTGGTCGAACCCAGATCAATCGCCAAGCCGTAAAGCCGGTCTTCACAATAGCCCGGCCATAAGTCGATCAGGATAGGGCGACCACCCCGATGATCCCGCCACACAGCCGCCGTCACCGCCCATTTGCCCTTGCGCAGCACGGGCTGCAACTTGCCCAAAAGCGTCGGGCTGGCCTCAACATTTTCCAAACCCCAGTCGCGAGAGAGAGCTTCGCGCAACCGCTGCAAATCGCCCGAGGGTTCGTGCATGTCGGGTTCGCGCACCTCGACATAATAAAGCCGCGTCGCCGGATCCATGCGGATGTCACGGATCGCGGCGGCTTTGCGCACGACCTGTTTGTGCACCTGACTTTCTGCGGGCACGTCGATAACGATGTCGCTTTGAATGCAGGCCTGACACCCCAAACGGCGCCCCTCTTTCAGCCCACGCTTTTCGTCATAGCGCGCTTCAACCGCGTTCCATTCTGTCAGGGCATCGGACGCCACCGTCAGCCCATGTTTTGGAAACTGGCCCACGCCCGGCGAGACCTGACATTTCGAACATATCCCGCGCCCACCACAGACCGAATCCAGATCCACGCCCAACTGCCGCGCTGCCGTCAGAACCGGCGTTCCAACTGGGACTTCCCCGCGCTTGCCGGAGGGCGTGAAAATCACCAATGCCGTGTCTTTGCTCATTCTGGATCCTTTTGTCTGGAGCAGAAAGTAACGCATTGATTCCCGGTGAAAAGCCCGGTTGCGCCGGATTCTGGTCCGGATCCGCCAAATGGGGCAGTGACGGCTCTTACAAATTCGTTTTGTGGCCATCAATCAAACGGCACGACAACCTTTCAGTTGCAGTCAGTACATCTTAGCTTGCCGGGCCATCACGCGTAAGATCACCGCAAAGCGCGACCTATCCGTGTTTCCGCTCGGCTTCAGCCAGTTTCTCCAACCAGCCAAGGATCTCTGCCCGGTTCCCGTCCAGCATCGGCGCGCCAGGACGCGTTACCGGGTCAGGCATGCCTTCGATCTTGACCGGATTGCCCGGGACGCGGTGACGTCCGCCTTGCCAGCGAGGCACATCGACCACCATGTTGCGGGCGATGATCTGGGGATCCTCCATCGCCTCAGCCACGTTCTGAATGGGGCCTGTGGGGATGCCCGCCGCCTCAAGCGTTTCAATCCAGTGGTCGCGCGAATGTTCCAGAGTTTTCTTTTCGATATAGCGCTTCAACAATCGCTCGTTCTCGCACCGTGCCCCGTTCGTGGCAAAACGCGCATCAGTCATCAGTTCCGGCAGATCAAGAACGTTACACAATTTGCCAAACAACGCATCATTTCCTGCTGCGATGATGAACAGACCATCCTCGGCATGAAATGCATCAAAGGGCGTGATTGTTGGGTGTCGTGTGCCAGCGGGGCCGGGGGCCACGCCTGTGGCCGAGACCATAGCCACCGCATGTTCCTGAATGGCGACCTGACAGTCCAGCATGGCTATGTCGACGCGTCGGCCCAAACCGGTTTTTTCACGTTGGTAAAGTGCGGCCATCACACCTTGGGTCAGGTAAAGCCCGGCAATGATATCCCCGATCGATGCCCCCACGCGCACCGGTTCGCGCCCGCGTTCGCCTGTGATCGACATCACGCCGCCGCGCCCTTGCACCACCATGTCATAGGCGGGGCGCAGCATGTCTGGCCCCGAATGCCCAAAGCCCGACACCGTGCCATAGATCAGCCCGGGGTGACGCGCGTGCACTGCGTCCCATCCCAGCCCCAAGCGATCCATCACACCGGGGCGATAGTTTTCGACCAGAACATCGGCGCGGGCCAGAAGATCATCAAAAATCGCGCGATCCTCGCTATCGCGTAAATCCAGCGCAATCGATTGTTTGCCCGCATTCAGCCCCGAGAAATAACCGCTTTCACCCTCAATAAAGGGCGGAAAAGCGCGGGTGTCATCCCCGGTTCCGGGGCGTTCGACCTTGATGATTTTGGCACCCAGATGGCCAAGGTTCGTTGTGCAAAAGGGGCCAGCCAGCACATGCGTCAGGTCAAGGACAATCAGATCGGACAAGGGATAGGACATGGGGCGCGCTCACAGACAGCTAAAATCGCTGCCTAGCTACACCCCGACCGTTTAAATTTAGTGACAGTATCAGCGCCGCCGCCGCCGCCCACCTTCGCGCCGCGCCCGTCCACCTTGAGCCCCCCCGGCCGTCTTGTTCAACCTGATCCAATTGCCGCCCGACGGGTCCCGGTCATTCAGAAAATCCGCAGCACGGATCGACAGAGTCTCTTCCGAAGCTACACCGGTTTTCGGTGCCAAGCCCAACAATGGGGCCAAGGCGTTCGCATCTAAGCCTTCGGGCACCACGATGCCCAAATCGGCCAGCCGTGCGATCCGTTCGGCCACCAAATCCGCATCGGGCGCAAAACCCAACAATGGACGCAAAGCCTTCATGTCGATGTCATCGGGCGCGGTCACCCCAAGCGCTTTCAACTCGTCGAACTTGTCGCTGGTCGCCTTCAAGGTCTTTGGCATGGCGACGGGGTTCATGATCGCGCTGGTCATCCCGTGCGACGCGGCCATCGCCAAAAAGGCGTTGTTGATCCCGTGCCGGTTCGGCAGGCCAAAGCTGATGTTCGACGCTCCACAGGTCGTGTTCACGCCCAATTCCTCGCGCAACTTCCGCACAAGGGTAAACACCTGCTGACCGGCCGTCGCCATCGCGCCAATCGGCATCACCAGAGGATCCACAACGATGTCATGGGCCGGAATGCCGAAATCTGCCGCGCGTTCGACGATCTTCTTGGCAACCGCAAAGCGCACATCCGGGTCTTCGGAAATGCCGGTGTCATCGTTCGATATCGCCACCACCGGCACGTTATATTTCTTGACCAAGGGCAGAACCATTTCCAACCGGTCTTCCTCGCCCGTGACCGAATTGAGCAAAGGCCGTCCTTCGGCCTTTTCCAACCCGGCTTCCAAAGCGCCCGGCACCGAACTGTCCACGCACAAAGGCACATCGACCAGGCCCTGCACCAACTCGATCATCTTGGTCATCAAAGGCGGTTCGGTCTCGTTCGGATTGGGGTTCGAGTTATAGACGACCCCCGCATTCACATCCAACACTTGCGCCCCGCAAGCCACCTGTTCCAAAGCGTCTTTTTCTACGGTCGAAAAATTGCCCGCTTCCAGCTCGGCCGCCAAAATCTTGCGGCCCGTCGGATTGATCCGCTCGCCGATGATGCAGAAGGGCTCGTCGAAACCGATCACAACCGACTTGGACTTGGATTCGAGGACTGTGCGCGTCATATGGGTTGGCCTTTGTACAAACGACGATCTTTACCGCGAACCTGAGACCGGATGGCCCAATCTGCGCGGCGCAAAACGACCTTAGAGGGGTTGAATGAGACACTTAGTCGAAAGCCAGCATCGGTGCGAGGGTGCGAAGGGTGAAAATCTCTCACAATCGTTATGAGGCGGGGGGTATCAACCCATGTCCCTCAGGCGTCGACCTCGGCCCAGAACACCAAAAGCGAGGCGCAGTTCAAAGGCATGGACGGGTTCGAATAGATCATCCGAGTGTGTGCCCCTTTGTCGCCGAAAACAGTGTTGATCAGATGGGATGCTCCGTTCAGGGCAATCGGCATATCGAAGAAGTCAGGCGTGGTGCCGCCTGTGCCCTCAAGACGGTGGATGCGCTTGATACGGGCCAGATTGCCGGTGATCCACCGCAAGAGAGACAGACCATTCAGCGCTGAAAGCTGGAACGCCTGATAGCCCTCTTCAACCGAAAGCTCGGCTCCCATCTTGCCCTTGAATTTCAGCTCCCCCGCAATCCACGGCAACATGCCCGAGGTATAGATGATCGGCCCGATCTGAGTATGCGTGACATAATCCGCGACGGCCTCCGGCACCGGCGGCAGATCCAGCCCCAGTTCACGAAGTCGGGCTTCCGGCGTGGTGCCGGTCACTGGTTGAAGCTGCATATTGTCTTCCCTTTGATGGTTGCACCGGTCAGGGCGATTGAGCGCCTGCGGCGCACGCGTTGTCTTTGATTTGGGGGGCGCTGCCCCCTCTCTCTTCGAGAGATCCCCCGGCATATT
This sequence comes from uncultured Rhodobacterales bacterium, assembly GCA_964632495.1. Lineage (GTDB taxonomy): Bacteria > Pseudomonadota > Alphaproteobacteria > Rhodobacterales > Rhodobacteraceae > CALKXV01. The sequence continues at coordinate 37,296 of CAZWDS010000002.1, forward strand.
TTCAACAAGAAGAAAGGGGTTTTCATCTCTTTCCAAATACGCCCGCCTGAGGCTGAGACAAAACTTGGTGTGCGCCGAAGGTGCTCATTTTGTTTCGATAGCCCGCCATTAAACCGCCCGCAATTCCTCGTAAGACGTCATCGCGGAACCATGATAGGCCTCGCGGGACGTCAGCCGGTCATAGTAGGCCGACAAAACCGGGCGATCGTGGCGCGTGATGTCCATCTTGTGGTAGCGAAACAGCGGGGTTCCGACGGCAATGTCGGCCATGGTCAGCATGTCGCCCACCAGCCAGTCGCGCCCGTCCAGACGGGACTCTAAGACATCCAGCACCTTGTTCAACGTCGCCAGATGTTTGGCAATCGCCTCGTCCGACCGGGCCTTGGGTGGGTTCCGTACGGTTTGATAAAAAAGCCCGGTCATGGGCGGCAAAAGGGTTGTGCCCGTGAACTCGATCCACATATCAGCGCGCGCCTGATCTGCCAGGTCTTCAGGCCAAAGCGCCGCACAGGGACCGCGGGCCAGATGGCGTAGGATCGCGTGGCTTTCCCAGATGGCGAAGTTGCCTTCCTGCCAAACGGGCACCATGCCAAAGGGTGCCATGGCGAGGAACTCGGGCGTGTCGGTTTGCCCATAGGTCCAGCCTGCGTCGATGCGCTCGTGCGCCACGTCGCATTCCGCCAAAGCCCACATCACCTTTTGCACATTGACCGAACTTGCGCGGCCCCAAAGTTTTGGTGTCATTTGATTGCCTGTGGATTGATGGGGGACCCGGCACCACCGGGCAGATGCAAGGGCGGGGCGGTGAACATGAATTCATACACACCATCTTCGGCACAATCCGCCGACAGGTCCTTCAGATAGAAAATCTCGCCCATGGCGATTCCAATGGCCGGGATCACCACCCAATGCCACGGCTGGTTCGCCTCGTCCGTCTCATTGGGCCGCACCTCGCAACCCCAGGTATCCGCACAAATCCCGGCGATATCCTTGGCCTTGATCCAATGGGCCGTCTCGAACGCCAAACCGGGGGCATCGCCGCCTGCGTATCCGGTCCAATCGCCAGACGCCAAACAGCGTTCCTGATGCCCCGTCCGTACAATCACAAAATCGCCTTTCCGCACCTCTACGCCCTGCGCCTCAGCACAGGCGTCAAGATCGGCGTTGGTGATCGGATAGCCATCGTCCAAACTGTCCACACCTTTCCACCGCGCAATATCCAAAAGCACACCGCGCCCCACCATCTTGTCGCGGTAATTCTCGATCCCTAACTTTTTCGCCGCGTTCACCGTCACATCCGTCGCCGGATAGCCGTTGTACATCTTGTCATCCAAGAAGATGTGACACAGCGCGTCCCATTGCGTAGACCCCTGACAGGGCAGGTTGATCGCATCATCGGCATAACGCAGATAAGCCTTGCCATCGCCGTCCTGTTCGCCGTTTACCGCGTCGGTGCCGGTCGCCAGCATCTGGTGGATCAGGTTCCACCTGCCACCGAACAGCCCGGATTGAATTTTCTGTTTCAGATCAAGACCAAGCGCAAAGACCTTGCCCCGTTTCACCAGCCCGGCCGCCGCCACAATATCCTCGGGTGAGATGTTGTTCAGCGTCCCGATCTGGTCATCCGGCCCCCAACGGCCCCAGTTCGAAAGCTCCTCTGCCGTGTCATAGATATCCTGACGGGTCAGCTTGGCCATGTGCATCCTCCCATGCGATTTTTTTGTTGCCGGACGTCTTTGGCCCGTGCTTAGTTATCGAACGATAATTTGAGCCCCGACGCAAAGGATTTTCAATGACCAAGACATTCGAAGTGATTTTTGAAGGAGTTGGACGCTCTAGCGGTAAGATGCGCAACGACATTTCAGTGACATGGCCAATGATGAAGGAAAGCTTCGAACTGGCCACCGACGAAGGTCCGTTTCACGGGGGCGATGGTACGGCGCCTCCGCCTTTGGCCTTGTTCACGGCGGCCCTAACGGGATGCCTGATGACCCAAATCCGCGCCTTCTCGAAACGTCTGGACGTGCCCATTGGTGCGGTCGAAGTGCGCGCGAAACTCCATTGGGAAGGCGAACAAGAGGGAAATGATCCTTACGTGACCAATCCCGTTGGCTTTTCCTTGGACGTCAATCTTGGCTCGGACGCCAGCGCGAGCGATCAGCACCGGCTTTTGAGTGCCGCAAAGAAAGGCTGTTTTATCGAGCAGACTTTGGCTAAGGGCCTGATCGTGGATCACCGGCTGAAAATAGGCGACGACTGGCAAGAGGCATGACCGACGATGTGACGACCCCGAAACGCAAACGCATGTCGTCAGAAGAGCGACGCGAAGAGTTCCTGCAAAAGGCGATTGAATTCTTCGCTGAAGAGGGGTTTTCAAGTTCGACCAGAGAGTTGGCCAAACGTCTTGATGTGACGCAGCCGCTCTTGTACCGCTATTTCGCCTCGAAAGACGAACTGATCGCCGAAGTCTATGAAACGGTCTATGTCCGCCGTTGGAACTCGGACTGGGACACCATGCTGGCCGATCGTTCGGTGCCGTTGAAAGAGCGCCTAGAGACGTTTTATGCCGCCTACACCGATGTTGTGTTTCAGCGGGACTGGATGCGCATTTTTCTATTCGCCGGCTTAAAGGGCGGGGCCATCAATCGGAAGTACATCGACCGCGTTCGAACCCGCATTCTGGAACCGATTTTGCGCGAATATCGTCACACCAAGGGGCTTGGTGCAGACGAGATTACAGATCCCGAGGTCGAACTGGCCTGGTCGATCCACGGTGGCATCTACTATCACGGTGTCAGAACCGTGATTTACGGACAAGAGCCCACGATGAGCCTAACTTTCGTCATCGAAAGTTCCGTTGATAGTCTGATCGCAGGCCTGGATCGCTTTCATCGCGAGGGCGCTTCCTAGGACGTGCATGCTCGGGGTTCATGTCTAGTTAATAATCTGTTTTTAAATAAAAATATGAATCACCATAGGCGTCGATGTTCAGCTCATGTCGCCTTGTTTCGGCCAATCCCATGACGCTCTATCCATAGGCCAAGCCTGTCTTCTCAGCTTGTCCTCAATAGCGGCGCAATGCGCATAAATGCCCAAGAAATAGTCAAATTGTTGTCTGATTTGGCCGATACTTGATTAGCAGTAAGTTAATAGGGACAGAGTAGATGACTTTCAAAACTTTGGGGTTGGCCGGTGCTTTTGCACTTTCCGCAGGTCCCCTCGTTGCACAAGATGCAGCACTAAGTCCGATCCAATTCAACATGAACACTTTCTTCTTGGTTGTTTGTGGTATCCTCGTGATGTGGATGGCGGCGGGCTTCGCCATGATCGAGGCGGGGTTTGTCCGGGCTCAAAACGTTGTAAACCAATGTGCCAAGAACTTCGGTATCGTCGCCATCGCGTCGGTCAGCTTTTTGCTGGTTGGCTATGGCATGATGTTCCCGGGTGATAGCTGGTTCGTTCAAGGGGTTTTTGGGCACTCTGGTGTTGTCGACCTTGGCAACGTCTCAGAGACCGGAGCTTCCGCCAGCGGTGAAACACACGCAAAAGGTAGCGTGATCTTTTTCCAGATGATGTTCTGTGCGGCCGTGGCGTCTATTGTGTCGGGATCGCTTGCAGAACGAATCAAGCTTCTGCCATTCTTCTTGTTCACTGTCGCAATGACAGGTTTCATCTATCCTTTGCAGGCCTCGTGGGTCTGGGGGGGTGGTTTCCTGGACACGCAGGTTGGTTTTAAAGACCTTGCGGGCTCATCGGCCATTCACGTGGTCGGCGGTGTTGCCGCTTTGACAGGAACGATTGCACTAGGTCCACGGACCGGTCGTTATGTCGACGGTGTCAAAGTTCCGATGTCCAACTTCAGTCTGCCAATTGCGACTTTGGGCGCGATGATCCTGTGGATCGGCTGGTTCGGCTTTAACGCTGGTTCGTACATGAGCTTTGCAACAGAAGCAGACGCCGGAAACGTGGGTCGCATCCTGTTGAACACCAACATGGCCGCAGCCGGTGGTGTGATCGCAGCCGCTTTCGTGTCCTACATGAAGCAGTTCCGCTTTGATCTGTCCTTCATGATGAACGGTGGTCTTGGTGGTCTGGTTGCCATTACAGCCGAGCCGCTCTTTCCAAATCCGGTCATGGCTCTTTCGATCGGCATGGGCGGCGGTGTGGTGGTGTTCTGGACGCTGCAACTTCTAGAATCGCTTGAGATCGACGATGTTGTCGGCGCCATTCCGGTTCACCTGGGCGCAGGTATCTGGGGCACTCTTGCCGTGGTCGCCAGCAACCCCGAGGCAACTTTCCTTGGACAGTTCACCGGCTTGTTGTTCATCATGTTCTTTGTTGGTTTGACAACAGGTGTGATCTGGATCGTTCTGAAAAAGACGGTTGGCATCCGGGTTTCGGCCCGCAGCGATGCCGCTGGCATCTACACCACTTAACTTGTTGCCGGGTCGTAACTTACGATAAGCTAAAAAACTCTGTAAAAAGAGGAGACACGCCGCCAGAATCATCTGGCGGCGTGTTTCTTTTTCCGGATGGTTTCACTGGATTACACGGTGTGCCTAGCCCCCAAAAACCCGCTTGAAAATCGTGTCCACATGCTTGGTGTGATAGCCAAGGTCGAACTTTTCTTCCAACTCGGCTTCGGACAATGCAGCAGTGACTTCGTCGTCGCCTTTAAGCTCGGTCAGGAAATCCGCGCCTTCTTCCCAGACTTTCATCGCATTGCGCTGGACCAGCCGATAAGAATCCTCGCGGCTGACACCTTTCTGCGTCAAGGCCAGCAAAACCCGCTGAGAATGCACAAGGCCCCGGAACTGGTTCAGGTTCTTCATCATGTTGTCGGGATAAACCACCAACTTGTCGATCACACCGGTCAGACGCGCCAGCGCAAAGTCCAGATGGATCGTGGCATCCGGCCCGATGCCGCGTTCAACGCTTGAATGCGAGATATCGCGTTCGTGCCAAAGCGTGACGTTCTCCATCGCAGGGACCACGGCAGACCGGACCAACCGCGCCAGACCCGTCAGGTTTTCCGTCAACACCGGGTTCCGTTTGTGTGGCATCGCACTTGAGCCCTTTTGCCCTTTCGAAAAGAACTCTTCGGCTTCCAGCACTTCGGTTCGCTGCATATGGCGGATTTCGGTGGCAATGTTCTCGATGCTGCTGGCAATGACGCCCAAAGTGGCAAAGAACATGGCGTGCCGGTCGCGTGGAATGACTTGGGTGCTGATCGGCTCGGGCGACAGGCCCAGTTTCTCGCAAACATGAGCTTCAACCGCCGGGTCGATATTCGCAAAGGTGCCGACTGCGCCAGACACAGCACCCGTTGCGATCTCGGCGCGTGCGGCCTGAAGGCGGGCGCGGCCCCGATCCATTTCCGCGTAAAACCGCGCGAAGGTCAGTCCCATGGTGACAGGTTCGGCGTGGATGCCGTGCGAGCGGCCAATGCGCACATCCATCTTGTGTTCATTGGCGCGGCGTTTCAACGCCTCAAGCAACTTATCCATGCCGGCCAACAGCATATCAGCCGCCCGCACCATCTGAACGTTCAGCGTGGTGTCCAAGACGTCGGAACTGGTCATGCCCTGGTGGACAAAACGCGCTTCGTCATTGCCGATGATCTCTGCCAGATGCGTCAGGAAAGCGATCACGTCATGCTTGGTGACGGCCTCGATCTCGTCAATCCGGGCGACGTCGAATTCCACGTCTTTGGCTTTCCAGACCGCTTCGGCGTTTTCGCGCGGGATTACACCCAAATCGGCCATGGCATCGCAGGCATGGGCCTCGATCTCGTACCAGATGCGGAACTTGGTCTCGGGCGACCAAATGGCAACCATTTCGGGGCGCGCGTATCTGGGGATCATGAGTTCTGGCCTTTCGTCTGGGATCGGACGCCGTGTAGACTGGGACGAGCCAAGGAACAAGGAGGTGTCATGCCAACTGCGCAACAACGCCGCATCGCAA
>CAZWDS010000002.1:43359-63905 GCA_964632495.1 uncultured Rhodobacterales bacterium
GATCCGGCATGGCGATGGACGGCTGGACAGGTTGACGGGGCAGGCGATGTTCGCGCGATCCGGGCGGCAATTGGTGTTGACGGAAACCGGTGTTTTGAACGTCGGGGATCAAACGCTAGAGGCCCGCCAGACCTATATCTGGACCGAGGCCGTCGGGCGGATCGACGTGTATTTCCATGATCAAAGGCCGTTTCATTCCGTCACCCTTGGCGATCCTGCGCCCCAAACCGAGCATCTTTGCGCGCCTGATCGATATCATGTGGCCTATGATTTCGCCGATTGGCCCCAATGGAGCGCAACTTGGCGCGTAGAAGGGCCCAGAAAAGACTATGAAATGGTGTCGACTTACGTCCGGCCCAGGGACTGAAAACAGGGCCTCTCCATTGCATGATGCGCCTGCAGCATGTTAGTCGCTGTAAAACAACTCGAATAAGGGGCCGATCCATGTCGACACTTTCCGCACGTCCCGTGCTGAGCGAAACCTTCTGGACCACCACAGGAAGCCAGATTTGGCTGAAGCGTCTGGTGCTTGTCGCCGCGGGCGTTCTGGCGATTGCTATTGCCGCCAAGATCAAGATCCCCATGTGGCCCGTTCCGATCACGCTTGGCACCTTCGCCATCCTGACCATCGGTGCGGCTTACGGCCCACGTCTGGGTTTGACCACCGTTTTGGCCTATCTGGCCGTTGGGGCCCTTGGGTTTGATGTGTTCGCCGGGTCATCGGCTGAAAAGTTCGGCCTGACTTACATGATGGGCGGCACTGGCGGTTATCTGGTCGGCTATGCTTTGGCCGCGGTGGCCCTTGGCTGGTTCGCACGTCAGGGGTGGGACCGGAGCTTTGGAAAAATGGCGCTGGCGCTGCTGATCGGCAACGCGATCATCTATGTGCCGGGCCTTTTGTGGCTGGGTCAGCTTTATGGCTGGAACGAGCCTATTCTGGCCTGGGGTTTGTGGCCTTTCCTGATCGGTGACGGTTTGAAGCTGGTTCTGGCCGCTTTGGCCGTGCCTGCGATCTGGAAGCTGGTGGGCAACGCCCGCAGCTGATTTCTGATCCTTTGGGTAAGACAAATGGCGCGGTCCTTTGGACCGCGTCTTTTTTGTGGGGTGCATTAAAAAAGGAAGGGGCTTTGCCCCTCGCCGCGTTGCGGCTCACCCCAAAGTATTTTTGGCAAGAGGAAAGCCGGATTAGCGCAGGTTGATGCGGAGCGCAGCCGCTGAGGCGAAGGGCAGGAGCGCAAGGCTGCCCAATGTGATGACCGCGAGCAGCAAAAGCGGTGTGGTCGCGGCTTGGCCTTCGGCGGCGCGGCGGGTGGCATCTGCTCCGAAGATCAGTGTTGGGACATAGAGCGGCAGGACGAGGAGGGACAGGAGCAATCCGCCGCGTTTGAGGCCAACAGTCAGCGCCGCTCCGAAGGCGCCGATCATCGACAGGGCCGGGGTGCCGATGGCGAGGCTGAGAAGTAGCGTGCCACGGGCAGCGTCGGGCATGTTGAGGAGAACGGCCAATAGGGGCGCGGCCAGTGTCAGGGGCAGGCCTGTTGTCAGCCAGTGCGCGGCGGTTTTGGCCAGTGTGACGGCTTCGAGTGGCACGGGGGCTGTGGCAAGGATGTCGAGTGAGCCGTCTTCGTAGTCGGCCTGAAACACCCGGTCCAACGACAAAAGGCAGGCCAGAAGCGCACCGAGCCACAGAATACCCGGTGCAATTGGGGCCAGTTTGTCGCCGCCGGGGCCAACGCCGAAAGGCACCAGAACGCAGACGATCAAGAAGAAGGCCAGCGCCAGCCCAAAGCCGCCACCGGCGCGGATCGCCAGTGTCAGGTCTCGGTAAAGGAGGCGGATCACAGGAAAGCCTCGTCAAAGGCCTGGGACTGGGTTTTGGCGGGTTTGAAGGTTGAGAGATCCAGCGTTTCAGCGTCCAGCCCCAAGTCGATATGGGTGGCGATGATGGCGGCGCCACCGCCTTCCAGATGGGCGCGGACAGCGTCTGCGAACATGGCAACCGCGTCTGTGTCCAGCGAGACCGTGGGTTCATCCATCAGCCAGAGCTTGCGCCCCGTCACGCACATCCGGGCCAGCCCTAGTCGGCGTTTCTGGCCTGCCGACAGGGATTGGGCCGGGCGTTTGGCCAGATCGCTCAGGGCAAAGGCATTTATTGCGGGGGTGATGTCGGAGCCGCCAAAGAGCTGCGCCCAAAACGTAAGGTTCTCGGTGACGGTCAGCGTGTCTTTGGTGGCATCGGCGTGAGCGGCATATGCGATGTCGTCTGGGTCAACGTGGACATGTCCAGCGGCAGGCGGCTGCAATCCTGCAATGGTGCGCAAAAGCGTTGTTTTGCCCGACCCGTTCGGGCCGCGCAGGACCAGCGCTTGACCGGGGGTGAGCGTCAGCGCCACATCGGCCAGCACCACAATGCCGCCTCGCGTGCAGCTGAGGGCTTTGAGCGAAAGAAGGGACTGAGACATCCGGCGCAGGGTCAGACAGGCATGAGGGCGATGCCGACGCGACGACCTTCGCCCAGAAGAACGTTGTAGGTGCGGCAGGCTTGGGGGGAGGCCATGACTTCGACCCCGATGCCTGCGCCTTCAAGGCGGTTGCGCAGGGCTTCGGGGATATGGGCGATTTCGGGGCCCGTGCCGATCAGCATGACATCAACGTCAACGACCAATGGTTCGGCGTCCTCCATACCGGCCCAGTCACTTACGCCCGTGGGCAGGATCGCCAAAGGGCCGTCGATGGCCTTGCCCGCGATGCGAAAAAAACCGGGGCCGTAGCCGTCGATTGGCTGGGCGTCTGTGTAGGTTACCTCGTTCAGGCGCATGGGGTTCTCCTTAGTCCCAGATCGGCAGGCCTGTCAGCGCCGATGCCGCAATGATTGCGTAGGCGATGCGGCGATACAAGGCCTCGTGCCCCGGACGGAACAGTTTCGCGCCCAACCAGTTGCCCAAGAGATAGGGTGCAATCAGCACCCCACCCACGGCCAAAGCGGATACCACAAGCACGCCCGAGACCATAAAGACAACCAAAAGGATCAGGTCGGCCGCAATCAGGAACAGCGTGTTGTTGGCCCGTATGGCCGAGGATGGCAGGGTCGAGGCCATATAAAGCACGATGATCGGAGGGCCGGGGATGCCGACAGATCCGCCCAAGAAGCCGCCTAACGCGCCAGTGGTATAGATCAGGGGTTTGGTCAGTTTGCCCCGATACCGAAAGCCAGTGATCAGTACGACTAAGGCGGTCAGGGCGACCAGTGAAACACTCCAGCGGAAGACTTCGGGTTCGATCAAAGACAGGACCAAAACGCCCAAGGGGACGGCGACCAAGGCACCTGCACTGAGGCGCAGAACATCGCCGGGGTGACCGTCTTTCAGGGCGCGGGGGATGTGGATCAGGGGGGCGGTCAGTTCCAGCACGACCAAGGTGGTCAGGGCTTCGAAAGGGCCAAGCACCTGGCCTGCGACGGGCAGATAGATCATCGCATTGCCGAAGCCTGCGAAACCCCGCACCAAGCCTGCGACCAAAGCACCGAAGGCCAGAAACCAAAGGCCGTCCAGGGCAATGGCGGTGGTGATTGCCTCAGACATCGCCAAGGCCGGTTTCGATCCAGCGCCGATGCGCGGGGTTGGGCAAGGCTTGGGCAAACCGAGCGTCATAGGCGGCAATCTGAGCCTCGGTGAAGGCCGTGCGCCAGTGCCCCGATTGTCCGCCAGCAAAGAACGCCTGATCATTGTGCCAAACGTCGTTGTTGGCTTCAGGCGCGAAATCGGCGGCACGGGTTTTCATGGTGCCGAAGTCCGTCGCGTGTACGATCTGCGCCTGCAGGTCCTTTGAGGCTCCAGTGTCCAGAAAAGCATCCAGCCCTGCCACTGTACTCGGGTGGTCGGCTTTGATCCGGGCATAGTTCAGGATCAGCTTTTCGCCCATGTGATCCGACAGCACCATCTCTTCAAAGTGCCGCACGAGGATCATCAGTGTGTCCCGGTCGATGTCGTCATCGTCGAAAGGGGTGTTCAAGTAAAACGACAACGCCTGATCCATCGGGGCCAGAAGTGGATGGTCCCCAACGGCTTTGGCGTTGGTCAGATGTTTTCGGATCGACAGGAACACCTCAAGCGGGTGGCGAAAGACGGCAATGACGGGCACATTTTGCCAGACCGGCACGCCAAGGGCGGGGGTGTGGGTTTTGATGACGCGACGTGCGGGTTGGCGGGCAAGGTCGGCCAGATAGTCGTCGATCACGCCAAAGCCACCGTCGATCCATGGCGATAGGGTGTTCAGTTTGTCGGGCAATTCCGGTGTGCCGTGCAAAAGCATGGCAATCATGCTTTGCGTCCAGGTCGTGCCGGATTTGGCAGGGGTGACCAGAAGGACGTCGCCGGTCCGGGGCTGAAAGGCGTCCCAGTTCTCTGGCTTGGTGAATGTACCTCGATAGGTCCGAACCCGATTTCGAATCCGAACTGCATCGGTCATTGGTTCAGTCTGGGTTAGACCAGATGTCACGCATCCACATTGGCAAATTGCGTGCCAGCCCCGCCGCCACCGTCCGAAGGCTTGGACCAGTCGCGCTTGACACCCAGCATCAGCACCACGTTCTTGGCTACATAGACCGAGGAATAGGTGCCGACGATCACGCCCCATGTGATGGCAAAGACAAAGCCCCGGATCACATCGCCGCCAAAGATCAACAAGGCGATCAGCGCCAGAAGGGTGGTGCCCGATGTCATCAAAGTTCGCGACAATGTCTGGTTGACCGAGATGTTCATCACCTCTTGCAAGGCCATCTTTTTGTACTTCCTGAGATTCTCTCGCAAACGGTCAAAGATCACCACGGTGTCGTTGATCGAGTAGCCGACGATGGTCAGGATGGCCGCGATGGTTGATAGATCGAACCGGATTTGCAGCAGACTGAACAAACCGATGGTCAAGATGACATCGTGGAACAGGGCCGCCACGGCCCCGACCGAGAACTGCCATTCGAACCTTAGCCAAATATAGATCAGGATCGCTGCCATGGCCGCTGCAATGGCCAAAAGCGCGGCCTGCACCAACTCTCCCGATACCGTCGGGCCGACGGATTCGACCGCGGTAAACGTCACCGATGGATCAACCGTCTGAAGCGCGCTTTCCACACGGTCCACAATCGCGCCCGTCACCGCCTCTTCGCCGTCCTGGGCCTGAATGCGGATCAAAGCCACGTTTTGGTCGTCGCGGAAGTTTGTATCAAACACCTCGATAATCGAAAAATCGCCCAAATCCAGCGCGTTGATCGCCTCGCGATAGGCGCCCACGTCGATCTCTTGGGTGGCTTCGGTGCGGATCGTGGTGCCACCCCGGAAATCGATGCCAAAGTTCAGGCCGACGAAAAACCAGATCAGGATCGAGGCGATGATCGCAACAATCGAAGCCCCCATGGTGACTTTGCGAAACCGGAAAAAATCGAACGAGGTCTCTTGGGGGACAAGTCTCAGGCGCATCATGACATCAAACCTCGATTGTCCGGGGGCGTTTACGTTCGAACCAGAAGATGACGATCAGCCGCGTCACAAAGAGGGCCGTAAAGACCGACGTGACGATCCCCGCCATCAGCGTAACCGCAAAGCCCTTCACCGGCCCCGAGCCCAGAACGAACAGGATCACAGCCGTGATGCCCGTGGTGATATTAGCGTCGATAATCGCCGACATGGCTTTTTCGTAGCCAAGCTCGATGGCGCGGGATGGACCTTTGGCAGTTTTTAATTCTTCGCGGATCCGCTCGAACACCAGCACATTGGCATCCACCGCCATGCCGATGGTCAACACGATACCGGCGATGCCGGGCAAGGTCAGCGTGGCACCAAAGATCGACAAGACGCCCAATAACAAGGCCATGTTCACGATCAGCGCGATATTGGCGAAGATGCCAAATAACCCGTAAGATAAGGCCATAAAGACCATCACCGCGCCAAAGGCGATTGCACAAGCCAGACGCCCGGCATCAATGCTGTCTTGCCCTAGTGTGGGGCTGACCGTCGTTTCGGTCAAAAACGTCAATTCGGCGGGTAGGGCGCCTGCACGCAGCAGAACTGCCAGATCGGTCGAACCTTCAACAGTGAAGTTCCCCGTGATCTGGCCCGAGCCCCCCGTGATCGGTTCACGGATTTGCGGTGCGGTGATCACCTCATCGTCCAGCACGGTGGCGAACAGGGCCCCAACGTTTTCGCTGGTGAACTGGCCAAACACGCGCGCGCCCGAAGGGTTGAACCGGAAACTGACCGCAGGTTGGCCATTTTGATCAAACGTCGGCTGCGCATCCACCAGATCTTCGCCCGACAGGATGGCGGCACTTTCCAGCACATAAAATTCGTTTTCGTTTTCGATATCCGGCACCAAAATATTGCCCGGACCGGGGGCCGCATTCGCGTCCGTTGTCACATTGACCACGGGGTGAAACGTCAAACGCGCGGTCGTGCCGATTAGCTCTTTCAACTCGCTCGCCGAACCCAAACCCGGCACCTGGATCAAAATCCGGTCCGTGCCCTGACGCTGAATAGTCGGCTCGCGGGTGCCCACTTCGTCGATCCGGCGGCGAATGATTTCGACCGATTGCTGCATCGTGCGCTGGTCGGTCGCCAGCATTTCTTCTTCAGACAATTGGATGGTCAGCAGATTGCCTTGCCCCGCCACCACGATATCGGTCGATCCCACGCCCGTGAGGCTGACCACCGGCTGCGCCAAATCCCGCACCGCCTGCAAAGCCGCGCTTGCGCCTTCGGTGTTCTGGATACGGATTTGCAACGTGCCGTCGGGCGCACCGTCCACCCGTTCGATAAACCCGACCTGATCCCGGATCTCGATCAGCGCCTGGCGCGCTTCCAGCCAGTACACGTCCATCCGACTTTTGTAGACGTCCTCAACCTGAACTTCGGCCAAAAGCTGTGCGCCGCCGCGCAAATCCAAGCCCAGATTCACCAACGTCGCCGGCAAGAACGACGGCCAGGCCTCCAGGGCCGCCTCCCGCTCGGGGGTCGCGCCGAACCGTTCGATCTCGGTGACCGCGTCATTGTGGGTTTCAACCTGGCTGTAAAAGCCGTTCGGGAAGGAAAACAAAATCCCGGCGACACAAACGCCCAGGATCAAGATCCGCTTCCACAGAGGGATCTGAAGCATGTGCCGCCCTTAGCTTGCCGGTTCTGTCTTGGACCGAACCGTCTGAATGGTGTGCTTGATGACCCGGACGTTCACGCCCGAAGCGATTTCCACTTCGACCTCGCCGTCGTCGCGGACCTTGGTCACCTTGCCGACAACGCCGCCTTGGGTGACCACTTGGTCGCCGCGCCGCAAGGCTTCGACCATCGCCTGATGCTCTTTCAGTTTCTTTTGCTGCGGACGGATCAGCAGAAAGTAGAAAATGGCAAAGATGGCGATGAAAAAGGGCAGCTGAGCAAGCAAGCTTGCACCGGCCCCACCACCGGCCGCCTGAGCATAGGCTGGAGTCACGAACATGGACGCAGTTCCTTTGTTTTATTCGTCTTTAAGATGATGGGCGAAACCGCCCCTGTTGATTGCCGCGCACCCTATCTGTGGGTCCGGAGGTTGGCAAGCAAGGGGCAGGCGTGAATTTCATCTTTGGACTGAGTTTGGACTGAGCAGATTACTTATGTGTCGACGGCGCCTTCATCGGTCCATCTTGGCAACCCTGCCAAACTGGTATACCAGTTTTGGAAAGCGACCGATCTTAAACGCCTCGCGACCCATTCAAGGACAACGACATGACCGTAGAAGACCCAGCAGATACCGGCGAATCCTATGCGGCTTTGGCGCTGTTCCAGCCTCCCACAGCTCACAAGCCGGTCTTCGAAGAGGCTCTTGCCAGCGCTGTGCGGAAGGTCGAGGCTTTGGTTCCGAAATTCGGCCTTAGAAACCCAAGGTTGGGCCGCCCCGGAACACTGCAATACGAATTCTGCACCGAGGACGAATGGGTCGCCAGTTTCTGGCCCGGGCAAATGTGGCTGGCCTATACGCTGACGGGCGACGAACGCCTGAAAAATTCTGCCCGCGCGCGCCGTGGATATTTTCAAAACGTTCTGGAAAACCCGGCCTGGCACGATCACGATCTGGGCTTTTTGTTCCTTTTGACCTGCGTGGCTGATCACAAGCTGACCGGCGACACGCAGTCCCGCGACATGGCCCTTCGTGCCGCCGAGCTTTTGGCGGCCCGCTGGCGTCAGCCGATGCAGTTTGTCATGTGCTGGAACCCGATGCGCCGCGACCCGGCGGATTTTGCCGCCGCGAAAACCGGAACGCTGAACATCGACAGTCTGCAAGGCATGTCGCTGCTCTATTGGGCGCACCGTCAAACCGGACAGCAATCCTTCCTCGACATCGCCAACATGCACAACGACACCGCGATGAAGTATCTGGTCCGTGAAGACTTCAGCTCGTTCCACGCCTATGAATTCGACCCCCGCACCGGAGCGCCCGTGCGCGGCTATACCCATCAAGGCCTGAACGATGACAGCTGTTGGTCACGCGGGCAGGCGTGGGCGATCCACGGTTTGGCCCAAAGCTATCTGAACACCGGGATCACCGCTTACCGTGACACATCGGCGGCGATGGCGGATTATCTGGCCGAGAAGTTGCCCGAAGATGGTGTGCCGCAATGGGACTACGACCTGTCGCCGGACACCAAGCCTTATCGCGATACCTCGGCAGGATCAGTGACCGCCGCCGGTCTTTACACGCTGGCCCAAGGCTTCGGCCAAGGACCAGAGGTTGAAAAATACACCGCCCTTGCGGATCGCATTCTTCTGGGGCTGGTCCAGAATTACGACATCTCGGGCGATGACACGGCAGAAGGTCTGTTGAAAGAAGGCGCGGCTTTTGTGGATTTGGGGCGAGCCGACAACCTCTTGCCCTATGGCGACTACTACTACTTTGAAGCGCTCATGCGGTCCGTGGGCCATACCGAGTTCTTTTGGTAGAAGGTCTATTTAAGCGCGCCTGTTCGCAGCACATATACCAGATTGATTAGCTTAGATGACTGGTTTAAGCCCAGAATGCGCGATGCTGCATACAAAACCAACGTCCGCTATTGGTGCTTTGCCGAAGCTGCTCTATCGTTTTCTAGGACTTGATCTGCGCGAAGCAATCTGTGGCCCAACGGACTTCAGATACTTTACGATTTCGCCTTTTCCGTGACCGTGCGCGACATCTATTGGCAATTGACCGGACTTGTCAGCGACACAAACATCAGCTCCTGCTTGCACCAACAATTTAGTGGTCGCGACATTCGACCTTGCAGCCCAGTGAAGAGCGGACCAACCGCTTGTTTTTTCGATGACATCATGCCTAGCCCCGTGCTCAAGCAGTACTCGCACGATTTCGCTGTGACCCCAGCCAGCTGCTCCAAAAATAGCCGTTTCTCCAATTGAGTCTTGCCAATTTGGGTCCGCTCCCTCTGACAAGAGTTCCTGTACTTTTGCCTTATCGCCAGCCCAAGAACATGCATGCAAATCTGACTCAGCGCCGCCTTTTGAAGCCAGACCATTCTCAGGTTTTTTCATTCCGATTTTCCCACGAGCAAGTCAGAGCCGAACGATGAGAGTACCGTAAGCGGGCATTCGACTTCGAGCAACCAACGGCGGCAAAGTCCGCTGAATGTGAGTTCACCCGTCCGCGGGTTTTGCGCATGCAGCGAATGTCTCCCCTAACGGGCTGCAGCGCGTCGAAGAGTGGGCACGATGACTGTCTCTTATGGGCCGATGGCGACAGACTTCGTCAATTCGGCTGACCAATTTTCGAGTGGCCGTAATTGCTCGATCAAGATAACTAGCCCCGCCCGTATTTTCCTTGAATGCCAAGCAATACAGAGTGCTGACTGGTGGAATTAGTGGTGGGACAGAATTTCTCTGATCGATAAAACCAAACAAATTCGATATTTTGTCGGAGGTACGTGGCAGCCCGTAGGGGAATCGAACCCCTCTTTCCAGGTTGAAAACCTGGCGTCCTAACCGATAGACGAACGGGCCAGCGCCAGCGCTAAGTAGTTAAACTCTCCTAAAAGGGCAAGAAGATTTTCACCGAATTTCACAACAATTTTCGGCGGGTTTCTGAGGGGTGTTTTGATCAGGGCGCGGCGGGTGCGGCGTCTTCCAGTCTAAGCTCGACTTTCTGGCGTCCGCCCCAATGGCTGACTTCGATGCGTCCAGCCAAATGGAACCGAGCACCGCCATGTTTTGACAATGCAGGGCCAAGCGGGCCGTCGAAGGCCCCAAAGGCGATGGCGTCAAGACGGGCGCCCAATCCGTCGCCGAACGTCAGTTTCAGATGGCCTTTTCCCACTTCGCGCGCGTGTAGAATGGCCATGTCAGGGAATGCGAAGCGCGGGGCGGGGGCGGATTGTCCGAAAGGGCCTGCGGATTCGATTTTCTCAATCAATTCAGGCGTTGCAGCCCCGGGCATCAACGGCGCATCGATGTGAAGCGTGCGAGGTCCCTCGGCCCCGGCCCCTTGGCGTTCCAGCAATTCACTCAGACGGTCCATGGCTTGGGGCAAAAGATCGCGCGAGACGGTCAAACCGGCGGCCATCTTGTGCCCGCCGCCTTTCACCAACAATCCTTCGCGTTGCAGACGGTGGACGGATTGCCCCAGATCAACACCCCGAACCGACCGGCCCGAGCCTTTGCCTTCGTCCCCGTCCAGCCCGATCACGACTGCGGGACGGCCCGTCGTTTCTTTCAGTCGCGCCGCAACAATGCCCACTACGCCCGGATGCCAGCCTTCGCCTGCGGCCCAGACCAAGGGCGCGTCCAGCCCGCGCTCTTCGGCTTGGGCCAAGGCGGCGGCGCGGACCTCGGCTTCGATGTCGCGGCGCTCGGTGTTGAACTCTTCCAGACGATCCGCCATCGCGCGGGCTTCATCTGCGTCTCGTGCAGACAAAAGCCGCGCGCCCAGATCAGCGCGCCCCACACGGCCACCAGCATTTACACGGGGGCCAAGCACATAGCCCAGATGATAGGACGACGGTGGCGCGTTCAGCCCCGCGACGTCTGACAAAGCCGTCAGACCGATCCGGCGACGGTTGGCCATCACCTTCAGGCCTTGACGCACCAAGGCCCGGTTGACCCCGATCAAGGGGGCCACATCGGCGACGGTTGCAAGGGCAACAAGGTCAAGCATTTCGATCAGGGATGGTGTGGGTTTGTCTTTTGATTTCAGATGTCTGTTGGCTTCGACTAATGTCAGAAAGACCACGGCTGCCGCGCAAAGATGCGCCAGTTCGCCGCTTTCGTCCTGTCGGTTCGGATTGACCACGGCCATGGCCTCGGGCAGCGTCTCGCCGCCCAAGTGGTGATCCAGGATGACGACATCGGCGTCCTTCGCGGCGGCAATGGCTTCGAAAGACAAGGTGCCGCAATCCACGCAAATAATCAGATCATGGGCGGCGGCCAGTTCGGCCATCGCGGGCGGATTGGGGCCATAGCCTTCGTCGATCCGGTCGGGCACGTACAGCGTCGCGTCGCGGCCCAGTTGGCGCATCCAATCCAGAAGCAACGCGGCCGAAGTCCCGCCATCCACATCATAATCTGCGAAAATCGCCACCTTTTGCCCCGATTGAACAGCCTCGACCAAGCGGGCGGCGGCGGTTTCCATATCGCGCAGGCTGCGGGGGTCGGGCAGAAGATCGCGCAATTTCGGGTCAAGGTAACGTTCGGCGTCTTGAGCTTCGATTCCGCGGGCCGCCAGAATGCGACAGACAGGTAAGGGAAGGCTGGTCTGCTGTTCCAGAGCCTCGGCCTGACGGATCAGCTCTGCATCAGGTCCGGCCCATCTGCGCCCTGTTAGTGAGGTTTCGACGTCCAGAAATGCGGTTGTGGTCATGTCTTTGGGCACGTCACAAATGGCCTATATGGTGGGGATCTTGATGCTAAGCCCACAATATAGGACGTGACCGTCCGGGGGAAGGGACGTTTCCGTTTACAGTAAGCACAAAAAACGCGCCAGAAACTGGCGCGTTTTCATGGACTTTCGTGGAATCAGGTGTTGATCGGGTGGCGATAGTTCATGCGCCGAACCGACCCGGTCTTGGACCGCATGAGAATCGTTTCGGCGGTCAGGATACCCGGTTCGCGCTTGATGCCCGGCAGGATCGACCCATCCGTAACGCCGGTGGCCGCAAAGATCACGTCGCTGGTGACCATATCGTCGCGCGTGTAAACCCGGTCGAAGTTCGTGATACCGGCCTTCGTGGCGCGACCGCGTTCGTCGTCATTGCGGAACAAGAGCCGTCCAAACATCTGACCGCCCATGCATTTCAAAGCGGCTGCTGCCAACACGCCCTCGGGTGCTCCGCCCGATCCCATATACATGTCGATACCTGTTTGCGGTTCGGCACAGTGGATCACGCCCGCCACGTCTCCGTCAGTGATCAATCGGATCGCGGCGCCGGTGGTGCGAATTTCGGCGATCAGATCTTCATGGCGGGGGCGTTCCAGAACGCAGACTGTGATGTCTTCGGTCGAACATCCTTTGGCGGCCGCCAGAGACGAGACGCGCTCGGCAGGGCTCATGTCCATTGTGACAACGCCAGTCCGGTGGCCGGGGCCAACAGCCAGTTTATCCATATAGGTGTCAGGCGCATGCAGCATCGAGCCGCGCGGGCCCATGGCAATCACAGCCAGTGCGTTTGGCATATCTTTCGCCGTCAGCGTTGTGCCTTCCAGTGGATCCAGCGCGATGTCCACTTCAGGGCCTTTGCCTGCGCCGACTTCTTCGCCGATGTAAAGCATTGGGGCTTCGTCGCGTTCACCTTCACCGATGACGACGACACCTTGAATTTCAAGCTGATTCAACTGCGTGCGCATAGCGTCTACAGCAGCCTGATCCGCGGCCTTTTCATCTCCGCGCCCAATCAGGCGGGCCGAGGCAAGAGCGGCAGCTTCGCTGACACGCGCAAGGCCAAGGGACAACATTCTATCATGAAACTCGGGCGCATCGGCCATGGGTCTTCTCCTGGAAACACTTTGATTTCGGGGTAGACCCGGGACGATGTTGGGGCAAGAGCGTTTCGAAATGATAGCGCAACCGGTTGAAAAACGTGACTTTTGGGTTGGTGTGGTGAGGGAATTTTGGGAAAGTCTTGCGAAATACGCGGCATTTCGCAGCTTCCGCGCACAATCCATTGAAACGCTCAGGTGACAGGCCACGCGCGTTTCGCGGCGCATGGCACGGCTTTTGTGCTGCATCCTGAGGAACAGGGGAAACTGCCCATTGTACGTAGGCGAAGATTGCATAGGTCTTTTTGGAACGGAGGGACCTGTTGGAGCATTCGAGCGGGATGACAGTGAGGAAAGGTTTTCCCGAGGATCAACGGGAAACCTCAACCAAGCTGTTCTGGCTGGCGTTTAAGGGCAAGATCGGCCCTTTGCTGCGTCCCGAGGTGAAGGCGGTTGATTTCCTCAAGAACGTGTCGAACCCGGGCTATGTTCTTTGCGCAGTAAACGCTGATGGCGCGGTCTTGGGTATTGCCGGATTCAAGACCAGCGAGGGTGCTTTCATCGGTGGCACGCTATCTGATCTACAAAACACCTATGGATGGATTGGCGGGCTGTGGCGTGGGCTGTTGCTAGGTCTGTTGGAGCGTGACCTAAAGCCGGGCGTTCTTTTGATGGATGGCATTGTGGTCAGTGCCGAGGCGCGTGGACAAGGGATCGGGACACTTTTACTGCAAGCGATCAAAGACGAGGCTTTGGCGAGAAAGTGCGCGTCTGTCAGGCTGGATGTGATTGATACGAACCCTAGGGCCAAGGCCCTTTATGAGCGGCTTGGCTTTGTGGCCGGCCCCGTATCAGACATTGGACCTTTGCGACATCTTTTTGGGTTTCGGACATCCACCCAGATGATCTGCACACTCACGCCGCAAAATATGGATTGATCCGTTTTTCTGCCCCCGCGCCCGGGGACGCTGTCGGCAGTGGGACGGTCTGGTTGTTGGTTGGCATACCGGGTTGGATCTTTGTGGCTTGGAGCCTGTTCCGTCTCTATCGGGGCGATAATGTGGAAATTAATCTCGACGGCGCTTCCCATTCGCAGCGGGGCTTTTGCTCTTTCGCCCACGGGCAGGCAAGGCTATGAACGCGCGGGTTTTGACCTAGGAGATCGGCATGGCGAACGTGGTTGTGGTCGGCGCTCAGTGGGGCGACGAAGGCAAAGGCAAGATTGTCGACTGGCTGAGCGAGCGGGCGGATGTCGTTTGTCGCTTTCAAGGGGGGCACAATGCGGGCCATACGCTGGTCATTGATGGCGAAGTTTACAAGCTGCACGCGTTGCCTTCGGGTGTCGTGCGGGGGGGCAAACTGTCGGTCATCGGCAACGGTGTGGTGCTGGATCCATGGCATTTGATCGAAGAGATCGAAACGGTGCGCGCGCAAGGTGTAGAAATTACGCCGGACACGCTGATGGTGGCCGAAAATACGCCCTTGATCCTGCCGCTTCATGGCGAATTGGATCGGGCCCGGGAAAGCCAGAATTCGGTTGCCAAGATCGGGACGACCGGGCGGGGCATTGGCCCGGCCTACGAAGACAAAGTGGGCCGTCGCGTCGTGCGTGTGGCCGATCTGGCCGATCCTGCGACATTGGCCAAGCGCGTGGATCGTTTGCTGGTGCACCATGACGCGTTGCGGCGCGGGCTGGGGCTTGAACCTGTGGATCGTGCAGCGCTTGTCGCGTCGCTTGAAGAGATTGCACCGCAGATTCTGAAATATGCCGCACCGGTCTGGAAAGTGTTGAACGAACGCAAACGGCAAGGTCAGCGCATCCTTTTCGAAGGGGCTCAAGGGGCATTGCTGGATATCGACTTTGGAACCTATCCCTTTGTCACATCCTCGAATGTGATTGCCGGGCAAGCGGCCACCGGGACGGGCGTTGGCCCCGGTTCGATTGATTTTGTTCTGGGGATCGTAAAGGCGTACACCACCCGCGTGGGCGAGGGGCCGTTTCCAACCGAGTTGCTGGATGATGATGGCGAGCGTTTGGGCGTTCAGGGCCACGAGTTTGGCACGACCACGGGCCGCAAGCGTCGTTGCGGGTGGTTTGATTCGGTTCTTGTACGCCAAACCTGTGCGACCTCGGGCGTGTCGGGAATTTCTTTGACCAAGCTGGATGTTCTGGACGGATTTGATGAGCTGAAGATCTGTACAGGCTATGAGCTGGACGGAAAACGTCTGGATTACCTGCCGACGGCAGCGGATCAACAGGCGCGGGTAACACCGGTCTACGAAACCATGCCGGGCTGGTCAGATTCGACGGCAGGGGCCCGGTCCTGGGCCGATTTGCCGGGCGAAGCGATCAAATACGTGCGCCGGATCGAAGAATTGATCCAATGCCCCGTCGCCCTGTTGTCCACCAGCCCCGAGCGGGATGACACGATTTTGGTGACGGACCCGTTTGCGGACTAAAAGTTCAGAGGCTTGGCGGAGGCACATGGCTTTGCCTTTGGTCTTTGGCCCTTGACCCGAGCGCGTATCGGCACATAACCACGGTATGGCTCTATCTTACAAAGCGCGGCGGCGTTGGTCGCTTGTGATCCTGTTGATCGGAATGCCACTGTACATTGTGGCTGCGGTCAGCGTTGTGAATGCGCTGGATCGCCCACCCTTTCTTGTGGAACTTTTGGTTTATGTGGTTTTAGGGATCGTTTGGATTTTGCCCTTTAAGGCTGTGTTTCGCGGGGTCGGGAAAGCTGACCCGGATGCGCCTTCTGAAGATTAAAGCGCGATAGATTTTGCGCCGGGCTGACGCCCGTCGCGGCGGGCCGTGCCGCTTCGCCGCACGTCCGATATCTTGCGTATTTTGAAAGAGATGAAGACCTTGGTTTGCACCGGTTGGTGATTTTCACGGGAACGTGAGGGGGCTTTTGAAGTGCGGCGATGTAGCGTGCGACAAAACCTAAGAGGAGAGAAAGATGCGTGGATTTCTTTTGGCAATGGGCTTTGTAGCAATGTCGACGCCGGCGTTCGCAGATTATGTACGGGTCGAGGCAACGGGCTCGGTTTCTGAAGTCTCGGACCGGTTGGTGGCGGCTGTCGAAGGCGCGGGTGCGACCGTGTTTGCCCGTGTGCCACATTCGAAGGGTGCGATGTCGGTGGATATGGAATTGCAGGACGCCGAACTGGTGATCTTTGGCAATCCAAAGCTGGGCACGCCTGCCTTGCAGGCTGATATCCGCGCCGGATTGGTCTTGCCGCTGCGGGTTCTGGTGCATGATGATGGCGGACAGACCGTGCTGACCTATGAAAGCGTGGATGGGATGTTTAAGGACTTGGATGTGCCCGCGGATGCCAAGTTTCGCGACGTGATGACCGGCGCTTTGGCTAAGCTGACAGGCGCGGCAGCCGGCAGTTAAACGCGGCTGCGGGCGATCATTTCGGCCAAAGCCGAGATCACCAACAGCACCGGCCCTGCGAACAGATAAAACAGTGCGAACAAGGATTGGAGTGGCCCGAGTGTCGCTCTTATTCCGTTTGGCAGATGGCTGCAGTCGTTGAAAGTGAAGTCGCTGTAGTCGCAGTTCAGATGTCCGACCATAAGGATCGCGAAGAGGCAGAGGCAGAATAGTCCGACGGTTGTCAGGATGGCGCGCGCTGCCTTTGATCTGGCGCGTGTCGCCAGCAGGATGGCGCAAAATGGTGGGATGACGTAGGCAGCCGCAGTGAGTGGTGTCATGTTTTGAGTGCTGCCAGCGCTGTTTTCAGATCAATCGCCCCATCGTAAAGGGCGCGGCCTGAAATTGCGCCCGAGATGACGCCGGTGTCGGCAAGTCGCGTCAGATCCTCCATCGACGACACACCGCCCGAAGCGATGACCGGGACTTTGACGGCGCGGGCCAGAGCTTCGGTTGCAGGGATGTTGGGGCCACCCATAGCGCCGTCGCGGTCGATGTCTGTATAGATGATGGCGGCGATGCCCGCGTCCTCGAACGCGCGGGCCAGATCGGTGACTTGCACATCGGTTTCTTCGGCCCAGCCCCGTGTTGCGACGCGGCCATTGCGTGCATCAAGGCCAACGGCAACCTGTCCGGGAAAGGCACGTGCGGCCTCGCGCACCAGATCGGGATTTTCAACGGCAACGGTGCCAAGGATGACGCGGGCAAGGCCTTTGGACAGCCATGCCTCGATCGTGGCCATATCACGGAGTCCGCCGCCTAGTTGCGCGGGCACGGCGATGCTGGACAGGATGCTTTCGACAGCTTCGGCGTTCACGGGTTGCCCGGCGAAGGCACCGTTCAGATCGACAAGGTGGATCCATTCAGCGCCAGCGGCTTCAAAGGCGGCAGCCTGCGCGCCGGGGTCGTCGTTGAACACGGTCGCCTCGGACATTTCGCCTTTCAAAAGCCGGACGCATTGGCCGTCTTTAAGATCGATGGCGGGGTAGAGGATCATGGATAGGCTCCGGTAGATGTCGGGCGTGGTCATGCCTTTTCGGGGTCCGAGAGGCAAGGGCGTTCGTCACGCCACGCGGTATTTGCTATTGGAGCGTCAGTCCGTGCAGCAGCGTTTGGGACGGGCGCCGGATCGCGCCCGTTGTTCTGCTAAAAGCGGTAGTGGTCCAACTCGCGATACCCAAGCGGATTGGTCGCGGCGGCGCCTGTGATGCTTTCTGCGATGTGGCGGGCCATGATCGCGCTGGCCATAGAGGTGCCGGCCATGCGTACCGAGCCACGTCCCTGCCGTGTTGTGGCCATTGGGCCGCCAAGCCCGCGCGAGACTTCGGCGGCAGGTGCGAAGGGGCCGGGCAGGGGCGGTGTGCTTTGGCCGATGGGAAGACCTGCAAAGCGATAGGGGCGGTTGCCATAGCTTTCGCGCCCTGAAATCACGGTGACCGGCGCGCCCGTTGTCGCAATGACAGACAATGTGCCGTCGCGGCGCATGCCCGAAGGTGCCATGGCGCTTTCCACCAGAAAATCACCATAGCCGTCGCGGGATTGATAGCCGGGGTCCCGAATCCAGCTTTGCCGTCCGGCGGATTTCAGACCGGCCAGCGTGTTGTCGCGCGCCACCCAGAACAAAAGAGGCGTGGTGCCCGTGCCTTTCGCGGTCAGGTGCCAAAGGCCCGAGGGGGCTTCGGGTTCGTCCGGTTTCCAGCTTGAGGTTGGATAGATGCCAACCACCAGATGGGTGCCAAGGTT
This sequence comes from uncultured Rhodobacterales bacterium, assembly GCA_964632495.1. Classification (GTDB taxonomy): domain Bacteria; phylum Pseudomonadota; class Alphaproteobacteria; order Rhodobacterales; family Rhodobacteraceae; genus CALKXV01. The sequence continues at coordinate 61,520 of CAZWDS010000002.1, forward strand.
GTGAAGCTGTGCGATCCGTTTGCCGTCTGTTTCCAGATGAATACGCTCGCCAGTTGCCGGAAGCGCGGCGGCGCCGCCGCCGGTTGCGCCGGGGGGATGAAGCGTGATTTCGGTGACGTCAGGCGGTTGGCCCGAGGTCTCGCTCCAAATTTCAACAAAGCTGGCGGTGCGGTCTTCGGGGGGAAGGGACCAAAGCAACTGGGTTGCGGCGGACGGGATCGCGCGGGCGTGGGGACGGTCTTGCAGATGGTTGCCAGCCGGCAGCGTCAGGTCTGTGGACCGTGTGGCCGTGTTTGGACCTGCAGCTTTTGCTGTGATCGCGTTTAAGGCTTCTGCAGTGGGATGTGTGCCATCGTGCGGGCCGCCCAGAAAACCCATTGAGGCATTGGCCACCAAGGGGACGGCGTCGTCGCCAGAGGTGCGCGACAGGACGTAAGAGGCCGCGCCAATCACGGCCAGACCGTATGTGAGGGGTCCGTGGAACACCGCGCCTGACGTGTCGCTGACCACCGAAACAGGCAATTCGACACCATAGATCGCGATGTCATCATTGGCGGTATCGCGCGGTGCGCCAGCCATCAAATCCAGAACGGTCGTGCCGTGTCCGGACCGGAGCGACCAAAGATCGGTTTCGCCTGCGGGTGGTCCGGTGAATTCGGCGTAGACAGCCGCTTCGTCCAGACCGCCGTTCGTCCAGTGTTTGGCAATCAGCGCGTCGATATCGGCACGCAGCAACAGCGTTCCTGCCCGTAAAATGGAGCTGTAAGGGCCAGGTTTTTTGAGCGCACGGCCCTGAACCCAGAGCATTTCAAAGCGCGTGGTATCCGGGCCGCCCGCGATCGTTTTGCGAAACCGCGTGTTGACGAAAGCGATCGAGGTGTCGATGCACCCCATAGCCAGTTTTGCGGTTCCGGGCGAAACGGCGGCGCTTAGCGCAGTTTTCTGTGCGCTCCGCCCTGAGGTCGTTTCGTCAAATGCGCCGTCCGGAAAGATTGGCCCGACAGCTTGTGTGACGTGGCCCGCGGGCAAAGCGCCGGGGATCAGGGATGCGGTGTCGCCAAGATCATGCAGGAAGGTGCCCAGAGCATCGGCGGGCGGCGTGCCCCCGCCAATCGCGTCCATGGCCGTAGACAGCAGCGTTTCACCTGCCGCCAGCTCAAACAGCGAATAGTGCTGTGAAACGGCCGGATCACGTTGCATGTCAACGAAAGGCGCGCCCAGCATAGCTGGGCCAAACGCTTCGGGAGCGGTCCATGTGGCGGGCATGTTATTCCCACTCCTCCAGCGCTTTCCTGTGCGCAAATTTCAGCTCGGATGGCGTTGAGCCGGGCAGGACGTCCATCGAGGTGGTGCCATCAAGCCAGCCGGGCAGATCGTCCGCGATCACCGCCTCACGCGCTTCGGCAAACTTGCCAAGCGTGAAGTCGACGGTGTTCATTTTGTCGGGCGTCACCGTGAAATGATGTGCTGTGATGCCACCGCCGTTGGCGACCGTGTTTTCGCCCGCAAGACGGCGCCAGAAAATCTGACCGACCGTGATGCCCAAAAGGAAACCAGCCATGCTTTCGAACGGGAAATGCACACCCGCCACATGACGGTTCAGCGCGACCCGTGCGGCCGTACGCATCAGATAATTGTCGGTGTGGATCGTTTCGTGATCGGTTTTGCCGGACAACCGCGACAGAACGTAAGCCATCGCCGAAACTTCGACCGAATGGCCAGACGGCAGCGAAGAATGCTGCGGTGTCTGGATCATCGGCGCCGTTTCAGGGCATACCTGCACCGGACGCGGCGTTGTCATTTCATGTTTCACCTGACTGTGGATGACCGTGCAGGCATCTTTGACCGACCGCAGGACCTCCAGTGTCCAGCCGTGGCTTACATCGTGCATCCGCACTGTGCCGCCCAAGAACGACAAAACATCATCTTGTTGAAGCACGATTTCGGTGACGCGCTCGGCGCGCAAGTCGGCGGCGGCCAAGACGAAGGGCACTTGATCGTGCAGGATCTTGTGCGACGTTGGACGTTGCAACGTGAAGATCGTGCTAGAATTGAATTTAACCTCAACTTCGGTTGGCGATTTGGTGATCTTGAGGCCAGCGCGAAGTTTCTCGACAAGCAAAATGCGCGTGTAACGCGGGTTGGTGTTGTCGATCCGCTTGACCGGGCCGGGGCCCAAATCAGGCGACAAAAGGGTCACCGTCGCGGGATCGATAATGCCTTCGTTGGCAAGCGTCAAAGTGCCGGACAAACCCGGCGAACTTGGGCTTCCGGGCGTAGAGGTGCCGATACCTCCAATTCCGCCGATACCTCCTATTCCGCCTATGCCTCCAATCCCACCTATTCCGCCGATGCCGCCTATTCCGCCGATGCCGCCTATTCCGCC
>CAZWDS010000002.1:64005-99463 GCA_964632495.1 uncultured Rhodobacterales bacterium
CCGCCTATTCCGCCGATGCCTCCGATTCCGGAAATTGACACTGTACCCCTCCTTAAAAATTGTTTTGTAACGAACCTTAGGCTCAAGCTTACCCTTGGTAAAAGACTTGTCACTATGCCTTCACGATTTTTTCACACATGTATAGATTCTGAAGATTTTCCGCTCTAGACTGCGTCTCGGGGTACCAATGGACGATTAAATGCTGCTGATCTCACTGTCGGGGCCTTTGCGAGTGACGGACGCCGAAGGGCGAGACGTTACTCCAAAGAGCGCGAAGGCGAGGGGCCTTCTGGCGATTTTGGCGCTGTCTAAAGATATGCGCAGGTCGCGGATGTGGCTGCGCGGCAAACTCTGGAGTACAAGCGGGCAGGCTCAAGGCTCGGATTCGCTGCGCCAGTGTCTGACCGAAATTCGCAAATCCTTTGGTCCACATGCGCCGGCTCTGATCGCGGATCGGCGCAGTGTGGCCTTAGCAAGCCCCTTGGTTGAAATAGCAACATCCTCCAACGGCACTGCAGATCCCGCCGAATTGTGCAGCGATCTTGAGCTGATGGACCCCGAATTTCAGAATTGGTTGGCCTCGGCGCGCACGTCCGCGATGCAAGCGTCTCTTAATGCGCCAACCGTGTTGGGCGACGGCCCCAAAACATTGCCCGCTGTTGTGGTGTTTTCGATGCCGCATGCCGTGGCGCCCGAAGCGCAATGGGTCTTCCAATCGTTGCGCGAAAGCATTGCCTTGATGTTGCACGAGGGCGGCGAAATTGACGTTGTTACGGAAAACGAGCCCGTCGAGACGCGACATGGGTCTATGCGGAACTACTTTTTCCTTGTGATCGATGTGAATGCTGTTGGTGGGCAGGCGGTTGTTTCGACACGGATCGAGCGCGGCAGTGAAGGCAAAACACTTTGGAATTCGGGACAGGTGTGGCTGCAAAACGATGGCAGCGATCAGTCGATCTGGGAACTTCACAAGCTGTCTTACACCACGCACGAACAAACAGCCCGCGCCGTTGCCGAAGCGCACGGCGAAAGGCCGGATACAAATAATGCCTATGCTTTGGCGATGCGGGGTCGCAATCGACTGTTTGAATTCAGCCGAGATTCTTTAACTGATGCCGATCGGTTTTTTGCGGCGGCTTACCAGATAGAGCCGCGCGGCGCGTTTTTGGCCTGGCGTCATTTCGTGCGCAATACAGCCGATTTCGAATACCTGACCGATGATTTTCTGGAGCCGGTCAATCGTGTCGACTTAATCGAACAAGCGGTCATGGACAGTTCGAATAATTCGTTCGTTCTGTCCGTTGCGTCGCAAGATGCTTTCGTTCGAAAAGGCGATCTGGATTTGGCGCAAACATTGGTCAGCGATGCGATTGAACGTAATCCGGTTAACCCTTTGGGGCTTGGCTTTCAATCGAATATCCTTGTTCTTAAAGGCGAATACGACAAGTCCGTACAAGTGGCCGAGCGCGCGCAATCCTTGGTCAAAAACGAGCCGTACCGAGGATTTTGGTCGCTGTTTCAATGTTTGCCCTATATGGCCAAAGGCGATTACGAAACCGCCGCCTTCCACGCCAATTTATCCCACTATCTGATGCCGCGTATGGTGGCGTCTCAACGGTATTTATATGCGCTGAACGAGGCCATGGGGCGTGAAAGTCAGGCGCTGACTGTATTCCGCAAAATTCGCAAACGTGAACCTGATTTTTCGAAACAACATCTTTTCCGCAGTGATTATCCCGTCGGTACAATGCGTCGCACTGGAATTATGGATCTTCTGACATAACTCATTCGTTGTTTGACGCGAGCCAATACATGCCCTTAAGGTTGAGTCGAGTGAGCACGCGAGGCCACCACTCGTGACAACATATTTGATTATTCTTCCGCATCAGCTTTTTGCGGAACATCCCGGTTTAGACGAAAAACCTGATGTCGTAGTGCTGTTTGAGGATCCTCTTTTCTTTGGGGATCCCGTCTATCCCGCGCATTTTCACAAACAAAAACTATGGATTCACACGGCTAGTATGGAAGCCTATCGGCAGCGTTTGGAAGCTGAGGGTTTTCCTGTCACCAAGGTTCCATACGCACCCGACGCCTATGCGATTGATAAAGCAATGGCCGATCTTGCCGCTTCGGGTGCTCGCCAAGTGGCCGCCGCGGATCCTTGTGATTTTATTGCGCTTAAGCGCCTTCGTCGCGCTGCCGCTGCTGCGGATCTTCAATTGAGGCTGTATCTGTCGCCCGGGTTTATCAATTCGGGGGCGGACAACCAAAGGTGGAAGAAAGATCGCTCGCGTTGGTTCATGGCCGAGTATTACAAATACCAACGCCGCCGCCTGAATCTGCTGATGGATGGCGAGAATCCGGCAGGAGGTCGGTGGAGCTTTGACGAGGCCAACCGCAAGAAAGTACCCAAGGCCGAGCTACAGAGATTGCCTGCCCCGCCCAGCAAGGTGCAGTCCGACATTGATGTTTGGGCGCGCGAAAGGGTTTTGTCAGACTTCCCGAACGCACCCGGTTCGCTGGAAACTCTGTATCTTCCGACAACCCATGAAGAAGCCGCACTTTGGCTGGACAATTTTCTTGTGAACCGTCTGGAACACTTCGGAGACTATGAAGATGCTATTGTCGAAGGTGAAAGCTGGTTGTGGCATTCGGTCCTGACCCCAGCTTTGAATTCCGGGCTGCTGACGCCTCAACAAGTTCTCTCAAGCGTGATCGAATACGCCGAAGCCAAGGATGTCCCCCTGAATTCTTTGGAGGGGTTTGTCCGGCAAGTCGTTGGATGGCGCGAATTTATGCGGGCGACATACGATGATCTTGGGGTGGAAATGCGCACTTCTAATCATTGGAACCACGCACGCCCTATGCCGAAGTCTTTTTACGATGGGACCACCGGGATCGGCCCGATTGATGATGTGATCGGCCGGGTGTTGACGACGGGCTATTGTCACCACATCGAACGATTGATGGTGCTGGGCGGGTTCATGTTTCTATGTGAGATCAAGCCAACGGATGTCTACACTTGGTTCATGGAGATGTTCGTGGATTCTTATGACTGGGTCATGGTCCCCAACGTCTATGCCATGAGCCAGCACGCCGACGGTGGATTGATCACCACGAAACCCTACTTTTCAGGCTCGAACTACATCCGGAAGATGAGCCATTGGAAGCTCGGAGAATGGTCAGACGTTTGGGACGGATTGTATTGGCGGTTTATCTGGAAGCATCGCGAAACACTGGCCAGCAATCCCCGTTGGGCGATGATGTGCCGGTCGGTCGAAAAGATGGACCCGGGCAAACGTGAAACGCATCTGGCCAACGCAGACCGGTTTTTGTCTCAACTACGGTGATGTCTGAAGATGGTGCTGCCGCGGAGATTCGAACTCCGGACCTCTCCCTTACCAAGGGAGTGCTCTACCCCTGAGCTACGGCAGCATCGTTTCGGATGTTCGCGCGGGATAAAGCCAATCGTGCCCCCGTGCAAGCCCCGTCTGGACGGTTTTTCGCCCATAGGGTAAGCACTGGCCCATGAGCGATAAACAGGACCGTTCCAAAGATAAGACGCCGAATGCCCGCGAAGATCGTCTGAAGGCGGCTTTGAAGGCGAACATGCAAAAACGCAAGGCGCAGGCGCGGGCGCGGTCCGGCAAAGACGCTGACAAAAATAACGAGGCAGGCTGAGCGATGGATTCAATTGTTGTGACGGGCGGGGCAGAGATTCACGGGGATATTCCTATTGCGGGGGCCAAGAATGCCTGTCTGGCCCTGATGCCAGCGACCTTGTTGACCGAGGAACCTTTGACGCTGATGAACGCGCCGCGCTTGTCGGATATCAAGACGATGAGCGTGTTGCTGCAATCCCTGGGCTCAGAAGTGCAGACGTTGCAGGACGACAAGGTGATTGCGATGTCGTCGCTTGGGCCTGTGAACACGACGGCAGACTACGACATTGTGCGAAAAATGCGCGCGTCGAACCTTGTGCTTGGGCCGTTGTTGGCGCGGGAAGGCCATGCGATTGTGTCTTTGCCGGGCGGCTGTGCGATCGGGGCGCGGCCGATGGATATTCATGTTACAGCGCTTGAGGCCATGGGCGCCGAGATCGAGCTGAAAGACGGGTATCTCCACGCCAAGACCCAAGGCGGGCTGAAAGGCGCGAAAGTGCCGTTGCGGTTTGCCTCGGTCGGGGCGACGGAAAACGTGCTGATGGCTGCGACTTTGGCGAAGGGCACCACGGTCATTGAAAACGCGGCACGCGAACCCGAGATCGTCGATCTGGCCGATTGTCTGATGAAGATGGGTGCTCAGATCGAGGGCGCTGGTACCGGTACCATCACGATCCAAGGCGTTGATCGTCTTGGGGGGGCGACCCATCCCGTGGTAACGGATCGCATTGAATTGGGCACTTACATGCTGGCCCCTGCGATTTGCGGCGGCGAGGTTGAGTGTTTGGGCGGGCGTTTGGACCTGGTCACGGCGTTCGCGGAAAAACTGGATGCGGCGGGGGTTTCTATTGAAGAAACACCGCGCGGTTTGAAAGTGGCACGCAAGAACGGGCGTATCCGGTCGGTTGATGTGAAGACGGAACCGTTTCCCGGATTTCCGACCGATTTGCAGGCTCAGATGATGGCGTTGATGTGTACGTCTGTGGGTGTAAGTCATTTGGAAGAGACAATTTTCGAGAATCGCTTCATGCATGCACCCGAGCTGGTGCGCATGGGCGCGGATATTGAAGTTCAAGGCGGGACAGCCAAAGTGACTGGGGTTCAGCGTTTGAAAGGCGCGCCCGTCATGGCAACGGATTTGCGAGCTTCGGTGTCTTTGATTTTGGCCGGGTTGGCCGCCGAAGGCGAAACGATGGTCAGCCGGGTGTACCACTTGGATCGCGGCTATGAGCACGTCGAACAAAAGCTGGGCGCAGTTGGCGCAAGGATTGAGCGGGTGGAAAGCTGATGAGCGAAGATGCTCGGTTTGAAGATGGGGTTGAACGATCCTTGAGGCTGCGGGCTGAGGATGGCGAAGACCTTGGGGTGATCGCGGCTTTGGTTCAAGACGCTGTCATGCCGGGTACCGAAATGTCTTGGTCTAAAGGAAAGCGGCGCTTTGCTTGCCTTATCAACCGGTTCCGATGGGAAGATAAAGCTGCGAATTCGGGTGGCCGCCCGCCCGAACGGGTGCAGGCGGTGTTGCAGTTCGACGATGTTTTGGCTGTGCAAAGTCAGGGCATGGACGCGGTCGCCATGAAGGACGCAGTGCTGTCGCTTTTGACCCTGACGTTTGAGGCCGGCGAAGATGGAGCCGGACGCATCCTTTTGACGTTTGCAGGCGATGGTGTGATGGGATTGGACGTGGAAGCGATCAACGCCACGCTTCAAGACGTCACGCGGCCTTACCTCGCACCTTCGGGCAAGGCGCCGTCACATCCCGACTAAGGGTGTGCCGGGAACAGGTCTGCAGTTCTGCAGTGCGCGGTTTCGCCTTTCGATTGCGAACGATCTTCTGACACAGGCTTGAGCCCTTGGGGGAGGCCCGGTAAGACCGTTCGGCAAGGATAGGATCCCCGGATGCCCCATTTTCTGAACACGCGTGATCATGACTTTGAAGATAAGTTTCGCGCGCTGACCAGCCTGAAGCGCGAGGATTCGCCGGATGTGAATGCCGCGGTGGCAGGGATCATTGCGGATGTGCGCGCGCGCGGCGATGTGGCCGTTGCGGAACTGACGTCCAAGTTTGACCAGTTCGAGATCACTCCGGACTCCTTCACCTTTACCGAAGCCGAAATTGCGGCTGCAGAGGCTCAAGTTTCAACAGAAGAACGCGAAGCGCTTGAATTAGCGGCCGATCGCATTCGCGCGTATCACCTGCGTCAACGCCCGGAAGATGCGGAATGGACCGATGATACAGGCGCGACCCTGGGATGGCGCTGGACGCCGGTGTCATCTGCCGGATTGTACGTGCCGGGTGGATTGGCGAATTACCCGTCCTCGGTCTTGATGAACGCCATTCCGGCGGCTGTCGCCGGGGTGGAACGTTTGGTGATGACAGTGCCGACGCCGCGCGGCGAGGTGAACCCCTTGGTGTTGGTCGCGGCCAAGCTGGCAGGGGTGAAGACCGTTTACCGATTGGGTGGCGCTCAGGCCGTTGCAGCTTTGGCCTATGGGACCGAGACGATTGCGCCGGTCGATAAAATCACCGGGCCCGGCAATGCCTATGTGGCAGCCGCGAAGCGGCAGGTGTTTGGGCAGGTCGGTATCGACATGATCGCGGGGCCTTCTGAAATTCTGGTGATTGCCGACAAGGGCAATGATCCGAACTTCATCGCTCTGGATTTGCTGAGCCAGGCCGAACATGACGAAAGCGCCCAAGCCATTTTGATCACCACGGATGCGACCTTGGCTGAACTGGTTGTCGAGGCGGTAGAGGCGCATTTGCAGGTGCTGGAGCGTCGCGAGATTGCCGAGGCGTCATGGCGCAAGAACGGGGCGGTCATATTGGTGCAGAACATGGGCGAAGCGGCGGCTTTGGCCGATGACATCGCGCCCGAGCATCTGGAAATTCTGGTGGATAATCCCGGGGCTTTGGCCAACAACATTGCCCATGCGGGGGCGATTTTTCTGGGCGCATGGACGCCTGAGGCTATCGGCGATTACATCGGCGGACCGAACCATGTGTTGCCCACGGCGCGGTCGGCACGGTTTTCGTCTGGGCTTTCGGTATTGGACTTCATGAAGCGGACGACCATCGCGCAGATGACGCCTGCCGCCTTGCGCGCCATTGGCCCCGCAGCGGCGAAACTGGCAGAGACCGAGAAGCTGCAGGCGCATGGTTTGAGTGTTCTGGCGCGGTTGGATCAGTTGAATTCGTAAGGATGACCCCGGAGCGTGGTTTTGGGGGGTGCCGGTACGCTTTGCGTATTTTTAAAGAGATGAAGCCCGCGTTTTAATCAAATTGTGCCGGTGTGTCGGAGATAGGGTTTGCGTGCGCCGTGTCTTTTTCTATTGAAAATCCGGCTCTATCGCTTAAGCCGATTTCATGTCGCATATCGTTCATATTGAAATAGATGACAGCGCTTTGCCGCCGCCGACGCCCGAGATCGAGCAGGAGCGGCGTGTGGCTGTGTTTGATCTGCTGGAGGACAACAGTTTTGTTGTCCCAGGGCGCGATGGCGCGGACAGCCCCACTGGCCCGTTCCGTTTGTTTTTGGCTATTCGGGATCGATTGTTGGTGTTTGATGTGCGGTCCGAAGATGACCAGCCAGCGGCCGAGTTTCGTTTGTCATTGGGACCGTTTCGTCAGGTGGTGAAGGATTACTACCAGATTTGCGAAAGTTATTTCGACGCGGTCAAACGTCTGCCACCGGCGCAGATTGAGGCGATTGATATGGCGCGACGCGGTATTCACAATGAAGGCGCGCGCATTTTGCAAGAGAGGCTGGAGAACAAGGCCGAACTGGACATCGACACGGCACGACGTCTGTTCACTTTGATCTGCGTCCTGCATTTCGGGGCCTGAGAATTGGCGGACCTTCCCCAGTCGGTCCTGTTTTGTTGCGATCACAATGCTGTCCGCTCGCCTATGGCAGAAGGCATGATGAAGAAGCGGTACGGTCAGGAATGCTATGTGCAGTCGGCGGGCGTTCATAACGATATGGAAATCGACGGGTTTTCCATTGCCGTCTGTCAGGAGTTGGGGATCGAATTGTCCCGGCACCGGTCGCGTAGTTTTGACGAGATGCAGGATTGGGGCGACGATCTGTCGGCCTTTGATCTGGTTGTGGCTTTGTCGCCTGCCTCGCAACGTCGTGCATTGGAATTGACGCGGCTGTTTCATCTGGACGTGGTGTATTGGCCCATTCTGGACCCGACGGGTATCGGGGAAGGACGGGAAAACAAGTTGAAGGCGTATCGTGAGGCGCGCGATCAGATCCGGGAACGGATGCAGGCGCGTTTTGGGCCGCCGACGGTTGAATAGGGTCTATTTGCGGACAATTTCCGCCGAAAACCCCGATTTGCCCTTGATTTGAGACCCCTTTAGCGACACATAAGCTGCGCACCTGATCGACAGGTGGCAAACAAAGGAGAGACCATGGCCAAGGAAGAACTGCTCGAATTTCCTGGTGTCGTGAAGGAACTCCTGCCGAACGCGACATTCCGGGTCGAGCTCGAAAACGGCCATGAGATCATCGCGCATACGGCAGGAAAGATGCGGAAAAACCGCATCCGTGTTCTGGCTGGCGACAAAGTACAAGTCGAGATGACCCCTTATGATCTGACCAAGGGTCGGATTAACTATCGCTTCAAGTGACAAGCGCGCGACCGCGTCTTGTGCTGGGCTCAGCCTCGCCGAGACGGCTTGATATTTTGGCCGGGATGGGCGTGGTGCCGGATGATGTCCGGCCCGCCGACATTGATGAAACCCCAAAACCCGGTGAAGTGCCGCGCGCCTATTGCCGCCGTGTGACGGCGGAAAAGGCGCAGGCTGTTCCCCGTTCAGATGATGAGATTGTTTTGACGGCTGATACCACGGTGGCGGTCGGGCGGCGCATTTTCGGCAAACCGAAGGATCGCGGCGAAGCGGCGGAATTTTTGCGGTTTTTATCCGGACGGCGTCACCGGGTGATCACGGCGGTTGCCGTTATGGGCGACCGGCTTTGGCAGCGCGATATCATGACGATGGTGCGGATGGCACGCTTAAGTGACGGCGAGATCAACGCTTATCTGGACACAGGCGACTGGCAAGGCAAGGCGGGGGCCTATGCCATCCAGGGGCCTGCTGCGGTGTTCATTCCGTGGATTTCCGGGTCATACACGGCTGTGATGGGGTTACCGGTGTTTGAGACCGCGCGGCTTTTGTCCAGCGCTGGTTATCCGGTGATGGAGGGCGCGTGAAAGGGTCTCAGGTTCTTTTCGATCAGATTTCAGGGCGCGGGGCTGCGGTGCGGATCGTGGACGGGCGTTTGGACGACCTGCTGATCGACCCGCCCGAGGATCGTATCCGCCCCGGTACCATCTATCGCGCAAAGGCCGGGCGTCCGATGAAGGGGCAGGGCGGTATGATCCTTCAGACTCCGGACGGCCCGCTGTTTCTTCGTCAGTCCAAGGGCATTGCCCAAGGCGAGACGGTGTTCGTACAAACCACAACTTACGCCGAACCCGCAAAGGCGGCCCCTGCGGCGTTGAAACTGCTTTTGAAGAGCCGGTTCTGCTTGCTGACACCGGGGGCATCGGGGCGGAACATTTCAAAGGCTATCCGCGACGAGGAACGCCGGGTCGAGTTGCAAGAGATCATCCACTCTATCGCATTGCCCGAAGGCGCGGGGCTTGTGGTGCGCACGGCAGCGGAAGAGGCCGATGATGATGAGATCGCCGCTGATTTGACGGCTTTGGCTGATTTGGCTGGTTCGTTGATCTCAGAACCCCGCGAAGGCCCGCCGGAAAAGCTGCTGGACGGGCCTTTGGCCAGCGAGACCGCTTTGCGGGATTGGCCGCGCCCAGATGTGTTCGAGGACGCGCCGGGGTGTTTCTCTGAGACGGGTGTGGACGAGATGATTGATGATGTCCGTCAGCCCGAAGTTCGGTTTTCGGACGGGTCAATGTATGTCGAAGCCACGCGGGCCTTGGTGGCGGTTGATGTGAACACCGCAGGAAATACGAACGCGGCGGCGGGGCTGTCGGCGAATATCGCTGCTTTGCGTGCCTTGCCGAGGGCTTTGCGATTGCGCGGTTTGGGCGGGCAAATCGTTTTGGACATGGCACCGATGGCGAAACGAGAGCGCAAGCGCGTGGAAGACGCCGCAAAGGCGGCCTTCCGCTCAGACGGGATCGAAACCAGCTTTGTTGGCTGGACACCGCTTGGTCATATGGAGTTTTTGAGAAAGCGCGAACGTCTTCCCCTAGAAGAGGCCCTGAAATGAGCTGCCCTGTCTGCAAGAGACCCACCGAGAAATCCTATCGCCCGTTCTGCTCAAAGCGCTGCGCGGATGTTGATCTTGGGCGTTGGTTCAACGGCAGCTACGCGGTTCCGGTGGTAGATGAACCCTTCGGCGAAGACGAGCCGGGCGAGGGCGCGGATCGCCCGGAGAAATGGCATTGATTTTTTGGCGTTTCGCCTCTGGACAGCCAAGGACCGGGACACTAGAACACACCGACCCAAGCGAGGCCCCGAGCCCGCTCTCCCGTGCCCGGGTAGCTCAGGGGTAGAGCAGTGGATTGAAAATCCTCGTGTCGGTGGTTCGATTCCGCCCCCGGGCACCATAAAATCAAAGACTTGCGAAAAACGGCATTCTGCCATTTACAGCACATAGAAAAAGAACGGTCTCCACACCCAAACGTATTGATATCCCGACTTGGCACAGGTCTCTCAAGAAAATGCGGATCGACTGGATGCCATTGCTGGTGACGATCTGAAGATCCTATCAAACAATGCGGTGGTTCAGAAGGTTGTTATCAACACCGACGCTGAGTTGATCTACAAGGAATTCAAGCTTTCTCTGCTTGATCTTCCAGGTCAGGTACGTGCACCAAAAGTGCAACCGACACCGCGATCAACAAGCCACCGATGTAAAAAGCGGAAAATCCCGACGCCAGGTTATCCCATGATTGAGTTTTCAGAAATGCCATCGAGCCGAGCGCCAAACTTGAAAACCAGCAAAACGCTGAGGTCGCAGCACAGACTGCCATAGGCAGCTTATACTTGATCGGTAAGGCAAGAAGCGGGCGATCCTGGAACCGTTCCATTACTGGCATAACGAAGGTTGAGATTGCGACTGCATTGATGCTCAGCAACGAAACGATAAAGATCTTCATAAAGATTTTGGCCGAGAATTCGGCAAGGACAAACCCCGTGCGGACATAGATCAAAGCTAAGCCTGTGGCCCACAACCCAACCATTGCGAACATGATCATATGGTGGGATTGCAGCGTGTCTGCGAGCATCACTTTGCTCACATTCGACCAGCGCTTTTGAAAAAAGAGAAAATCCAAACGGATCGCCAATCCGAAACCAATGGCCACGAATAGCAAATGTACGTAAGCGATCAGATCGACAAACACCGATTCCCCCGGAAACAGCAGCATCTCTTTACTAACGTTGTACCATTATCAAAGCTAATACAATTGCAATAAGAGGCTAATACTTGCCGATGAAGCCTAAAAAGATCTTTTTGATCAGTGGCTTACAGTCATGTCTGCGGTGTTAGATTCACCAATTTCTGACGAACTCAGCTATTTTTCTGACCAAATTTTGGGCGTAAGGCTGCGTTTTCAGCCCTAAGGCTGCGTGATACCAGCCTGAGCCACGCGACGGGCCGCACAAAATGCGACCCCGTCCGCTTAAAATCAAGTGGCCGCTGCGCCCCGACCTCTTTTGCGTCTTATGCGCGGTCTTGCTACGTTGAGTTCCGTCGACGGGTCGTCGAACTCTTGGTTCGGATGGCTTTGCAAACGCGCTTGTTCATAGCTCTTCTTCCAAAAATTTCTTTCGGATGCGATCGAGCTTATTTCCTGCTTTGAATTCAGGCACCAAAGCACCCAGCCCAAAGCGAGCCCAAGCACAAAGGTGGATGACAGGAATACCACAATCTCAAGTTCTGGCGTTAGCATGATCTTTCCAATCCGGTGGTCTTTTCTGCGTTGGCTTCAGTCATTTCATTTCCCAGTCAAATACGATGCGCTCGTTTTGCGAACGACCCTCTGGTGTCGCGTTGTCGGCAACCGGGTCGCTGGCTCCATATCCAACCGCGCGCATCGATCCACTTGGAATTCCGTTTTCTTCCAAGAAGGCCAAAACGGCATTGGCACGTCCGTTGCTAAGCAGCAGGTTGCTGGCAACACCGCCCGCATTGTCCGTGTGGCCCTCAATTTCGAGCAGGACGTCTTGCGCAAGGCACTCAGAGACGACCTCTGTCAGCTCATTCAGCAGGCCGGCTGTCTGGTCAGATATCGCTGTGGCGCCACCTGCGAAACTGATAGCGCCCGTCAACGCGTCCGAACGCGCCTGGCATATGGTTGCGGGCAACACAGTGGGCGCTTGAATAGAGGCGTTTAAGGCTACAATCGTGTCTTCTTGTTCGCTTAGGTCAGCTTGTAGCTCAGACATGCGCGACTTCATTGCGTTGACCAATTCTACCATTTCCGTGGTGACCTGAGCCTGCTCTTCGTTTTCTTTCTTCAGGGCGGCCAGTTCTTTCACGGCGGAATCTCTTTCCGCAATAACGTCTGTTTGCGCGGTCACGTCTGCTGAGGCAATTTTCTCATTCAAAGCAGTTTCAAGTTCGCTCGCTTTTTGTGCCGAAGCCTCGCCGACGCGCTCTAGCTCTGTGATGCTGGCTTCAAGGGCGGCGATTTTTTCACTTTTCAGAGATATCTCAGCGGCCTTGGCTTGTGCCTCGCTCTGAAAGGCGCTGGCGGATTTTTTCGATTCTGAAAGCTCGTCCTGCAATGCAGTCAGGCTTTCCAACAATGCATGATCCTGTGCTTTCAGTTCAGCGGTCTGAGCTTCGGTCGCTTGTAAAGCGGCGAGGTTCAACTCAAGCTGTTCTTTCTCAGTCCGAGCGCCGTCTAGATCGGAAAGCAGGGTGGAGTTCTTTTCTTCAAGCTCGGCCAGTGCAGCGCGCAAGCTTGAATTCTCTTCAACCGCTTTGGCATGGGTTTCTTGATCTACCGCGTCAGCCATTTCAGACTGAGCAACTGATCTTGATGCTTCGACGGGCAAGGTTTGAATAGCGGTGAAGAACACCAAAGCTGTCAAAGCTAAGACACCGAAGATTAGGCCTATTCTCATAGCGACCACCCTAAGAACTGAGTTACTAAAGAACGCGCGAGGCGTCGTTTGGTGCACGGCCCGGGGGCGGGCCGTGCAAATTGTTTAGGCACCAGTCGTATCTTTCACGACTGAGAATTCGATGCGGCGATTGCGCTGCTTGTTTTCAGAAGAGTCATTCGCGACAACCGGAAGCGTTTCGCCAAATCCGACCGCTTCGATGCGTGTTCCATCAGCACCGGATTCCACCAAGTAGGCGCGCACGGCCCGTGCACGTGCTTCAGACAGAACTTGGTTGTTCGCTGCCGCACCATCTGAATCGGTGTGCCCATCGACGCTGATTTTCAGCTCTGGGCAACGGTTGATCATATCAACGATGCTGGTCAGGATTGGGCTGCTGCGATCTTCAAGACGGGCACTGCCGCTTGCAAAATAGATATTGTCCGTGCGCGACATGATTTCAAAGCGGCCTTTGCAGGCCTCTACCGAAAAATCGCCTTCGGTTTCCATCGCAGCCGATTTGAATCCAGCCATCGCGGCCATGTCTGCGGATGCGCTTGCATATTGTGCAGCGCTGCTTGCTCGGTTGAACATGAAGTCGAACGTCACCGTTGCAGAAGGAATGATCTCGACCTTCGCGGCTTCCTCAAGCTTGGCAACACCGCCATCAAGGTCAAAGTCCGCTGTAGGCAGGGAAATTGGCGTGCTTGAAGTGACGGACACTGTGTTGTTGTCCAAAAGCATGACGGCGATTTCCGCTTCACGCTCGGATGTTACACCGTGCAATTCGATGGTGTAGGGCGCTGTCATGATTTTACGGCGAACGGTTTCCAGGTCTTCAATCATTTCCGGATCAATCTGCATCGTGATCACGGCTTCTGGGAACTGGAAGGTTTCAAACATCAGGAAACGCATGCGCACGTTGCGCAGGTCAACTTTGGTGTCGACCGAGTCCATCAGAATTCGAACCGTGGCCAATCCATTTGCGTCGATTGTTCCGGCGTAGGTGCCGAAAGTGCTCGATTCAACTTTTGTTTCGTTTTTCACCGATTGGAAACGCAGCGTCGAAGCGTCCGGGTTCATGGTCCAACCTGGAGAAAAGACCGACTCTTGCGACAAGGCCTGCTGAGGACCAAAGCAGATCAGACCGGCCAAAAGTGCGTGCTTACACGTCAGTGTGAGTGTGTTGGTTGTTTTTCCAAACATAATATTCTCCAAACAATGCAACTTGTTAGTTGCTGTTACTGCTGCGGGTGAAATACGTAGACCCCAGTGAATTGCTCCAAACATCGCAATGACGTTTAGAATTTGTATCAAGTTGATAGTAACTGCGGCATTGTTGCCAAAATTGGGCGGAATTGCGGTATATTTGCTAAATTTGACAGAAAATTTGGTCTTAAATGTCTTAAAATTGACTGAAACTAAGTCCAGAACGGAAACAATGAGATCAAAACTAACACACACACATTGAGGCTAGAGTTATGATTAAGAACATCGTGACAGGCTTGTTACTTATCTTTTTGGCAACTTCTGTTGCGACCGCGCAAGACGCTGACGAAACAGCAGCGTGGGAAGCGGCTCAGAAAAGCACCACCTCGGAAGAGGTTTTCGCGTTTATCGAACAGTATCCAAGCAGCGTCTATGCCAAGGACGCCAAGTCTTTGATGATCGATCTGCTTTGGACGGAACTTGCTGAAGAATCGCCCCAACAAGCGACACAAACCTCCGAGCCAGCCGCTGAAAGCGCCCCGGTGTTTTTTAGTCAGCCGCTGACCGAAGGATCTGCTGACGTGGTAGGTAGATCGCTTAAGCAACTGATCGCATCATCGCCGGCCTTTCCACCGATCGAAGGTTTGCCTGAGACGTATTGGAAAGACCAAACGTGTTCGAACTGTCACGAATGGGAAAAGGCGAACCTGTGTACTCAGGCAAACTCATATTTGTCCGACAAAGGCGCCGAGAACCTGATCAAAAAGCATCCATTTGGCGGAGCTTTCAAGCTGAACTTGCGCGTTTGGGCAAAAGGCGGCTGCGAATAGGTCTTAAGATATCCGAGACACTGGCGACAGTAAGTAAGCCAGTGTCTCCATTGCCTAATAGTCGTCGCCCGCATAGCGGTTTGGCTGACCTTTCGCATCCGGGCTGTCGATAAAGTTGGCCCAATCGTCCCCCGGTCTCCAGATACTCTCCATAGTCGCGAAGGCGTCGGCTTCGGACATATCGAAGCCGGTTTTTGCATATCGGTAGATAAACGCGCTGACGCGGGCGTTGTAGATGCAATGAACGTGGATCATTTTGTCCGGGTTCGTCTCAAGGGCAAAGCTGAAATCCTTGAAATTCTGGTCGGTCGGGTTCTCGAAATCGACGGGAATATAAGTGTACGTCATCCCAAGTGCCGCGACCGTACGCGCTTCGTCCGCTAGTGCACCTTTGTTGTGATGTGGACCAAGGTTCAGAATGCGTGTGACCCCAAGGGATTGGATGTCAGCCAATTGGTCTTCCGTCGGTTGCCCCGATGTTGTGAGACGCGCATTGATCCGCCGCCAATTCAGGATATGTGGCAGGTTGGTCATTCTGTCTCCTCCGCACATGCGGCATGGGCTTTGAAGAAGCGGGTGGTCGTCGCCGGGTTATGCATCAGTTTAGCTCTGGGCCGGATGGGGCGAGGGACGAAATTGCCGCCGCAATTGGGGCATGTGTTGTCCAGTCTGCTTTCAACGCAGCGGGCACAGAACGTGCATTCAAACGAACATATCCGGGCGTCTGTCGCGGAAGGGGGCAAGTCTTTGTCACAGCATTCGCAGTTGGGTTTGAGGGCCAGCATCCAAGGTCTCCGTTTCATTTGGTCATAGACTAGTCGAATTTGATTTGGCAGTAATGACAATATGACTGCAAAAACTGCCAAAACGCCCAGACCGTGTCGAAAGCCGCGATTGGTGGTCTTCGTGGTCTATCCGAACATCGTTCTGTTGGACTTGGTGGGCCCGTTGCAGGTGTTTTCCCATGCACCGGACCCAAGCACAGGCAAGCCTGGATATGAATGCGTTGTCGTCTCGGTCGACGGTGGGATGACCGAAACGAACACCGTGGTTGCGATCCCAAGCCTGCCAGTGGCCGAGGTTATGAAACGTGACATCCACACAATTGTCGTTGTGGGCGGAGACGGTGCCATTCCCGGAATGTCCGACCAGCGGTTGGTGGATGCAGTTGCGCGCCTTGCGCGTGGTGCAACGCGCGTCTGCTCGGTCTGTTCTGGCGCGTTGGTGCTTGCGGCGACCGGATTATTGGATGGGCGGCGAGCGGTCACGCATTGGGACGATTGCAAGATGCTGGCCGAACGCTTTCCGAAGGTCGTGGTTGAAATGGATCCAATCTTTGTGAAGGACGGCCCGTATTGGACGTCGGCGGGCGTAACGGCGGGCATCGACATGGCCCTTGCCATCGCGGCCGAGGATTTGGGCCGCGCGTCAAGCTTTCAAGTGGCACGCTCGATGGTGGCTCAGATGGTGCGGTCGGGCGGGCAATCTCAGTTCAGCCCGGCATTGGGGCGGCAATTGCGCGATGGTGCAGGGCAGTTTGAGGCGTTGCATGGTTGGATCGCGGACAACCTAGGTTTGGCTCTTTCGGTCGATGTTCTGGCTGAGAAAGCGCATATGAGTGCGCGCAACTTCGCCCGTGTCTATCCAAACGTTATGGGCGTCACGCCCGCCAAGGCCGTCGAAGCCATCCGCATTGAGAAGGCGCAAGAGTTGCTGGAAACGACGAACCGCAGTCTGAAAGAGGTGGCCGTTCAATGCGGGTTCAAGGACGAGGATCGCATGCGTCGGTCTTTCATGCGCGTGCTGAACATCTCGCCATCGGGCTATCGGCAGAATTTTCATGTGGTGTAAGGCGCCGGTAGGGGCGCGGCGTCAAAAGTTTCGCGGATCGTCGGGCAAGGTGTCAATCACCGCGATGGAAAGAAAGCTGAAGACGGTGCCGCGAAGGTCGCACTGCGCGTGTGCCGCAGCAGGGGACTCAAACTTCGAAAGCGTCTTCTGACATCGACAATAGTGTGTCGAAAATCACCGGCGCTCCCGCGATAACGCGGCCGCCGTTTGCAAGCATATCGTTTGCACTTTGCGTTTCGATCTTGCCGCCGGCTTCGGCGATCAACAGTTGCCCGGCCAAACAATCCCAGGCGTTCATATGGGCTTCGGTATAGCCGATCAGGCGGCCCGCCGCGACATAGGCCAGCATCAAGCCGCCCGAGGCGTTTCTAAAGAATAGACCGCCTTTTTCTGACAGCGCTATGATCACATTCGATGCCATGTAGGTCGCTGAACGCCCGTTCATGCCAACACCAACCGAGCCGTCGTGCAAGCCTTCTGTGTTCGCCACTGAAAGTTTCGTCTCGTTGACGAAGGCACCTTGCCCGTCAGCACCCCAGAACATCTCTCCGGTCGAGGGTTCGAAGATCACGCCGATCTTGGTCTGGTCGTTGTGCACACAAGCCAGAATGACGCACCATTGCGGAATGCCGGTGACAAAATTTGCGGTGCCATCAATCGGGTCGATTACCCATGTCCAGCCGGATTTCGTGGCAACGTTGTCGTGTTCCTCGCCCACAATCCCGTCTTCTGGGAAACGTGCCGCGATCTGCATGCGCACGAAAGTCTCGACTTCCAGATCAGCGTTGGACACCATATCCTGTGCGCCCTTGGCCTTGATGTCCAAAGACGCGAAATCGCGGAAGAAATCCAAGGCCATGGCACCTGCTTCGCGGGCAATAGTCTTGGCGCTGTCCAAACGGTCTTTTGTCATTTTAACGCTCGCCGATGTCCTTGTGGAATGCAAAACTGGTGTCCGTGTTAAGGGCCAATGTCAATGTGTCATCGAAAGCGGTTAAATTGTCGTCGCAAGACTTACGGCAAAACCCCAGTTGGTCGCCTTCGTCATTCGTCAGAACAATTTGGCCGGGTTTGGGCAGTTTTCGACCGACGCGTCTATCTGGTCTACGCGGCCATGATCGCGCCCTGCAACCTTTCAAGCCGCCGGCTTCAAGCGTTACAGCTGCAAATAGGCGGCGACGACAAGACCGATCAGAAGGCCCGAAAGGATTTGAACCGTCCAGTTTTTCGATTTATCGGAAGAGGCACCGGGGTCGCGCGCGGCATGGGGATCGGTCATCTCGTCAGCAGTATTTTTCGATACAGTCGAGCGAATACGCTCTGTGATCGGGTCGTCGAATAGCTCAAGTTCGGCTTCACGCTCGGCGATCATGCGGCCTTGTTTTTCTTTGGCAAGGCCGATCCAGTTGGTCTCGGAGTTTTGAAGGTTGGTTTCGGCTTGTGAACTTGAGGTCGAAATTGTCCGTGAAGTGCCAAAAGCCGAAACACTTTGAGGACGGTCGCCAGCTTTGGGACGTTCATGGCGCGATGGTCTTGGCTTGGGGGCAAGAGTTTCCTGATTGAACTCGTCAATCCACTCGGGCTTTGGGGCTTCTTCGTTTTGAGGCGAGACCACCTTTTTTTCAGGCTCGACAGGAATGCGCGTTGTTTTTCGTACTTCGTCGTTCGTCTCTTCAACAAGCCGGGTTAAGGACATTTCAAGCTCTAGGCTGACGTCGTTGTTAACGCGTCCTGCGGCGATGCTTGATGTTTCGTCACTGGCGCTGATGTTTGCAATCAGGGCTTTCCATTGCGTTGCGGACTGCAAACGATCACCGGGATGAAGAGCCATTGCGCGGTCGATGGCCTGCAGGAACTCTGGATCATAACCCGCAATTCGGCCTTCCAAGGGAATACAAGGATCGGGTCTGTGACCCACCACTTCGATCATGCGCGCCTGGCTGTTGGTCGGAGCCTCACCGCTGATGACATGATAGAAGGTGGCGGCCAGCGCATAAAGATCGCTGCTGGGCGTTTGATCGCTGCCGGCCGTGTAGAATTCTTGCGGGGAGTACCCGTCTTTTACCACCAACAAGGACGACACTGCCCGGGTTTGACGGCTGGCATCACCGCGGGCGGCGCCAAAGTCGATCAAAACCGGCTTGCCGGATTTTTCAATGATGATGTTGTCTGGGGAAATGTCGCGGTGCAACAAGTCCGAATTATGCACCTCTTCAATCGCGCCCAGCAACTGCCACAGGATATCCGAGACGCGCCCGGGCGACAGGGGCCGAGAGGTGCCTTCAAGAATGTCAAACAGATCGCGCCCGTCGATCAAATCAATCGCCATATAGGCGGTTTCGTTTTCTTCGAAGGCGCGGTGCACGCCGACAATGTTTGGGTGACGCAACTTTGCAAGGCTGCGTGCTTCGCGCATGAACAGCGTTACAATCGAGCGAACCGGCTTGGCAAACTTTTGCCCGCGCGGCACAACGTTTAATCCGTCTCGCAGGCAGAAATCGTCTGGAAAACACTCTTTGATCACAATCGTACGCCCAAGGACATTGTCCATCGCGCGGTAGGTGATCCCAAAGCCGCCAGCGCCCAGTTGATCCGTGATTGTAAATTGACCATCAGACAACACTGTGCCGATCGGGAGGACCCGATCGTCTGGCGTAACCGCTTCAGCGATGTAATTTTCTGCCATCGACAGCACTTTTTGAGACCCTACTGATCAAACGAAGATAACATCTGATTTCGCGTGAGAATGTGTTTCTTTTGAGATGTATGTTTGGCAAAGCCGCGACAAACGCGTTTCCATCCTTGATGGCTTTGCCTAAAATCCGAAAGCTAACGCATCATGTTGTAGGTGCGGTTCTGAAAAGCCACAAATTAAAGGATAAGACTGTGCGGCGAGGAAAACGCCCAATTTAGGGACTCAGCACTTTAAAATGCTGGATTTTGAGGCTGTTGTTCGGGCTGGCGTCGCAAAATTCGGCTGGATTCGGACTGCAATTGCCCAAATCCGCCATCACAACGCGACTGGCATCCGCCTTTCTTTTGAATGATACAAAAGCAAAGCTGCCTGTCGGCACGGAAAATTTAGAACAAAGAGACGTCTTATGAACCTGAAACGACCCGATCTTTTGATCTTTGACGCCTACCTTGCCGGCACATGGCAATCGCGTGGTGACACGATCGCAGTGACGAACCCATCCACCGGCGACACTTTGGGGCAGGTGGCGGATTGCACCGTTTCAGATGCGCAAGCGGCCATCGATGCTGCCGCCCTAGCGCAAAAAGACTGGGCGAAACGAACGGGTAAGGATCGCGCAGTTATTCTGCGTAAACTTTATGAGTTGATGGTGGCTCATGCCGATGATCTGGCCATGATCCTGACGGCGGAAATGGGCAAACCTTTGGCCGAGGCCAAGGGCGAAATCATGTATGGTGCCAGCTTTGTCGAATGGTTCGGCGAAGAAGCCAAGCGCATCTATGGCGATACCATTCCCGGGCACCAGCCAGACAAGCGCATCATGGTCATGAAGCAACCCGTCGGCGTCGTCGGGGCCATCACGCCCTGGAATTTCCCGAACGCCATGATCGCCCGCAAAATCGGTCCGGCATTGGCCGCAGGTTGCGCAATGGTGGTGAAACCCGCCGCCGAAACGCCTTTGTCCGCGCTGGCTATGGCAAAACTGGCTGAAGAGGCGGGTGTGCCGGCCGGTGTCTTATCGATCCTGCCCTCGTCGGATGCCGAAGGCGTGGGGCAAGAGTTCTGCGCCAACCCGAAAATGCGCAAGATCAGTTTTACGGGGTCCACCAACGTGGGCCGTATTCTGATGCGCCAAAGTGCCGATCACATCAAGAAACTGTCTTTGGAACTCGGTGGCAATGCGCCTTTCATTGTCTTTGATGACGCGGATCTCGATGCGGCGGTCGCAGGCGCCATCATCTCGAAGTATCGCAACGCCGGGCAAACCTGTGTCTGTTCCAACCGTATTTTTGCGCAGTCCGGCATTTATGACGCCTTCGTCGAAAAACTGACCCAAGCCGTGGGTGACTTGGCGGTCGGAGATGGCTTTGCGGAAGGCTCGGTCATCGGGCCGCTGATCAGCGAAGCAGCGGTGGCCAAGGTTCAGGCCCATATCGAAGATGCGACGGGCAAGGGGGCGAAGATCACCCTTGGCGGGGATCGCCATGAAAAGGGCGGAACCTATTTTCAGCCAACGGTTCTGAGTGGTGCAACCACGGACATGTTGATCGCGCGGGAAGAAACCTTTGGCCCCGTCGCGCCCGTCTTCAAGTTTGACACGGCGGACGAAGTGATTGCAGCGGCCAATGACACAGAATTCGGTTTAGCGTCATATGTTTACACCCAAAACCTAACCCAAGTGTTCCAGATGATGGAAGAGCTGGAATACGGCATGGTCGGGGTAAACACGGGTCTGATCTCGACCGAGGTCGCGCCCTTTGGTGGCATGAAGGAATCCGGGCTTGGGCGCGAAGGGTCGATGTATGGGATCGAGGACTATATCGAGATGAAATACTGCTGTATTTCGATCTGATCGGGTTCAGAGCGGCGTTTCACGTCGGCTTGGGCCAAATCAGACGGCCCGCGTTCGGACTGCCGTAGCAATGGGTCACGTAGTCCAAAACGTGCCTGCCGCTCCATTCATCATCGCGGGCGGCGGCAACAAAGCGGTGTTCGAAGCTATAGTCGCCTTCAGGCAGGTCGGTGAATTCCCAAAGCACGCCGTGTTTTGCCCAACCTGACACAGATAGCATCTTGCGACCGCGCACCATGCCCGGCGTGACCGACACGCGCGAAAACCGCTCACTTCGGTACCAGCGGGCCAATTCGATATCGTCTTCCGGGGTGTTGGTGTTGTAGTGGCCGATCTGCATGGCGGGCGGCGGACCCATTCCATAAGGCGAAGCGCGTTGTTCGGGCGAATTGATGACCTGTTCTTCGATGTACACCGCACTGCGGTAATTCTTTAGTGCAGATAGACCCTCAGCATGATCCGCCGCTAACTGATCCAAGTCGTTGTTCTGACCGAAAAACACCTCCGTCGACAATCCGGCGGTCAGGACCACGTTCTGTGATCCGACCGGGATCGTGGGATCGGTGGTTTCAACCTTCTCGGGCGCGCCTTCGATATAGCGCTTTGATGGGGTTTTGACGGTTTCATAATGGCCTACCCATCCCACGCCCGACGCCGCGCGAACCGCTGGCAGATAGGTCTGATGCAGCCAATCCAACGTGCCCGCGCGGGTCGCGTCTTCCAGATCAAACCATTCCGCCTTGATGACTTCGCTCATCTTTCCACCCTTTTCATGTTTCGACCATCATGGCAGAGCGGCGCTATTGCTCCATTCATAATTGCTGATGGGGCACATCGTGCGATCTGATGATCTGGTCGCGTGGTTGCGTTCGGCAATGATCCACTGAGGCCCCACAATCGGCGATGACAGGGGCGGGGAACTGTGTCAGGTTTTTTGCAGTTTCCCTCAAAGAGCAACGTACCCGCAGTATGGACCCAAGCATCTCACTCACATCCTCCCATTGGGGGATCGGGCTGGTCCAAACACGGGATGGGCGTGTGACGTCTGTTGATGCACATCCCAGCGACCCTGATCCGTCACCGATCAATCAGAACATGGCCGAAAGCCTAAATGGCCGCGCCCGCATTCTTCGTCCGGCTGTGCGTGAGGGCTGGCTGAACGGCACGGATGCAGAAAGGGGCCGCGACCGGTTTGTCGAAGTGTCTTGGGACCGGGCGTTGGATTTGATCGCAGGCGAACTGACCCGGGTGAAAACCGACTATGGCAACGACGCGATTTATGCAGGGTCTTATGGTTGGGCCAGTGCCGGGCGGTTTCATCACGCCCAAAGCCAGCTAAAGCGGTTCCTAAACTGTTTCGGCGGCTTCGTCCGGTCCGAAGGCAACTACAGTTATAACGCGGCGCTTGTCGCGATGCCGCATATTATTGGCGGCAGCTACCGCCAGCATTTGATCGAGGCTACGCGGTGGAGCGTGATCGCCAAGCACAGCGACCTTGTCGTGTTGTTCGGCGGGATGCCCATGCGGAACACGCAGATTTGCGATGGTGGTCTGTCCAGGCACCGGATGGCGGACAACCTTACCGACTGTGCCAAGAACGGCGTGCGTTTCGTAAACCTTAGTCCGTTGAAGTCGGACGTTGATGGCAGTCTGAACGCAGAGTGGCTGGCTCCGCGCCCCGGGTCTGACACGGCGATCATGCTGGCTTTGGCCCATACGTTGCTGGACGAAGGCTTGCATGACGTCGCGTTTTTGAACCGCTACGCGACCGGATTTGACCGCGTCAGCGCGTATCTTCGGGGCGAAGGGGACGGCCAGCCAAAGTCGGCAGATTGGGCGTCTGAAATCAGCGGCTTAGACGCAGACCGTTTGCGCCAATTAGCCCGAGACATGGCCAGCAGCCGTACCATGATTGGCTGTGTCGCGGGCTTGCAGCGGGCGGATTGGGGCGAGCAACCTTTGTGGGCCTGTGTCACTCTGGCGGCGATGCTGGGCCAGATCGGACTGCCGGGCGGCGGCTATACCATTGGTTATGGCGCGAACGGGCACATCGGCAACGTGTCGCGCCCGTTTCGATCGGCGACCTTCCCGCAAGGCGACAACCCGGTAAAGGCGTTTATCCCCGTGGCGATGGTGTCGGATATGCTGTTGGCCCCGGGCGACACCTATCGCTTCGAAGGCCAGTCCATGACGTTCCCGGACATTAAGCTGGTGTGGTGGGCCGGCGGCAATCCGTTCCACCACCATCAGGATCTGAACCGCTTGCGGTCCGCCTTTCAGCGCCCCGAAACGGTGATCGTGAACGAGATCAACTGGACCGCAACCGCCCGACACGCGGACATTGTCCTGCCCGTCGCCGCCGCGACCGAGCGTGTGGATTTCGGGGCAGGCCGGACGGACAATATTCTGGTGCCGATGCGAAAGGCTGTGGAACCGCCGGGGCAGGCGCGGGTGGAATACGACATCTATGCGGACGTGGCCCAACGGCTTGGGATCGGGCGGTCTTTCACCGAAGGGCGCAGCCAGGAAGATTGGTTGCGCCACCTCTGGGCTGTTACCCAAGCGACTGCTGCGGCTCATGCCATGCCCTTGCCGAATTGGGATGCTTTCATCGCTGGCGACATTGTCGAACTGCCCGATCCGACCCCGGATCAGGTCTTTTTGTCCGAGTACCGCGCCGATCCTGAAGCCCACACACGCGACACGCCAAGCGGACGGATCGAGTTGTTTTCCGAGATTGTCGCCGGTTTCGATCTGCCAGACTGTCCCGGCCACGCCACATGGAACCCGCCACGCGACCAAACAGAGGGGCGCTTTCCATTGGCGTTGATTTCGGGCCAGCCGGGCACGCGGTTGCACAGCCAGTTCGACAATGGGGTGCTGAGTAAGGCAAATAAGATCAAAGGACGCGAACCCGTGTTGATCCATCCAATGGATGCAGGCGCGCGGGGGATCAAAGACGGTGACATTGTGGAAGTGTTTAATTCCCGAGGACGCTGCTTGGCTGGTGCCCGGGTGACGGATGACGTGATGCAAGGCGTGGTGTTTCTATGGACCGGGGCGTGGTACGATCCCGACTTCGACGCCTCTGATCACCGAGACCGACACGGCAATCCCAACGTCCTGACCCACGATCACCGCACGTCAGAGTTTAGCCAAAGCCCCGCGTCTCATTCCGCCCAAGTGGATGTGGCCGTGTTCGAAGGCGATATGCCCAAGGTCATGGCCTTTGAGCCGCCGGAGTTTGCTGTGCCAAGCGGAACTTGAGTAACGCCGCGTAGCACTTTCAAGTCCCTAGGACTTTTCGACTTTTTCGATGGTCCCTCCCTGTGCTTCCCAAGTGGAAAAGCCTTCGCGCAAATGGGCGGCGTCGAACCCCATGTCCTGCAAGGTTGCGACCGTGATCGCAGACCGCCATCCGCTGGCGCAGTGGAAGACGTAAGTCTTGTCGTCCTGTCCGAAGACCGGTTTGAAGTAAGGGCTGTCCGGGTCCACCCAGAATTCGATCATGCCACGCGGTGCATGCACGCTGCCGGGAATAAAGCCGCTGCGCTGGCGTTCGCGGATATCGCGGATGTCCACGATCACAACATCAGGGTTTTCGACCATGGCGATCAGATCGGGCGTTTCGATCTCTTTAATGCGGGCCCGCGCGGTCTCGACCATCTGCGCGGCGGTGATCTTTAGCTTTGTCATGGCGGACCTTTGATTGAGTGGAGCGTTACCTGGATATGCGAACCATTATTTTCCGATTTTGACAAGCCAGAGGCGCAATCACACGATCTGCGTCAGAAGGGCGCGGGTTTTTTTAGTGTCATTATATGCGCCCGTACGTCCAGATCCGAGCCATCGGCGTAGGCGCGGGGCAAATAGTCTTTGACCAGCCGCATGCCTGCTTCGACGGTCTTCTCGTAAGGGTTCGGGTCCACATCGGCAAAGTTCGCGCGGCCCAATCCGGCGGCTGCGCAGGCCTCGGCGATACCGGCGATGTGGCCTGCGCCAAAATGAAGGGATGTTGATGTTGGATAGGACCAGTTTGGGGTATCCTAGCCATAAGCCGCGTCTTTGATCGCAGACGGTGTGAAGGGCAGTCGGGTCAGGCGAAGTCCAACGGCGTCGAAAATCGCATTTCCAATCGCACCCAGCGTCGGGCCAGGGGAAGCCTCGCCCGCCCCTAGGGCTTTTTCCTCAGGGTGATCAAGAAGAGTGACCGCGATATCAGGGATGTTGTCAAAGCGAATGACAGGGTAGCTGTCCCAGCCCGTAGTCAGGATACCGTCACGGTCCCATTTCACTTCTTCGTACAAGGCCCAGCTGGCCGCCTGTACAAAGCCGCCCTCAAGCTGTGCAGATAGCCCTTCGGCATCGATGATCCGCCCCGCGTCCGCGACAATATGGGCGCGCTGCAGCCGGACTTCGGCGGCGTCGGTCACGTCAAGTTCCACCGCAACGGCCACACGGGTCATCTGATTTTTGTATTGGCCATAACCGATGCCCAGACCCGTTTCGTCTGCCCGGTCTGGCCATTGCGATATCTGGTCCCGCAGGGTTTGCAGCACGGCAGAGGCGCGTGGGTCTTTGAGATGAGACAAGCGAAATTCAACGGAATCAATGCCTGCGTCCCGGGCCAGATCATCCATCGAACTTTCGATCGCATAGACGTTGACCGCGGCCCCAAGGCAGCGCATGGCCGAGGTGCGATGCGGCAGATCGGGCACGAGGTTTTTGATCAAGCGCTTTTCGCCAAAGGTGTACGCCGGGTCCAGGTTTCGGTGCATACCTGCGTGGGCACCCATGTTTGGTTTCGCAATGGCTGGGTCGATTGGGGTCGCGCGAAAACGGTTGGCCAAAAGCTTGCCCGGCCCCGCGCGTCCCGGTCCGGCCCTTGGTCGTCCGCCGTGCGTGTCGCTGAAAACCTCGGCTGAAAAGGCGGTGATTGTGTCATCGACATTGGTGACAGCAACATCAACCGCCATGGCCGAGGCGAAAGGTTCCCACTTGTGTTCGTCTTCGCGGGTCCACTTCAACAGGATCGGTCGACCTGGCAATGCCATGGCCACAAGGGCGGCCTCAAAAGTGGCGTCGTCGGCCCCGGTGTGACCATAGCAGCCAGAACCGGGCACGTGTTCGATGAGAACATCTTCGGGATTTAATTCCAGACTGTCTGCAATGCTTTCACGAAGCACATAGATCCCCTGACTTTGGCTGTGCAAGGTCAGGGAACCGTCAGACCATTGGGCAAGGGCGGCAGAAGGCGCGAGTGACGCGTGAAGCGTGTAAGGGCGTTCATACCGGGCGGTATGGTTGGGGTTGGCCAGCGGTTCGGGGATCGGGCCTTCGATAGGGGCCGCGTTCGGAGCATGAAACCGCGCCGCTTGCGATCCGTTCAGACAGGCGAAGATATCATCTTCGGGCAGACATTCGCCCAGGTTCCATTCGCACGCAGACGCAAGCTTTTCGGCCTGATCAACGACGGGCCATTCCTGCGGCCCGGCGACGGCAAGGAAGCTGCCGTCTTCGATCAGATGCAAGCCCTTTTCGCTGAGGCGGGCGCGGGCCGCTTCAGGAATGGACGTGAGCCGTGCATTCACATGGGGCGGGCGGACGACGCGTGCGTGCCACATGCCCGGAACGTCGAGGTCATGAATGAAGGTGTATGAGCCGCGTACCATATCAGCGATCCCGCGCATTTCCGGTTGCGGCCGTGTGCCATCGGGCCGCGCGATCGGTTTAGCCTCTGGATCCACAAGGTCGTCACGGTCCAGAGCCTCCAGAATGTCCACGACAGGAACGCGATGGTTGGTGCCGGGCAGATGGAAATCGCCCGCGTCCAAGTTCCAATCTTCTGGTGCGCCCCCAAACCGAGACGCCAGGACCTTGCCAAGCTTCAGCCGGATCGTGGAAGCGGCACTTTGCACGGCTTTGCCCGACTGTTCGATGGAATTGCTGCCCGACGTCATCCCTTCGTCCGGGGCCTCGCCGGTGCGCACCGGAGCGATATCAATCTTATCGTAGGGCACGCCAAGTTCTTCATGGGCAATCTGGATCAAAGCGGTCGAGATGCGTTGGCCAATATCGACCTTGCCAGTATGGATCACAAGACGCCCGTCGCCCGCTGTGATCCAATCGGCAATCCGGGGATAGTTGGCAAGGCTCATGATTTCGCGGCCTCTTCGACAGCCCGCAGCACGCGCGGATGCGATCCACACCGGCAAAGGTGCGGGGTAAGGGCGTCGGTTATCTGAGTTCGGTCTGGCTTTGGGTTGCTATCGAGAAGCGCTGTAGTGGCGACCACCAAGCCCGCGGTGCAATAGCCGCATTGAGCGGCAGATTGAGCTTTGAACGCCGCTTGGACAAGGCGACCGGTATCGCTGGCTTCGATGCCTTCGA
This sequence comes from uncultured Rhodobacterales bacterium, assembly GCA_964632495.1. GTDB lineage: Bacteria > Pseudomonadota > Alphaproteobacteria > Rhodobacterales > Rhodobacteraceae > CALKXV01. The sequence continues at coordinate 91,589 of CAZWDS010000002.1, forward strand.
TGGTGGTGACCGACTTGCCTTCAAAGGCTGAAACTGGCGAAACACACGACAGCACGGCAGCGCCATCCACAAGCACCGCACAAGCGCCACATTGTTCAAGGCCGCAGCCCAGCTTCGTTCCTTTCAGCTTCAACTCGTCACGCAAAACAAAGACCAGTGGCGTGTCAGGATCGCAGGTTATCTGGTGGTCATTGCCGTTTATATTGAGCGTCAGTGTCACGTCGGAACGCGCTCCCAGCGGATTTCGACGTCGACGTCTGCGGATTTGAACAGGTTCATCACGGGGCAGCGATATTCGACGTTCTTGATCAGCCTCTGGAAGCGCTCTTCGGTTTCGTCGGTATGAACGCGGATGCGCAGCTTGACCCAGTTGAAATAGGGACGCACGCCCTGAACGCCACGGCTGCCACGCTGATCTACTTCGCCGTCGCCTTCCATGTCGACGCCGGTGTATTTGAAACTCATCGCCTCGGCGCAACGATTGATGATGACGCCTTCGCAGCCCAGAAGGGACGAGAGGGTCATCTCAAGCGGCGTGGGACCGGTGTTGGTTCCTTTCTCGTCCGTCACGACGATATGATCGCGCACCATCATAACAGTGCGGGTCGAGCCTTCGTTGCGTGCGCTGACACGGCGGATGCCAAGGGCCTTTTTGTTGGGGTCGATGGTAGGTTCCAGCAGATCAGTGTCGGTCATAGGGTCATCTCCAGAATGTCGAGGCCGTCGTTGCGGTCGAGCAGGTAAATCAGGCCGTTGTCATCAACGTCCACATCATTGGATTGCGCCGGGCCGCCTAGGCCCGGCTTGGGGATATAATGTGCCACTTCTTGCGGCAGGTGCGGGTCGGCCAAGTCAAGCACGCGCAGCCCGCCTGCGAACCAAGTTGCATAGACCAGCGTGCTGTCCAGTTTTTCGCGGAACTGATGGCCGCCGAACCGCACGCCGGGCTGGCCCACCCAAGGGCTGGCACGTTCGGTCAGATCCCAAGCGGCAACCGGGACCATATTGCCAAGGTCCGTCACGTCCATAATCCAAATGAACCCATGCAACCGGCCCGGCACATGAGCGTGCTCTTCGTCGATGGCCACCGCATACCGTCGCCCGTCGATCAGGTTTTCAAGCGGCATGACCGTATGGGTCGGTTCGGGAATGGCGGGCGGGAAGGCGTAAGAGCCGATCACCTTCGGCGCCGTCATGTCGCGGGCATCCAACACGCGATATCCGGCGTGCCAGACCGCCGCCCACAATTCGTCGCCACACCGCATGGCATGGTGCAACCTGACGCCATAGCCGTCCCACGTCGGTGTCTCACCGCCCGCGAGGTGTTGGCCCGGCATGTGCCAGCGCGACACCTCGACCGGATTTGCCGGATCAGCGATGTCGTAGGTGACAAGGATATTGCCGACATAGCCTTCCATCTCGGTCGAGATGTAAGCGTATTCTGCATCCATATCGAAACGGTGCACGCCAAACCCGTGGGTCTTGACGTAGGACAACAGCTTGGGCGCGGTTTTGTCCGAAATGTCCCAGACGCGAAAACCGCCGCCGTCATAGCCGCGCGCCAGCCCTTCTTCCAGGTCGGCGATGTCTGACGGTTCGACCTTCAGTGTCGCCGCGATCTGGTCGTCCGACAGCCCCTCGGCCCGCAGGCCCGCAAGTTTCTCGCCTTTGCGCAGGAAATGCCGTCGGTCCTGTTCGACGTTGGTAATCATGATGTTGCCAACCACGCGCACCTTGTGCGTATGCGAGTATTCGTCTGGTGGTGGCACATGGGCAACCACCTTCGGCGTGCTTGGATCGCGCACATCAATGATCGACGTGCCCATGGGCGGCTTCATGTGTCCGACATAGGCATAGCCATCCTGCACCACGACCTGTCCGCCGCCCGGGATATCAAGACGACCCAACCGCCGGATGTTGCGCGACAGTTCGTAGTCTACTTCAACCTTCATTGCGTCTGCTCCTTGTTTTGCCCGCGTCGCCAATTCAGGAACACCGGCAGCACCAGCGAAACGACCAGAGCCACCCAAAGCACATTGCCGAGGTTCGAGGAAAAGAGCGTTGTAATGTCCCCGTCCGACTTCTTCAGCGCCAAAAGAAAGTACCGTTCCAGCAATGGTCCAAGAATGATCCCGATCAGAATAGCCGCCACATGATAGCCCGTGCGTCTTGCGATATAGCCCAACACACCGAAGCCAAGGGCAAGGTACATGTCGAACATGTATTCGCGCGGAACAAAGCCGCCGACCAGCGTGAACGAGATGATCATCGGTGCCAGATAGATCGTGGGGATCATTGTCACATGGCTCATGTAACGCGACAGTGGCAGGATGGTGAGGAACATAAGCAAGTAGGCCACCGCCATCGCCATGAACATGCCATAGCCGATCTTGGGTTGGTCTTCGAACAGGGATGGGCCAAAGCTGACGCCGTGGAATTGCATCACAACCAGCATAATGGCCGCTGTCGCACCACCCGGAATGCCAAGCACCAAAAGCGGCACAAGCGTGCCCGAGGTCACGCCGTTGTTCGCACTTTCAGGCGCGATCAGACCTTCTGGATGACCGGTGCCGTAAAGCTCGGGCGTTTTGGACACAGTGCGCGATTGTTGGTAGGCGACAAAGCTGGCGATCGAGGCACCCGCGCCCGGAATCACGCCGATCACCAGACCAATGATCGACGTCCAGACAATGTGCCACCACCGTGACAGCGCGGTGCGCACACCTTCAAAAGTGTCGTGCCAGTTGCTTTTGCTCACCTCTTCATTCTGGTTCACGATCACCTTTTTCTCGATGATGATGAAAGCCTCGGACACGGCGAACAGCCCGACCAAAGCAGGGATCAGCGGCACGCCGTCATAGAACTCCAGAAACCCGAAGGTTCCGCGCGGTGTGGCATAGACAACGTCCGTGCCGATCGAGCCGATCATCAGCCCAAGAAATCCCGCAATCAGGCCCTTCAGCATATCCTTCGACGCGATCGAGGCGATCAGTGAAATGCCAAACAGCATCACCACGATCATTTCGACCGAGTGCATATAAAACCCGACCCTTGCAAGAAGCGGCATGGTGGCCAGCGCGATGATCGTTGTCAGCAATCCACCAATCGAAGACGCCACGAACGAAATAGCCAGCGCCTGCTGGCCTTTCCCCGCCTTGGCCATGGGATAGCCATCCAAAGGCGTCGCCGCCGCTCCGGCCGTGCCGGGGATGTTGACCAGAATGGCCGGTATGCCGGCCCCCATCCGGGCGGCGCAGTAAAGCGTGACCATGAAGACAAGGCCGGTTTGCAGGTCCATAGCCAGTGTCAGTGGCATCAGGATGATGATTGTGTTGGCGGCCGAAAACCCAGGGATGCCGCCCACGATCAGCCCCAAAAAGATCGTCGGGATAATGATCCACCAAAAGGAAATCGTTTCAAAGAAGACTTCGATCAGGATTGCGCTGGTCTCACCCATTGGCCAGCACCGCTTTCATGGTGGTCTCGAACCAGCCGCGCGGGAAGCGCGTGTCAAAGGCCCAGATGAACACCGCCCAACCTCCAAGTGCCATCGTGGCCGAGATCAGGGTGATGAAGATGGGGCGTTTGCCTTTGGCAAGGATCAGCATCGAGAGGGTCAGGAACAGGAACGTGGTCAGCGTGAACCCAAGTCGTTCGATCAGCAGGCAATACCCCAGAGTCGTGATAAACAGGCCAATCCGTCCAGACGTCCAGTCATCGCGGCTGAACAAATTGTCAAATCCCAGCGAGGCCTGACCTTGGCGCAGCCACGAAATGCAACGGAAGATGAAGATGGTGCAGACCAGAAGCAAAACACCACCCACGGCAAAGGCGCTGACCTGCGCGGTCCATGGTGAATTCCAGATCGTGCTGAAGAAGTAGAGTGTGAAGGCAATCGCCAGACCGGGAATAATCAATTCCCCGCCCAGCTGACGCCGGGTCTTGTTCGGTTCCATCATCCCACCTGCTTGAAGGGGTGTCGTTGAGGGAACGGGCAACAAACATCGCCCGTTCCCCGCACCGGCTTTAAGCGCCAGTCTTAGGCGCCGGTCAGAAGGGCTTGGTACTTAGCACCAAGCTCGAGCATCGCGGTCTTGAACGCCGCGCACTCTTCAATGCCGCCATAGTTCAGGTACTCGGGCGTTCCTTTTTGGGCGACATAGGCCTCCAGCAAAGCAGGATCGTCAAAGGTGGCCTTAAAGGTCGAGGTCAGCTTTTCGATCCGATCCGGATGGTCATCGGCGGCCTTTTTGTGGATGCCGAATGCGCGCGAGGACAGCATCTCGGGCAAGTCAGTGCCATAGACGTCGTTCATGCTGGGCGCGTTGTGCAAACGATCGCCAACGCGGTTTTCGCCAAAGATCAGAAGGGTTTTGACCGCATCACCGGCTGCAATCACCGACCCCGACGTCAGGACCGAGAAATCAACCTCGCCGGTCACAGCACCTGCCACGGTCTTTTTGCCACCCGAAAGCGGGATCAAGTTGAACTGTGCGCCGGTTTCATCGCCAAGCGCCAAAAGTCCAATAGAGGCCGGATGCGCCATGCGGCTGGTGCCGACGTTCAGCTTGCGCTTTTTGCCTTCGGCGATGATGTCATCAAGCGTTTGCAGCTTGCTTTCGGCACCGACAAACAGGCAGCAAGGATCGGTATCGACGCGACCAAAGTAGAAATAGTCATCGACGTTGAAGCTTGGAGCCTGCATGGCCCAATTCAAAACCTCAGGGCCCATATTGCCGAAGATCAGGCTATAGGCGTCGGGCTTGTTCTTGCCCATGTAAACCTCGTAACCGACACGGCCCGAAGCGCCGGGGAAAAACCCGGGTTCAAAGTCAGCACCCAACTTCGTCTTCCAGATGCTTGAAAATGCGCGGAAATTTCGATCAGCGCCGCCGCCTTCAGCGGTCGGGATGATCACATTGATGTTGCTTTCAGGATAGTCAGCAGCGCGCGCAATGTTCGGTGCGGCCAGCAGAAGCCCCGAGGCAGCAGCACTTGTGCCAAGGAATTTCCGACGGCTGAGATGTGATGTCTTGGACATGGTATCCTCCCTATGTCTTTTCCAGTTCGCGCTTGTGTTCTTTCCGCCCGGTCTGCGCTTGGTCCGGGCGTTCTTCTTCTACCTTACTCTATGGGCGACGTTTCCCTCATGGCTCAGGTCCCAAGGATCGACGGGTGAAACAGCACTTCGGGCTGAACCCGGTCCGCCGCCAGATATTGATCGACCGAATACCGACAAATCGCGTCGATCTCGGCCCGGTTTGCGGCAAACCCATAGCTCCAATAGTCTGCCCCAAGCGTGGCAATCGTGCGTTCCATTGACGCCCCAAGCCAGGGCAATGACAGCCGGTTCGCGTTGCCCAGCCAGATCGCGCGCAACCGGTCCAGCGCCATGTCGCGTGCGGTTACAAAGGCTTCGTAAAGCGCCGTCACCACTTCGGGATGCGCGTCAGCGATGGATTTTCGAATGCCAATCAAGTGCATGATCGGAAAGAACCCGGTCTTCTTGTGATAGGCCTGTTCGGCAGATGCGAAGTCTGGGATCAGACGCACAAGGTCCGGGTTGCCGTCCAGAAAGGCTTGCGGCGGTTTCGGTGCCAACAACCCGTCTATCTCGCCCCTCAGCAGCATGTCCTGAAGCGTGTCACCCTCGTCAATGGGTTCGACCACCATGCCGTCTGGCAGGTCCAGTTCTAACCGTTCGCGCCTGACACCTGCGTCGAGCGCCCCAGTGCGCCAGTGGATGCTGTCGCACCCGACGCCAAATTCATCCGCCAAAATACCCCGCATCCAAAGCGCTGCCGTCATTTGGTATTCCGGCACCCCGATACGCCGTCCGGCGAAATCCGAGGGGCTTTTGATGCCAGAGCCTGCGCGGGCAAAAAAACCGCTGTGGCGGAAGGCACGACTGACGAAGGCGGGCAGGGCGGTATAGTCCGACCCGCCCCGCGAAAGCTGCAGAACATAGCTGGACACGGACATTTCAGTGATGTCGAACCGGGCCTCTTGGACGGCCCAAGGGAAAAGCTTGGACGTTGGATGCACTTCGCAGTTCAGGGTGACACCCGGCACAGCAACACGGCCTTCATGCAGCGCCAAGACGCGGTCATGGTCCCATGTTCCAAGCGTTAACTCCACCGTTGCCCTCCCTGAACCTTTACATCGTTAGACGACTTTGACCGTCGCGCTCCCCAATCCTTCGACAGACATCTGCATCACGTCGCCTTTGACGACAGCGGCCACACCGGACGGGGTGCCGGACATGATCACATCGCCTGCCGCCAGTTCGAAATAGTCCGACAGGTACGAGATCATTTCGGGGACTTTCCAGATCATCTGGTTCAGGTCGCCTTCTTGGCGGACCTCGCCATTGACCTTCAGCTCAACACGTCCCTCATCCAAGTGCCCCACGTCCGAGACCGGATGCAGTGGGCCGCATGGGCCGGAGCGTTCAAAGGCTTTCCCGATTTCCCAAGGCCGCCCCATCTTTTTCTGTTCGCCCTGCAAATCGCGGCGCGTCATGTCCAAGGACAATCCATAGCCGTAAACATGATCCAGCGCCTGGTCGAGTGGGATGTTGGTGCCGCCCGACTTAAGTGCCACCAGCATTTCGATCTCGTGATGCACGTCGCTTGAATGCGGCGGATAGGGAAACTCGCCTGACGAATCGAGGTTGTTGGGATTCTTCTGGAAGAAAAACGGCGGCTCCCGATCCGGATCGTGGCCCATTTCAACGGCATGGGCGGCATAGTTGCGCCCGATGCAATACACGCGACGCACCGGAAACACGGCGTCTGACCCGGCAATCGGTACCACCGCAACGTTGGGTAAATTTATGGCGTAATCGGTCATCAGGTCCTCTTTAAAATGCTTAGGTCCAGATCCAGTTAGCGCGAAGACCAATTCAGATCAATCTCTATCAATCATTGTGCACGCAGAAATTTTTGTTGATTGGTTGCGAAAATAAGGCAATGGTTGCAATCAATACGAAAAATTGATCACCCAATTTGGAACCAAAGTTGACCAAGCTTGAACGCTTTGACCGCGAAGATGCGCTGGCTGCCCTCACTGGCTTTATCCGCGATGGTGGCTACTCTCCGGGTGACCGATTGCCTGCCGAACGCGAGTTGATCGTCAGTCTGGGCATGAGTCGCAACACATTGCGTCGCGCGCTTGAATCGCTTGAACGGGATGGTTCGATTTGGCGGCATGTTGGTAAGGGAACCTTCGTTGCAGCCCATGGCGGGGAGGCGGGAACAGGGACGCTGGCCGAACTGTCTCAGCAGGTGACACCCGTACAATTGATGCGCGCACGACTGGCGTTAGAGCCTGCGATTGCGCGGGAAGCGGCGGTGAATGCCTCTGACGAGGCTGTGACGCGTCTGAAGATTTCTAAGGACCGCGCTGTCGAGGCGCCCAATTGGGACGACTATGAAACGCAAGACGACGCTTTTCACCGCGCTGTGGCAGAAGCCAGCGGCAACGTCTTGTTGTTGTCCCTCTTTGACCAGTTGAACCAAGTGCGCCGGGCCGTGGCTTGGAACGTTGTCGTTCGCAAGTCCGACCGGCCGTCGCGCGACCACACGAGTTTTGCAGAACACGACGATATTTTGAACGCCATCGAAGCCCGTGATCCCGCCGCTGCTCAGGCAGCCATGCGCAAGCATCTGGGATCCGTGTCGGCGCGACTTTTTGAGGAGACCTAAATCAACCACGCGGCAAAAGATGTCCCGAAGGCACGCGTCGCATACTTTACAGAATAAAGTTACTCTGGAAGGTGACATTTCTACTTGGTTACAACAAGACAGATGAAACACTACGTGCAACGTCCGTGGCTGCGGAGAAAATTCGCATCGCGCTGGCGGAAACACCATC
>CAZWDS010000002.1:99563-132786 GCA_964632495.1 uncultured Rhodobacterales bacterium
GTGCAACGTCCGTGGCTGCGGAGAAAATTCGCATCGCGCTGGCGGAAACACCATCCGACGAATTGGCAGCGTTTTTCGTGGCATTGGACCGCGCAAAGGCGAACGATCTGGATTACGAGTGGACCGCGTTTTCGGACGAAGAGCTGGCCATTCAAGCCGTGCTTAGCGGTCAGATGGATATCGGATTTGGCACGCCTTATGCGGCGATGCAGCGTTCGAAGGCGCCGATCCGGATTGTGTTTCAGCTGTCGAAGCTGAAGTTCTTTCCCGTCACGACAAAGGCCTACAGCAAGCTGGAAGACCTGAACGGCGAGCCGATCCTGTTGCACTCACGCGGCGGCGGAACGGATTCAATTGCTAACGTCATCGAAACCACGCTTGGCATGGAGTTTGGCGACCGGTCATATGTGCCGGGGTCTTCCAACCGGGTTGCGGCCCTTCTGGGCGGTCGCGCAGACGCCACGATCATCGATTTGTCGAACAAGAACAAGCTGATGCGTAGCGAAGCTGGCGGCAATTTCAACGTGCTTGAGATGTTCGATGTCGAGGCCAGCGACGAAGCGCTGTTCGGCAATCTGGATTGGATCCAGAACAACGAAGAGGACGTTCAAATCTTTGTCGATGCGCTGGTCAGCACATGGCAGGATATGCACGAGGATCCGACGATCATCCGCCGCGAGACCAATCCCGATGGACCCATCGGTCAGCTTCCTGCCGAGATTCTGGCGGAACTGGATGGCTTCTACGCGGATGCGGTCGAGGCTGGCTTGTACTCGCCAAACGGAGGCGGTCGTACTGCGGCCCAAGCCGACATGGAGTGGTATTCAGCCGCCGGTCAGCTGGAAGGCAGCCCGGACGAGCTGAACATCGAAGACTTCTGGTACCTCGCTCCACTTGATGCGGCGATGAAGTGATCTGAAAACTTGCCGACGCGCCCAAATCTGTGGCGCGTCGGTTTCCTCATTTGGACATTGTGATGATGACACGCGCCACTCTTCTAAAAATCCTGTCGGCCCTGATCTTGTTCGGGGCGTGGGAAATTGCGGGTCGCATCCCGGTCAGTCTGGCGTTTCCGACGTTCTTTGAATCCATGGCGGCCTTGTTCCGCATGGCTTTCGACGGCACGCTTTGGGAGGCTTATGGCGAAACGCTGCAACCTCTTGTGGTGGGGGTTGCGATCTCGGCTGTGCTTGGGATTGCCATTGGCCTTTGGGTGGGTCTAAGCGACTTCTTTGACTGGTTGTTCTCGCCCATCTTCATCGTCATGCAAGCCGCTCCGCTGGCAGCGCTGATCCCGCTTCTGGTACTGGCTTACGGAATTGGGCTGACCTCGAAAGTGCTGGTCGTGTGCATTATGGCGATGCCGGTGATCGTGCTGAACACGGCGGGCGCGGTGCGCAATACTCCAGAGTCCATGAAAGAAATGGGTAAGTCGTTCCTTGCGACTGACCTGTCCATCATTCTGAAAATCGTCGTCCCTGCCGCGTCTCCGGTGATTTTTGCGGGCTTGCGTCTTGGGATTTCCGCCGGCTTCATCGGCGCCATCCTGGCCGAGCTGAAAATCACGCCGACGGGTGTTGGCGACATTATCACCTATAGCCGGTCCATCGCGGATTACCCCAGCATGTATGCGGCGATCTTCTCGATCATTCTTCTGGCGGTCTTATTCCTGAACTTGCTGGAAAAGACTGAAACCGTCCTCTTCAAGGGAAACCAACGTGGCTATGTCTCAGACTAAGATGGTCGTCGCTGACGACATTCCAGAAAGCGCGGTTTCAACGCGGAACATCTCGAAAAACTATGGCGAGGTGGAAGCGTTGCGCGACCTGTCTCTGGAGTTTCCACGCGGCCAACTGACTTCTTTGCTGGGGCCGTCAGGCTGCGGCAAGACCACGCTACTGAAGATTATCGCAGGTCTGTTGGAGCCGACCTCGGGCGAGGTTGAGGTGAACGGCAAGACGGTGACCGGCCCCGGACCGGACCGCGCTTTCGTGTTTCAGGATTTTGCGCTGTTGCCTTGGGCCAGCGTCATGCGGAACGTCACCTTCGGCCTTGAGATGCGCGGCGTCGCCAAGTCCGAGCGGGAGGACATCGCGGCGCGTTATATCAAAGAGGTTGGCTTGGGCGGATTCGAACATGCCTATCCCCACGAATTGTCAGGCGGCATGCGCCAGCGCGTCGGCTTGGCGCGGGCGCTTTCGGTCGATGCTGAAGTATTGTTGATGGACGAGCCGTTTTCGGCGGTCGATGAACAGACCCGCCGGAAGTTTCAGGAAGACTTGCTAGGTCTTGTCCAGAACGAGAATAAGACCTTTATCTTCGTCACCCACTCGATCGAAGAAGCGGTTTATGTGTCGGACCAGATCGCCATCCTTCTGCCGCGTCCCAGCCGCGTGCATGAAATCATCCGCCCTTCGGGCTTTCGCGACAAAGGTGTCGACAACATCCGCCGCGATCCCGAGTACCTGGATATCGTTGATGAAATTTGGGCGTCGCTGCGCACCTATGTGGAATAGAACATGACACTCTTTGGATACCGTTTGCCGGGCATGTCGTCGCTGATTCTGTGGGGGCTGTTGTGGGAAATCATTGGCCAGACCGGCATGACCTTCTTTGTGCCGCCTTTGTCCGAGGTCTTGGCAACCCTGTTCGAAGTCATACAAACCGCCGCCTTCCAGAAGGCTTTGTATGAAACCGCCTATGCCTTCATCGCGGGCGTCTTCTTTGCCATCGTCATAGGCATTCCGACCGGCATTCTGATGGGCAAGAACCGCTTGCTGGATGAACTGTTGCTGCCATGGGTGAACGTGTTTCTCAGTGCGCCTTTGACGGCATTGGTGCCGGTCTTGATGGTTCTGTTCGGCTTCGGAATGAAAGCGATCATTATAACCACGACGCTCTTCGCGATCTGGATCATCATTTTGAACAGCCGCGCTGGCGTGAAACAGATCAACCGCTCACTGGTGGAAATGGCCCATAGCTTTGGTGCCTCACCGGTGGACGCTTTCTTCAAGATCTATTTCTGGGCCGCCTTGCCTGAGATTTTGGGCGGTGTTCGGATTGGGATTATTCGGGCTGTGAAAGGCGTGATCATCGGGCAGCTTCTGATTTCGATCGTAGGCTTTGGAGCTTTGTTCGAACTTTACTCAGCCAACTTTCTGATGGGGCACTTCTGGGCCGTGTTGATCGTGTTGTTCGCTTTGGCCTTCACGATATCCGAATTTCTAGCCTATCTAGAGCGCCGTGTTTCGTATTACGCAGCCAAGCGGTAAGCCGATTTCGCGAAGTCAACGGCGCCCCCCGAACACAGGTTGGGCCCGACAACGCGGCCAATGTGAGCGGGGCACGGAACGGCTTGGGTCGCGCAATAACATGCGGTTGGGGTGCAGCAGTCCATCACGTTTGTGTTGGCTTCGGCACAATAAGCTGAACAGTTGTTCATTTTGTCTGTCTTCGTTGTGGGATTTGCGACAGAAGCGATATGACAATCTGTGTTTCTTGTCAGAGAATAATAAGAGAATTATCGTGCGATTGTGATTCGAATTTGAGAGTTAGGCGGTATGAAAGTTGCGATTTTGGCTGGGGGCAAAGGCACTAGATTTAGCGAAGAAACGCTTGTTCGACCAAAGCCCATGATTGAGGTTGGTGGGCGGCCGATCCTCTGGCACATTATGATGCACTACCACGCCAGTGGCCTAAGCGACTTTGTCATTGCGCTTGGCTACAAAGGCGACTTCATTCGAAACTGGTTTGAAAGCGAAAAGCTGTTGCATGACGATGCAGCGTTGTCCAGCCAGTCGAACAAGCAGTTGCCGGATGGCCCCCCGACGCCGGACTGGAACGTGAAGCTTGCCGATACGGGCCTTGAGACACAAACCGGTGGACGGGTTAAGGCGCTGGCCTCTGAACTGGGCGACGCGCCTTTCATTTTGGCTTGGGGCGATGGTGTTTCGGACGTTGATGTCGCGAAATTGCAGGCCTTCCACACAGACCACGGAAAACTTGCGACGATGGTTGTGGTGCGACCACCCGCACGGTTTGGTCATGTTGGGCTGGATGGCGATCAGATTGTGCACTTCGAAGAAAAGCCTGCGCAGGGTGAAGGCTGGATCAACGGTGGCGTCTTTGTCTTGGACCCAAAGGTGGTTCACTACATCCGCGATGCTTCGACCCACTTCGAGAAAGAACCCTTGGAAACCTTGGCAAGTGATGGACAGCTTATGGCCTATCGCCACGAGGGGTTCTGGCAATGCATGGACAACGGCCACGACCGAGAAACGCTTGAGCAATTCTGGACAACCGGCAACCGCCCATGGGCCACATGGGAGGACGCGACATGCGTGTCTTAGTCACCGGTCACCTTGGCTATATCGGCGTGGTTCTCGCGCCACTTTTACAAAAGGCCGGGCATGACGTTGTCGGCTTGGACATCAACCTTTACCGCGGGTGCGATTTCGGCCCCGCGGCCCCGACCGTCCCTACGATCATCGGCGATGTGCGCGATGTGACGGCAGATCAATTGGAAGGTTTTGATGCGATCATCCATCTGGCCGCGCTAAGCAACGATCCTCTTGGCGACATCGATCCAGACCTGACTGAAGACATCAATTTTCGCGCAACCGTTCGTCTTGCAGAAGCGGCCAAAGCGGCTGGCGTAGAAAGGTTCGTCTTTTCCTCAAGCTGTTCGAACTATGGCGCTTCAAAAGGCGGTTGGCTTGACGAGATGTCGCCGTTGAACCCGGTGACGCCCTATGCTGTCTCAAAGATGCGCAGCGAAGAAGCGTTGGACAAGCTGGCCGACGATACGTTTTGCCCGATCTATCTGCGCAGCGGCACGGCCTATGGGTTGTCCAGCCGATTGCGGTTTGATCTTGTCGTAAACAACCTTACGGCTTGGGCGATCGCGACCGGTCAGGTTCGTCTGAAATCGGATGGCCGTGCATGGCGCCCTTTGGTGCATGCGCAAGATATGGCCGCCGCTTTCGAATTGATGCTTACGACGGATCGATCTTTGGTGCACCGTCAGCCATTTAACGTTGGACGCAACGAAGATTGCATGCAGGTCCGCGACATCGCGAATATCGTCGCAGAAGAAGTTCCGTCCGCAGCAGTCACCTTCGCCGAAGGCCATTCCGCCGACCAACGCACCTATCAGGTTGATTGCTCTAAGATCGGTTTGATCGGGTTCCGCCCGAAGTGGGATGTGCGCCGCGGTGTGATCGAATTGCGCGATGCCTTCCAAACGTACGGCGCAGCTGTCAGCGAGTTTGAAGGCACCAAATATCAACGGGTCGCACGTGTTAGCCATCTGATGGCGTCGGGCGAAGTTGACGGTAAGCTGAGGCGGCTTAAAGAATGGGCAGCTTAACCCGTCTGGCTCCGCTGCACAGGATAGATAAGTGCCGGTCTTGTGGATCGGACAACCTTGCGTCGGTCATTGCCTTTGGCGAAACCCCGATTGCAGACCGCTTGGTCCCGGCGTCCTACAGCGAAGAAGAATATGTAGCCCCTTTGACGTTGCTGCATTGCACTGAATGCGGTCTTTGCCAAATCGCCGAAACCGTTGATCCGGCGGTTCTGTTTGGTAAGGACTATCCCTACTATTCTTCCGTCTCGCCGGCCTTGCTTGCGCATTTTAAGGGCAGCGCAGATGCCATCCTTGATCGTTATAACCTTGGCGCCGATGATTTGGTTGTCGAGCCTGCCTCGAACGACGGATACATGCTTGAGAACTTTCAAAAGGCTGGTGTTCAGACGTTGGGCATTGACCCTGCAGCCGGTCCTGTTTCTGTTGCGCGTGAGAAAGGCATTGAATCGATCCATGACTTTTTTACATTAGACTTGGCCAAAGAATTGGCTGTCAGTGGAAAACGCGCAAGTGTCGTTCTTGCCAATAATGTTCTGGCGCATGTTCCCAACCCGGGTGAATTCGTCGAAGGGATCGCCGTGTTATTAAGAGACGACGGCGTTGCAGTTTTTGAGTTTCCCTATCTGGTTGATCTGGTCGAAAAACGTGCCTTCGATACGATCTATCACCAGCATCTTTTGTACCTGTCAGCGACCTCGGTTTCGGCCTTGTTTGAAAAGAATGGCCTTTACCTGAATGACGTCGAACGCACGACTGTGCATGGCGGTTCGTTGCGCGTCACAGCAAGCAAAGGGGCAGGGGCCAGCCAAGCGGTTGTGGACATGCTGCAAAGCGAAGCCGACGCGGGGGTGTTGAGCGCAGATTACTACGATGCCTTTTGTGCTGGCCTTGAAGGCATGCGAACTGAAACGCGCGCCGCGATTGAACAGTGTCGTGCCAATGGCAAACGGATCATTGGGTATGGCGCTGCGGCGAAGGCCACAACGTTGCTGCATTATTTCGGAATTACCAAGTCGAACATTGACTGTATTGTTGATAAAAGCACTTGGAAACAGGGTCTTGAAATGCCGGTTGTGCGCATTCCAATCGTGTCGCCCGATCAGTTAGACACTGTTCATCCCGACGTTGTTTTGATCCTTGCGTGGAACTTTGCCCGCGAAATCGCTGCCGAGAACACAGCCGTTTCAGATGCGGGCGGTGTTTTTCTTGTTCCCGTTCCCAGCTTGCGCGAAGTCAGCGTCAACGACGCCGGAGCCTCCCTATGACCAATCTTTCCAGCGTCACTCACTGCCCGTGTTGCAGCGCTAAATTGGGTGACCCATTCTATTCCGTTGGGCCCGTACCTGTGCACAGCTGCTTGATGCTTGATAATGCGAAAGATGCCGCTGCCTTTCCGGCTGAAAACGTAAGGCTCGCGCTTTGCGAGGACTGCGGCTTTGTGACGAACATTGATTTTGATCCGAAATGGAGCGCTTACGCACCCAATTACGAAGACCAGCAAAGCTTCTCGCCGACATTTAATTCCTTTGCCGGTCGCATGGCAAAAGATTTGATTGAACGCTACGAATTGGACGGCAAAAGAGTTGTCGAAGTGGGATGCTCAAAAGGCGACTTTCTGCGGCTTCTGTGCGAAGGTGGCAATATGAAAGCGGTCGGAATTGACCCAAGCGCTTTGCCGGGGCGCATTCCGCCGCCTCAGAATGGCACGCTTGACTTCATTGCCGAATATTATGGCCCCGATCACTATGATCTGCCCGCCGATATGATCTGTTGCCGTCACACGCTTGAACACATCCAGAACGTGGATGAAACGCTAATAGCCTTTCGTGACCATGCCGCGGCAAACCCTGGGTGCGTGGTCGTTATCGAGGTGCCGGATGCGATGCGCGTTTGGCAGCAAGCGGCTTTCGAAGACATCTATTATGAGCATTGCTCGTATTTCACCGCCGGCTCTTTGGCCCGAGCGATGCGCCGGGCGGGGTTCGCCGTTACTGATTTGCGCTATGAATATGACGACCAATATCTTGTTGTAGAAGCCGTTCTTGATCCCAGCAAAGATAGGCATTTCGAGATTGAAGAAGATCCCAGCATGGTCGCAGAAGTCATTCAAAAACTGCCCGCGATCATGGAAGACAAGATTCAAACATGGCGCAGTTTTCTGGAGAATCGGAATACAGGGCTGGCGATTTGGGGGTCTGGTTCGAAATGCGTCGCTTTCCTGCGCACGCTAAAGCCGTCCAAAGGTGTTGATGCGATTATTGATATCAACCCACATCGAAAAGACCGTTATGCTCCGGCGTCATCGCAACCCATCAATACTCCGGATTGTTTGACATCCGTGAATCCAAAGACCGTCATTTTAATGAATGCAATTTACGAACAAGAGATTGCGAACTCTCTTTCCGAAATGGGTCTTAAGCCGGATCTTTTGACACTGGATGCCCTTCCAAAATGACCAAGATAGCTGTTGTAAGCGGCCGTGCTTATTCATTCCTTCTGGCTGAGTATTGTGCGCGCGATTTCGAAGACGCGATCACGGATGCTACAGAAGCCGAATTGATTTGCCCCACGCCCGAGGGGAAAGAAAAACTTCAATGCAATGCAGATATCGCGATTGTTGTTGGGATAACATTCGATCGTATGGCCGAGCTTTTGCAGTCCACGGAATTTTCGTCAGGCTGCAAAGTTCTTGCCTATGTCTTTGGTGCTTATGAGTTTTTGACGAAAAAACCCAGGAACCCGGTCAATATTTGGCGCAAACGCAATTGGTTCGGTTCGTTTGCCAAGGTCGATTGTCTATATTTGGGTTTCGATGTTTGGGTCGATGAAATAGCCAACAACTTGGACGTTAAAGCATCCTATGTGCCGATGGCCGCAAATGTCATGGCGGTGAATGCGTCGCCTTTCAAAGGTGAAGACCGCCCGATAGCCGTAGCTGCGTTTGGCCGTCAGCACGGGCCAATTGTATCGGCCTTAAGCGATGCATTTAATCACCATGGGTCATCTGATTTTCTATACAATCCAAACTTTTTGGTGACGCGCGGGGCCCGCGATTTTAAGCGATACCGCGATATGTTCTGGCAGGCGCTTCGCCAAAGTAAAATGTCTTTGGCCTTTGATCATTATGCGGCTCCGAATGTCTCGGGGGCCCGGTGTTCCTATGTTGGTCCACGTTGGTTCGAAAGTCTGGCGGCGGGAACTGTTGTTGCGGGGATTGCACCTCCGACCGCTGATCGCGACGTCTTGCTGGATTGGCCCGAAGCAACCATCGAACTGCCCGAAGATCCGGATGCAAGTGTTGAGGCGATGAGCAGGATGCTAAGGGACACGGATTTCTTGAAAGAGGTGTCCACGCGCAACCTCATGGAAATGAACAGGCGTCATGACTGGCGGCATCGACTTGCCGAGATCCTTGCAGAAAACGATGTTGAGCTTCCGCCGCGCTTGGTCAGCCAACTTGACCTTCTTGCTGATCGCGCCCGCGCTTTAAAGATTTGAACCTGCCTAGCAGATCACGTCGAAGCGGGCGCGGATGTCACGTTCTTGTTCCGATGTAAGATGGCTTGGATGATGCTCTGCAAGGATCGACCGGGCTTGTGATTTGGCCGCAGTCCAGGCGTCGGGTGCTCCCATCTTGGCCCAGGTCGTGGGTTCGTTTCTGTCCGCAATCGTTGGGTAGAAATAGTCGCGCTCCATTGCCGCAAGCGTATGTGCGCCGCCCAGAAAATGCCCTTCGCCCAAAACGGCTTCGACAATGGCATCAAAGCCAAGGTTTTCATCCGTTACTTCGATGCCGCGCAGCGCACGGTAGATGCCGGAATGCATTTCATCATCCAGAATGAACGCCTCAAAGCTTGCGCCCAAAAGCGAAGCAGTCATGCCCGAGCTTTCGTAGATCAGGTTGCCCCCGGCAAGGGCGGCGGCCAGAGCGGTCATGCCCTTTTCTGCACCATATTGCGCATCAATGGCTTTCGCGTCGGTCATCGAACTTGCAACCCCAGACGGTAGCCCAAGCCAATTCGACAATTGCGCCGATGCGGCATTCAAAACGGCCGTTTCACCACTGCCGCCCGAAAATGCGCCTGTGCGTAGATCAATAACCAAGGGCCAATTCGAAAAGATCATTGGAAATCCCGGACGGATCACATTGACCATGACAAGGCTGGCCAGCGTTTCGGCCAAGGATTGCGCCAAAAATCCTGCAAGGGTTGCTGGCGCCGTGGCCCCGGCTTGCGCCGCGGTGATGCAAGACACCGGGATGTTATGCGCAATACATTCATAGACCACGTCCACGGCATCTTCGCCGAACCGCATGGGGGAAATGACAGGGCTGATGTGGGCTTTCATGAAGGGGGCCCGCGCAAAACTGCCTGACCCTCCAGCTGCAATGTCCAGCATGTCGATGATCGGGGTGACATGTTCGGCCAGTGTAAAAGCGGTAGCGGTTGGTTTGGTTGTGTTCTTCAAAAGAGCGAAAGCGGTGTTTACATCCAGCGCATAATCCCCCGGCACATCCGTTGCGATGCAACAGCGGGTGAACCAGCTGACGTTGGCAAGGGTGTCTTGAAGGCGGGTGAAATCGTGCAGGTCTGTCAGCGTCGAAGGCCGGTAAAGCCCGGTGTCCAGATCAAGGGTCTGCACCGCCGCGCCGCCCGTGCCAAAGTGAACCCGATCTCCGCCGACTTCGATGGAACGATCGGGGTCGCGGCCATGGAACGTAAACGTCTTAGCGGCACTTGCGATGGCGCTTTCAACAAGTTGACTTGGCAACACAATCCGTCCGTCGCCTCTGTCCTTGGCACCCGCACCAATAAGGTCGCGTGCCAAATGGTCCGGCACCTCACCCATGCCAAGATGGTCAAGCAATTTCAGCGCTGTGTCATAGATCTGTTGCAGGTCGTTGTCGGACAGCGGTCGGTAACTGCCGCCGATCTGGCCGGGGGGGCAGGGATCAAACGCGGGCTTGGCGGCCCGTTTTGCAAGCCTTTCTTCGCGACCGCTTCTGATTGTGGTTCGTCGCTGCTGGCCCGCCATGATTCGTCCTGTCGATTTGGAATTCGAACTACATAGAAATGTGGCGGGTTAGCCAAGCCACGAAATACGCCAGTGTTACAGGCGCTAAAGCACTTGCTTGCCTTTCCACCGCTAATAACCGCAACATCGTCAGGCACGTTAAGGGGATTGGGACTAACCTTGGGCGATACTACGCGAGGCGAGGCTGTCGTTGAAGTAAGCGGCGTCTGGAAGATTTTTGGTGATCGGGCCAAAGACGCGATGGCGGCTGTCGAGGCCGACAATCTGTCCAAGCCTGAAGTGCTCGAAAAATTCGAAGCCGTCGTTGGTGTTCGGGATGTCAGCTTTTCCGTCGATGAAGGCGAGATTTTTTGCATCATGGGGCTTTCCGGATCGGGAAAGTCGACGCTGGTGCGCCATATCAACCGGCTGATCGAACCGACCGCCGGGCAGATCATGATCAACGGGGTGAACGTCGGTGATCTCGGCTCGGAAGCTTTGCGCGAATTGCGTGCCGACAAGATCGGCATGGTGTTTCAGAACATGGCTTTGCTGCCGCACCGCACGGTGGCCGACAACATCGCCTTTGCGCTTGAGTTGCGCAACGTCGACGCCTTCACGCGCGGCCAAGTGGCCGAAGACGTGATCGAACGCGTCAGCTTGCAAGGGTACGGCAACCGGTATCCGTCCGAACTGTCGGGCGGTATGCAACAGCGCGTCGGCTTGGCCCGCGCCTTGGCGGCTGATCCGGACATTTTATTGATGGACGAACCATTCTCGGCTCTGGACCCATTGATCCGGCGCGGCCTGCAGGACGAGTTTCTGGAACTGTCACGCAGCATGAAGAAGACTACGCTTTTCATCACCCATGATCTGGACGAAGCAATCCGCATGGGCACGCATATCGCAATCATGAAGGACGGCGAGATCGTACAGATCGGCACGCCCGAGGATATCGTGACCAAACCTGCCGACGACTATGTGGCTGATTTTGTGCAAGGCATCTCCAAACTGAAATTGATCTTTGCCCATACCGTAATGAAGCCGATCGAAGCCTATGAACAAGCAAACGGCACGCTTACCATTGCCGATTGTCCGCAAGCCACGCCTGACGATGATCTTGACCGATTGGTCGAACTGGCCGTCGATCAGCCCAATCCTGTGGTCATTATGGACGCTGGCAATGCGGTTGGCGTGGTGACGAAAGACGCATTGCTGCACGGCATTCAGGGGGAAGCGTAACAATGGCCGAGACCAAGGATGTGTCCGCACCTTTCAAAGAGTTTGCCGGAAAAAATGGCGACTATTATGCCAAGACGTTTCTCAGCATTCAGCAAGACAAACTGCCACGAACTCACATCAATTGGAGCGCTGCGCTTGGCAGTTTCTTCTGGGCGGGGCTGCGGTCGAACTGGTTGTTGTTCTGGATTGGTTTTTTGCTTGATCTTGTGGCGCTGATTTATCTCGCGCTGACGTACAAATACACGGGCGCTTCTGCGCAGGCGGTGATCGACGATAAGGCCTTTCTGGTCGAACGGTACGACGCATGGGCCTCGAACAGCTTGATTGCTGGGATCGTTATTTTCCTTTTGGGGCGTCTTTTGTTCGGCTGGATCGCGGATCGCTTCTATTTCCGTCAATACAGCCGCTGGCGTATCACGCCGTCTACCCCTTCCTTGTCAAAGCCAAACCGTTTGGTGATCACCGCGTTGATCGTGGCCCTTATTGCGCCATTGATGCTGTATCGTGCGTCGCAATTTGCACCGGAAGAACGCGCCTGCATCAAGCAAGCGCGACAAATCCAAGCGGGTGAAACGGTGCCCTTCAAAGAGCGCTTCGACTGCACGGTCATCGGTGAGTTCCCCACATTCGTCTGGCTGGAGCGTCCCGATACGGTCAGCTATCCGCGCAATGACGACGGCAGCCGCTACGTGAAGTTAGAACCAGCGCGCGCCGATTTACCGCCGATCAATCTGAATACCTTTCTGGCCCAGAAAATTGACGATGGGATCGGGTATATGACGGCCTTTTACGGGTTCTTCTTTGACGGGATCACCGCGTTCCTCAGAACAATGCTGGGCACGATCACGGCTGTCTTTGTCGGCACGCCTTGGATCATTACGATGGCTGCAATCCTTGCTATTTCCTATACGTTCGCAGGCGCGCGCGTGTCGGCATTCGTGGCGGTATCTCTGGCCTATCTGGCGTTTTTCGGGTTCTGGCAAACCGCGATGGACACTTTGGCCTTGGTTACAGCGGCGTCGATCATATGTGTGGTCTTCGGGTTGCCCTTGGGCATTTGGGTCGGCAAGTCGAAACGGGTTCAAACGGTCGTGACGCCGATATTGGACATTATGCAAACCATCCCGTCCTTCGTGTATCTTCTGCCCGCGGTCGCCTTCTTCTCAATCGGTAAACCGCCCGGCATTCTGGCCACGGTGATCTTTGCGATGCCGCCCATGGTGCGTCTGACGGCGCTTGGATTGAAGCATGTGCCGGAAAACACGAAAGAAGCCGCTTTGGCATTCGGTGCCAATCCGCGCCAGCTTTTGACCAAGGTTGAATTGCCGTTGGCCCTGCCGTCGATCATGGCGGGCGTCAATCAGGTGGTGATGATGAGCCTGTCGATGGTCGTGGTCGCGGCTTTGATCGGCGCGGGCGGTATGGGCTTTATCGTCACCGAAGCGCTGGCAAACACAAAAACCGGGCGAGGCATACTTGCCGGGATCGGAATTGCCTTGCTGGCCATGATGATCGACAGAGTGGTACAAAAGGCAAATCGAGTGCAGCAATAAGCGCTCAAACAAGACTAACCAGGGAGATTACAATGAAACCAACCAAACTCATCCTTGCGGCAACGGCGGTCAGCCTGATGTCGACAACGGCAATGGCTCAGGAAAAGGTCGCGATTTCTGACCTGAACTGGACCGGCGCGAAGGCAATTGCGCATGTCATCAAGGCTGTGATCGAAGGCCCGTTGAACTCGGAAGCCGAGATCATCGAAGGCCTGTCTGACCAGTCGATCATTTCGGCTGGCATGGACAAGGGCGACGGCTCGGCCGACGTCTATACCGACATGTGGATGCCGAACCAGCAGCCGATCTGGGACAAGTACATCGACGGTGCCGGAACCGTGGCGACCAACACGCCTTACATGGGCACCCAAGGCATGTTCGTGCCCAGCTATCTGGGTGATGAGATCTCAAGCTTTGAAGACCTGGCTGACCCCGATCTGGCGGCCAAGTTCGACACTGACGGCAACGGCAAGGGCGAATACTGGGCGGGCGACGCCTCGTGGAAGTCCACCAAGATGTGGCAGGTCAAAATGAAGGACTACGGTCTGGATGAGCTGTGGGAGCCGAACATCATTTCGGACGCCACGTTCAAAGCGCAACTGAAGTCGGCGATCGGCAACCAGGATCCGATCCTGTTCTACTACTGGACGCCTGAATGGCTGCACGCAGCTTACGACCTAAACAAGCTGACCGAGCCGCCACATGTCGAAGGCTGCATGGACCTGAAGCTGGACGAAGAAGACTGGCTGGAAGCTTCGACCTTCTCCTGCGCACACAATGACGCAACGATTTATGTGTCCTATTCCAAGTCGCTTGAGGAACGGAACCCGGCAGCCGCCAAGTTCCTGTCACAGGTTCAGTTTGATCCGGCCATCGTGAACGATTGGATCCTGCAGATTGGTCGCGACGAAATGGACCCTCAGGATGTTGCAGAAACATGGGTGGCCGAAAACATGGACACCGTGAACGCCTGGATCAACTGATCGGGTAACTTTGGATGTAGGACCCTCTGTGTTTCACATCCCTTGCTAAATGGCCCGGCGCGTCCAATCGCGCCGGGCTTTTTGTCTTGTGCTTTGGGTGACCAGCGTCGCGCAAATTCCCCGGACAGCGCAATGAGGGCAGCTTGGGCGCCGCCACGGCGAACGTCCCCATTGCGAACAAAGCTGTTCGGTGCAGAAGTATCCGGTTGTCGTAGATTGGCGGAGTCTTTGTTTCTGCAATTGAGTTGCACTATCGAAATCACGGCTGAGTTCTTAGAACCTCCACCATCGAGTCACGTGTCGGGTAAACTGCTCAGTTAAGCGCGCTCATTCTGTCACGATTGATTTCGATGCTTCGGTTGCTCGCTCAGACCAGAAAACTGTAACCGAGACCGAAAACATCATCAAAGCCGAGCAGCCGCTTTGTAAGCCCTTGGCGATGCATGGACCCCAACAATGTCTCGACCGAGCCTCGCATTGGATCAGCGCCCATAGGAAGCAGATCAGGCCAGTCGGACGATAGCCCGTCTTTGGCCAGACGGAAGGCCGAGATGGCCATCTTCGAGTACATCAATGGCTTCTATAATCCGCGTCGCCGCCACTCAGCACTGGGCTGGAAAAGCCCTGTCGCCTTCGAACGAAAGGTGGCTTAAACGGGCACTTGGGGCGGCACAAAAGCGTGACAGGTCCAAAATGCCGGTCTGAGACTTCTGGCAGAGATGGCCCGATTTGGGCTCTCACCGCCAGTCTCTGGATGCAGCACCACCCGCTAGTCCCCGGAAATACGGGACTAATCTGAGCTTCAGGCAAACACACCGCTGAGACGGGACCCATGTGGCGGAGAGACAGGGATTCGAACCCTGGGTAGGCTTGCACCCACAACGGTTTTCGAGACCGCCCCGTTCGACCACTCCGGCACCTCTCCGCGGGGGTCATGATCGGGCGAATAAGGGATCACTGATGCCCGCGCAACCCTTTTCCCGCCGAATTCACCGCCAAAGCTTTGAATGCCGGTCTTCGTGCCTTACTTATGGAGCATGAAACACACAATCGCTCCCATCGTCGCCGCGCTTACGCTTTTCACCGCCACGCCATTGTTCGCCGCCACCAAGGCCGAACTGGACGCGCTTTACGAGGCGATGCGCACCGATGAACTTTTAGGCATCATGGCCGACGAAGGTCTGGCCGAAGGCGAAGGCCTTCAAGACGACATGCTGGGGGGCAGGGGCGGTGTGGCCTGGGACCAAATCCTGAACCGCATTTATACGCCCGCCACCATGGCTGAAGACTTCCGCGCTGTCTTTGACGCTGAATTGGCCGACGCCGATGTGGGCCCTCTGTTGGATTTCTACGCCACGAATACCGGCCAGCGCGTGGCGCAGTTCGAAGTCGAAGGCCGCCGCGCCATCGGCGAAGCATCTGTCGAGGAAGCCGCCAAAACCGCCTATGTCCAACTGGCGCCGGAAGGCACGCGCCTGAAGCTTCTGACCGAATTTCTGGAACTGAACGATCTGGTCGAGCTGAACGTCGCCGGAGCCATGACCTCGAACCTCGCCTTCTTCCGCGGCATGGGCGAAGGCGGCGGTTTTGAGATGGACGAAAGCGAGATGCTGGCCCAGGTCTACGCCTCCGAACCGGAACTCCGCGCCAGCACCACCGAATGGGTCACCGCCTACCTCACCTTCACCTACGCGCGCCTGTCCGACGACGAATTGGCCGACTATATCGAGCTGTCCAAAACCAAAGCAGGCCGCGATCTGAACAGAGCGCTCTTCGCGGGGTTCTACGACGTCTTCACCGGCATCTCGTTCGATCTGGGCGAGGCCGTGTCGCGGTTCATGGTGACCGAGGAGCTTTAGGGGCCACCTTTTTTTAAGGAACGGGATTTGAAGCAGATAAAACGCGTTTTGGTGTTTTCGCTGTTGCTTTATGCAATCGGGCTCTCTTTTGTCATCTATTGTCCGGCACCGTTCGTCTGAACAACTCTCCAATAGACACCGTTCGCCACCCCCGTAAAAATGTGAATCTCCCTCTCAAAACCGCCATACAAAACGTACAAAACCCAAACCACGCGACACCCCATCCATAGGGCTTGACTTGCCCCGTACTTCTGACGATAAGCCGGGCTTCGGCGGGGTGACCCGTCTTTCTTATATGACACGTCCCGAAATGGGGTGCGCAGTTCGAGGCGGCGAAAGCCAAAAACGCTGAGATATCAGGGCCATAGAGCGCGAAAATGAAAAGGAAATGACCATGTTTGCGGTCCTCAAAACCGGCGGCAAGCAGTATCGGGTACAGGCGGGTGATATCCTCCGCGTTGAAAAGCTCGCTGCTGATGCTGGTGAAAAAGTTCAATTTAATGAAGTGCTTATGGTGGGTTCCACTGTGGGCACGCCTATGGTTGAAGGCGCGGCTGTGCAGGCTGACGTTGTTGATCAGATCAAGGGCGACAAGGTGATCAACTTTGTGAAGCGCCGTCGGAAGCATTCGTCGAAGCGCACCAAAGGCCATCGTCA
Organism: uncultured Rhodobacterales bacterium; assembly: GCA_964632495.1. GTDB lineage: Bacteria > Pseudomonadota > Alphaproteobacteria > Rhodobacterales > Rhodobacteraceae > CALKXV01. The sequence goes on from CAZWDS010000002.1 coordinate 116,239, forward strand.
GCAACTGACTTTGGTGAAAGTCACTGAAATCCTTGAAAAAGGTGGCGACAAATCCGGTGTGAAAGCCGCGATTGGGGCTGGATCTGTGGCAGGTGTTGCCGTGGCCGCTGCCGCTGCGAAGCCAGCGAAAAAGGCCGCTCCTAAGAAGGAAGCGCCAAAAGCCGAACCCAAGGCCGAAAAGAAAGCCGCCCCGAAAAAGGCAGCGCCAAAGAAGGCCGCCGCAACCGGTGCAGATGATCTGAAGCGCATTTCGGGCGTGGGCCCTGCACTTGAGAAAAAGCTGCATGATCTTGGGGTTACGACCTTCGCGCAGATCGCGGCATGGGGTCCGGACGAAATTGCCGAAATGGATGACAAGCTGTCGTTCAAAGGTCGGATCGAGCGTGACGAATGGCTGAAACAAGCCGCAGAATTCGTCGCTGAGAAGGAGTAAAGACAGATGGCACACAAAAAAGCAGGTGGCTCCAGCCGGAACGGCCGCGATTCAGCCGGGCGTCGTCTTGGCGTCAAGAAATACGGGGGCGAAGCCGTCATCCCTGGCAACATCATCGCGCGTCAGCGCGGCACGAAGTGGTGGCCGGGTGAAGGCGTTGGCATGGGCAAGGATCACACGATTTTCGCCGTGACCGAAGGTGCCGTGACGTTCCACAAAGGCCTGAAAGGCCGCACCTTTATTTCGGTGCTCCCGGAAGCCAAAGCGGCAGAATAACCGACCAAACACTAAGTTTTTAAAGGGTCGGTTGAAAAACCGGCCCTTTTTCATTTTTCGGGGCTGGTTGCGTCACAAGATGGTCATACCCATCTGGAATAGGGTTCTCGCGTTAAAATGTGAAAGCGGAACCCGCGCGCGGCAAGGAGGTGCCCCGTGAAGCACGATATGATTATAGAACAACAGGTTGTTGAAACCGAGCGCCTTATCTTGCGCCCTTTGCGTCGCTCTGATGTTGGGCCGTTAGAATTGTTCGGTGCGGACGAACGCGTCGCGCGTATGACGCGGACGATCCCGCATCCTTTGCCGCCCGGCTCGACCGAGCAGTTCATCCAAGGCGCGCTTGATGAAAAGCGAACCGAGGATGTTTGGGTCCTTGATGGCTCGGCGCAGGGCTTGGGCGAAATGCTGGGTCTGATTGGCTTGGAACAGATGGACCGCGACCAGTCGGAAGTGGGCTATTGGATCGCGCCTGCATTCTGGAATTCTGGCCTTGCCTCCGAAGCCGTGACGGGCCTGATCGCAGCCAATCCGCACAAAGACAAAACCATGTTCGCCAGCGTTTTTCAGGACAACCCGGCGTCAGCTCGTGTGTTGACCAACACCGGGTTCGAATACCTTGGCGATGCCGAGACGTTTTCGGTTGCGCGTGGTTCCACCGTGCCGACCTGGACTTATCTGAAGCGCCTCGGGTAGCCGCGATGTCTTACGCGGCGCTTCCAACCCTTGGGACGCCGCGTTTAACGCTCCGTCCCCTTGCACTTTCCGATGCCGATGTTGTTGTCGACGGCATCGGCAACTACGACGTCTCGCGTTGGTTGGGCCGCGTGCCCTATCCCTATGCGCACTCGGATTTCGTTGAGTTCTTCAAGCGGGTCACCGACAACAACCTGATGATCTGGGCCATCGAGAATTTCGAAGGATTGGTCGGTGCTGTGGGTCTGGATGATGAATTGGGCTATTGGCTGGCGCGGTCGGCATGGGGCAAAGGGTACGGGTTTGAAGCCGCGCGGGCGGCGGTATCTCATTGGTTCAGCGATCCCGACCACGCAGATCTGGTGTCGGGGCACTACAACGAAAACCAACGCTCGCGCCGCGTACTGCACGCCCTTGGGTTTCAGACTGCAGGTCAAAGCATGCGCTACGCCAAATCTCTGGCGCAAGAGGTGCCCGGCACGGATGTCGTTCTGACCCGGGCCCGTTGGCAGACGCGGCAGGACTTCGTCATCAAAACGCCCCGCCTGACGCTACGCCCCATAGAAAAGAGAGATGCGGCACCCTTCGCGGCCCTGACAGTGCCCGGGGTGACACGCATGCTCAGCCGTCTGAAGACAGGTATGACCGAGGCCGAGGTGCTGGCCGACCTGCCGCGTCGGATGTGGCGGGGGTACTTGGGCTTTACCACGGTGATCGAATTTCAAGGCCAGTTTGCAGGCACCATCGGCATCGGGGCCGGACCCTCTGCCGTCGGTTATTTCCTTGATCCCAAGCTTTGGGGGCAAGGGCTGATGGCCGAAGCATTGGCCGCCTTTTGCGCCGAGATTTTCGAGCGCTTCCCAATCGCCCGGATCGAAGCAGATCACTTCATCGACAACCCCGCGTCGGGCGCTGTGCTGACCAAAGTGGGCTTCACGAAGACCGGCACCGATATGGGCACCTCTAAGGCAAGGGTTGAGCCTTCGGCCCTGATCACATACGCCCTGCAACGGGATAACCTGAAGGACAGGACATGAAATTCCTCGATCTCGCGCGTGTGACGATCCGATCCGGATCGGGGGGCGGTGGCTGCATCAGCTTCCGGCGCGAGAAGTATATTGAATACGGCGGGCCTGATGGCGGTGACGGCGGCAAGGGCGGTGATGTCTGGGCGGAAACCGTCGACGGTCTGAACACGCTGATCGATTTCCGCTATCAACAGCATTTCTTCGCCAAGAACGGCGTGCCCGGCATGGGCCGTCAAAAGACGGGCAAAGACGGCGAGGATGTCATTCTGCGTGTGCCCGTGGGCACCGAAATTCTGGACGAAGACGAAGAAACGGTTCTGGCCGATATGACCGCTTTGGGCGAGAGGGTACTTTTGGCCAAAGGCGGCAACGGCGGTTTTGGCAACCTGCACTTCAAATCCTCGACCAATCAGGCGCCACGTCGTGCCAATCCGGGGCAGGCGGGCGTTGAACGTCAGGTCTGGTTGCGCCTGAAACTGATCGCCGACGTGGGCCTTTTGGGTCTGCCGAACGCCGGCAAATCCACCTTTCTGGCCGCCACATCCAACGCACGCCCGAAGATTGCCGATTATCCCTTCACCACGCTGCACCCGAACTTGGGCGTGGTGGGCGTCGACGACACCGAATTCGTTGTGGCCGACATTCCCGGCCTGATCGAAGGCGCGCACGAAGGCAAAGGCATCGGCGACCGGTTTCTGGGCCATGTCGAACGCTCTTCGACGCTGCTTCATCTGGTCGATGGCACATCCGAAAACGTGGCCGAAGACTGGCAGACCATCATCACCGAACTTGAGGCGTACGGCGGCGCTTTGGCCGACAAACCCCGGATCACGGTGCTGAACAAGGTGGATGCCCTGACCGACGAAGAGCGCGCGGAAAAACAGGCCGAACTGGAAGCCGTGGCTGGCCCTGTCAAGCAAATGTCAGGCGTGGCAGGCGAAGGGGTGATGGATGTTTTGCGGGCGCTGCGCCGTCAGATCGACAGTGCCGCCCGCGCGGAACGCGACGCGGTTGAGGAGCCCGGACCATGGCGTCCCTGACCGCCTCCAAACGCATCGTGATCAAAATCGGCTCGGCCTTATTGGTGGATGGGCAGGATTTGCGGGCTGATTGGCTGAAATCCTTGGCTGAAGACGTGGCGTGGTTGCGCGGTGCTGGTAAGGATGTTGTCTTGGTGTCGTCCGGTTCTATCGCTTTGGGCCGCGCGGCGTTAAAGCTGCCGGAAGGGCCTTTGGCGCTGGAGCAATCCCAAGCCGCTGCCGCCGTAGGCCAAATCCGTCTGGCAGGGGCGTACGAAGAGGTGCTGGCGCCGTTCGGACTGACCACGGCTCAGGTGCTGGTGACGCTGGAAGACAGCGCGGATCGGCGGCGTTACCTGAACAGCCGCGCCACGTTAGAGCAGCTTTTGACGCTTGGCGTGGTGCCGATCGTGAACGAAAACGACACCGTGGCGACCGATGAAATTCGCTATGGCGACAATGATCGTCTGGCGGCTCAGATCGCGGTGACCATTGGGGCAGATGTCTTGGTGTTGCTGTCCGATGTGGATGGGTTCTACTCGGGCAATCCCCGCACGGACGCGGGTGCCAAACGGTATGACGTGATCGAACAGATCACGCCCAAGATCGAAGCGATGGCAGGCGACGCGGGCACCGGTTTGTCGAAAGGTGGGATGAAGACGAAAGTGATGGCGGCCAAGACGGCAGCAGCAGGCGGTGCCGCAATGGCCATAACTTTAGGGTCGGCGCTTAATCCGTTGAAGTCTCTAGAAGAAGGCGCGGCCGCAACTTGGTTCGCGGCCGAGACGGATCCGCAAGTTGCCCGCAAGCGCTGGATCGCGGCTATGAAAGCCAAAGGCGAGGTGCATCTGGATGCGGGCGCTGTTGCGGCTTTGCGGAATGGCCGCTCTTTGCTGCCAGCAGGTGTGACAAAGGTCTCGGGCCGCTTTGGACGCGGAGAGCCGGTGGCCATTCTTGGTCCGGACGCGGCACGTTTGGGGATCGGGCTGACCCGCTATACGTCCGAAGAAGCCGAACTGATCAAAGGCCAGCGCTCGGACCGGATCGAAGACATTTTGGGTTATCCCGGACGCGCCGCGCTGGTGCACCGGGATGATATGGCGATATGATCGGGCAGCATTTTCCGGCGCGCAACTTCTGCCTTTTGAAAGGGTGAGACCATGAAAGACGGCTCTGATATTCAAACGATGATGCATGACATCGGCACGCGCGCCCGCGCCGCTGCCGCCGAACTGGCCTTTGCCCCGGGCGAAGCCAAAGAAATCGCGCTGGAAAAAGCCGCCGACGCGGTCTGGGCCCGCCGCGAAGACATCATCGCCGCCAACGCGCTGGACATGGACTATGGCCGCGACAAAGGCCTGAGTGCGGCCATGATGGATCGTCTGATGCTGGACGAAGACCGTGTGGCGTCGATGTGCGATGGCCTGCGTGCCGTGGCCGCGCAGGACGATCCCGTGGGGCAGGTGACGGACGCATGGGATCGCCCGTCGGGCCTTAACATCCAGCGCGTCCGCACCCCCCTTGGCGTGATCGGCGTGATCTATGAAAGCCGGCCCAATGTGACTGCGGATGCCGGTGCGCTTTGTCTGAAAGCCGGGAATGCGGTGATCTTGCGGGGCGGCTCGGAAGGGTTCAACTCGGCCACCGCGATCCACGGCTGTCTGGTCGAAGGGTTGGAGGCCGCCGGTCTGCCTGCCGACGCAATTCAGCGCATCCCAACCCGCGACCGCGCCGCCGTGTCCGAGTTGTTGCGAATGACCGATCATGTGGACGTGATCGTGCCCCGTGGTGGCAAGGGCCTTGTGGGGCTTGTGCAGCGCGAAGCGCGGGTGCCGGTCTTTGCCCATCTTGAGGGCATCGTGCACATCTATGTAGACGCAGCCGCCGATGCCCAAAAGGCCGCTGATATTGTGGTCAATGCCAAGACCCGCCGGACCGGGATTTGCGGAGCCGCCGAATGCCTGTTGATCCACAAGGATGTCGCTGACACTTTGGGGCGCAGGCTGGTTCAGGCCTTGTTGGATGCAGGCGTCGAAGTGCGGGGCGACGCAACGCTTCAACACATCGAAGGCGTCACACCGGCCACGGATGACGATTGGGGTAAGGAATACCTCGACATGATCATCGCCGCCCGTGTGGTAGATGATGTGGACGGTGCGATCCACCACATCCGCACCTACGGCTCGGACCATACCGATTGCATCCTCACCGAAGACGACGCCACCGCCGCGCGGTTCTTTCAGCGCCTCGACAGCGCCATCCTGATGCGCAACGCCTCGACCCAGTTCGCCGATGGCGGAGAGTTTGGCATGGGCGCGGAAATCGGTATTGCGACCGGCAAGATGCACGCGCGCGGACCCGTCGGCGCGACGCAGTTGACCAGTTTCAAATATCTGGTGACCGGAGACGGAACCGTCAGAAGCTAAGCGAGATCGAGGTGTCCGAGATGTTCGCTGCCAAACGCTTTCCGATTTGTTGCGTAACCGGATGGATCAGCGCGAAATGCACATTGGACGCCGTGACATCCGTGGTTTTCCGTGGATCGACCATCAATTCCCATAGCGGGGCTTCAACTTTCATGCGTTCGGCCTTGCCAAACACATTCCAAGCCCCGCCCGAGCGGGTCACCAGAACCTTGCCGCCCCACGGCAGGGCGCTTTCAAGGCACTGGATCAAAAGAAAAGCCAGTTTGGCTTCAACCCGCGGCACGTCTTCCGAGATTTTCCAGTCGATTTCTAATCGGTTGCCGCGAAAGAGATCGCTTAACACCGATTTCAGTTCGCCATTGCCAATCATGTCGCCATTGCGCGCGGCCCCATATGCGATCCGAAAGAACCGGATGCGGGCATTGGCGCTTTCAACGGATTCCGAAATCAAAGTGATCTCGGGCGCAGCCCCGACGCCGGACATTGTCAAAAGCTCGACGCCATTTCCGATAGCGCCCAAGGGCGAGATCAGATCGTGGCAAATCCGCGAGCCGACCAGGGCATTCAAATCAGCTTGGTTCATGAAAGACCTTTCCCATGCGGCCATAGGGACCAGAACGGCATGAGCGGTCTATCTGCACTTTTTACGCCGGGCATGTTGGTCCAGCACCCCGAACGCCCGGATTGGGGCGTCGGACAGGTGCAGTCCAACATTAACGGTCGGATTACAGTGAATTTTCCGGATGAAGGGAAAGTTGTCATAGACGGTAACACGGTCGAACTGGTTCCAGTTTTTGAGTAGTTCAGAGTCAATAACACAACCTAAACGGGTGTTCAATCGTTTTGGACCCTTTTCTTGGTGTGTTGCCAGCAGTCCGCAGCCCGCATAAATGACCCGAAACGCGCGATTTCCGGACCGACATGAACCTTGATGCTGCTCATCTGACGCTGACCCTTGCGACAACCGAAGAAGACCGGTTGGCGGCAGAACGTTTGCGCTATGAGGTCTTTGTCGAGGAACTGGGCGGGGATGGCGCGTTGGTTGATCACGACGGGCGGTTTGAACGGGATCAATACGATCCGGTGTTTGATCATCTGATCCTGATCGACACACGCCGGAACAGGTCGGCTTTGGATCACGTGGTTGGGGTCTACCGCGTTTTGCCCGGAGATCGGGAAGCGCGGTTCTATTCCGAGGATGAATACGATCTGACGTTGCTGAAAGACAGCGGGCGTCGGTTGCTGGAACTGGGGCGGTCTTGTGTGCGGACGGGCTATCGCAACGGGGTGGCCTTGCATTTGCTGTGGTCGGGGCTGGCCGACTACGTCCAGGCGCGAAACATCGACGTCTTGTTCGGCGTGGCCAGTCTGCACGGCACGAATATCGCCGAACTGGCCGCCCCTTTGTCGCTTTTGCACCACAACCATCTGGCGCCACCCGCCTTGAGAGTGCGTGCACAAGACGATGTGTATCAACCTATGGACCTTACCCCGCCCGACACAATCGACCGTGTGGCGGCCATGCGTGCGGTGCCGCCTTTGATCAAGTCTTACCTCAAGCTGGGCGGTTTCGTCGGCGATGGTGCTTTCGTGGATCATGACTTCAACACCACGGATGTATGTCTGGTCATCGACACCGATCTTATGCCGCCGACGACACGGGCCCGTTACACCGGGCAAACGGGATGAGCCCGACGTGGCGATCCGACCAACCGGTTGAACCCCTCCGGTTGGGTTTTTCAGGAGGGGTGCTGGCGCTGGTCCGCGGCTTTCCCTTGGCGGTCGTGGTCTTTGGCGGTTTGGTGGTGCTTCTTTTGGTGCGCGGGCTGGAACGGCCCATCTTCGGCTTGCAACGGCCCTGGACGCCGTGGATCACGGTGATGGTTTGCCGCACGGCCTTGCGCATCATGGGGTTGCCGATCCGCCACCACGGCATGCCGATGGAGCATCCGGGCGTCATCGTGGCGAACCATTCATCATGGCTGGACATCTTCGTTCTGAATTCCCGCCGCCCCTTATATTTCGTGTCGAAGTCCGAAGTGGCTGCATGGCCCGGCATCGGCTGGTTGGCGCGGGCGACAGGGACAGTGTTTGTGACGCGGGACCGCAGCCATGCACAGGCACAAAAACAGCTGTTCGAAGATCGCCTAAGGGCCGGGCACCGCCTTTTGTTCTTCCCCGAAGGCACCTCCAGCGATGGTCGCCGCGTGCTGCCCTTCAAACCAACACTCTTTGCGGCGCTGTTTTCCGAAGACCTGACCGGTCTGTCGGTTCAGCCCGCCACGGTCGCGTACCACGCGCCAGACAAGGCAGAACCAAGGTTCTATGGCTGGTGGGGCGACATGGATTTCGGCCCGCATCTTTTGCAGATGCTGGGCACATGGCGGCACGGAACTGTTGATGTCACATGGCACCCGGCCAAGGCTGTGTCGGACTTCGAAGACCGCAAAACCTTGTCAGCCGCTTCTGAAACCGCCGTGCGCAGCGCTCATCCTTTAGGTTCAGACGATCCCGTCCAGCAACCGGGCTAGGGACGCCGCCGGATCCTCCCCGCCCCAAATCTCTTCGCCAATCGCGAAAAAGTCCGTCACATCGGCCAACTCTCTTGCCACTTCGGCTGTGACAGCCCCTTCGGCCACCACGGGCACTTCGATCATTTCGGACCACCATGCGAACAAATCCGCTTCAGCGCGCGTGCCATCTCCTAGGGTCGTCTTGCCTACCGGGCCAAAGGACACATAATCCGCCCCGGCTTCGCCCGCGGTCATCCCATCGTGACGCGAGGCCCCGCAAAAGGCTCCAACGATGGCATCGCCGCCAAGCGTCTTGCGTGCGCTTCGCACCGACCTTGCGCCATCCGTCAGATGCACACCGTCCAAGCCCAACCGTTCGACCAACGCCACATGAGCGTCGATCACCAAAGCCACATCCCGGGCATGCGCCACTTCGCGCAGCACGTCCGCCGCCCGCGACAGACGGTCTTCGTCCTGTGTCGCCATGGAAAGGCGCAAACACGCAATCTCATGGGCGTCCAGAACGGCGGCCAACGCGTCGGGAAACGTAGAAAGTTCAAAATCCGGCGGGGTTGCTAGGTAAATCTGCGCGCGATCAGCCTCGGCCATGTGGGGCCTCCTTCAAGTCTGTCCGCCCTATAGCGGGTTGATCAGCGGGGGGGAAGGCTGGCGACGTTTTCCATCGCAAGCGCCATCAAAGTGCTGCGCCGTTTGTCATCGGCCATGACATCATCGGTCACATCAACCAATCCGCCCATCTTGCGCCCCGTGAAAGCCATTTCCGAGACACCGTCGATTTCCAAGGCCTCCGCTTGCCTCTCCTTGCCCACCCGGAACATGCCGCCGCCCTGATGCACGCCGCACAGCATGTGTCCCTTTAACATAAAGCACAGCCCCCCAAACATGCGCTTTTCCTCAACCCGAACCTGATCCGCCAAATCGCCGCGCAACATCTCGGCCATGCCTTCGTCATATGCCATGTCATCCTCCTTTTGATCCATCCTATCCTAAAGACGTCTGACATGGGGCGATTTCGACAGCCTCGGCTTGAGTGTTTTCGCCCGGCCTTTTAAGGGAAGGCATGACACAACCCTCCTTCGTCCTTGTCCGCCCGCAAATGGGCGAAAATATCGGGGCCGCTGCCCGTGCCATGTGGAATTTCGGGCTGGACCGCATGGCCGTTGTGGCCCCCCGCGATGGCTGGCCGAACCCGAAGGCGATCGCCATGGCCTCGGGTGCGGGGCGTTTGCTGGACGAGGCGGTCTTGTCCGACACCACAGCCACTGCCGTCAGCGACGCCACCTTCGTTTATGCTACCACGGCCCGTTCCCGCGATCTGACGAAAGAAGTTTTCACGCCCGAAGCCGCCATGGCTGACGCCGCCGCCCGCATCGCCTCCGGTCAAAACGTGGCGGTCTTGTTTGGCCCCGAGCGGGCAGGCTTGGAAAACGACGATATCGCCCTTGCCAATGCGATCATCTCTGTCCCGGTAAACCCTGAATTCCCGTCGTTGAACCTTGCCCAATGCGTGCTTCTGACCGCTTATGAATGGCGCCGCGCGACGCACGAGGCTCCGGTGCGCGAGATGGAATTTGCAGGCACCGAACCGGCCCGTCAGATCGAGGTGGAAAAGCTGGCCGAACATTACGAAGACAAGCTGGATCAGGCGGGGTTTTTCTATCCGCCGGAAAAGGCCGAAGGGATGAAACAGACGCTGCGCAATCTGTGGTCGCGGATGCCGATGACGCGGGCCGATGTGCAAATCCTGCATGGCATCATGCGACAGTTGGTCCGCTGGAAAGAACGCGGCGAGTGACTGGACGACCCGGGCCACGCGGCCTACATTTTGTGCCAGACAAGGGACGGGCCGAATGAGCGAAAAACGCAGCATTTTCGAAGAGGTGAGCGACGACAGCGCCACCCGCACCACCCCGACGGCGGGCGTCATAGACGGCGCACGCCGTGGCGCACGCGGGGCCATTCGCGTGTGGCTGATGGTGCTGTTCGCCTTGGTCGTTCTGATGATCGCCGTGGGTGGGCTGACACGATTGACCGACAGCGGCCTGTCGATCACCGAATGGAAACCTGTGACCGGAGCGATCCCGCCGCTTTCTGCTGAGGCATGGGAAGCTGAGTTAGAGAAATACCGCCAAATCCCTGAATACCAACTGCAAAATACCGGTATGAGCCTTGAAGAGTTCAAGGTGATCTACTGGTGGGAATGGGGCCATCGCCAGTTGGGCCGCGTGATCGGCTTGGTCTGGGCGCTTGGGTTCTTGTTCTTCCTTGCCACCAAACGCATCCCCACGGGCTGGACCACAAGGTTGCTGATCCCCGGCGTTTTGGGCGGCGTGCAAGGCGCGATTGGCTGGTGGATGGTGTCTTCTGGCCTGACGGGCGAGATGCTGGATGTGGCGTCTTACAGGCTGGCCATACACCTTGGGCTGGCCTTCGTGATCCTTGGGCTTCTGGCGTGGTACATCCTGTCCTTGGGCCGCACCGAGGCCGATTTGTTGCAAGCGCGCCGGGGCAGGGACGCCAAGCTGTTCTCAATGGGAACGGGCCTGATGCACTTTGCCTTCCTGCAAATCCTGCTGGGCGCACTGGTCGCGGGCATCGACGCAGGCCGCACCTTCAACGATTGGCCGGGCATGGCCGGGCAGTTCTTCCCGCCCGCCGCTTTCATGATCGAACCCGTTTGGCGCAACTTCTTTGAAAACGCCGGCCTTGTGCAGTTTATGCACCGGATCGCTGGTTACTTGCTGATCGCCTTTGGCGTGGTCGTCTACCTGAGGGCGCGGAAATCCGGCAATGCCACGACACGCGGAGCCTTCACCGCCGTCCTTGCCATGCTGATCCTGCAAATGCTGCTTGGCATCGTCACCATCCTTTACATCGCGCCGCTGCACCTTGCGATCCTGCACCAGCTTGGCGCGGTTCTGTTGTTCTGCCTGATCCTTCGCGCCCGGTTCCTGGCTCAATACCCAATGGCGCAATCCGTAAGGGGCACGTCATGACTGCAATGAAAGACCTGATGACCTTCCAGCGCAAGACCGAGGCTTTGGGTCAAGTGATGGGTCGTTTAAGCTGGGATTCCGAAACGATGATGCCCAAGGGCGCTGCCGAACAGCGGGCCGAGGAAATGGGCGCATTGGATGGCGTGTTGCACGGACGCAAAACCGATCCTCGCATCGGGGATTGGCTGGAGGCCGCAGCGCCTGCCAATGACGTGGAAACGCGCAACATCGCCTTGATCCGTAAGGGGTACGAACGCACCCAAAAAGTGCCCGCGGATCTGTCCGCCGCGCTTGCACGCACCCGGTCCCTTGCGCACCGCGTCTGGGCGGAAGCCCGCGCCAATGACGATTTCGCCCATTTCGCTCCGAAACTGACCGAAGTTCTGAACCTCACGCGCCAAAAGGCCGAAGCTTTGGCCGACGGTGGCCCGCTTTATGACGCGCTGCTGGACAGCTATGAACCCGACATGACCGAAGCCGAACTTGAGGCGATGTTCGGCGCGCTGCGACCGCGTTTGGTGTCCTTGCGCGACCGGATCATGGGGTCTTCCCGAGTGGTGCCGACACTGAGCCAAGACTTCCCCGAAGACGGGCAACTGGCGCTGTCATCTAAACTGGCCCGCACCTTTGGCTATGATGAAACCCATGGCCGGATCGACAAGGCGGTGCATCCGTTTTCGTCAGGCTCGGGCCTTGATGTGCGCATCACCACGCGGACCGAGCTGCGCGACCCTTTCAACTGCTTTTACTCAACAGTGCACGAAGTCGGGCACGCCTGCTACGAACAGGGCATTTCACGCGACTATTTGCTGACGCCACTGGGGCGCGGTGTGTCCATGGGCGTGCACGAAAGCCAAAGCCGCATCTACGAAAACCAATTGGGTCGATCCCGCGCCTTTACCGGCTGGCTGTTCGCCCAGATGCAGGATCAGTTCGGCGACTTCGGAATCGCGGATCCGGACACGTTTTATGCCACCGTCAACCGTTTCTCATCCGGCTACATAAGAACCGAAGCAGACGAGGTGGATTACAACCTGCACGTCCTTTTGCGGTTTGACCTTGAGCGTGACCTGATTGCGGGTCGTTTGGAGGTGACCGATCTGGAAGACGCGTGGAGTGATCGCTTTTTCAAGGACTTCGGCGTCAAAGTTGATAAGCCTTCCAATGGCGTTCTGCAGGACGTCCACTGGTCCGAAGGCTATTTCGGGTACTTCCCGACCTACACCTTGGGCAACGTCTATGCCGGGTGTCTGCACGACGCTCTTCGCCGCGATGTGCCTGATCTGGATGCCGCTCTGGCAAAGGGCGACACCAGCCCTGCGACCGCATGGCTGGGCGATAAAATCCACCAACATGGCGGCCTGATGAAACAACGCTCTCTGATCGAAGCCGCAACGGGCGCGGCCCCGAGCGAAGCGCCGCTTTTGGACTATCTGGATGCGAAGTTCGCCGAAATCTATGACCTGTGAACCGAAACTCACCAAAGCCCAGGTTCAAGAGTTCCTGACCCGCGAGTTCCCGCAGGTGGCCGATGATTTCATTGTGGATGCGGTCGGCCCGATGACGGCCCGGCTTCGCATGAAGCCGGACCAGCGTCACTTACGGCCTGGTGAAACGATTTCAGGCCCGACGCTTTTCACACTTGCCGATTGCGCGGTCTATATTGCTCTTGTCGCAATGGTCGGCCCCGAAGCATTGGCGGTGACCACCAATGCCTCGATCGATTTCATGCGCAAACCCCAAGCGGGACGGGATTTGATCGGCGATGTGACGTTGCTGAAGCTTGGGCGCGGACTGGTCGTGGGTGACGTTCACATCCGGTCAGATGGGCATGATGCGCTCGTCGCGCGTGCCACGATGACCTATTCCCGCCCGCGCTAGTTTACGAGCGCGAATAGGCGCGGCGCCACTGGGATTCATCCCGGCCCGTGCTATAAGAAACCCCGGACTTACCGCTGATTTCCCGTTCTTTTTCTTCGCGTTCTACAGCCGCCTTGCGACGTACCGCGCGCAGGCCAATCAGTAAGACAACGACGCCGATCAAAGCGGCGGTGATCTGAAACTCATTCATTCAAGCGACCTCCAACTTTGGTGTGGTGGGAACTATGCGGTCGGCGGATTTCTTTTGCCGTCTTGCACGCAGCGTCGCCAGAAGGGCGTCGAATTCACAGCGTTCAAATTTTGGAAGATCGGCAATGGCAGGGCGGTTTTGATCCCGCGAAACATCATTATCCATCTCGATACTCACTTATTAACTTTAACACCACGTTACCGAAGAATTTGGCCAAAACATTGCGGCGGAAATGTGGCGATATTCTGTGCAATCTGCGCAGAGCGTGTCAGGAATTGGGCAGGGGCGACTGAAGCTCGAGTGATAAAATATGTTTTAAAACAGATGCTTATATCTCTAAATTCAATACTCTTTGCCGCCTCAGTTCAGGACATCAACTGCCCTGAACGTCATATGTCGTGGACAAATCCGTCAATCCGGCCCTGATCAAGTCCCGCAAAGCTTCATTGTTCACGCGGTCCACAGCTTTGATGTACCAACAGCTTTTGCCCCGTGAATGGGGGCCTAGACGTTCGGCAATCTCAGGAAAATCTGTATATCCCGGCAGGATGTGCAGCGCGATGTCGCGCGCGCGCATGTTGAATCCGGTGGCAAAGAAGTCGCCCTCACGGCCACTGTCATAGCGATAGTGATAGCCGCCATAGCCTATCATTTTGCCCCAAGCCTTCGGCGCCCAGCCCGTCACATCGCGGAAGATCAAGTCCAGTTTCTCCGCCTCAGCACGTTTTTCAGGGGCAATATGATCAAAAACACCCGCCATCCGCCAAGACTAGCGGATCGCGCGTATTCGACAAAGCCGAAGTTTAGCGTGTGCGGTTACAGGTGACCGTGCCACGAAAGTAGTTGCAGTCGTAAAGCTTGCCCGCCACGCGCGACTGATAGGCCGTACCAAACACGTTTTGGCTGACATTGCCCACGCGCACATTGCGCTTGGAGGTCGCGAAATAAACTGCCGTGCTCGATTGCAGGCTGGCGCTGGACACGTCCGAGTTCACCGTTTTGGTCACGCTTTGATTGACGTCCGCGCAGGCGCCCAAGGCCAGTGCTGCCGCCAAGATCACAAGTTTCTTCATGGATCACCTTTGTGATGCAAGCCCCCAAAGCCAGCTTCATCAGGTGATCATGCCGAGAGAATGAGCGAATTAGGGCGTGTCTGAGGCGACCTGACCCGGGTCTTACCCGCCAGTATGAGACATATGGCGCGACATCTGGCCATCCGCCTGTTGGCGCGAATAATCAAAGTCATGGCCCTTGGGTTTCCGCCCGATCGCCGCGTGAATGGCGTTTTCCAGCGGTCCATCAGTTTCAGACGACCGCAAAGGTGCCCTCAGATCAGCCATGTCTTCCTGACCCAGACACATGTACAACTCGCCCGTGCAGGTCAGACGCACCCGGTTGCAACTTTCGCAGAAATTATGGGTCAAAGGCGTGATGAACCCAAGCTGCTGCCCGGTTTCCTTCAATTCCACGTACCGCGCCGGACCGCCTGTGCGATGGTCCAACTCGGTCACGGTGTATTCCTCGGCCAAAGTGCCGCGCAAGTCCTCAAGGCTCCAGTACTGACCAACGCGGTCCTCGTCCTCCATATCGCCCATGGGCATGACCTCGATAAAGGTCAGGTCCATGTCGTTCTCGGCGCACCAACGCGTCAGGGTGAACAATTCATCCTCATTGAACCCCTTCAAAGCCACCGTGTTGATCTTGACCCGAAGCCCCGCCTTCTGCGCCGCCTCAATCCCCTTCAGAACCTGCGGCAACCGCCCCCAACGGGTCACGCGCGCGAATTTATCCTCGTCCAACGTATCCAGCGAGACATTCACGCGGCGCACGCCCGCCGCATAAAGATCATCGGCAAAGCGCGCCAATTGACTGCCATTGGTCGTCAGCGTCAGTTCCTTCAAATCGCCGCTCTCCAGATGACGACTCATAGAGCGGAAAAACGTCATGATATCGCGCCGCACCAAAGGCTCGCCGCCCGTGATGCGCAGCTTTTCCACCCCAAGCCGGACGAAGGCTGAACACATGCGGTCCAGTTCTTCCAGCGTCAGAAGGTCCTTCTTCGGCAGAAAGGTCATGTTCTCGGTCATGCAATACACGCAGCGAAAATCGCAGCGATCGGTGACCGAAACGCGCAAGTAAGTGATCGCGCGGGCAAAAGGGTCTATAAGCGAAGGTGCAGACATCCCAAAAGACTAAGCGCGGCAAAGCCTTGCCGCAAGAGCCCATGTGACGTTGAAGCGCCGCATCTGGACGTATAAGTTAGCCGAATGAAGCCCTTTTCCCTTGCCCCCGTCCTGTTCGTTGTCCTGTTCGTTGTCCCGTTCGTTTCAGGCTGTGCCATGATCGAACAGATGGAAACCCGAACCGAAGGTGGTGCCGAGACACCCGCAGTCGTCACAACTGCGCCACCCCCACCAGCTGCCGCGCGTACGGTCGAGGAGTTTGACACCACAACAGCAGAAGACCGCGCCGCAGCGGCTGCGCCCTCCAGCGGAGGACGATCCTTGGGCACAGCGATTGCGTCGCTTGGGGATCCGTCCCTGCCGGGTTTCTGGATGATGACCGCTTTGGTTGCCGAAGAAACACAAGGCCGCATCGAGTTTCCCGAAAAAGGCACCAGCGCCGAAGTCACCCTGATCCCCTCAGACGGAGGATCCGCGCGCGTCTCACTCGCCGCCCTGCGCCTGCTGGAGGCTCCCCTGGCCGATCTCTCCGAACTGGCCGTTTTTGCAAACTGAACGCCACACAAACGGCTTTCCTCTTGCCCAAAATACTTCGGGGGAGGCCGCGTCAGCGGGCGGGGGCAGCGCCCCCAATCCCCCTAGGTGGTCAGGCCGCGGATTTTGTCAATGTAATCCGCACAGCCTTCATCACTGAAAAACTGGATCACATCGCGGGACGTTTCATCCCGGATATTGCCCTTGGCGGAAAGCGTCGCAAAAAGCGCCTGACCGGCGTTCTTGCAGATCTTTTCGCTGGTCATATGACCCCAAAAGCGTCCTGAGGTTTTCCGATGTGGGTGATGGCCCATAAGGTATTTCAGCCGATGGAATCTCGCTTAATTCGCGG
>CAZWDS010000002.1:132886-138708 GCA_964632495.1 uncultured Rhodobacterales bacterium
TGTCGATAGAGCTATGACGAAACCCTAATTCTTCGTGCCCCAATTACTCCACGGTCACCGATTTGGCGAGGTTGCGGGGCTGGTCCACATCCGTGCCCTTCGCAATCGCCGTGTGATAGGCCAGCAATTGCGCCGGGATGGCGTACAGGATCGGGGCGACCAAATCGTCGGTTTCCGGCATCTCAAGCACACGCCATGTGCCGTCGCCCGCAGCCTCGCGGCCCTTTCGGTCTGTGACCAGAACGATCTTGCCGCCGCGCGCCATCACCTCTTGCATGTTCGATACGGTCTTCTCGAACAAATCGGTCCGGGGTGCCATAACGATGACGGGCACATTGGCGTCAATCAGCGCAATGGGGCCGTGCTTCAATTCGCCCGAGGCATAGCCTTCGGCGTGAATATAACTGATCTCTTTCAGCTTTAGCGCACCTTCCAGCGCCAATGGAAACATCGACCCGCGTCCAAGGAACAAGATGTCCCGCGCATCCGCCAGGTCTGCCGCTGTGGCCGCGATTTGATCGGCTGTGGACAAAGCCTGAGAGATCAGGCCGGGCAGGGCGACAAGGCCGCTCAGATGATCGGCCAGACCCTTTTTGTCGAACGTACCCCGGTCCGCACCGGCACGCAGTGCCAGCACCAAAAGCACCAGCAACTGGCAGGTAAAGGCCTTGGTCGACGCCACACCGATTTCAGCGCCCGCATAGATCGGCAGAACCACATCGGATTCCCGCGCGATCGAGCTTTCGGGCACATTCACAACAGACAGGATCTGCGCCCGCGTCGCCACGTGACGCAGGGCCGCCAGCGTATCGGCGGTTTCGCCTGATTGGCTGACGAAAATGGCCAGCGTGTTCGGCCCTATGGGCGCATCGCGGTAGCGGAATTCCGAGGCCACATCGACCTCAACCGGAATACCCGCCAAGGTTTCAATCCAGTACTTCGCCGTCTGACAGGCATAAAACGCCGTGCCACAGGCCACCATGATGATCCGGTCGATCTTGGAGAAATCCGGCACGGTCTCGGGCAGAATCAAGTCTTCGCCCTTCAGATAATGGGACAGGGCATTGGCCAGAACCGTCGGTTGTTCGGCGATTTCCTTGGCCATGAAGTGCTTGTGCCCGGCCTTGTCGACTTGTGCTGCGTCGATCTGAATGGTGCGGACCTCGCGGTTGGCCACACGGCCTTCGGCGTCCCAAATCTCGACACCCTTGCGGGTCAAAGCGGCGCGGTCGCCTTCTTCCAGATAGGTGATCCGGTCGGTCAGATTGGCCAGTGCAATCGCGTCCGAGCCCAAATACATCTCACCATCGCCATATCCCACGGCAAGGGGCGAGCCTTTGCGCGCCGCTACGATCAGATCGTCTTCGCCATCGAACACGAAGGCCAGGGCAAAAGCACCATCCAGCCGCGCAATGGCTTGTTCGGCCGCATCACGGGGCGCAAGGCCTTGATCCAGAAAAGACTGGGTCAGAAGCGAGATCGTTTCCGTGTCGGTTTCGCTTTCCGGGGCATAGCCTTTTTCGGCCAGTTCTTCGCGCAGCTCTTTGAAATTCTCGATGATCCCGTTGTGCACCACCGCCACGGGCCCCGATTGATGCGGGTGGGCGTTCTTCACGGTCGGACCACCATGCGTCGCCCATCTGGTGTGGCCAATGCCCACTTTGCCAGCCAGCGGATCATGGGTCAGCAGATCGGACAGATTGACCAGTTTGCCAACCGCACGACGCCGGTCCAGTTTGCCTGCGTTGACGGTCGCAATGCCCGCACTGTCATAGCCGCGATATTCCAACCGCTTCAAAGCCTCGACCAGAGTAGGCGCTGCTTCATGTTCGCTGAGGATGCCGACGATACCACACATAGGGCTTATCCTTTGTCTTGGGCGGCCTTCGCGGCCCGTAATTTAGAAAATAACTTCCGCGCAAGACCGGTTTTGTTGTCCTGCCGCGCGCGTCCAATGGCCAGATCACCCGGCGGTACATCCCGCGTGATCACGCTGCCCGAGGCGGTCATCGCCTCGTCCCCCAAAATGACCGGAGCCACCAACATGGTGTTCGATCCAATAAAAACCTTCTCGCCAATCTCGGTCCGGTGCTTAAAGACACCATCGTAATTGCAGGTGATCGTGCCCGCCCCGATATTCGTGGCCGCCCCAATTGAAGCATCGCCGATATAACTCAGATGGTTCACCTTCGCGCCGGTCGCAATCTCGGCGTTCTTCACTTCGACAAAGTTGCCGATCTTCACGTCATTGGCCAGTTCCGCACCGGGGCGCAGACGTGCATAGGGGCCAACCACAGCACCTTTGCCCACGTGACAGCCCTCAAGATGACTGAACGCGCGAATGCGTGCGCCGGTTTCCACGGTCACACCGGGGCCAAAGACGACGTTTGGTTCAATGTAAGCATCGCGCCCGATTTCGGTGTCATAGGCAAAGATCACGGTTTCGGGCGCTTGCAAGGTAACACCGTTTTGCAAGGCTTTCGCGCGGGCTTGTTCCTGAAACACCGCTTCGGCAGCGGCCAAGTCTGTGCGGGAGTTGATGCCAAGGGTTTCTGCTTCGTCGCAAACAACCACTTTGACGCTTAGCCCCTCAGCCCGACCCAGTGCTGCGATGTCGGTCAAATATTGCTCGCCCGCCTTGTTGTCGCTGCCCACAGATGCGGCGAGGCGCAAAAGTGTCTTTGTATCGGCCAGAACAACGCCCGAATTGCACAGCGTGATGGCGCGGGTGGCGTCATCGGCGTCTTTCCACTCGACAATGGCGTGCAGATCGTCGCCTTCGGTGACCATCCGGCCATACCGTGCGGGGTCCGCTGCCTCAAAACCAAGGAAGATGATATCGGCGCCTGATCCGCGCTTTTCCAACAAGGCCGCAACGGTTTCGGGGCGCACGAAAGGCGTATCCCCGAACAGCATCAGCGTATCACCGCCAGCCTCCTCCAGCGCCTTGGCCGCCATGGTCACCGCATGGGCCGTGCCCAATTGTTCGCCCTGTACGGCGATTTTAGCTTCGGGATCGCGCGCAAGCACCGCTTTTTCGACTAAATCACGGCCATGACCCACCACAACAACGCGCAGTCCGTCCACAGCCGTCCCCGACGCCAAAGCATGGGCAAACAGCGGCGCACCTGCGATTTCGTGCAACACTTTCGGTAGATCCGACTGCATCCGTGTTCCTTCGCCCGCGGCGAGAAGGATCAGGTGGGTAGACATCTGCTCTTTCCTTTTATCTTTTGACCAAATAACCGATTACAACGCAGCCCTTCTAGCTGCCTCTCTACGTTCTTGAAAGCTGTTCGCGATCAAAGCGCTATCAACTTGTGTTGCCGGAAGTTACATCTCCGGTGTGAAATTTCTAAGGCATGATCTATGAAATGCGTGATTTTCGATCTGGATGGGACACTTGCGGACACAAGTGGTGATTTGATTGCCGCGGCCAATGCGTGTTTTCAGGCCCGTGGCTTGGGCGATGTGCTGGACCCTGTGGCCGACCAACTGACTGCGTTTCACGGCGGACGCGCGATGTTGCAGCTTGGGTTTTCCCGGGTCGGGGACATGGACGACAGCGCAATAGACGAAGATTATCCCCGTCTTTTGGAGCATTACCGCGACAATATCGACACCCATACCACGCTCTATCCCGGTGCGATTGAGGCTGTGGATGCGTTAAAGGCCGAAGGTTTCGCATTGGGTATCTGCACCAACAAGCCGGAAGGTTTGGCCGAACTTTTGTTGCAACGTCTTGGCGTGCGCGATCGGTTCGCCTCGCTTGTCGGGGCCGATACTTTGCCAGTCAGAAAGCCCGATCCGGTGCCCTTGGTGGCGGCGATTGAACGGGCGGGCGGTGATTTGGCCAAGACGGTTCTGATCGGTGACACGGAAACCGATGTGAAAACCGGCGATGCCTGTGGCGTGCCGGTGGTTTTGGTCGGCTTTGGTCCCGAAGGCACGGGCGTAGCGCGATTGACTCCAGATGCTTTATTGCCGGATTACAGTCAGTTGCGTGCCATTGTTGATGTTTTGATCGGATAAGTGGCATGACCGAACGGTTTACAGGCAACTTCACCCAGCAGGACCCTTTGCCCGAAGCCGCGGTTTCAGCTGCGATGGAGGTTCTAAGCCACGGACGATTGCATCGCTACAATCTAAGCGAAGGCGAAACCGGCGAAGTCGCGCATTTAGAGCAAGAATTTCGCGATGCCACCGGGGCGGCTTACGCTTTGGCCGTTACGTCGGGCGGCTATGCGTTGGCGACCGCGTTGCGGGCCCATGGTGTGACGGCGGGTGACAAGGTTCTGACCAACGCCTTCACATTGGCCCCGGTGCCGGGCGCGATTGCGTCCTTGGGGGCTGTTCCGGTCTTTGTTGAAACGACCGAGGCTTTGACGATTGACCTGACGCATTTGGCGAAGATGGCTGAAAAGTCTGGCGCAAAGGTGCTGATGCTAAGCCATATGCGGGGTCATCAACCGGATATGGACGCCTTGATGGACCTTGCGCGTGCAAACGGTCTGACCGTGATCGAAGATTGCGCCCACACCATGGGGGGCACTTGGGGCGGTGTGGTGTCTGGGCGACACGGGGCCAGCGCGTGTTACAGCACACAAACCTATAAACACATCAATTCGGGCGAGGGCGGTTTTCTGATCACGGATGACGCCGATGTGGCCGCGCGGGCTGTGCTCTTGTCGGGCAGTTACATGCTTTATGAACGCCACCGTGCCGCGCCAGAGGCGGAGGTTTTCGAGGCGCATCGCGACATGACACCCAATGTGTCAGGCCGGATGGACAATCTGCGCGCCGCGATCCTGCGCCCGCAACTGGCGGATTTGCCGGCTCAGGTGGCCCGTTGGGCGGCGCTCCATGATGCGATGGAAGAGGGGTTGGGCAATTTTGCCGGTTTGCGTCTGATTGACCGGGATGAAAAGCTTGTGCGTGTCGGATCATCGTTTCAGTTTCGCTTGCCTGATTTGGCCGACATTCCCGATTTCGTGGCCCGGTGTGCGGCGCGTGGTGTCGAGTTGAAATGGTTCGGTGCCGACCGCGCTGTTGGCTTCACCTCGACGTATCGCAACTGGGGCTATGCCAATCCACCTGTTTTGCCTCAGACAGATCGTGTGATGGCGGGGCTTTTGGATATGCGCTTGCCTTTGACGTTCACGCCCGAGGATGCCTGCGTGATCGCGCGGATCATCGCAAGCGAAATCTGACGCAGATTTAGCCACGGAAACCGGATTTCGCGTCGAAATCCGTGGCCGAGAATGCGTCATTCTCCGCTTGCCTTCGGCGTCTTGTGAATGCGACGATAAGGGGTGAACGATCGTTCATGCGGGAGGGTTTCGCGATGTTTGCGGCGTCAATGACATTTGACTTGGGTGAAGATGTAAACGCTTTGCGCGACATGGTGCATCGTTGGGCTCAGGACCGGGTGCGTCCCATGGCGGGCGAGATTGATGCCAAGAACGACTTTCCTTCCGAGCTTTGGCGCGAAATGGGAGAGTTGGGGCTTTTGGGCGTGACCGTCGAAGAAGAATACGGCGGCGCTGGTATGGGATATCTTGCCCATGCTGTTGTGGTGGAAGAGCTGGCGCGGGCGTCTGCTTCGGTGTCGTTGTCTTACGGTGCGCATTCCAACCTGTGCGTGAACCAAATCCGGCTGAACGGGACGGATGCGCAGAAGGCAAAATACCTGCCGCGTCTGGTGTCGGGCGATCACGTCGGGGCCTTGGCGATGAGCGAGGCGGGCGCGGGCTCGGACGTGGTGGCGATGTCTTTGCGGGCCGAGAAACGCAACGATCACTTCCGGCTGAACGGGACCAAAT
>CAZWDS010000003.1:0-90985 GCA_964632495.1 uncultured Rhodobacterales bacterium
GGCCATTGCCGGTAAGAAGAAATAAGGGGGGCTTTTCGATATGGCACGTGAACGTCGCGTAAAGAAGAAGCCGTCAAAGAACATTGCCACCGGTGTGGCGCATGTGAATTCGACCTTTAACAACACCAAGATCCTGATTTCGGACGTGCAAGGCAATGCGATTGCTTGGAGCTCGGCTGGAACCATGGGCTTCAAAGGCTCGCGCAAGTCGACGCCCTATGCCGCGCAGATGGCTGCAGAAGATGCAGGCAAGAAAGCGCAAGAGCATGGCGTTCGGACTTTGGAAGTCGAAGTGCAGGGACCAGGGTCCGGCCGGGAAAGCGCGTTGCGCGCACTGGCCGCTGTAGGGTTCAACATCACGTCGATCCGCGACGTAACACCTATTGCCCACAACGGCTGTCGCCCACCAAAGCGGCGCCGCGTCTGATTTGTCTGGGTGGGCCTATTCTGGTCCGCCAAACCTCGGGAAGTGGTTGGTCTTGGACATGGGCCGATCACACGTATTGAGGAGACCCACATGATCCATAAGAACTGGCAAGAACTCATCAAGCCGACGCAGCTTGAAGTTAAGCCCGGTAACGATCCCGCGCGTCAAGCGACTGTAATCGCTGAACCGTTGGAGCGTGGCTTTGGTTTGACCATGGGCAACGCGCTGCGGCGTGTGCTGATGTCGTCGCTGCAAGGCGCGGCCATCACCAGTGTTCAGATCGACAATGTTTTGCACGAGTTTTCGTCTGTCGCTGGCGTCCGTGAAGACGTGACAGACATCGTACTGAACCTGAAAGGCGTTGCCATCCGCATGGATGTCGAAGGCCCAAAGCGTATCTCGGTTTCGGCCAAGGGCCCGCAGGTTGTCACCGCTGGTGACATCTCGGAAACCGCGGGCATCGAGGTTCTGAACAAGGACCACGTGCTGTGCCACCTTGATGATGGCGCTGATCTGTTCATGGAACTGACCGTGGATTCCGGCAAAGGCTATGTGGCGGCTGATAAGAACCGTCCCGAGGATGCACCGATTGGTTTGGTGCCGGTCGATGCGATCTATTCGCCGGTCCGCAAGGTCAGCTATGACGTCCAGCCGACCCGTGAAGGTCAGGTGCTGGATTATGACAAGCTGACCCTGAAGCTGGAAACTGACGGTTCGGTGACGCCGGATGATGCTGTGGCTTTGGCTGCGCGCATCCTGCAGGATCAGCTTTCGATATTCGTCAACTTCGACGAACCGGAAAGCGCCACCCGTCAGGACGAAGACGATGGTCTGGAATTCAACCCGCTCCTTCTGAAGAAGGTCGACGAATTGGAACTTTCGGTCCGCTCGGCAAACTGCCTGAAGAACGACAACATCGTGTATATCGGCGATCTGATCCAAAAGACCGAAGCCGAAATGCTTCGGACGCCGAACTTTGGTCGGAAGTCGCTGAACGAGATCAAGGAAGTGCTTTCCGGCATGGGCTTGCATCTTGGCATGGACGTCGAAGAATGGCCGCCAGAGAACATCGAAGATCTGGCGAAGAAGTTTGAAGACCAGTTTTGATTTCGGAGTAGGGCGGGGGTCACCTCGCCTTACGCCAAACCCGGGCATCTGCCCCAAGGAGAGCGGCTGACACGCATCAGACCGCCAGACAAAGCAAAAACGCCCGTAGAGGGCATATCTATTTGGAGAAGACATATGCGTCACGCACGAGGCTATCGCCGCCTAAACCGCACCCACGAGCACCGCAAAGCTCTGTTCGCCAACATGGCCGGGTCGCTGATCGAACACGAACAAATCAAAACCACGCTGCCAAAGGCCAAAGAGCTGAAGCGCGTGATGGATAAGCTGATCACTCTTGGCAAGCGCGGTGATCTGCACGCGCGCCGTCAGGCCCGCGCTCAGCTGAAGCAGGACATGCACGCCGCGAAACTTTTTGAAGTGCTTGGGCCGCGTTACAAAGAGCGTAACGGTGGTTACACCCGAGTGTTGAAAGCGGGTTTCCGGTATGGGGACATGGCACCGATGGCGATCATCGAACTTGTCGACCGTGACGCCGACGCCAAAGGTGCTGCAGACCGCACACGTTTGGCCGAAGAAGACGCGGCTGCAGAAGAGTAAAGCCAGCGACATCGAATTTAGGGGCTATCCTGATCATCAGGGTGGCCCTTTTTAATGCGACACCGATCTTTTGTGCAGAAATAGTGCCAACGAAGTCAGTAGCCTGTCTTCTAACGCCGGGCCGCTTAGCGCCTTTTGCGAACTGATCCTCAAAAACTCCAGGATCAATTCTGCTTCCACCGCCGATAAATCAGAATGTTCCACTATAGTTTTGGTCAGACGTTCTGTCATAAATCACCAGATATCGGAGAGTAATTTAAGTGTGATACAATTTAAGGTTGACTGGGATTGACGCAACTTGTCTAAAAGGACAGGTAGGCCCAGCGGTCTTATTGGAATTCGTGGCATGCGTTTCATGCCTCACTTTATGGAAGTAGCCCCATGTGGCGTGACAACGAACCTTACACTTCTCTGGATCGGGACCAGGTAAGAAGAGATCCTAATCGTGACGAGAAATCTCTTGCCGCGAACTTGGATGCTCTGGATCGTATTGCGCCTTGCGGGTTTTCTGCTGGCCTTCATATTCGGTTCGCGTCTCCGTTGATTTACGTGCGGACGTACAACGAGGCCTGGACAAAGTTTTACGACGAGAATGCTTATGCTCTTCGAGATCCCCTTGTTTTCTGGGGGTTGGGTGTGAAGGGCTCGACACGGTGGAGTGCTATTAAGCTACCTGATCCGTTCAACATTCTCGGGCAAGCCAAATGTTATGGGCTTGCATATGGGGCTGTGATTTCATGTGGGCCTATTACCTCGCGCAGTATCGTGGGGATGGCCAGTAACGAACGAGAGTTTTCCGACGAAGAAATCGCCGAAGCAGTGAGGATCGTACACAATCTTCACTTCGCGGCCGAGCCCCCGACTGAACTGACGTCAGCGCAAGTTGAAGCGCTGCGTCTGCTAGCTGATGGGGACCGGCACGCTGCCGCAGCTGCAAAATTGGGAATATCTGAAAGTGCGTTTAAGGCGCGTTTGCAGTCGGCTCGGGTCCGACTTGGGGCGCGCACCACAGCACAGGCGCTCAAGAAGGCCCGAGAATACCAGCTACTATAGGCAGTACCGCGCTCCTGATCAGGTTTTAACCCAGACTGGAGGCTGTACTAAAATGCAAGTGACTACTCTTTCGTACGACAATTTACACAACCATGGCGAGCTATTTGCCAACATGTTTCGCGCTAGACGGCAAACCTTCATCGAGCACAAGAAGTGGGATCTTCCTGAGGCCGACGGCATGGAATTCGATCAATACGACACACCCGCCAGTCGGTGGGTCGCCGTACACGAACTCGGTCAGGTCTTGGCCGGGGTACGTCTGACACCCACAACCGCCAAATGCGGCATCTATTCGTATATGATCCGCGACGCGCAGCTTGGATTGTTAGACAGTCTTCCACAGGACCTGTTGTTTGAAGAGGCGCCCGTCGGGCCGCACATTTGGGAATCGAGCCGTGTCTTCGTGTCGCCGGATGTTCCGTCGAAACTGCGGTTGCGGGTGCAATGCGCGTTGATCGACGAAATGGTTCGCTCGGCACGCAAATTCGGCGCCACATCCCTGATCGGGATTGTCCCCGAGCACAGCCCTCGTTTGGCGCGGCGCACTGGCATCGATTGCGTGCCAGCGGGCCGTGTGATCGAAACCGACGATGGGGATCGCAGCGTCTGCATCAACATCGCTTTGGCCACCAAACTTCACTAGTCGAAGGGCTCTTCCAGTCTGCGCGGTGGCGGCGTAGCCTCTGCCGCGTATGGCTGACCTTTTCGACACCACAGGACCAAAGAATGACACGGGGTTGCGCCCCCTGGCGGATCGCCTGCGCCCGCAGACGTTGGGCGAGGTGATTGGTCAAGACGAGGTGCTTGGTTCGAATGGCCCACTTGGTGCGATGCTAGAGGCTCAGACTTTGGGGTCTTTGATTCTGTGGGGGCCGCCCGGTGTGGGCAAGACGACCATCGCACGGCTATTGGCGGATGCGACAGATCTGGCCTTTGTCCAGATTTCGGCGATCTTCACTGGCGTTCCTGATCTGAAGAAAGTGTTTGAGGCCGCGCGGATGCGCCGCCAGAACGGCAAAGGTACGCTTTTGTTCGTGGACGAGATCCACCGTTTCAACAAGGCCCAGCAGGATGGGTTCTTGCCGTTGATGGAGGACGGTACGATTTTGTTGGTGGGTGCGACCACGGAAAACCCCTCGTTCGAGTTGAACGCCGCTTTGTTGTCGCGCGCGCAGGTCATGGTGTTGACCCGCCTGTCACTGGCGGACTTGGAGCGTTTGGCGCAACGGGCTGAGGGTGAGTTGGACAAGGCCTTGCCGCTGGATGCCCCCGCGCGTGAAGCTTTGTTGGAAATGGCAGATGGCGACGGACGGGCCTTGCTGAACCTGATCGAGCAGGTCGCGGGTTGGAAATCGGATGCCAAGCTGAACACAGAAGCCTTGACCAAGCGCCTGATGCGGCGGGCGGCGCAATACGACAAGTCGGGTGATGCGCACTACAACCTGATCTCGGCCCTGCATAAGTCGGTCCGCGGGTCCGATCCAGATGCGGCGCTTTATTGGTTCGCGCGCATGTTGGAAGGGGGCGAAGACCCTCGCTTTCTGGCCCGCCGGATTACGCGCATGTCGGTCGAGGATATCGGTTTGGCAGACCCCCAAGCACAATCCGTCTGCCTTGAAGCCTGGAACACCTACGAACGTCTTGGATCACCCGAAGGCGAATTGGCCTTGGCGCAAGCGGTGACCTATCTGGCGCTCGCCCCGAAGTCCAACGCGGGCTATGTGGCTTACAAGGCCGCGCGGAAAGCGGCGAAGGCGACCGGATCAGAGCCCCCGCCCAAGATTATCCTGAATGCCCCGACCGCGTTGATGAAGGATCAGGGGTATGGTGCTGGTTACGATTATGACCATGATGCTGAAGATGGGTTTTCGGGGCAGAATTATTTCCCCGATGGGATGAAGCGACCCGTCTATTATCAGCCTGTGGAACGTGGGTTTGAGCGCGAGTTGAAGCGCCGTCTGGACTATTTCGTCAAGCTGAGAGCCAAGCGGCAGAGTTGACAAGACCCGGCGGGCGCGACAGACCCGACGCCATGTTGGGCACACTTTTATCCGTTGCAGCAGGAGGCGCTTTGGGCGCCAGCCTTCGGTTTTTGACCGGAGTTGGATTTCTGCGCTTGATTGGGCCGACAAGTTTTCCGGTGGCGATCATCACAGTCAACGTTCTGGGGTCTTTTTTGATGGGCGTCTTCGTCGTGCTGGCCGCGCATCGCGGGCTGACGCATCTGTCGCCTTTCGTGATGACCGGGCTGTTGGGCGGGTTCACCACCTTTTCGGCGTTTTCGCTGGAAACGGTAACCTTGTACGAACGCGGCGACGTGGGGCAGGCGGCGCTTTATGTCTTGGCCTCGGTGGTTTTGTCGATACTGGGGCTGGTGGCCGGTTTGGCTGTGGCACGGGGGATCGTCGCGTGAGTGGTGTGCAACTGATAGAGATTGCAGAGGGCGAAGGCGCGCAGCGTTTGGATCGTTGGTTGCGACGTCGGTTCCCGCAGGTGCAACAGGGTCGCATCGAAAAGATGTGCCGCAAAGGCGAGTTGCGTCTGGACGGCGGGCGCGTCAAATCATCGACCCGGGTGGCAGTGGGGCAGATGGTGCGCGTGCCGCCTTTGCCGGACGGCGCAGCGCCTCAGCCAAAACGAACGTCGGACATTTCGGACGAAGATGCCCAGATGATCCGCAATGCGGTGATCTATCGCGATGACCACATCATTGCGTTGAACAAGCCGCCGGGATTGGCGTCTCAGGGTGGGTCAAAGCAAACGCGTCATGTGGATGGGTTGGCCGAGGCTTTGCGCTTTGGCTTCGAAGACAAGCCGCGCCTTGTGCATCGTCTGGACAAAGACACCTCGGGTGTCTTGTTGCTGGCCCGAACCCGCGAAGCGGCGACCAAGCTGACGAAAGCGTTCCGGGCGCGCGATACCCGAAAAATCTACTGGGCGGTCGTTGCTGGAAGCCCTATCCCGCGGATGGGGACGATCCGCTTCGGTTTGGTGAAAGCAGCGGGGCATGGCGCGAAGGGTGAGAATGAAAAGATGCTGGCCGTCCATCCGGGCGATGTCGATCAAACCCCCGATGCCAAACACGCGACTACGGATTATGCTGTGATTTCGTCGCTTGCGACGCGCACCTCTTGGGTGGCTTTGGTGCCAGTCACCGGGCGCACGCATCAGTTGCGTGCACATATGGCCGAGATCGGACATCCCATTGTAGGTGACGGAAAATACGGCGGATCGGGGCAGGAAAACCTTGGCGATGGTTGGGGCGCTCAGTTGGGCGGTGAAATCAGCCGGAAGTTGCACCTCCATGCGCGCAGCTTGTCACTGACCCATCCGTTTACTGGCAACCGCCTGATGCTGACCGCGCAAATGCCGGACCATATGACCCGCACGTGGGAGACGCTGGATTGGCACGCGGCTGATGCCCCTGCCGATCCATTCGAGGACGAGAGCTGAAGATGAGTGACTGGGCGATGAAGCGCTTCTGGACCGAGGTTTCCGTAGAAGCCGAGGGTGCAGATTTTGCGATCAAGCTGGACGGTCGAACCGTAAAGACGCCTGCAAAACGCACGTTGATGGTTCCCTCGAAGACCATGGCGCAGAATATCGCCAACGAATGGGACGCTCAGCAAGAGGCCGTTGATCCCAAAACCATGCCTTGGACCCGTTCTGCTAATGCTGCGATCGACAAGGTGGCTTTGCAGCGCACCGGGGTCATGGCGCACCTTGCGGATTATGCGGGCTCCGATCTGTTGTGTTACCGCGCTGAAGGTCCGGACAGTTTGGTTCGTCGGCAGCAACAGACTTGGGATCCCATACTGGATTGGGTGAGCGAAGAATTTGCCGTTCGTTTTGAGACGACGGCCGGTGTGATGCCTGTCGATCAACCACCCGAAAGCGTCCCCGTTCTGGCGGCAACGATGGAGCCCATGACAGACATTCAACTGACTGGGTTTTATGATCTTGTCACTTTGTCAGGGTCTTTCGCGATTGCTTTGGCAACAGCCTTTCAATTCCAATCTCGAACTAAACTTTGGGCCGCTTCTCGGCTGGATGAGGACTGGCAAATCGAACAATGGGGCCACGACGAAGAGGCTTCTGAGGCCGCAGAGCTTAAAAAACAGGCATTTCATCACGCAACGGAAGTTTATCAGGTTGGTTAAATAGCCATTCGATCCCGTGTAAGGCGCTGGTTCCAAACATCTTTCACTGTTCACGCGCTTGTCACTAATTTGGTCATAGGCCTTGACCTTGGGCAGGGAATCCCGCCAAATTCCGCGCATCTAAGGGGGAAACCCCTTCTGGATCATATAAACAAGACTTGTTGCGATAAAATGGGGTCCAACAAGCGACCGCCTAACACGGCGGAAACTCAGGAAGAGGTAAACATGAAAAAATTCGCATTTATTGGCGCTATGGCCGCGGCCATGGTCACTGGTGGCCTTGCAAGCGCTCAGACGCTTGACGATGTAAAGGCACGCGGCAAAATCAACTGCGGCGTCACCGAAGGTACTTTGGGTTTTTCTGCGCGCGATAGCGAAGGCAAGCATCAGGGTTTTGACGTCGATTTCTGCAAAGCATTAGGCGCTGCCATTTTTGGCGACACCGAAGCCGTTGAATACGTCGAACTGTCGTCGAAGAACCGTTTCACTGCGCTGTCCGCCGGTCAGGTCGATCTTTTGTATCGCACCACGACTTGGACGTTCTCGCGTGATGTGGACCTGAAGACGTCGTTCGTCGGCATCAACTACTACGATGGTCAGGGCTTTATGGTTCCGACTGCACTGGGCGTGTCTTCGGCAAAAGAGTTGGACGGCGCAACCGTCTGCATCGAAACAGGTACCACGACCGAACTGAACCTGGCGGACTTCTTCCGTGTGAACAGCATGTCCTACACGCCCCTGCCTGTAGGCGGCACCACGGAAGCCAAAGCATTGTTTGAAGAAGGGGCTTGCGACGTTTACACCACGGACGCCTCGGCGCTGGCCGGTGTGCGCGCTTCCCTGGCAGATCCGAACGCCTTTCAAATTCTGCCTGAAATCGTCTCGAAAGAGCCGCTTGGGCCAACAGTGCGTCACGGCGACAACCAGTGGGAAGATGTTGTGCGTTGGACGCAGAACGCCTTGGTTGCGGCTGAAGAGCTGGGCGTGACATCGGCAAACGTAGCCGAGCTTGCCAAAGGTACCGACAATCCGGAAATCAACCGGATGCTGGGGTCTGAAGGTTCGCTTGGTGCGATGCTAGGCTTGGATGCTGACTGGGCCGTGCGCGCGATTGCCGCCACCGGCAACTACGGCGAAATCTTTGAGCGCAACATTGGTGAGAACACACCGATCGGTCTGGCCCGTGGCCTGAACGCGCTTTGGACACAGGGCGGTCTGCAGTACTCGCCTCCGTTCCGCTAAGATCACAATATGGAAAGAGACGCTTTCGGGCGTCTCTTTCTTTTTGACGCCTAAACAAAAAGAGTTTGTGCGCCGCGTTCAGCAGGGGTGAACCATATGGCAGACCAGACCATCCAGCCGCCGAAAGAGCGCTTTCATCTTTCGATGTTGCTATACGACCAGCGCTATCGCGCCCTTACCATTCAGATCATTGTTTTGGTTGCATTTTTGCTTGGTTTTTTCTGGCTGGCGAATAACGCCGCCACGAACTTGGCCGCCTTGGGCAAACCGATCCGCTTTGACTTTCTGGATGACACGGCCAGCTACGACATCAACCAGCGCCTGATAGAATACAGTTCGACCGACAGCCACGGCCGCGCCACACTGGTCGGCTTGTTGAACACACTGCTTGTGGCTTTCATGGGCTGCGTCACAGCCACTGTCATCGGCGTCGTGGGTGGCGTATTGCGTCTGTCGAAGAACTGGCTGGTGTCACGTCTGATGACGCTTTACGTCGAGATTTTCCGCAACATTCCGGTCCTGCTTTGGATCCTTGTTTGCATGTTTACCTTCACCGCTCTTGCTCCGCAGCCGCGTGAGTTCAGGGGTGAAGATCCGTCCGCCACGATGAAACTTTGGGATTCGGTCGCGGTGACGAACCGTGGGATATACGTGCCCGAACCGTTGTTCTCGCGCCCCTTGGGTGACATCGATATCGGAATTTTCAAGATCAGCATCGAACTCATGGTCCTGCTGGCCGTTTTGCTGGGGGGCATTTTGTTTTCCCGTTGGAACACCGGGCGCGCCAACCGCATTCAAGCCGAAACTGGCGAGCGCCCGTCGACGTTCTGGTTGAATGCTGGTTCCATCATCGTGCCGCCGATCATCGTGCTGATCGCGCTAGGGTTCTATGTTGGCAAGCCAGAACTAGCAGGGTTCAATTTCAAGGGCGGCATTAACATGAATGCCTCGCTGATTGCGCTTTGGCTGGGCCTGTCGCTTTACACCGGAACTTACATCGTAGAGGCGGTTCGTTCCGGAATTGAAGCGGTCAACAAAGGTCAGTCTGAAGCGGCTGCCGCATTGGGTATCCGACCCGGACGCACGATGAGCTTGGTGATCCTGCCCCAAGCGCTTCGGGTGATTATTCCACAGCTGACCTCGCAATACCTAAACCTGACCAAGAACTCGTCTCTGGCGATTGCCATTGGCTACATGGACCTTGTGTCCACTCTGGGGGGCATCACGCTGAACCAAACAGGGCGCGAGATGGAAACCATCCTGATGACCATGGCAATCTATTTGACGATCTCGCTATTGATCTCGTTCGGAATGACAAGGTTCGAAAATCGCGTGAAGCTGGTGGAGCGGTAGAATGGCAAGAGAAATTGCATATGTCCGCACCGAGATGCTGGACGAAAAAGCACCGCCGGCCTCGATTGTTGGTGTTCAAGGATGGATCAAGGACAACTTGTTTTCGTCGATCGGCAATTCGATCCTGACCGTCGTTGCGGTCTTCATAATCTATGTCGTGTTGTCTGGAATTCTTCCGTGGATATTCTTAGGCGTTTGGAACGCTGGGTCATTGTCGGAATGCCGCGAGATCTTTGCACAACGTTATGGCGACGGGACAGAATACGCCTGCTGGGCCGTGGTGAAGGCACGCTGGCATCAAATCATCTTTGGGTACTATGCCACTGAGCAATACTGGCGTCCGATCATGGCTTTTATCCTGATCCTGCTTTCGATTGCCCCGCTACTTTATCCGTCGCTGCCGAAAAAGATGTTCCTGATCTCGTTTGCATCGCTGTTCATCTACCCGTGGCTGATTTGGGGTGGGTCGATCTGGGGTCCTATGGCAACGGCTTTGGGCGCGATCCTTGGGATTTTGGTGTATCGCTTTGCGACAGCGCGTTTCGGCTCGTTGATAGGGATTTTAGCGGCCTGTGCGGCGGCCTTGGTCTGGTGGTCTGCGTTTTCAGGCACCGCAGCGGAAACTATGCAAGCCGCAATTCCAGCCACGATTGAAGAAGTCAGCTCGCTGAACCTGGCCGGTTTCGTTCTATCGATCACCATCGGGATTGTTGCCATTGTGGCATCCTTGCCGATTGCCATCGTGCTGGCCTTGGGACGTCAATCGGACATGTGGATCGTCAATAAACTGTGCACCGGCTTTATCGAGATCATCCGTGGTGTTCCGCTGATCACCTTGTTGTTCGTAGCGACGGTTCTTTTGAATTACTTCCTGCCGCGCGGTGTCGAATTTGACGTGATCCTAAGGGTGAACATTCTGGTGACGTTGTTTACCGCAGCCTATATCGCCGAGGTGATCCGGGGTGGTCTGGCCGCTTTGCCAAAAGGGCAGTACGAGGCGGCTGACGCGCTTGGCCTGACGTACTGGCAAGCTCAACGGTTAATCATCCTGCCGCAAGCGTTGAAAATCTCGATCCCAGGTATCGTGTCCAACTTCATCTCGGTCTTCAAAGATACCACGCTGGTGTCCATTGTGGCCCTGAACGATCCACTGGGAATTGCCAATAACATCCGAGCGAACTCGGATTGGAACGGCATCGTCTGGGAGCTTTACGGGTTTATCGCCCTGATCTTCTGGGTCTTCTGTTTCGGCATGTCTCGCTATTCCATGTATCTGGAGAAGAAACTCCAGACTGGCCATCGTTAAAGGAGCCTCACAACATGTCTGAGGGCACTGAAGAGATCGTCGTCGACCGTGAAATCGACCGGAGTCACATGCAAGTCTCGGATCAGATTGCGATCCAGATCAACGATATGAACAAATGGTACGGCACGTTTCACGTGCTGCGCGACATCAACCTGACGGTCTATGAAGGCGAGCGGATCGTGATTTGCGGGCCGTCAGGATCGGGTAAGTCGACTTTGATCCGTTGTATCAACCGGCTGGAAGAGCATCAGGCCGGCGATATTATCGTGGATGGAATCGAGCTTACAAACGACCTGAAGAACATCGACAAAATCCGATCAGAGGTGGGGATGTGTTTCCAGCACTTCAATCTGTTTCCGCATCTGACGATCTTGGAGAACTGTACGCTGGCGCCGATCTGGGTGCGCAAAGTGCCGAAAAAAGAAGCCGAAGACACGGCAATGCATTACCTTGAAAAGGTGAAAATTCCCGAACAAGCTGACAAGTATCCGGGCCAGCTATCTGGTGGTCAGCAGCAACGGGTGGCGATTGCGCGGTCCTTGTGCATGAAGCCCCGGATCATGTTGTTCGATGAACCGACTTCGGCCCTTGATCCAGAGATGATCAAGGAAGTGCTGGATACGATGATCGAGCTGGCTGAAGAAGGCATGACGATGCTTTGTGTGACCCACGAGATGGGCTTTGCGCGCCAAGTGGCGAACCGGGTGATCTTTATGGATGCGGGTCAAATTGTAGAGCAGAACGAGCCTGAATAGTTCTTTAACAATCCCCAATCCGAGCGGACACAGTTGTTCTTGAGCCAAATTCTGGGTCATTGATTTTTTGGTTTCGCCGCGGGTGCCCCGCGTCGGCCGGATAGGGGCTTTGCCCCCGCTCGCTGCGCTCGCTCCCCCAAAGTATTTCCGGCAAGAGGAAGTCTAGAGGTCTTTCGGGACGGTGAAGGCGACGGGCGTCGCGCTGGCCCACGTGATGTCTGACCAGGCTTCGATATCGAAGGCCATCACGGTTGTCGCTGCTGTCGGGTAGCGCCGAAAGTCGGGGTGCTTTGGATGGGTGTTCAAGGCGCGTATGGCGAAATCGGCGATGCCGGGGTTGTGGCAGATGATCATGACTTTGCGCGCCGTCTGGGTTTTCAGAACACTCTGGATCAGGTCTGAACTTGCCAGGTAGAGGGTTGGGGTGCAGTCTATGGAGGCCGGTTCGGGCATGATGGGGGCCATGCGATCCCAAGTTTCCATTGCTCTTTGCGCACTTGAGACGACAACCGCATCCGGTAGGGCGTCTTGATCCACCAGCCATTTCGCCATCTTCTGTGCCGCAGCCCGCCCACGTTTGTTGAGGGGCCTGTCGAAGTCATCGACTGTGGGATCGTCCCAGGCCGATTTCGCGTGCCGCGTTAGGATCAAAGTGAGGGGCAAGGGTGAAAGGCCTTCATGTGAAATGCGGATTGTGCGTCTATTCTGGGGTAGCTTTGAGACAAAGGGCAAGAGCGGCGCACTGCACATCCTTGTGTCATGCAGCCAGTTCCATCCTTCGTGTCAAGGAACTTGTGACAGGCGGGCAAATCATATCCGGCGACCGTGAGCGCTTGGGGCGGGCAAGCAGTGAGGCAGGGCTTTGTGGCGCAGCTTTCGCAAGGATTGGGGGCAGGCGCTGGAAGGGCCAAAACCTTTGGGAGGAGCACTGCGCCCCGGTACGAGACGAACAGACCGGCGTCCTTGTGCACCAAAAGGGATGCGGGTGAGACAAAGGCCTGACCGCTGCGCAAGGCCCATCCGATGAAAGGGCGTGGTGGGTCACCGAAGGGGAAGAGCGCCATGCCGCCAAGCGTGTCAGCGATGTCGGTGATGACGCGGGCAGACCAGCGGTCCAAAGGATTGGGTTTGCCGTCTGCGAACTCGGGTGTCTGGCTGACTGTGGGCCAGAACCCAGGCTCGGCAGGTCCCAATAGAGCGATGGTGCCTGTGCCGAGGTTGTCGCCAGGTTCCGCGTGCAGGGCACCAAACACGGCCAGATGCTGGTTTTTCGCGGCGTCCCTGAGTGCGTTGAGCGACATGGCCTAGCGCGGGGCGCGGATCAGGCTGCCTGCGCCGTGATCGGTGAAAAGCTCAAGCAGACAGGCGTTTGGCGCCCGCCCGTCCAGAATGACAACAGCACGAACCCCGCCTTCGATGGCTGCCAATGCGGTCTCGGTTTTCGGGATCATGCCGCCCGCAATCACGCCATCTTGGGTCAAGGCGCGGATTTGCTCCGGGGTCATTTCTGTCAGAACCTCGCCGTCCGTGTTTTTCACGCCTTCCACATCGGTCAGCAGCAACAGGCGATCCGCATCAAGGCTGGCTGCAATCGCGCCCGCCGCCGTGTCGCCGTTCACGTTCAGGGTCTGACCATCGCGGCCAGCCCCTAGAGGCGCGATGACGGGGATCACTTCGGCGTCCATCAAGGTGGTCAGCAGGCTTGGGTCCAGCGTCGCGGGTTCGCCGACAAAACCCAGTTCAGGGGCGGCAGGATCGCAGATCATCAGGTTGCCGTCTTTGCCAGACAGGCCCGCCGCGCGGCCACCTTCGGCATTGATCGCTTGTACAATCCTTTTGTTCACCAGACCGGACAGAACCATTTCCACGACTTCCACGGTGGCCTGATCCGTCACCCGTTTTCCGCGGACGAATTCGCTTTTGATGCCCAGCTTGTCCAACATCTCGTTGATCATCGGGCCACCGCCATGGACGACCACAGGATTCACGCCGACCTGACGCATCAGAACGATGTCGCGGGCAAAACTGCTCATGGCTTCGGGGGTGCTCATCGCATTGCCGCCGAACTTGATGACAACGGTCGCGCCGTCATAGCGCTGCAAATAGGGCAGGGCTTCGTTCAGCGTGCGTGCGGATGCGATCCAGTCGCGGTTCATGTCTCTCGGTCTCACTGGGTTACCCTCTTTGTCCGTCTTGGTTAGACGGTTCGCGACAAGGGCTCAAGCCAGCGTGGCGATGATCGCGCGAAGCGTGTCTATCCCGTCGCCGGTCTCGGACGAGGTGAGGACGATTTCGGGGAAAGCGGCGGGGTGTTTCGACAGGGCCTGACGCACCTGAGCCAGCACTTTTTCTCGGTCATTCGCTTTGACCTTGTCGGCCTTGGTCAACACCACTTGGAAGGTGACGGCAGAGGTGTCCAAAAGTTGCAGGATTTCGCTGTCGACCGCTTTGATGCCATGGCGTGCGTCAATCAAGACAAAGGCGCGGCGCAGGGTGGCGCGACCGGCCAGATAGGCTTTCAGAAGGCGCTGCCACTTTTCAACGGTTGGAACCGGCGCTTTGGCAAAGCCATAGCCGGGCAGGTCGACCAGATAGTGACTATCCGTCATGGTGAAGAAGTTGATTTCCTGCGTGCGCCCGGGTGTGTTGGAGGCGCGGGCCAAAGCGCGGCGTCCGGTCAAGGCGTTGATCAGCGTGGATTTTCCCACATTGGATCGGCCTGCAAAGCAAACTTCCATACGGTCGGCAGGGGGCATGCCCTCCATCGCGACCACGCCTTTCAGGAATTCCGAGCCTTGGGCGAACAGTTTGCGACCGGTTTCGATGTCTGCGGCGTCGACTTCGGCGAGGGGGAACGGAAGGCTCATTTGGTCAATTCCAATGTATCGCCGATGTTAAGCTGACCGTCTGTTTCAGCAATCAGAGCGACACCAAAATCCTGATGACCCCACCCTGCATCGAGCGCGCGCAAGGGATCAGCGTCGCGCCGTCCGGTGTCGGGATTGGCCATGGTGGACGTGCAGCGCGTGATACGATCTTCTATCTTGAATGCGCAGTCCCCAACGGCGATCTGGCGCCCGGGCCATTCGAACTCTTCCCAAGGCGCAAGCCCGTCGACCCAAAGGTTGATCCGGAACCTGCGTTGATCCAAGTCCTGGCCGATTTTTTGTGACAATGCGCGCAGGCTGGCCAGATTGCCAAGGCTAATGGACGGAAAGGGTGTGTCGGTCATGCCTTGGCCCGTTACGCGGATTAGCCCAGCTGTAGCTGCCCGATCTTCGGGCATCATGGGGTGCACCCAGTCCACAAAGCGTGCAACATCTTCGGCTCTATCCGGCTGAAAGGTCAGCGGCGGATGGTCTGGCTGGGTCAGCGTTAACGTGGCACTGTGTTCGTCAAGCTTGGCGGCAACCGCCATCAGGGCGGGGGCTTTCGCGCCGCGTGAGAAGTTCGAGCATCGTTCCCAAGACCCATCCCCGACTTTCGTCGCCTCATGCGTTGCCGCCCAGACACGATCCCATGGCATGGTTTGGCCAGCTTTGATTTTGGTCGAGGTCAAAGCCTCAAATCCATGTGCTTTGATCGGATGTCGCCAGATCTGGGTGATCTGGCAGGTCATTTTTTCTTGCGAGACTTGCGTTTTTGCTTCTTGCGCGGCTTCGGCGGCGTGGGGCCTGCATCATTGGGCGCGTCCTTGGTCTCGGTTGCGTCTGCATCAGCACTGACATCCGTGTCTGTTTCGACCCCGTCCGCTGTTTCGTCTGACTTATTGTTTTTCTTCACAGCAACTGGTTCAGGCGCTTTGTTCTTGCCGCGGATGTTGCCCCAAAGGTCTGGCTTGAACCCATGGTTCCGCATGATGATGTACTGCTGCGAGAAGGTGATCACGTTGTTCGCGATCCAATAGATCACCAGACCGCTGGCAAAACTGCCTAGCATGAACATGAACACCCAAGGCATCCAAGCAAAGATCATCTGCTGCGTCGGGTCCGTTGGGGCAGGGTTCAGTTTTTGCTGCAACCACATCGAGATGCCCAAAAGAATAGGCAAAATACCGATAAAGATCAGGGCTAGGATGCTGGTGGGATCGGGCGCGTTGAAGGGCAACAGGCCGAATAGGTTCATGATCGACGTTGGATCCGGGGCGCTTAGGTCCTGGAAAGGGCCAAAGAACGGCGCGTGCCGCAGTTCAATCGTGACGAAAATCACTTTGTAGAGCGAGAAAAAGATCGGGATCTGCATCAGGATCGGCAAACACCCGGCAGCGGGATTCACCTTTTCCTTTTTGTACAGCGCCATCATCTCTTGCTGCATCTTCTGGCGGTCGTCGCCCGTACGCTCTTTCAGCTTCTCCATCTCGGGTTGAAGTTCTTTCATCCGCGCCATCGAGATGTAGGATTTTCGCGCCAGCGGGAATAACAGCGCCTTGATCAACAAGGTCAGCGCGATAATGGCCCACCCCATGTTGCCGAGGGCGGCGTTGAATTCGTGCAGGGCAAAGAAGATCGGTTTGGTCAAGAAATAGAACCAGCCCCAATCAATCGAGTTGATGAAACCCTCGATCTTGGCGTCACCGCCGAACCCAAAGAAATACTTCACCGAGGGGATAAACCCTTCGATCCGACGCCCCGCTTCGTAGTCGCGGATGGTCTCCCATTCCTTTGCGCCTGCAAACAACTGCGTCGTGGTGCTGGAGGTCTCTCCCGGGGCTACAGTGACCGTCGGCATCTGTGCGGCGGTGCGATAGATGTCTTGGTTCGGAAGGTATTCGACAATACTTGTGAACGGCGTGCCTTGCGTCGGGATCAGCGTCGTCATCCAATAGTGATCGGTGAAACCAACCCATCCGTTTTCTTCGATTTGAACTTTCTCGGCACGGCCGCGCGGCGACCAACCGTCACCCGTCATGTCGGGCATGTCGCCATAGTCAACGTCATCCAACTCGCCGTCGTTCCGGCGAATTGCGCCTTCATGGATGATGAAAAAGCCGGACAAATCCTGCGGTTCACCTTGTCGCGCGACCAATCCAAACGGGGCCAGTTTAACCGAGTCTTCGGTTGGATTTTCAACGGTTTGGGTCACGTCAAACATGAAGCGGTCATCCACTTCAATGGTGCGACGGAAAATTAGTCCAGTAGGGCTATCCCAGCGAAGAACAATGGCTGCGCCCGGCGCAAGTGTTGTACCGCTTTCAATGTCCCAAATTGTGTCAGTCGAAGGCACGTCGTCAAGCGTCAGATCGCCGCCGGGAAGCCAGCCAAATGCAGCATAATAAGGTTCGGCGCTTCCGACGGGTGATAGCAGCGTCACGTTTTCAGAACCGTCACCAAGCGTGTCCTTATAGTTGCCAAGCTCCAATTCGTCGATCCGACCGCCAGACAGGGAAACCGAGCCTTTCAAGCTAGGTGTTTCGATTGGAATGCGTGGGGCTTCTGGGGTAGCTGCCGCGGTTTCTGCCGGTGCCGCGGTTTCCCCTTCCCCATCCGCGACTGCGGAGGGCAAAAGCTGGTCACCATCTACGTTTGTCGTTACGGGCGTTCCGTCGGGATTGAGCGCAGGGTCAATGGGTTCGGGTGCGAAGAAAATCATCCAGACGACCAGCACGAGAGAGCTGAGCACCATCGCAAGGATTAGGTTCTTGTTCTGATCGTCCATGGGACCCACCGGCGTTTTGATTGCGTCCGTGGTTCAACCCTCCAGAGGACGAAAGGTCAAGGTGTTTTCCCCATAATCTAATGGTTTTGCAGCGAATGCACCGAAGCCGCGGCGTGGGAAGACAGCCGACAATCTGACGTTGGCCCAAACGTACTCGGCCCGTCTTGCCGGAGACAGTATCGTACTATTTCACGGAACGCAGTATCGGTTGGTGATGCGCAGGCGGCGCGTTTTCTTCCAGCCAGAGTAAAGTTTCACCAAGCGGCATTGGGCGTGCGGCGATGTAGCCTTGGATTTCATGGCACCCAAGATTTCTTAGAGCCTCAACTTCGGCCGGCGTCTCGACACCTTCTGCCAAAGCCTTCACTTTAAGCTTTTCGCTGAAGGCCAAAAGGGCTGCGACCATCTTGTGTTGTTCGTCGTCGTGATC
The DNA here is from genome assembly GCA_964632495.1 of uncultured Rhodobacterales bacterium. GTDB lineage: Bacteria > Pseudomonadota > Alphaproteobacteria > Rhodobacterales > Rhodobacteraceae > CALKXV01. Next base: position 18,047 of record CAZWDS010000003.1, read on the forward strand.
CAGCTGACTGACAAGACAGCGGTCTATTTTGATTCGACCCACGTTGAACCGCCGGATGTTGATAAAACTGGTGTACCCCGTACCAAAGTCATCAAGATCAATTCGGCAGCCTATGCGCGAAATTGCGTTCAACGTGCGCGAAATGACGTCCTCACTCGTTTCGGCTACAACACTTTCCAACACTTCGACAACAAGGCGTTCTGGCGCGATGCTATGGCGGTCTAGTTCCCAGCGGACATGGTCTGGAAGCCGCGGATTGCGCAGCTCGTCGCTCGAAAAATTGACCGAAACAGTGGGAATGTCGAACCCCGCTTCGTCCCAGGCATTCAAGGCGGTCAAAGATTGCTTCAAGATGACTTCGGCTAGTCTTTGGGACAAACCAGCCCGGTCGACATCATCCAAAAAGTGGCCGGGTGCGACCAGTCCGCGTTCGGGATGGTCCCACCTTGCCAGAGCCTCAAATCCCGAGATTTGGCCCGTTTCGACTATGATCTGAGGTTGGAACCATGCAAAAATCTCGCCACTTTCCAATGCATTAGATATTTCTCGCGCTTGATCGCGTTCGTTGATCTTGTTGCTTGATAGCCCATCACTGTAAACGCGAACCGATCCGGGGCCTGCCATAGTTGCCAGTTCGCAAGCACGTTGTGCGCCCGCCATCAGGTTTGCCCCGCCACTGCCCCTGATATGACAGTGCGACGCAAGACCAATCGACATCGAGCAGTAGGTACGCGTCGGCCCGTCACAAAAGGGTTCATCAAAAATGGATTGGATGCGCCGCGACAACTGCAGAAGATTTTCGGTTTCCGGGGCTCGTACATTACAGATTCCAATGGCAAAGCCTGATCCGACTCTTGCAACTAGATCTTCGTCTCGCATGAAATGTTGCAGTCGATCTGCAGTTTCGACAAGAACACTATCGCGCATCCCGCGACCAAATCGATCTTCCAAAGCATCGATATCGTCGATGGCGATGCAAAGGACAGCGATTTCACGGTTTGTTCTCTGTGAGAGTGCGTGGCGGTCATCTGCCCATGCAATTAAACCGTCCCGCAACGCTGTGTGTGTTAGGGGGTCTTTTTCTCCGTACATCGCATCTGTTTGAACGCGAATCTGTCCTGTCAGGGCCATGAAAGATGGAACAGCGACGGCCGTGATGATTAAGCCTATCTCACCGCCCAGCCAGAACGCGATTAAGCAGATCGCAGGTAGGTATATCCAAACCTGCAGTGTGCTGAGCGCGTGCACAGCTTTCTTCGCAAATGTCGTGCCAGTCAGAGACATAGTCAGAGCGCGCCCTATCTTACGGCTAGTCGCCCAGACCTAACAGGGTGGCGCTGTATAACTCGTTAATTTTCGTCGTGTTTTCTTTGGAGCGACAGAAAGTCGAAAAGAGCGGGGTCCAGCAGGTGCGAGGGTCTGGCGTTCATGAGGGCGCGGAACATGATTTGGCGGCGGCCTGGGGTGGTTTTTTCCCAACTGTCCAGAATGGCTTTGACCTGTTGCCGCTGGAGGCCGTCTTGGCTGCCGCATAGATCGCAAGGGATGATGGGGTAATTCATGGCGCGGGCGAAGCCGTCGCAATCGGCTTCGGCGACATGAGCCAAGGGGCGATAGACGAACAGATCGCCCTCTTCGTTCAACAGTTTGGGTGGCATCGTGGCCAAGCGACCGCCGTGGAACAGGTTCATGAAGAACGTCTCGAGAATGTCGTCGCGGTGATGGCCAAGCACGATGGCCGAGCAGCCTTCTTCGCGCGCGACCCGGTAAAGATTGCCGCGCCGGAGCCTTGAACAGAGGGCACAAAAGGTGCGACCTTCGGGGATTTTGTCCATCACGATCGAGTAGGTGTCTTGATATTCGATCCGGTGGGGGACCTGCATTTTGTCAAGGAAATCAGGGAGTACCGTGGCCGGAAAGCCGGGTTGACCCTGATCGAGATTGCAGGCCAGAAGGTCGACGGGGAGAAGGCCGCGCCATTTCAATTCGTACAAGACGGCAAGCAAGGTATAGCTGTCTTTGCCGCCCGACAAACAGACCAGCCAGCGTTGTGGGGCTGCCTTTGGGTCACGGCCGTCACCTTCGATCATGCCGTATTTCTCAATGGCTTCGCGCGTATTTCGGATGATCCGTTTGCGTAGCTTTTTGAACGCGCTGGTCTTGGGGGCGCCGTGAAAAAGCGGGTGAATGTCGTCGCCGTCGTCAAGCATGGGTCCGATATGCCAGCTATTCTGGCCTTGGGGAAGACCGGGGTGTTGCGCGGTGATTTTGGCGGCGTTAACGCTTTCCCGCATTGGTTGCAGGTCCATTTTGAATGTCGGTATCACGTCGGTATTACGTCGGTATTGCGTCGGTGCCCCATCGGCGCGTCCGGAACCCTGCCCAAAGAGCCACCGAACGGTAAGAAAGATCACCGGACGTTAAGAAAAGGGTCTTTGAACGCGGGCGAGCCGTCTGCGCCCGCGTTCAAGCCAGCCCTCACCGAAGATACGGCGACAACGGCAAAGACGGTCCCGCGGCCCTCTGCGGCGGCAAACCAATGTCGCGCCTCAGATGGTCATCAAGTTCCGATAGTTCAGGCGGTGGAGGCCGCGACGGCGGGAAGGCGACAAGCGCCCCGAAAGCGGCACGCAGAACTCTAAGCGGGCCGTGTTGCGCAATCGTGGCTTCGATGCTGGTCGAAAGGGACGGTGCGGGTGGCAATTCATCATAGGTCATATGCGTATCCCGTGCCAAAGGGCGAACGGGCTCCTTTTTATTTGAAGGGTAAGCGCCAGACGCATGCACGGAGTCTGTGCGTGGATATGGCGTTTTGATCGGGTTGGAAGGGGTTCGGGAGCTATCCCGAGGGGTGAAGAACGGTGCTTAGGTTCGCAAGAACCCGTTGCCCCAGGTTGCTTCGCGCGCCACACATTGGAGGTTTGAAATCATGTTCATCATGTCAGACCTCCTTTTGCTGGGTGTAGGTCACAAAGGTTCGGGTAAAGGAATGTGGGTCAAGAATCCAGACAATTTTTAGACCCGTTTAATCGGAGAAACGCAGAGGCGTGGCTTGTGGCGCTAAGAGGACCGCTCTGCGGACAGAGCCGTTATTCAAGAACCCGTGTTTCTACGTGATAGCGAGCTTCGGGATCGGCATCTCTCATTGCCATGGCATGTGCCCATGTTTCGTCCCATCCACCTTCACCTGTGATCGGCTGACGTTGACCATTTGCACCTTCCTTGACTACGTACCAGATCGGTATCGATGACGCAGCGCTTTCAACATAGGTTTCCATGAATGAAGGGAACCAACCAGCGTCCATCCCCATTGAAGAATTTTTCTCTAAAAACACTAGACCCCAAGGGTTTTTAGGGCCAAATCCTTCATCGCAATGTGCAATTCCAACTTTTGCATCAGCTTCTTCGAGAACAATCCAACAAACATATTGCTGCCCAGCTTCGCCGTAATCCCAGTTCATCAGGATGGGTTTCGGTTGCACAAGTAGACTACGAACATGCCTGACGACTTGTTCGTTTGAAATGCCCTTTAGCTCATTCTCGATGAGATCGGTTAGCGCGCTGGCTTTCACTTCCATAAATTTCGATACCGCGTCACTTCGCGAACGGCAACTAAGGGCTCAAACCGGACGTTCAGGTCTCGTCGCTTAATCCGGTACGTTGTCGATGCCAGAGTTGCCCCAGGGGTGGCATCTGAGGATGCGGCGGAGTGCGAGCAAGCCTCCTTTGAGGCCTCCGTGCTTTTCCAGCGCTTCCAAAGCATAGGCCGAGCATGTCGGGTGGTAGCGGCAGTTATGGCCGACCCATGGGCTGAAGATCAGACGATAGCTTTTGACGGGAAAGGCGAGGAGGCGGGCGAGGGGGCTCATTCTGTGGCCTTGGGGTGGGCTTTTTTGAGCGCGCGTTCCAGATCGGTGCGCATTTCGGCAAAATCTTGGGTGGCGGTGCTGTCGCGGCGGCCGATCAGGACATAGTCGAAGCCGTCGTGTCCGTGTTCCGGCAGGATCATCCGGGCGATTTCGCGAAGGCGGCGTTTGGCGCGGTTGCGGGCGACGGCGTTGCCGACCTTCTTGGAGCAGGTGAAACCGATGCGGATGCCGCTGGCTTCGTCTTCGTCGCGGGCGCGGTATTGCAGGGTGAAGGCGGGCGTCGAGATACGTTTCGCCCGGGCCGCTTTTAAAAAGTCGGCGCGTTTGGTCAGAATGGTGAGTGAACCAAGGCCCATAGTAGCTTTCACGTTGCCCCCAGAAACGACAAAGCCGCCGACGGAAACCCGCGGCGGCATTATCACCCGAAAAAGGGCGCGGTTACGCGCTCAGGCTTTTCCGGCCGCGCAGACGGCGAGCGTTCAGAATCTTGCGGCCCGCTTTCGTTGCCATGCGCGCGCGAAAACCGTGGCGCCGTTTGCGGACCAGGTTTGACGGTTGGAATGTGCGCTTCGACATCGCTTTTCTCCTAAAAGGCCCCGGAATCGGGCCTGATTGTTCCGAAGCCCGGTGAATAAGAGGATCATTTGAGCAAGTCAACGGGTTTGGCGGGTTTTCCGGTGCTTAACCCTTGGGTGTTTTACACCGATTCTGGTGGTTCTGGCCGGGGACCTGATGGATTGGCGTGTCCTCGTTGAAATAATCGCCTCGTTTTCTTTCAGCGGATCGCGGGGCCGTGATCAAAATATTTCAGAACGGGGCAAATCTTACAGTTCCTCTGACACAACGCTCACCTGTGATCACTGGGGCGTGAGGAGGCTCAAAATCACCACAAGTTCAGCGCATGTTTAGCCCAACAGCATAGACCGTGCGAATGAGAAGTGATTGATATGACCGACATGACACAGACCCCAGAGCAACCCGGTGGATTGGCGAAACGCCTGCCGCTTTTGATTATCCTTGCCGTTGCCGCGGTTGGGGCCTTCACGTTGAAGGATTACCTCAGCTTTCAGGCGCTGGCGGACAATCGCGAGGCTTTGATTGCGTTTCGGGATGCCAATTACCTTTTGACCGTGCTGGTCTTTATGGCCGCTTACATTGCCATCGTCGCCTTTTCGCTGCCCGGTGCCACCATCGCGACGCTGACCGGTGGCTTTCTTTTCGCGACTTTCCCGGGGTTCGTTTACATCGTTACGGCCGCCACGATTGGGGCCACGGCGATCTTTCTGGCTGCCCGCATGGGATTTGGGGCCAAGCTGGGGGCCAAGTTGGAAGCCTCGGACGGGCCGATCAAGGCGATCAAGGACGGGATTGACGAAAACCAGTGGTCGATGTTGTTTCTGATCCGATTGGTGCCTGCAGTGCCGTTCTTTGTGGCGAACCTGTTGCCTGCGTTCCTTGAAGTGCCGCTGCGTCGGTTTGTGATCTCGACCTTCTTCGGCATCATTCCGGGCACCGTTGTCTATACATCCGTGGGTGCCGGTCTGGGCGAGGTGTTTGCCGCCGGTGAAACGCCGAACCTTGGGATCATCTTTGAACCTCACATCCTGTTGCCGATCCTTGGCTTGTCTGCTTTGGCCGCGCTTCCCATCGTCCTTAAGGCCGTCCGCGGCAAGTCGGAGATCTGATCCATGAACCGCATTAAAACTGACGTCCTGATCATTGGAGCGGGCTCTGGAGGCCTGTCCGTTGCAGCCGGCGCATCCCAGATGGGTGCCAAGGTTGTCATGCTGGAAGGCCACAAGATGGGCGGCGATTGCCTGAACTTCGGGTGTGTCCCGTCGAAAGCGCTGATCGCTGCTGGCAAACAGGCGCACGCCATGAAAACGGGAGAACCCTTTGGCGTGGCGCCTGTGATGCCCGAAGTGAACTATGCCGCCGCCAAGGATCACGTCGCGAAAGTGATCGCCACGATTGAACCCAACGACAGCGTCGAGCGGTTTGAAGGCTTCGGCGTGCATGTGATCCAGGAATATGGTCGCTTTATCTCGCCGACCGAGGTTCAGGCGGGCGACAACGTGATCGAAGCACGGCGGATCGTGATCGCAACGGGCTCGGGACCTTTTGTGCCGCCGATCCCCGGTGTCGAGAACGTCAAGTACTATACCAACGAAGACATCTTCGATCTGCGCGATAAGCCCGATCATTTGCTGATCATAGGTGGTGGCCCCATCGGGATGGAAATGGCGCAGGCGCATATCCGGTTGGGATCGAAAGTGACCGTGATCGAGGGGATGAAGGCCTTTGGCAAGGATGATCCCGAAGCCGCCGCTATCGTCATCGAGAAGATGCGCGCCGAAGGGGTCGAGATCGTCGAAGACGCTTTGGCCGAAGAGATTTCCGAAGCCGATGGCCAGATCACGGTGAAGACGTCGAATGGGACGTTCACCGGATCGCATCTGTTGATGGCCGTGGGTCGCAAGGTGAATATCGACAAGCTGGACTTGGCCAAGGGCAATGTGGATCATGACCGCGCCGTTAAGGTCGATGCCGGGCTTCGATCCGTGTCGAACCGCAAGGTTTATGCAATTGGCGATGCCTCGGGTGGGCTGCAATTCACCCATGTGGCGGGCTATCATGCGGGCGTGATTATCCGTTCGATGTTGTTTGGTTTGCCGTCGAAGGCGAAATCCTCGCATATCCCGTGGGTCACTTATACCGATCCCGAATTGGCACAGATTGGTCCGACCGAGGCTCAGGCGCGCGCAGAACATGGGGATGCCCTGACCGTTGCGCGTTTTGATTATGATGAAAACGATCGGGCCATTTCCAGCGGCAAGACCACCGGGTTCATCAAGGTGATGGTCGTTAAAGGCAAACCCATCGGGGCCACGATTGTGGGCGAAGCGGCGGGTGAGTTGATCGGCGTTTGGGCCTTGGCAATCGCGAATGGGCTGAAAATGGGCGCGGTTGCGGCTATGGTTGCGCCTTACCCAACTTTGGGCGAGATTAACAAACGCGCGGCGGGGGCCTATTTCTCCCCAAAGCTGTTTGATAATCCTACGGTGAAGCGCGTGGTTGGCTTCGTGCAACGCTATTTGCCTTGAGGCACTGACGCTCTGATGTTCTTGAACACTCTCTCTGGCCGTTTCCTGATCCTCACGATGCTTTTCGTGATGCTGGCGGAAGTGTTTATCTTCGTGCCGTCCATCGCGCGGTATCGTCAGGATTATATGGTCAACCACCTGGAACGGGCGCAGATCGCGTCGCTGGCGCTTTTGGCGAACGATATGATCGAACCGGATTTGGAAGCCGAGCTTTTGGAGAACGCGGGCGTCTATAATGTGGTTCTGCGTCGTGATGAGATTCGGCAGTTGATCTTGGCGGCGGATATGCCTTTGCCGGTGGCCTCGACCTTCGACATGCGGGATCCCGCGCCCGGTGTTCTGATCCGGGATGCGATGTCGCGTTTGATCTCTAGCGAACCCGAGGTGATCCGCGTGATTGGCCATCCTGTACGGGATGCAGGCCTTTTGATCGAGATCACCATGCCATCCGAGCCATTGCGCGCGGCCATGCTGGATTACGGCGTGCGCATTCTGATCCTGTCGGCGGTGATTTCGGCTGTGACTGCGACCTTGTTGTTCTTTGCAGTGCGCCAGTTGATGGTGAAGCCGATCAAAGGGGTCGTCACGGCGATGAAATCCTATGCCGCTGCTCCTGATGACACGCGGCGGATCATTCAACCCTCGTCAACTGTGCGCGAACTTGGCGATGCGGAAGCCGCGTTGAAGTCTATGCAGACCGATCTGACTTCAATGCTGAAGCAGCGCGAGCGTCTTGCCTCGCTTGGCGAGGCGGTGGCGAAGGTGAGCCATGATTTGCGGAATATCCTGACGTCGGCGCAGCTTTTTGCGGATCGCATTGAATCTTCGGATGATCCTGTGGTGACGCGGATGGTGCCGAAGCTGATGAATTCGATCAGTCGTGCTGTGAACCTGTGTGAAAGCACGCTGGCGTTTGGCAAGGCGGAAGAACCGCCGCCTGCGTTAAGCATGGTTCATTTGTCCGGGCTGGTGCAGGACGTTGTCGATGCCGAGACTTTGGCGGATGAGAACGGGTTGGTTTCGATCACGGCGGATGTCTCGCACAGCTTGATGGTGCGGGCGGATTTCGAGCAATTGTACCGGGTTCTGTCCAATCTTGTTCGCAACGCGCGTCAGGCCATCACGGCCACCAAAAAGGACGGCACAATCGAGGTGACAGCGGGCGAAGACGCCAACGCTTGGTGGGTGCGTGTGTCTGACACGGGGCCGGGGCTGCCGGTTCGGGCGCAAGAACACCTGTTCACGCCGTTTCAGGGTGGTGTGTCCAAGGGTGGCACCGGGCTTGGCTTGGCGATTGCGGCAGAGTTGGTCAAAGGCCACGGCGGTGCGCTGACGCTTCAATCCACCGGGACAGATGGCACGATTTTCGACATCTCGCTGCCGAAAGAGGTGATCGACGTGGACCGTGCGGCAGAATAGTCTGCGAGCTTAATGTTGGGCAAAATGCATCTTGCAAAGCCGGTGCCCTGCCGCTAAGTCCCCTTTGATTGCGCACTCGTAGCTCAGCTGGATAGAGCACTTGACTACGAATCAAGGGGTCGGGGGTTCGAATCCTCCCGAGTGCGCCATATATCTCTAAAAAAAATTTTTCAGAGGCATACCAGATAGGCATTGTTTTTGTTCCCACCAATGGTCTCGAAACAGAGGTTTCTGTTCCTGCAGATTGGGTGGGAGGGAGACATTCGCTGCGACTGCGCACCAGCTACAAGGCAACCTCTTGTCCCTATCCATGGCTTTTGCGGCAGTTCAATCGCGGATATCCGGGCGCGAGATTGAAATCGGAAGCGTTCGAAAGTTACCCAGACTCTAGGCAAGCCGCGTGGAGACGCGTTCAAGACAGACTGGCACGGTGTTTGACTTGAAGGGCATCAGAGAATTCGCTGTCTGAGTGTCATCAGACTGGGGTAAGGAACGATAAATGCGCTTAGCTTATTCAGCTTGCGCAAGTCTTAGCGATTGAACCTAAACGATTTCGTTTTAGAAGCTCAAAATTCGCTGACAAAGGACAGGGTGAACCGTTCGGTCTCGTCAAAGTCCTCGGCATTGGTTGTGATCGCATAGCTGGCCGAGAAATCGCCAAGGGGTGTTTCGGCGGTGATCGCCAGACCTGCAGACGAGCGCCAGACAACATCATCTGACAAGTTGCCGGACGGTGCGGTCGCGCTGTCGACATCCCAGACCGAGCCGATGTCGAAGTAAAGACCCGGCGTGAACGGAAGGCGGTCACTTAAATTCGGCAATAGCAGATCGGTTTGCAAAACCGCATAGCTTTCACCGCCAAGGGTCGTGGTGACCGCTCCTTCGATATCGACAGGGCTGATCCCACCACGGGAAAACCCGCGCATGCTTGTGCCGCCCAGTGTCAGACGATCTGCTGCGGTTGTGGAGCTGTTGCCGAAGGCCTCAACCGCGCCTAATCGGCCACGCACCCTTAATGACGACCAATCTGTAATGGGCATTCTTGTGGCAAAGGCCAAAGTGACTTCGGCGAATTCGGCATCACCGCCATAAACATCAATGCTGGCCCCGGCGGTCCAAGGCGTTCCATTCGTGCCTTGCCAGTTCAGCGCAACACCTGGCCCTGCAACAAAGCGACGGCCTTCCTCGGCTTGAATGATGGCCGAGGCAGCGGCATCAATCGAAGACATGTCGGTCCACAATGCACTGAAGCGAAGCTCGCCCGCGAAACCTTCGGTGTCGGCGCCAAAATTGACATAGGGTTGCAGAAGCGCTGTTTGAAAATCAAACAGCGTGTCGTCGTAGTCAAAGTCTGCAAACTCGACCCGCACACCGCCCGCACGCTCCCCCGGCCAGAACGTATCGCCCGACAATGTGGCACGTCCGATGACCACTTCTTTTGAGAAGGTCAGGTCGGACTTAAGCGCATTGCCACCTAAAATGTTTTCGAGGGAAAGACCGACCGAGCCGAACACGCCCACATCGCTATCGGCCCCAAGACCAAAGGTCAGATCGCCAGAGTAGTCAGGTTCTTCGACCACGTCGATTGTCAGTGTCGGGCCGGAAGAAAAAACTCGGACGTTACGAAACTCGCCAGTAAATTCAAGGGCTTCAACGGCAGCCACAATATCTGCTTCGGTGTAAGGTTGGCCGACTTCAAGACCCGAGGTGGCCAGAATGTCGCCGTCGCGAAAACGTTCATTGCCAGTCACTGATATGATCGAAAAGACCCGCGCATCCGGATCGACCAAATCTTGATCGGGCAGGTTTTGTGCTTGCGAAAAACTGCTGACTGTTAAAATTACTGCAAGGGTGGCCCCACCCAGAATGCCTGTTTTCAAGTTATTGTTCCAGTTCTGGTTGTCTTAATTGCAACACATCCCTGCCTATTTAAGTAGTTTACACGTTGTGAGACAAGCAAGGGGAAATTTCCCCTTTTTTGGGCATTCTGGATCTGAGAATGTGCCTCAACGAGGTTAGCAGACCCAAAACAATAATAAATTTGTCTCACGGCACAGGTATCAAAATGAAACGTTTTGCTTTTTGCGCAGCTATGGCGGCACTGCTCGCCGCTTGCGGAGATCCATCCATCGAGACCGACGAACGTGGCGTTCCCCGCGACCGCGGATTCTGGCCCAGCCTTTTTGAGGAAAGCGAGGCAAATCGGAATGGTGAAAACCTGACCTCAGAAGAAGCGCGTCGTCGGCTTGACGAGTTTGACGTGACAAGCGACGGAACCTCGCGGCAATGGCCAGTTGATACAATCACATACAAACGGTTCAAGGATCCGGCGGTCCGCTCGACCGTTCTAAGACGTGCCTTAGGGCGCTATGCTTTTATCGAGGCGAAAGAGCGTGGGCTTGGCACATCGCTGGCCAATGTACGGCGTGTGGCGGGGCTTACTTCGTCTGCCAGTGGCGGTGAGTGGTGGTCGCGTTCGGTGCATAGTGCCGATCTTTTGCCGAAACAGCGTGGGCGAACAGTGTCTCTGCCGGAAACGGTTCATGCAACGATCAAGAATTCGAACCAGATTAAATCCTTTGGTGATCTTCCAGCGATCCGTGGTACGGCCATTGCCGAAGCCAAAGGTCGCTTTGTGCCTGAGTTTTTTGCCGAAGCCAGTACGTCCCGCGAAAATGTACGCGCCACAAGTCCGGCGATTTCGGCTGGAGCTGCACGTGCGATCGACAATGAGGACGAAGTTGAATTCGGTGTTCGTAGCCGCATTTTGACTGGTGGCGAGATTTCCGTGTCGCAGCGCTTTACCGTTACCGACACAAACCGTGTATCCTATATCCCGGGCGAGCAAACGGCCTCGCGGACATCAATTTCGCTTGTGCAGCCGATCTTGCGCGGCTCGGGAATCAGCCACAACGATGCGCCACGTCGTATCGCCAACATGGACACCCAGATTGCCATCGAAGAATTCCGTCGTCAGGCTGAATCCCACTTGCTGGAAGTCGAGCGTGCGTATTGGAACCTCTATGTGGCCCGTGCCGTTTATGTCCAAAAGGCCCATCTTTCCGGGCATGGTGACCGCCTTGCGGCTCAGATCTCGGGCCGGAGTGGGATTGATGCCGATACGGTTCTTGTGACACGTGCGCGTGCGCTGGCCGAAAAGTGGCGCGCGGATCAAGTGCGCGCCCGGGCCGCTTTGGACAACGCGGAATACCGCATTGCGGCTTTGGTCGGCGACAAACGCTTTGGACCGGCCAATATAGAAATCGTTCCGGCTTCGGCACCAAATGGCGCGCTTTCGATCCTAAAAACGGAAGACACGATCAAAGACATCTTCACAAACCGTCCAGAATTGCAGCAGGCCATTTTGCAGTATCAAGCCGCCTTGTTGCGCGAAGGAATGTCGGCCAACGACAGCTTGCCCGAGCTTGATCTGGTGTTGGAACTTAGCGCTGACGGTGGTGCGGATGGTCGCGACATTTCTGGCGCATTCCGGGACAAGAGCAATGGTTCGGGCCATTTGGTTGGTCTCAAATTCTCGGTTCCCCTTGGCTTTGACGAACGCGACGCGCGCTACAAGCGTCGTCGTCTTGAGACAGTTCAACAAGAGCGCCAGGTGCTTTCCGTGATTCAGACGATTCTGTTGGAAGTGGATGTGTCGGCGAATGAATACATAGTTGCATGCAATGACTTGATTGCACAGCGCAAGGCGCTGGCCGCTGCACAATCTTCGCTTCGGACGGTCGAGAATCGCTGGAACGAAGGTGGCGCGACCGAAGGCGGGATTAGCCTTCTTTCTGCCCTACTTTCCAGTTATGAACAGGTACAAATGTCAGAGCAGGCTGTGGCAACGGCACGCGCAACGCGTGAGATTTCCGCCGCTAATCTGGCACGCGCACGAGGCGTTCTTCTGGAACGTTGGGGTCTTAAGACAAACATCGCCAAGGATATTCGGGGTGAGCCGACATATCAGCTGAGCAACAAGTAAGTCGTAAGTCACCAGTCTTCATGAAGGACCTCGAACAATGGCAGCAGACGGCGGACGCCTAGAGCCCAACATTCCCCACTTCGAGCTTCTCGAGGACAGGATCGTTCTTGACGGCGTACCCGAAGTGACGATCAATCCGCTGCTGTTTCCCGTTGAGTTGGGTGATCAGGACGTCGAACTGACACTGACGTTCGAGAATACCGGGACGGATTCGGGATATGTGCCCTACATTGATCTGATCTTGCCATCGACAGGAACGGATGGAGCAGGCGGGGCCACCGACGACGGTGTGACATTCGACAGCGCGCAGTTTCTGGGCAACGACCTTGTCACCACCGAGCTGACCTTTGATGCTTCGGGCAATGTTGAACACCCTTTCGCGGTTGATGGTTTGGGCGATCCGATCGTCGTATCAGGCACGCCGGGAGATTCACTGATTGTGCTTGAGCTGCCCTATGGCTCGTTTTCGCCCGGCAACCCTGCGGTTGATATCGATGTCGTTCTGGACTTTTCGCCCTTGGCAGATTTGGATCAAGGCTTGACGATCGAAGCCATCGGTGGCTTTGCGCTTGGCTGTGATCCGCTGGACAATCCAACAGATGATGCGCCGGTTCGTCAGGCGGCGGCGCCCTTAGAGGTAAACCAGCAGCTATTCTCGGTCGACAAAACAAACAATTCCCCGGAAGAGGATGCCGTCACCGGCCCAAGCTATCCTTACGAATATACGCTGAGCGTCGATGTTGCGAATGGCCAAACGTTGTCAGACTTCACGCTGACCGACAATTTGCCGCCCGAGATTGTCTATCTAGGCAATTTGCAAATTTCGGGCGCAAGCGGAACCGTTGTGACAGAGCCGCCGTTGGATACGCTAGCGACACCTCCCAACAATCAGCTTGTCATCGAATTTGACGAAATCACGGGCCTTCCGCCAACAGACCCGCCTGTTTCGACCGTAGAAGTCACGTTTGAATACTACATCAATGACGATCCAGCGCTGTCAGCGACGCCTGTCATAGATCCTGCCTCGGGCGATGAAGTTCCCGTCACCAACAGCGTGACAGGCGAAGGAACATGGGAGCCTTTGGATGGTCGCGATCCGGTCACGGCTGTCGCGGACAGCGCTCAACATATTACACAGGCGCGTTCGCTTGCCGTCCAGAAGTCGTTCGAAGTGATTGACGACGCTGGTGTCGCGGGACCGACGCCGGAAGATATCTACGAATTCACCTTGGACATTCAGGTGTCCGACTACTTCACGTTCGGCGACCTTGAAGTCGAAGACATCCTTGGCAACGGTTGGGATTTCATCGAAGGCAGTGCTGAATTCACGTTTTCGGAAGAATCCAACAGCCTTGCCACACCCACAGATCTGACGCCGTATCAAGTGACATCGTTTGACGCAGTCGCGGGCGAGACGACCAATATTTGGGACTTAAGCGCGGCGATGTTGGCCAATGGTGACGATGGTCTTTTGACCGGTGACGTCGCAGGGGATGGGACATCCAGTGGGGCTCAGTCCACTATTCAGATCACATACCAGGCCCAGGTGCTGGAATCCTATCCGGGCGCGGTCGCTGGTACGCCAGCCCTCAGCCAAGGTGACGTTCTAAGCAACGATGTGTCGGTTGAAGGCACGATCCGTGAGAACGAAGATCCAACCAACGTAATTGGCGAAGAAGACGATACGTCTGGCACCGAGATTGCGATTTCTGTTGGGGCCATCCGATCTAAAGAGGTTTATGCAGTCAACGGCGATACCGGGTTTGACGATACTGTGCCAATTGCAGCTGGCGATGAAGTAACGTTCAGCATTATCTACGATGCGCCACTTGGTGCGTTTGAAGATTTGAATATTGTCGACAACTTGCCTCAGAACGTTTTCGATTCAACAGAAGTGACGATCTTCAATGGCGTAGCGAACGGCACGCCTCCGGCGGCAGGCGAAGCGCAGTTTGGTCCGATTGACGAGTTTTTCACCGAAAGTGGCGGTGTGATTCCAGGCTTGTCGACAGATGGTCCGACCAATGGCGTTGATTTCGACTTTTCCAATCTAGAGATCGACCCGCGGGCTCCGATTGCCGTTGAAGTTCTGTTCACCGTGACGGTGGTGGATGCGGTATTCGCGCCTGACTTGTTATTGACCAACCAGGCGACTGCATTCGAAACCGACAGCTTTGGCAACACGATTGATACAACCGCGATTGCACTGTTCGAGTATTCCGAACCGGTCCTTGAGATCACAAAAGGCGTTGTAGCCTTCACCTCACCGGACGGCGATACTGCATTGGATGCCCCCGCTGGACCCACGTCGTTTAGCGCGCCTGGGTCGGGCGGCGCGCGTTTTGGCGGGACGATTTCATCAGATTCGCTTGATCCAAACGAGGGTGGTACGCCGATCGATGCCAACATTGAAAATGTTGACGCGGGCGATCTGGTGACCTTTGCCATCGTGATTGAGAATACGGGCCGCGCGCCGAATGGGGCGTTCAATGTCAATATCACCGACACACTTCCGGCGGGCTTCCAGATTCCCGGAGGTGGCACTGCGGCTGATCTGAACCTGTCAATCACAGATGGGACCGGCGCAGCCGTTGCCTATGATGCGCCCGCGACTGATCTTGATCTTTTTAGCGCCGATGGTCTGACGCTGACCGACGATGGCTTGGAAGGTGCGGTATCAGCGTTCGACCCAGATGCGGGCGACAACATTATCATCGTCACCTACGACTTGGAAGTTGCGGACGCGGTTACGGCGAACGATGCACTAACCAATACGGCGGCGATTGCGGAGTTCAACGCCTTTGAAGGCGATGCCGCAAATGAACCGGTTAATCGTGTGCCTGCTGAAGGTCTGAGCGACGATGCCACCGCAACGATTGAAGAACCCGCCATCGACAAGCAGCTTGACGTGCGTCAGTTCGGTGAGGGCGGTGGCAACGAAGTGATGATTGGCGAAAACTTCTCTTACATCATCACGATCGATCTGATCGAAGGCCAGTTGGACGATGTGGTCTTCACCGATATCGTGACCAGAGGCGGGCTCGAATTGCTCGGTGCCGAAATCATCACGTATGATGCGTCCATCGCGAACACCGGCGGTCTTGGCCTTGGCTCGACAACGACGGCCACGGGTGGCGATACCATTACCTTTGATTTTGGCGATCTGACGCTGCCGTCCGATAACGACGAAGCGACGGATGTCATCCAAATTCGGGTGGACGCGCGTGCGCCCGATGACTTGGTCGGCGGCGCCGGTGAGTTGCTGCAAAACCGGGCGCGACTCGATTTTGATGGCGGCCGGGTTCAGGATTTCCAAGGTCAGCGGGTGATTGAACCGAATATCGCCATGTCCAAGGACGCCAGCCCGGACGTGGTTCAGGCCGGTGGCACAGTCAGCTATTCGGTTGGTATCGACAACATCGCTGGATCGCGGGACGCGCCTGCATACGACCTGCGTATGTCGGATTCGCTGGATCCAAATCTGGTTCTGGTTCCCGGCTCTATTCAGATCTTGCTCGACGGCGCTGATGTGACGGGCGACGCTGGTTACACGGTTAACCTGTTGGGTGGAAACGATTTTGAAGTCCTGGTCGATGTTCTGGAAGAAGGCGAAGACCTTATCATCAACTACGACGGCACGGTGATCCCGGGAGTTCTGGCCAGTACGGTCATTCCGAACACGGCGAACCTAACCTACGATTCAACGCCCGAAGTCGAAGGCGTCGGAGCCGGGGCAGGTGATGACAGCGATGATCGCGACTATGGTCTGACGGCAGACGCCGAGATTACAACAGCTGGACTTGGGATCGACAAGGATGTGCTGTCCTCGAACAATCCCGATACAGCCGATCCCGGACTGTCTATCGGAGAAGAGGTGACTTATCAGATCGTCGTCACCATCCCAGACGGCAACACAACAGACGTGACACTGACCGATGTTCTGCCTGCAGGATTGCAATATGTGTCGTCTGAACTGATCAGCATCGGCTCGGATATCACCGGTGCTTTGGTCGATACACTGGCGCCGGGCGCCTATGGCACCAACGGCGGTGGTGCCGCCACCGAGTTTCTCTTTGGCGACCTTAACAACGTCGTGGATGCCGATGGTGCCGCCACGGATGCAAATGACCAAATTATCCTAGAATTGACCGCAATTCTGCTGGACGATCCTGTCAGCAGCACGGGCGCGGTTCTGACCAACACATCGACGCTCGACTTCATTGATGGTGCAGGCAATTCGGCCACGACAAGCGACACCGCCGATGTGACAGTCGTCGAGCCAGCATTGGATATCGACAAGCAGGCCGATCCTCTGACCGCAGATGCGGGCGACGTTGTAACCTACACGGTTACGTCGACGAACGTCGGCACGGGCCCCGCCTATGACATCGTGATTGACGATGATCTAGCGGACACAGGCCTGACAGCCTTGCCGACCGGTACGCTGACGATACAAATTCTGGATGGCGGAACGCCTTTCACGCCCGATGTGGGCGACGAACCCAGCGTAGCTTTCGCAGGCGGTGCGCTTCAGGCGGTTGTGCCCGAATTGCTGCCCGGTCAGACAATCGAAATCGTCTATCAAGCGACAGTGTCAGATGCCGCCTTGTTCTCAAGCCCTGTCGACAACACGGCTGAGGTGACACGTTTTGACAGCGAAGCCGCAGGTGACGAAACGACCGATACGGGTCGCGTATATGACGAAGACTTGGCAGATTACACTGTTCCCAGTGATGATGCGACGGTCACCACGCCAGACGCGACATTGACCAAAACGCTTGTTGATTCTGAAGACCCCAACACGGTTGGGGACGACGTAGGTGTCGGTGAAACCGTTACTTTCGAATTGGTTATGACGGTCCCACAAGGCACTGCGGATCTAACCTTGACGGATGTGATGCCCGACGGTCTGGCGGCGCAGACCGCTACGTTTGTGGGGTACAACAACGCGCCTCTTGCGAGTTCGGATATCACGGCGGGCTCTGTCCAGACCGGTCCGGGGTCTTCTGGCGGGATTACGATTGCGGCCTTGGGCGACAGTGTCACGTTTGACTTCGGCACCGTCGTTGTACCCGGAGAAGACGATGCAGCAAACGTAGATACCGAAATTGTGGTCCGCGTAACGGCGCTGGTTGAAGATGTGGCCGCCGTCTCTGATGGCGCGACCTTGCAGAATACCGCGACGCTTGAGGTTGTGGATCCGGACGATCCCGGCACCAACCTGCAGGACGATGTGGTCGCGACAGAGACCGTCGATGTGGTCGAACCCGATGTCGAGATTGTGAAGGCGGCTCCCGTCGGGGCGAACCCCGGTGAAGTGGTGCCTTACACGATCACGCTGACGAACAACGGGACTGGTCCCGCTTATGACATGCTGGTGGCTGATACTCTCAGCGATCCGTTCCTGTCGTTGGTTGGCGGAACCGTCGAAGTGTTCCTGGATGGCGCGCCATTGGCAGCCGCGGTCACCGAAATTCCTCCGGGATTTGAGGTGTCTGATCTGACGCTTCTTCCTGGCGAAGAGATCGAAATTCGCTTTGACGTCTTGTTGGATGCCGCGGCACCCGAAGCGCAAAGCTTTCCCAACACGGCAACCGCTGAATTTGACACGGTGGACGATGGCGATCCGAACAGTCCGACAGGCCGACAGTTTGACATCGAAGATGACGAGTCGATTGCGACTGTTCCGCGTCTTGAGAAAACCACCGTCGCGTCCAATAACCCCGACACAGCAGATGGCGATCCGTACCAATTGGCCGTCGGTGAGGAAGTGACCTTCCGCTATGTGCTGACATTGCCGGAAATTTCGATGGACACTGTCGTCTTGGACGACGCGCTGCCTGCGGGCATGGCCTATGTCTCCAGCGCGGTTATTCCGGTCGCAGGCGATCTTGGAGTAGGGGCTCCGGCTGTGACGGTCGATCCGAATGGTCGCGACGTCAGCTTCAATTTCGGCGCAATCGATAACCCGTTGGATGGGTCTATCGGAACGGATGATACGATCACCTTTGAAGTGACGGCTGTGATTGTCGACGATGTTGCGGCCGCGGCGAGCGAAACGCTGACCAACACGGCCAGCCTTGTCGTGACGCCCGAAGGCGAAGCGCCGCTGGATCCACAGACCGACACTGCCGACGTTGAAATCGTCGAGCCACTTTTGACAATCGACAAAGTTGCGCCTTTGTCCGTGGCTTTGGGCGCAGACGCCGACTTTACCGTTTCGGTCACGAACGAAGGGCCAGCGAACGGCGCGATTGGCCCGGCCTATGATGTGGTGATTGCCGATACGCTTGATCCCGATTTCACTTTGGATGCCGGATCGATTGTTGTGCGCTTAGATGGGGCGATTATTTCGCCAACAGTCGTGACCACGGCCAACAGCTTTTCGATCACGGTCCCTGAGATTGGCCCGAACCAAGTCGTCACGGTTGACTACACAGCCGAATTGTCTGCCGACGCCGATCCGCTTGTGGCCTATGAAAATACTGCCAGTGCGGACTACACCAGCTCGCCCGGCGCCAATCCGAACGAGCGGACGTATCCAACCGTCAGCGACACTGAAACCGTGTCCAGCGATCCGACGCTGACCAAAACTGCCATCTCTTCCAGCGATACGTTGACTGGAGACGCCGAACACGACGCCGCTCAGATTGACGCAACGATTGGCGAAGAGGTGACCTACGAACTGGTTATCACGCTGCCAGAAATCCCGATGGATGAAGTGTCTTTGGTGGATACTTTGCCTGCCGGGTTAGAGTTCGTCTCGGCCAGCGTCGATACGGTCGGTGCCGATGTGACGTTCGTGTCCAACACGATTGTCGATGCCGGTTCGACGGTAACCTATACCTTCACCGATCTGGATCGCGTCGTGGATGGTGCCTTTGATCCCGCCGACCAGATCACGGTTCTTCTGACAGCGCGCGTGACGGACATCGCCAGCAACATCGACGGTGCCGAGGTCGTCAATAGCGCGACTTTGACCGTTACGCCCGAAGGCGAACCAGCCCTAACGCCGCAAACCGCCACGGCCGACATTGATATTGTCGAGCCCGAGTTGACCGTCGAAAAGTCGGGCAACATTGCGGTCGCTCCGGGTGAAACGGTTAGCTATTCGGCTACGATAACGAACACAGGCACAGCGCCTGCGTATGACGCCTTTGTCGAAGACACCTTTGCGAACCCATTCTTGTCGCTGGACACGGGCACAGTTGTTGTCGAACTGGACGGAGTTGATGTCACTGGCCTTGTCACGATCACTGAAACGGCCAGCGGATTCTCTTTTGTTCTTTATGACGCCGCGACACCGGCGGCCTTGCCGATAGAGGTGGGCGAGAGCCTTGTCGTGACTTACAACGCCACTCTAGATGACACCGCGCCGGAAGCAGAAAGCTTCGTGAACACGATCAGTGTGGATTACGACACTGTCGGTGATGGCGATCCCGACAGTCCTACAGGCCGTGACTACAACGAAACCGACGATCATGCTGTCGCGACGGTTCCGTTCATCGACAAGCGTCCGATTACGTCCAATTTCGATGAGACGGACTCAACCGATGGGTCCACTCCTTTTGCGCTGAGCGTGGGCGAAGAAGTGACCTTCCAGTACGATATTTATCTGCCCGAGATTGACATGGATTCGGTTGTTGTGACCGATACCCTGCCAGCGGGCATGGAATATGTGTCGTTCAATGTTGTCAATTTCGGCGTCCCGACGATGACCGATCTTGGCGCGAACCCTTTGACCGATCCGGCGGTGACCGAAGCAGGCCAAGTCATCACGTTCGACTTTGGTGACGTGCAAAACCTGTTCGATGGCGACATCGGACCGGATGACGTGATCACCTTGGAAGTTACGGCCGTTATCGTGGATGACCCGGCTGCTGTGGCCGGTGCCACTTTGACCAACAACGTTGACCTAGACGTCGATCCAAGCGCGGAACCGCCATTCACCACGCGCGAGAACAGCGCCGAGGTTGTGATCGTCGAACCGTTGCTGACATTCGATAAATCCGGACCACTTGTCGTCGAGCCCGGTGGCACGGTTGAATACGTCATGACGATCGAAAATGTCGGTCCGCCCGGTGGCAATGCTGGGCCAGCCTATGACGTCTTGATCGAAGATGTCTTGCCCGCTGAAATCGAGCTGGATCTTGGAACACTGCGCTTCTTCATTGATGGCGTTGCACAATCCGTGACTGCCACCGAAGGCGCAACCGGCTTCAGCGCGACCATTCCGGTGCTTGAGCCCGACGAGGTTCTGACGGTGACCTATGATGCGACGCTTAGTGCAACCGCCGAACCGCCGGAAAGCTTTATAAACACCGCAACCGTCAACTATGACAGTGCGCCGGGCGACAACCCGAACGAACGTGATTACCCCGAACTTGAAGATGACCACCGGGTCGCGACGCCGCCGCTTCTGGACAAGTCGATCATCGCAACCAGTCTGACCCAGACGGGCGACGGAGAATATGATCCCGACCAGCCAGACGTGAACATTGGCGAAACCATCACCTATCAGCTTGTCATCACGCTGCCAGAGATCGCGATGGATGATGTCACCTTGGTCGATAGCTTGGACACCGGGCTTTCCTTTGTGTCTGCCGATATCGTGTCGGTTGGCTCTGAAATCACCGGGGTGACCGATGCCGACGAAGCGACAGTTGTGGGGGTAGCAGGTCAGGATATTACCTTCTCGTTCGGCCCCCTCGACAACGCATTTTCGGACGGCGTGGTCGATGCCGCGGATCGGATCGTGATCGAAATTGTGGCCCGTGTTGAAGACTTGCCATCGGTCAATGACGGCGATGACTTGGACAACGAAGCCTCGTTGGTTGTCACTCCCGAAGGTGAGGCCGCACTTGCGCCGGTCGAAGACGACGCAACAGTGAATGTGGTCGAACCCGACATTGGCATCACCAAAGACGTCAGCGATCCCGAACCCATGCAAGGTGATACGATCACCTATACCGTGGTGGTCACCAATGATCCCGGTGCGACCGGGCCCGCTTTGAATCTTGTGGTGGAAGACCCGCTTCCAAGTGATTTGTCCGTCACCAGCGTTGCGCTGTCCGGCGCAGCAGCCACGGTGACGTCCGGCACAGGCACGACGCTTGTGGTGGCGATCCCAGTATTGCAGCCGGGCGAAAGCGTGACGATCGTTTATGACGTCTTCGTCGGATACGCGACGCCGGTCTTCACTGATGTGATCAACACAGCCGAAGTCACCGGCGGGACAACCGATGATCCCGACAACCCAGGCCGCCCCCTAAGTGATGACGACAGCGAAACGATCGAAGTGGATCCGGTCCCCACACCGGTGATTGAAGAACGCCCCCGTCTGGTTGGCGGCGGCATTGATGACGCTCAATTCCTGCCAATCCTGCAGATCGATCCGATCTTTACAGGGACTGCGGAGTATGGGGCGAACGTTACGATCAGTCTTTATCAGTTGGACGGATCACTGGCTTACGTGCGCAACGTGGTGGCCGACGCCGGGGGGCACTGGATTGCAATCTTCCCGCGTGTGACGCTTGAGAACATCGACGACGACTTCCATCAGGCATATGAAACCTCGGTTCTGTTCCGCGAGCCAATCGAATATCTGGATGATCGCGCGGGCTTTGACCGGAACGGTGCGCCGCTGAAACAACGCGAGTTCTTCGTGGGCACGGAATTGCAGGACGATACCTACAACGTCACAATCAACCACGACCGCCCATCGACGCTGCCGCAGGATCGTGGCATGTTCAATGCCCGCATCTTCTTTGCACCCGCCGTAATCGGCGAGCCTTATGCGCGTGGCGATGTCCTGAGCGTGGACGAGGTGTTCGAAACCGTGGCCGATACAACTGTACGCAGCCTTTACGAGGCCAGCGTCGACCCATTGGCCACCGGATTGAACCGCTTCAACTATGAATTCCTAAGCGAAGAAACTGCACTGCCGGGTGGGTCTGCGCGTTAAAGCCAGACCCGCAGTAGGATCCAGTCTCTCATGGCTTGATAGACGATTTGGGCTAACATCCTGTATTCGCGGTCAAAAACGAAAACGCCGCGCAATCCGGGGCGCAATTGGCCAGTGTCTGCGGGCAGGCTGGCGCGACCTTCGAAAACGGCAATGTCGGTGCGTGCACTTTGCGCAGGCGAGATGCTGATCACTGTTCCGTCAAACTGCTGATTGGGCGCAAAATCAGGGCGGAAGACACCGGCTTCGCCATCTTCGATGCGCAGCAATAAATCGTCCGGTACTTCCAGCCTCAAAGCCAAATTTGAAGGGTCGACGACCTCTAGCAGCGGATCACCTTGCCGGACCGTGGCACCGAGGAAAGTTGACAGGTCATCACCCACAACGACACCATCAATGGGGGCCGTGATCAAAGCGCGGGCGCGACGGCCTTCCAGAAGGTCAATGCGTGCGCGCAGCCCTTCGGCCTCAAGTTCGGCGTTGCGCAAGGCCGAAGCATCACGCGCGCCGCGCGCGCCTTCGCGTTCCAAAAGGGCGCGCGAGTATTCGGCTTGTGCCGAGGCCAGTTCCTGCGCGATCTCGTTGGTTGCAATACGGGCGAGTTCGCTTTCACCGCCGGTCACGGCATCCCCGTCCGAGACCGACACGCTTAACACGATGCCCGACAATGGCGCAGTGACAGTGCGGGCTTCAACCGCAATGATCTCGCCCGGAACGCGACGTGTGTCGGGCAGGGGGATGACGCAGATGCCAAGTCCGATCAGTAGGCCAGCACCTAGACGCATCAGACCTTTGCGGCGTTTCGCCCCCAAGCCTACGTCGCTGCCTTGCCCGGCCAATGCCGCCTGCGCCAAAAGTGGCAGCACGCCTGTGTTGCGTCTTGGTGTTTCAACCTTAAGCGCCATCGCTCGACCTTCACGCGACGCGGCGTAAACACCCTCTGCCGATCCCGTGCCGTTCGCAGCGGCCAAAAGGTCTTTCTCAATCTGTTCAGGCAAGGTCGCCCGGCGGGTTGGTTTCGGTTGGTCCGAAAGGGCCACGTTTATGATCGCACCGTTTTCAATCGCCGCCACCGCAACAAGATCCGCATCGACATACCCACGGATGGACGACGCCAAGGCACTTGGATCGGCATCGGGCGTATTGAGCTTGGACAACAGCGTTTCAAGGTGCGAGATATCGGGATGGCGGTACATCGCAGCTGACATTTGTGCCAGACTGACAAAACGTTCAAACGCCAATGCCCTTGTCGTGGCGCCCGCCGATTTCATGCGCCCGACCAGACGTGCATCTCCGCCGCCCGGCAAAGCAATGGGAATGAACAGGGCATCCTGCTCTTGTTGCGGTTCGCCTGCGTTAGAGGGCTGGGCCAGGATCAGTTCGGAGAGCTGAGCGCTCAGTTGAGCCTCCTGAGGGGTTGCAGCCAGAACAGAACCGTCCTTTGCGGCAAGGACCAGGACTTCACTTGCCGTGCTCAAAGCCGCCGCCAGCCTGGCCAAATCACGGGCAAAGCTGTCGGCGGATTGCAAAGGGTCAAACGTGGATCGAAGCGCCTGTGCCAGCGTCGGCCGATTTTCGGTGCCCGCCTCGGCTTCCATTTAGCGCGGATCACGTAGGGTCAGGATTTCGCCCGGACGCAAAAGCCCTTCTTCGTTCGCAATCTCGACAATCACCCGGACCGTGCGGCTGGCTGGATCGACCCTTGGATCAATCGCGCGAATGACGACATCGGCCCTAGCGCCACTTTCAAACGACGCCGCAATCGCGCCGGTCTTGGGCAATTCAGGCACCCATTCCAAAGGCACAAACGCGGTGGCCAACAAAGTGTCCAGCGCTCCAACTTCTACCAGCACAGTGGCTGTGTCTACAATTTCACCAGGGTCCACGACCACGTCCAGGACTGTGGCGTCAAAGGGTGCACGGATCTCGAATTCGGACAATGTGGCTTGTTCCAAGGCCAATTCGGCGGCGCGGCGGTCCTGATCATCCTTTGCGACCGTCAAGTCTGCTTCGGCGACCGCAACCGCCTGTTCCGCGACTTCTACTTCCCAGCTTTGGGCTGCTCCCTTCTTAAGGGCATTGGCCAGACGGTCGCGACGAAATTCGGCCTGCGTCAAAAGGGTGCGGGCACGTTCAACGGTCCCTGTGGCTTCGGCGGCGATTTGGGTCAGCGCGACCCGCGCGCGTTGGACCGCCCCGTCAATCTCGGCGATAACGTCGCCCGCTTGCACCATGGTGCCTTCAAGATCCGTAATACTAACAACCCGTCCGTTGACCGTGCTGCGCAGCTCAACCGATTGAGCCGGTTCCAGCACAGCCGTCACGTCTTGTGCTGCAAGCGCCGTCGGGAATGCCAAGATTGCGGCAAGAAGAAAGTAGCGCACCAGTTCACCCCTCTCCAAGGCTTGAGAAGTTCGCAAGGGACAACTGCTGTGCATGAAAGATCGTCAACACACCACGCCGAGCCAAGTCGGCCAGCGTTTTGTCGTCCAAAGTACGCAGTTTCTCTTCAGACACGATCGCGAAACCATCGATTTTGCGTTTCACGCCATCGCGCGTGACCGTTACTTCGGACGGGCCGATCAGACCAAGTTCTTCGGCTTCGCGCATGACTTTGCGCGTGCGGTCCGTCGACGCCACATAACGTTGGCAAAAATCTAAAGCCCGGGTCGCAGCGTCTGCCGCGCTTCCATCTTCGTTGAACAAGGGCTGCGCCGCGTCGCCTTCGTCAAACAGGGTAGACGACAGATCAGCACATAGAATATGGCGTTCGGATTCGGAATTTTCGCGCACCAAACCAAAGGGGTAACGGCGGATATAGGCGGGAATGTAAGCACCCGACTGCCAGTTACCATCACCATCCACAAAGGTGTTCTTGCCCTGTTCGAACCCGACAAGAGCCACCGGCGTTGCCGGACTTCCCGGCGCGAGAACGATGGGATAGTGCCGCATGGCCGTTGGAATTTCATCTACTGTCAGTGGGATAGCATTGGCTTCAGAGGCGAAGCTGAAATCGCGGGTGTCACCCAGTTTCAGGTCTTTGTGCCGCTCCGGCGTCAACGGCACCAGCGTACGGTACAGCAAGGGAAGCTTTTGCCCATCCGGTGATTTGTCTTCGGGGCTGATTGCACGTCTTCTGACCATTCTGTTCTGCCTTATGCCTCTGTCTCAAAGGGAAGTCGCTCTTGGAGCAGACGAGAAACCCGTGCTCGCAGTCTCTCTGCAATCGATCGTGGCGGCAAGGGGAACCGTGCAACAACTGCCGCACCATTGCGAATCGCCGCTGCGCATTCGGGGACGGGTTCAATCGGGGTAGCGTCCACTTCGATCATGCCACCTCGTGCCACGGCTTCGGACCAAGGCGCATCCAGTCTGGCACCAAAACCGCAATGCGCCGCACCGACAATTCGCACTTGCATGGTTTCAGCCAAAGCCGGCTCAAGGCGTTTTTGTTCAAGGGTTAGGCGCAATCCAACAGGGCTGGGAGTTGAGACGGCAGCAAGGGGTGCATCTTGAAAGGTATCAATCCATTGACCCTTAAAGCGGTCGCTGTCCAAGGGGGTTAGCTGTGCATCTGCGGGGATCATGGGCGTCAGGCGCGCAATGCGGATGTTAACATCTGCCAACTGCTGCTCGATCCCGGCACGATCATTGGCCAAAGCGGCAAGTTCCGCACCTGTTAGCCCCGAGCCGCGCGAAAGATTGGCTAAAATCTCGCGGCGCACTTCCAGCGCTGTTTTGTCCTGCAACAAGCTGGGTTGCGTGAAGGTGACCGGCGATCCATCCCGTCCAGATCCGTTCAACTGCACCGCCTCGGGCGGAAACAGATATTCCGTCTTGAACACCAGCATCTGCCCGTCCGCCAAAATGCGCGCCCGAAATGGCACAAGCGATACACCGACCAAAATCGCCAGACATGCCAAGGCAATGCCAATTCGAACGGGGGAAACTTTGGACATAAGCGGTCGCATTGTTGCATTCAAAGGCCGGACGATTAGCAACATCCCGGCAACGATACCAACAACCGTAGCAAGTCGTGGATCAAACCGATAGGCCAGCCAGAAAATTCCTGCAAAGATTGTCCAGCGGTAGGCATAGGCGATTAGCCAATAGGTCAGCTCTAACCGTCCTGGTGCTGGCACAGGCGCACCAAGCAAACGCCCAACCGCAGCCCGCGCCGCTTGGCTAGCCCGTCCCACTAGGTTTGGCTGACGAAAGAGATCGGTCATGATGTAGTAACCATCAAGCTTGATGGCGGGATTGAGGTTGAACAATAGTGTCAAGGCACCCGAAAAAACGGCGACTTGCAGGATAACCGGCTCGACGACGCCCAGATCGAACCGCGACCAAGCCAACGTCATCAAAGCCACAGTGTAGGTTTCAAAGTAAACACCGCCCGCGCCAATCATCGCCCGCCGCCAACGTGACGAGATGCGCCATGCGCCCGTGACATCCGTGAAGGGAAAAGGGGTTGCGGCGAACACCATGATGCCCACGCGGATCGGACCGGGATCCAGGCCTTCCCGCAGGCACATCACACGATACGCCAGAATATGCCCCAGTTCGTGGACTGCTTTCACGAAGACAAACAGGGTGACAAAGGCGATCACTGAGCCGAAGCTGAATGTGCCAAGTTGCATCAGGCTGGTAGTGACCTTGTCGCCGCTTTGAAGAAACGTCGCGATGGCGAAAAGAACGAGCGCACCCCAAATCAGCGCCGCGGGCAGCGAAAAGGCGAGGCGCCCCAGCCAAGACAAGCGGCGTGCCACTCCCGCTGCATTCGCCAGATCCGCCTTGACTGAAATCAGCTTACCTTCAATCGGGCCACTTGGTGCTTTGCCCTCGTCGCCTAGGTCGATCCCTGCCGCGATGCCGCGCTTGACAAAATTTTGTGCCAATCCGGCGGCGTGGTTGGATGAAATGTTAGCGCGCAACGCAGCCTGCCCAACATCGCCATACGACCGCAACGCATCCAGAAAACGCACAGTCGAAGCATCTGCGGAAAAATGCTGACCCGTGGCTTCATTGGTGATGACAAACCGAGTCTCAGGGCTGTTTGCCGTACCCACGTTGTGGACCGAGATAGCCGACGAGATGCGAATGCCCTTCATAAGATCGTGTTTAGGGGATTTTCCTGGAAAGTGGCAGAGGGGACGGCGTGAAAATGTCCGAATTATTGGGTTAGCTCAGTGGCTCACATTGAAATTGACGCAGAGTAGCGTAAGAATTTGAAAGGGTCCCCATAGTTCTAAAACTGTCATTCCAGGGCCCTTTCAATAGAATTCCTGCCGGATATTTCGGTGCAACTTCTAGCCCACGCGCTCATTGCACCATATTCAATGAACATGAAGGCTTGGAACAAGTTAGCGGCAAATCCTCACAGTCAAAGCGCCATCTGTCTCAGACTATATAAAGACGGGTAGGGATTCTGCATGGCGCGTCCCGAGTGCTCCTATTCCCTCCAATTGATTTTTGTCAGAACGGAACGCCGTAGGTGTTCGGCTTTGAAGCGGCCTCGGCTGGCCACAGTCCTGAAACCGGGCTATTGATTGCTCTGTTGGCGTGCGCATCGGGGATAGAGTTTGTGTGTTCTGCGCCTTGGATGTCAGGGCCGATTTTGCGGGCGACTATTTGGAGGAGATGGCCGATGCCGGACCGTTTTGAGACCGGGATGAAGACCCGTCGCGCTGTCCTGGGAGATGCGCATGTGGATCGTGCCGAGGCGGCGAAAAGCGATTTCGACGCGCCGTTTCAAAGGTTGATCACAGAAGGGGCCTGGGGCACGGTTTGGGCGGACGATACGATCAGCCAGCGGGACCGGTCGATGTTGACGCTGGCGCTGTTGGCTGCCACCGGGAATTTTGAGGAAATCCCGATGCATATCCGGGCCACCGCAAACACCGGCGCGACCAAGGATGATGTCATTCAGGCTTTCATGCATGTGGCGATCTATGCGGGCGTGCCGAAGGCCAACCATGCGATCAAACTGGCCAAGGAGACATATGCCGAGATGGAGGCCGCCCTATGACAAGCGAGGCCGAGTTCTATCAGCGCAACCGGGATTTGCATCCACCCGCGCTGACGCCGGGGTATAAGACGTCCGTGGCGCGCAGTCCGCGTTATGCGTTGATTTCTCTGGAAAATACGGTGTCTGAAATGACGGGGCCGGTCTTTGATCAAAACGATGTTGATCCCGGCGACAACGATCTTCTAACCAATTACGCCAAGCCCGGCGAAGGCCCGATTGGTGAGCGGATCATTCTGCATGGCCGCGTGCTGGACGAGAACGCGCGGCCTGTGCCGAACACCTTGGTCGAGATTTGGCAGGCTAATGCGGGCGGGCGATATCGGCATAAGAAAGACACCTATCTTGCGCCGGTCGATCCCAACTTTGGTGGGTGTGGGCGGACGCTGTCGGATGACAACGGCTATTTCTATTTCCGCACGGTGAAACCCGGCGCTTATCCGTGGCGCAACCATGTGAACAACTGGCGGCCCGGGCATATCCATGTCTCGGTCTTTGGGTCGGGCTTTGTGCAGCGGCTGATCACGCAGTGCTATTTCGAGGGCGATCCATTCATTCCGATCTGCCCCATCGTACAGACGATCCCGGATGCGGATGCCATTGATCAGTTGACGGCCAAGCTGGATTTGAACGCCACGATCCCGCTGGACACGGTCGCCTACAAGTTCGACATCGTGTTGCGGGGCCGTCGTTCGACCCTGTTTGAGAACAAGCTGGAGGGGAATTGAGATGGCCCAAAAGCTGAATTACCTTCGTGAATCTGCATCGCAAACCGCCGGGCCTTTTGTTCATATTGGGCTGGCTCCGGGGGCGGCGGGGTTCGACATCTATCGACAAGAGTTGGGTCACGATATCTGTGGTCCCAATGCTTTGGGCGAGAAAATCCGCGTGGAAGGCACTGTCATCGACGGAATGGGTGCACCGATCAAGGACGCTTTGCTGGAGGTTTGGCAGGCCAATGCGGATGGCCACTACGCGCACGCGCAAGGTGGCGGCGATGTTGAGGACGGCTTTCGCGGCTGGGGCCGGGTGATTACCGACTTTGAGACCGGGGCGTGGGGTTTCGACACGATTAAGCCTGGCGCGACGCAAGGGCGGGGTGGTGGTGTCCAAGCGCCGCATCTGAACATCTGGATTGTGTCGCGAGGCATCAACATCGGGCTGAACACCCGGATGTATTTCGCAGATGAAACCGATGCGAACGCCAAAGATCCGGTGCTGAACCTGATCGAATGGGAACACCGGCGCAGCACGTTGATCGCGTCGCGCGACGACACGGGTGACGTGCCGATATACCGCTTTGAAATCCGCCTTCAGGGCGAAGATGAAACCGTCTTTTTCGATGTTTGAGGATAGCCGATGACCCAGCCTTGCGTCATATGTGTCGCCATCACCGGATCGGTCGCGACAAAGTCCGATAATCCTGCGGTGCCGATCACGATAGCCGAGCAGATTGAAAGCTCGCACGAAGCTTTCGAGGCCGGGGCTTCGATTGCGCATGTGCATGTACGCGATGAGGATGGGAAACCAACGTCCGACCCTGACAGGTTCGCTGCTTTGAAAGAGGGGCTGGAGACTCATTGCCCCGGCATGATCGTTCAGATGTCTACGGGCGGGCGATCTGGGGCTGGCAACGAACGGGGCGGGATGTTGCCTTTGAAGCCTGACATGGCATCGCTGACCGTTGGGTCGAACAATTTCCCGACACGCGTTTACGAGAACCCGCCTGATCTGGTGGAGTGGCTGGCTTCGGAAATGCTGGTCTATGACATCAAGCCCGAAATCGAGGCGTTCGATCTGTCCCATATCCTGAAAGCCAAAGAGATGGCGGATCAGGGTGCACTGGCTGGCACGCCTTATGTGCAGTTCGTTATGGGCGTGAAGAACGCCATGCCGGTTGATCGCCACGTGTTCGATTTTTACGTGCAAACGGTGCATCGCCTGTTCGGCGTGGATGCGCCGTGGTGTGCGGCGGGGATCGGGCGGAATCAGATTGTTCTGAATGAATGGGCGATTGCGGCAGGTGGCCATGCGCGCACGGGTCTTGAAGACAATGTGCGGATCGACAAGGCGACGCTTGCGCCATCGAATGCTGCGCTTGTGCGGCGCACGGCAGAGATTTGTGCGCAACATAACCGTCCGGTCGCCACATGGCAGCAGGCGCGGGACATGTTAGGTTTACGTGCAGTGGCGGCTTGATGCGGTACTATTGGATTTGGACGATGCGCATCACTTTTATCGCGCTTTAAAAGATCATCCCGTCAAAGAGTTTCCGCGCTGTGCGCAAAACCTCGGTATGCTGGAGGTCGCCGTCTTTCATTTGCCCAATCACTGTCATTTCGCCTGTTGGATGTTCGATCGACAGCTGAACAGTGTCTCCGTCCTCGGTGTCAGCCAAGTGTTCGGTCACGGTGCCCGAAGTAAGGCAAGCGGTGGCAACGCTGATGGCGCCGAAAACGCCGATGGCCTTGTGACACCGGTGGGGGATGAAGGTGCGGGTGCTGATGGTGCCGCCCGATTGGGGGGGTGACACAAGCGTCATTTTGGGGATGGATTTTTCGGTTACATCGCCAAGGTTCATCATTGGTCCGGCGGCCAGACGAAGGGTCTCGATCTGTTGGCGTAGTGGCGCATTTGCCTCAAGGTCGGCTGGGGTTTCGGTGCCTGTCAAGCCGAAGTCGGAGGCCCGTAGCATGACGCAGGGCATGCCGTTGTCGATAAGTGTGACGGGCGTGTTGTTGATCACGTCCCGAGCCCGGCCTGTGGGGAGCAGCGCTTGGCACGTCGATCCGGCGGTCTCCTGAAACGCAATCGGGATAGGGGCCGAGGTGCCGGGCACGCCGTCGATCCGGGCTTCTCCGTCATAGTTAACCGTGCCGTCGGGTGTTTGCACCCGGGCGACGGCGATCTGGTTGGTGTTTTCCATGTAGATGCGGACCGGGGTTTCATGGTTTTGCGGTGCGACCAGACCGCGTTCGATGGCGAAGGGGCCGACGCCTGCTAGGATATTGCCGCAGTTCTGTGCATCCGTCACAAGGGCCTGATCCACGAAGACCTGCAGGAACAGATAGTCCACATCGATGCCGGGGCGCGTTGAAGGGCGGACGACAGCGACTTTGGACGTCAGCGGGTCACCGCCGCCCATGCCGTTGATTTGTCGGGGATCGGGCGAACCCATCAGCCTTAACAAATGGGCGTCGCGTTGCGCCGCGTCTTGGGGCAGGTCAGAGGCGAGGAAGTAACCGCCTTTCGACGTGCCGCCCCGCATCCACATGCAAGGCGTGCCGTCAGACATACTTTAGACCCGCCGCTTTCAAGCCGTCACGCATCTCGTACATGTCCAAGCTCAGTTCGCCTGCTGCAAAGCGTTCCCTTTTGGCCGCTTCGTTTTCCGTTCTGGCCAATGCCGCTTCAAGCACCGTGTCGGCGTCCTGCCGCTGGACGACACAAACGCCGTCATCGTCGGCCACAATGATATCGCCGGGATTGATCTTGGCCCCGGCGCAAGTGATGGGCACATTGACTGATCCAAGGGTCTTTTTCACGGTGCCTTGCGCGCAAATCGCTTTGGACCACACCGGAAACCCCATCTCTTGCAAATCGCGCACGTCTCGTGTGCCCGCGTCAATGACCAAGCCGCGGCAGCCGCGTGCTTTGGCAGAGGTGGCCAGAAGATCGCCGAAATAGCCTGCGTCCGAAGGGGCCGTGGTTGCCAAGGCCAGAATGTCGCCAGGTTGGATTTGTTCGATGGCCACATGCAGCATCCAGTTGTCGGCGGGAGGGGCCAGAATGGTGACCGCACTTCCGGCAATGCTGGCGCCGCGATAGATTGGGCGCATATAGCTGGCCAGCAACCCTGTACGGTCTTGCGCTTCGTGTACGGTTGCCACGCCAAGGTTTGCCAATTGGTCGATCACATGCGGATCAGCACGCGGGATGTCTTGGACGACGACGGACATGTCAGGCTCCTTCACAACGTATCCACAGTGCGTGGGAAGAGCGATTGGAACCCTTCGGCATACTGGCAATCGCGCCCGCCGGATTGTCCGCCGGAGTTGCGTTTAAAGTGGTTCGCGCGTTGTTGGGCGACGCGGGTGTAGAACTCCCACAGATGTTCTTGGCCTTGCATGCATTCGATGGCCGCGCGCTTTTTGTCCCAGACAGGCGTGATGTCGAGGAACGTGTCGGGCTTCCAGTCCATGCGTTCAGTCTGATGGGGTTCGAACAGGTAAAGCTGCGGCGCGCCCAAGACCTTTTCGCCGGGGTTGTGGCCCCAGGCTTGAGCGATCATGCGGCATTCCAAGGCAACCTTGGTCGCATAGGAATGGTCGGTGTTGTAAGGGTCTTTTTCTGAATGGCTGAGCATAAAGTCGGGCTGAACGGCGCGGATCACGTCGACCAGCCGGAACTTGTCATCGCGGCTTAACTCTAACGGATAATCCCCAAGATCGAAGAACTGGATGTCGTGCACGTCAAGCGCTTTGGCAGCCTGTTCTGCTTCGATCCGGCGTTCGGTTTTGACCTTGTCCAAGGTCATGCCGTCTTGCTTCCAGAGCTTCGCGCTTTCGCCGCGTTCGCCGTAAGACAGGCAGACCACCGTCACCTCATAGCCTTGGGCTTGGTGCAGCGCGATGGCACCGCCGCAGCGCCAGACGAAATCCGCCGAATGGGCCGAGATGACGAGTGCGGTCTTCGTGTCGGTCACAGTGGTCTCCGATTTGCGTCCTGCAGGGTTTGGGTCGTCCTTTATGTCTTGCCAAACCGTTGCTGATTTTCGCGCCTAGCGCAACAACACGCGGATGCGACAAGCCGCGCGGTTGGGGACTGGGAAAAAGCCCCGTTTCATGGCAGAAGTTCAAGGAATGCTTGCAGTTAAGGGATACGACCCGATGCCCGATCTTTTGAAAAAACCCTTTGGCAGCCATGGCAAAGTCCACCAGATCACACCCGAAAGTGCCGGTTGGCGCTATGTTGGGTTTTCGCTTTACCGTCTTCGGGCCGGTGAGACAGCGGCCGAGGCGACGGGGGGCCGCGAGGTTATTCTGGTGATGGTCGAAGGCAAAGCCAGCCTTCAGGGGGCCGGGCAAGATTGGGGCGTTTTAGGCGATAGGATGTCGGTATTTGAAAAGTCACCGCCCCATTGTCTTTACGTGCCGAATGGAACGGAGTGGTCGGCGCGGGCCGAGACCGATTGCGTGCTGGCCGTGTGTTCGGCCCCCGGCAAAGGTGGACATAACGCGCGGCGCATTGGCCCTGATGGGATCAGTTTGACAGAGCGGGGCAAAGGCACCAACACGCGCCACATCAACAATATCGCGATGGAGAACGAGGATTTTTGCGACAGTTTGTTGGTGACCGAGGTGTTCACGCCTGCCGGTCACTGGTCATCCTATCCCAGCCATCGTCACGACGAAGATGACTTTCCGCGCATCACTTATCTTGAGGAAACCTATTACCACCGCCTGAACCCGTCCGAAGGTTTCGGGGTTCAGCGGGTTTATACGGATGATGGCCAGTTGGATGAAACCATGGCGGTGTCTGACGGCGATGTTGTTTTGGTGCCGCGCGGTCATCACCCGTGCGGCGCGCCTTACGGGTTCGAGATGTATTATCTGAACGTCATGGCCGGGCCGTTGCGGAAGTGGCGTTTTGTGCCAGCCCCTGAAGTGGCTTGGATCATGGAGCGTGACGCTTAGGCGCTAGATTTTGTTGACGGGCGTTTTCAACATCATGTTGCCGTCGTCATCCTTGGGGACTTCGCCGCCGCGCATGTTGACTTGCAAAGAAGGCAAGATCAGTTGCGGCACGGCCAGTTGGGCGTCGCGTTCGGTGCGGAACTTGATGAAATCCTCGCGGGTCTTTCCGGCCCCGACATGGATGTTCGTGGCACGCTGTTCACCAACCGTGGTTTCCCAAGCAATGGCCCGGCCTCCGGGGGCGTAGTCGTGACAGATGAACAATCGCACCTCGTCGGGCAGGGCCAGAACGCGTTGGATGGAATCGTAAAGCTGCCCCGCGTCACCACCCGGGAAGTCGGCGCGGGCAGAGCCGCCGTCGGGCATGAACAATGTATCCCCGGCAAAGGCTGCATCGCCAATCACATGCACCATGCAGGCGGGTGTGTGGCCGGGGGTGTGAAGGGCGAAACACTCAAGCCCGCCGATCCGATAGGTATCGCAGTCGGAAAAGAGCCGGTCGAACTGGGACCCGTCCCGTTGAAACTCGGTCCCTTCATTGAAGATCTTGCCGAAGGTATCCTGCACGGTCAGGACGTGTTCGCCGATGCCGATCTTGCCGCCCAGTTTTTCTTGAATATAGGGCGCACTGGACAAGTGATCGGCGTGGACATGGGTTTCGATGATCCAGTCCAAGTGCCAGCCTTTTTCACGAATGAAGTCAATGATCTTGTCAGCACCCTCGAACGTCAGGCGGCCAGCGGATTGTGCGAATTCCATAACCGGGTCGATGATCGCGCAGGCGTCGCTATCGGGATCCCGCACGACATAGCTGATCGTGTTTGAGTTTTCGTCGAAAAAGCCGGTTACGTCGGGATGCGCGTTAAGATCAACGGAAGGGATGGTCATGGTACACTCCGATAGGTGGCCTGGATTGTCGGCCTACTTGGCAAAATATGCAAGGTTTCGAATGTATCAAGCGCGGCGGATGGTCCCGGTTAGGCCGGAAGTTCGACCCGTGTGGACATAGCGGTGGCGCTATCTTCGCGGAAATGCGCAACGCAGCCATCTGGCATTTCGTTGGCAATCCAGTCGTCGATCTCTTGTCGGACGGGCGGCGCGCCATTGTCCGGTGTTTGCGTCAAGGTGAAGTAAACGTTGAAGTCGTCGTTTCCCCGGGCCGCACCGATTTCGCGCAACGTCCGGGCGTTTGGGTTCCTGTCCTGTCCGTTCCCTGTGAAAAGGTAACTGTCCGCCGTGACCGACCGAAAAAAGACCGCGCTAAGATCGATGTCAGGGTTTTCTTGTGTGATGGCCATAAGGTTGACGTGAAACGGGTCCTCCATGTGCTTGGCTTCGGAGGTGTCCAGATAGCCCGCGTTTGTCAGGGCCTGTGTGATCCGAATAGCTGGGGCATTGCCGGGCAGCAAAATGCTTTGATCGCCTTTCCGTGCCAGAACGATTGGAGCAGCCGTGCCATGGGATGTGCGCGGCGCATGGGGCGCCAGAACTTCAAGCGACAGGCCGTGACCTTGCGGATGCGCCGTGGTGTCGGCATGCAATCCTGCACCTTTGAACGCGCCGTTTATCTCAAATCCAAGGTGGTTGGCCAATTCCAGCAGCTCGGGGATTGGATTTTCTTCAGCGCCGGACGTGCCATCATCTGGGATGCTCAGCCAAAGCTGCTCTGGCTTGATCGGTGTATGCCCACCTTTGATATCAAAGAACATCCGTTTCAACGCGCTTAGATGCCCAGGGTCGGTTTTGCTGGCCATGACCAAATGAACGGGTAACGGTTGGTTCCTGGCAAGTTGAAGCAGCCTTGGACGCAGGTAATTTTCGTAGCTCCCGTCTGAGCCACAATCGATCAGGATGTGCGCGTCAGTGTCTTTGGATGATCCATAGTGCAGGACGAGAGCGCTACCGCGAACCGTGCGGATAGCCTCCAAAACAAATGTCATCATTAATCCTTGAGGTCATTGAAATCATTGTTGGCAAATCGGTTTGTTCAAAAAGAGTGCAGCTAATACCGCAATCTTAGAACAAGCGTCTTGGCCCGCAAAGAACACATTTCAGCATTTTTCGACTTTTCCGGAACGCGCACGTGGCCTTCTGACCATGGGTTAAGAAAACTGTGTTTGCGGGGTTACGGGCAGGGCAGGCTTTGGCTCATAAAGAAGCTTAAATCCGCCACGGAGCCTGATTTGGACGATCTTGCGCCTGTCACACTGACATTGACCCGGTTTGCCGAACCTGACGCCCTGTTGGAACAGGCTTTGGCTCGTTTGGCGGCGCAAACGGGTGTCACGGGTGAGATCTTGTTGATTGATCAAAAACCGGGCGGGACGGTTTCAGCAGAAGCCCATTCGAATGCGTCGTGGACCGGACGGACCATTCGTCAAAGCTTGCCCGGTTTGTCGGCGGCCCGGAACCTGTCGTTGCGCGAAGCGGCCCATGATCACGTTTTATTCTGCGATGCAGACGCTTTGGCGCATGATGGTTGGGCCATGGCTTTGTCCGAGGCCTTGTCCCAGCCCGGTGTTGCGATTGCTGGCTGCCGTATCTTGCCGGCTTGGTCCGGTGCGCCGCCGATGTTGACGCGATCCCGTATTGTTCTGGATCAGTATTCCCTGTTCGATCTAGGCGATGACACCAAAGACGCAACACGCGTTGTCGGTGCCGGGTTTGGGGTTGATCGTTCAGAATGTTCGGACGAGATGCAATTTGACGAAGGCTTGGGCCGTCGTGATGGTCAACTGTTCAGCGGCGAAGAAAGCGATCTTTGCCACCGGGTGACCGCAACGGGTGGTCGCGTGGTCTATGTTGGGCGCGCCGTGGTCGATCATGTGATCCAGCCCGAACGCATGCGTGTCGGGTGGATCCTGAAGCGGCTTTACTATGCTGGATTGGGCCGGGGCCATGTGGGTGGTGCGCCGAACCCGTCGAAGAAGCCCGGCTTGGCGGACTGGCTGTTTTTGCCGGTGATCCTGCCGCCCTATGCGCTTGGATGGTTGGTCAGCAAGTGGCGCGGGCCGAACGCCTAGCGGTCGAAATGGTTGCCCCAATGATTGTAATCTTCGGCATAAAACGCGCAGAGTGCGTCGTGACCTTCTTTTGATAGATCGCTTATCGAAACCTTCGGTCCGCCTGTTTGTTCGTGCGGGATTTCAAGCGCCACACCGGACGTCGCGACAAGGGCAGTCAGATCGTCGATTTCGGACAGTTTGAAGATGCGCGTGTAGAGTTCGGGTTTCGTGCCCAAGTAAAAACAATGCGGTGCGAAGTGATGGTGTACGGCCATGCTGACGTCGCAGTATTTTTGCAGATTGCTGGCAAAACTGTTCAGGTCAGGGTTCGGGACCAGCCCGTTTTGCGTCAACTCTTCGGCTGGGATTTTTTCCAAGTCTTTGTGAAACAGGATCCGGTTGCGATAGCCGGATACGGCCCGTTTGATCGGGTCGCGCACCACACAAATCCATTGTCGGCGTGGCCATTTCAACCGCGCGATCCAAGGTTTGAACTGATAGCTGGGATAGACCGTATGCACGTTGTATTTTCGACGGTCGTCGGACGCGCTGATCGTATTGAAGGCTTGTGGATCGTTGTGCCGCAAGATCCCCATTTTTACCGAAGTGCAAGCGACCTTCGGGACAGGAAAATACAGGTAAGGTGTCGCTTGAATGGGAACGGGCATATGGGTCTCGGGCGGTCTTGCGAAGAAATG
The DNA here is from genome assembly GCA_964632495.1 of uncultured Rhodobacterales bacterium. Classification (GTDB taxonomy): domain Bacteria; phylum Pseudomonadota; class Alphaproteobacteria; order Rhodobacterales; family Rhodobacteraceae; genus CALKXV01. The sequence continues at coordinate 55,812 of CAZWDS010000003.1, forward strand.
CGTCGTTTCTTGATGGAACTTTGCGGCGGCGGGTGTGCGAGCTTTTATAGAGTATCGCGTGATGTTCGACCAAAGGAAGTCGCGCTTTAGTCCTTAAAATCAGTGTCGAAATGCAAAATTGCACCAGGCCAGTTCCGCTCGATCTGCGCCAAATCTTGGGTGTAGGCGTCGGAAAAAGCGCTTTGCTCTGCGGCGGTGAACATTTGAAACGTCTGTTCGGACGCTTCAGTGAAGGCGGTCTTCGCGGCCGTGCCTTTTGCCAGTGCGCGCACCATTTCTGCCGAGGGTCGTTTCGTTTTCTGCGGGTCTGCAATGTTGGGCAGTTTGGCCACTGGTCGCCCGATCAAAGCTTCGACAATCGCCTTGGAATTTGCGCGATAGTCTTCGTAGCGCCAGATGGTGATGGGAACGTCAGGGCAGGCTTGTTGCAAGCGATCCAACAGGCTGCTCCACGGTGAGCCGATCTTTAGCCAAGCATCGCGGCTTTGATCTAGGTCCGTTTTTTCTGGGTGATGACGCAGGGCTTCGGCGGTCACAGAGGTTGCGAAATCGCCGGGATGGCGTAGGGCGATGTAGAATTTCAGCGTGATGTCATCCGGCAAGGCGCGCAGACAGGCTATGCGTCGGTCCAAATCGGGGTAGGGCGGTGTTTTTGAGCCTTCAAAAGCCTCGCCGATCCAGTTTTCTTCAGACAAGACGACCGTTTCATGATCGCCCAAGAACGGTTGTAAGGCGTCGAAAAGCGGGAGCGATTTGGGCCCGATCAGCCTGCGTTTCAGCCCTGGGGGGCGAAAAATCTGGTTTGTGGCGGCTCTAAGTGTCGGGACGGGAACGTGGCCTACGCCTATGCCGGGCAAGTCCAACGTCTTTAACACCGCTTGCAGATGTGTCGTGGCCGTCTTGTGGACCCCAAGGTGGATGCGCCATTCCGGCACTATGTCGCCCGCGCCGCAGACGAGGCATCAAAACCTGCCGCTGCCTTGAACCATCGCGCTATGCTGGCAATAAGGTCTGACATGACCACTCCGCTGATCTCTGTTGTGACGCCGGCCTATAATGCCAGTGGGTTTATCGCCGAGACGATCCGAAGCGTCCAGAACCAATCCCTGACCGACTGGGAGCATATCGTGATCGACGATGGCTCGACCGATGACACGGTTTCAGTGGTAGAACAGGTTGGGGACGCGCGGTTAAGGTTGATCCGGCAGGAAAACGCGGGCCAGTCGGCGGCGCAGAACGCAGGTCTTGCGGCGGCCAAAGGTGCTCGGATTGTGATGCTGGACGCGGACGATTTGATGTTAGACGGTGCGTTTCGGCGATTGTCCGATGCGTTGGATGCTTTTCCCAGAGCCGTTCTGGCCTATGGCAAAAGCTGGCTGATTGATCCCGAAGGATACCCAAGCGGCGCACGGCAGATCCTTGCAGACGGAACAGAAATGATCGGTCTGGAAGACATACTTCATCAGAACCTGATCGTTTCAGGCGGTGCTGCGATGATCCGCGCCGAGGTGATGCGGGCCGCTGGCGGGTTCGATGCCGAGGTGCGCATGGCTCAGGATTGGGAGTGTTGGTGCCGCTTGGCCACCAAGGGGCCTTTTGCGGCCATCGGGGGCGAGGCTGTTTTGGAATACCGTCTGCATCCGCAAAGCGTGTCGCGGCTGGATGCGCAGATGCCGGAAAATTCGGAGCTGGCCATCTCGAAGGTTTTCGAGAACCCTGATGTCCAAGCTTTGGTGCCGCCGGACCGCTTGGCGCGGATCAGGCGCAAGCGCGAAGGGTTTGGCTGGTATTTGGCTGGTGTCGAAACCTTGCGATTGCATCAAACGCACCGCGCACGTGGGTTGATCTGGGGCAGTCTTAAGCGCGATCCGATGCGTTGGCGGGCGTGGGTTTTGTTTGGGCTGACATGTTTGGGCGGCGTGCCTGATGTGATCGGCAAACGCATCGGCATTCCGCCTCGCAAGTCCGAGCCTTAACTTGCGCTTCGCAACGCACCCCAAATCGACGGGTCGAAGTTCAATCGTCGGCGCACCGTGATCAGCATCGCCACATTCCATGCAACAATACCACCCGATAATGCGATGGCTGCGCCCAAAGCTCCGTGTGTTGGGATCAACACGGCGCCCAGGGCGATGTTGACCAAAAGCGCAATGATCCTTGGCCAAACCGCCGCGCCGGCCTTGTCGGACATGGTCAGCAATAAATTGACCGGCCCGCAGGCAGCGTTGAAAATCTGAGCACCGGCCACCCAGACAAAAGCCGATGCGTTGACCACAAAAGCGGGTCCGAACAGTCCAAGAATCCAATTGCCGAAATAGACCAACGCAGCCGCCGCCAGCATTGTGAAACCGGTCGAGGCCAAAGTGACTTGACGGGTGAGGGCTTGTAGACGGTCAATCTCGCCAGACGTCCAGAACTCGGACACACGCGGCCCATATCGTATGGCGACCGATTGCATGCCCAGCATCAAAACAGGCGTGACCCGGGCAATGGGTTGAAACAAACCGGTTTCTTCCGCGCCCGCCCACCATGTCAGCATCAGCGTGTTGATTTCGGCCATCAGTAAGGCAATGACGCTGATCATGAAGAACGGCGCGGTCGAGCGTCCAAGCTGGGCCAATTCGTAAGGCTGTGATGTGGGCAGGCCGTTGCTTTGTTTGCGCACGGCGAGCCATGCCAGTGTCATCGCCAAAAGGGCGGCTGCTAAGGCGGCTGTCAGGTAAGTCGTAGGGGTCAGCGTCAAAGAGGTGAGTGCGGCGATCGTCAAAACACTGACCATTAGAAACGGGCGCAAAACAAGGTGCGGCACCTGGGCCAATGCGACCACACCCCAGCCTTGCAACATGCTTTGCGATTGCAGCGTTAGGGCAATGACCGGAAACAGCAAGGCGACAAAGCCGATTGGGAAGAACCGTTCGGCCAAAACCAGTGTGCCCGCGATCCAAAGCCCGGAGATGACGAACGACGCGACCAAAACAACTGTCCTGCATCTGCGAATGAAGCCTCCCAATATGTTTGTATCACCGGTCTTGTGGTGCTTGGCGACCTCGCGGACGGACAGCGTATGTGTTCCAAACAGGGCCACCATCGCGAATATCATGGTCAGCGACAGGACATAGGCCACGATGCCATAGCCTTCGGGTCCAAGCAGTCGCGCGGTTAGAATGGCTTGCAACGTAGCAAGAGCCAGCCCGGTGATGCTGACGATCAACGATATCAACGAGCCTCGGGCCACGGGTCCGGACAAAAGGGATGTAAGGGAAAATCGGGCCATGTGATCTTCTATCCGAGGGCATGGCCCACGTGAATCCCTGACCGCACCACGCCCGGCAACCGTGACTTCCCCGGTACATTGCGTCACGCTTGCACCTTGCGACGAATCTCGTAAACGGGCGGCAATCACTTCGGAGGCACCTATGGCTGACACGCTCCCCCGCACGCTTGGCGTTTGCTATTATCCCGAACACTGGCCCGAGGAGGTTTGGGCGGATGATGCACGCCGCATGGTCGAAGCGGGTCTGACATGGGTTCGGATTGGCGAGTTTGCATGGTCGCGGCTTGAGCCGCAGCCCGGGCAACTTGACTTTGGCTGGTTAGATCGGGCTATTGATGTTCTGGGTGCCGCAGGGCTGAAGGTTGTTCTGGGCACGCCGACGGCGACCCCGCCGCGCTGGATGATCGCGAAACACCCCGACATGCTGGCCTTGGATGAAAACGCACAGCCGCGCGGGTTTGGATCGCGTCGGCACTATTGTTTTTCACACGCCGGATACCTTGAAGAGTGCCGTCGTATCGTCACCCTTTTGGCCGAACGGTACGGCGCGAATTCTTATGTGGCCGCTTGGCAGACAGACAACGAATACGGCTGTCACGAAACGGTTGTCAGTTATTCTAAGGCGGCGCGGGCTGGATTTCAGGACTGGTGCGCCCAGACCTATCAATCCCCTGACGCGCTGAACCGGGCGTGGGGCAATGTGTTCTGGTCGATGGAATACGCCGAGTTTTCCGAAATTGAATTGCCAAACCTCACCGTCACACAGGCAAACCCGTCGCATATTCTGGCGTTTCGGCGCTATTCTTCGGACATGGTGGTGCGGTTCAATCGGGCGCAGGCCGAGATTTTGCGCAAGCACAGCCAAGCCCCGCTGATCCATAACTATATGTGCCGCATCTTGTCGTTCGATCATTACGATGTGGCTGCTGACCTGGATATCGCGTCGTGGGATTCCTATCCGTTGGGGTATCTGTTGGACCGGTTGGGGACGACCGAGGCGGAACAGAAACGCTATGTGCGGCAGGGTCATCCCGATGCACAGGCGTTTCACCATGATCTATATCGATCCGTGGGGCAGGGCCGCCTTTGGGTGATGGAGCAACAGCCGGGGCCGGTGAACTGGGCGGGTTGGAATCTGGCGCCCTTGGATGGGATGCCGCGATTGTGGACGTGGGAGGCTTTTGCCCATGGGGCTGAGGCGGTGTGTTATTTCCGTTGGCGTCAGGCGCCTTTCGCACAAGAGCAGATGCATGCAGGGCTTTTGCGGCCCGACAGTGCGGATGCGCCCGCTATTCACGAGGCCACGCAAATCAGCCGCGAGTTGGCCGAGATGTCCGACGCGGGAACGGCACAGGCCAAGGTCGCGTTGGTCTTTGACTATCCGTCGTCCTGGGCGTGGGAAGCTTTGCCGCAAGGTGAAGATTTTGACTATTTCGCCTTGGTTTTTGACACATACAAAGCGCTGCGCCGCGCGGGCCATTCGATTGATATTCTTCCGTCCAGTACAAGCGATTTTGAGGACTATAAACTGGTCCTTCTGCCGGGGATTCTAACTCTTTCGGACAATCTGCAAGCCGCGTTGGATCGGTTCGACGGCACGGCGATTGTCGGGCCGCGTTCAGGCAGCCGAACCCCTGATTTCACCATCCCGACCCCGATGCCACCCAATCTGCCCGGTCTTGACGTCACAACCGCACGGGTCGAAAGCCTGCCCCCTTTCGCGCCGATGGCTTTAGAGAACGGCCATTTCATCCGTTGGTTCGAGCATCTTGAAGGCAGCGCTACGGTGACGCGAAAGACTACGGATGGCCGCCCGGCGATGATGAGCGCGGGCAAGTTGCATTACCTTGCCGGATGGCCGGACGAGGCTGCGTTTGACGCGATTCTGGTCGATGCGGCCAAAGCTGAGCGTCTAGAGGTCTTGGACCTGCCCGAAGGTCTTCGGGTGCGGGATACGGGCACGCATAGGTTTGTCTTTAATTATGCGCCAGAAGTGGTGACTTACGACGGAACCCAGATCCCACCAGCCGGCGTTCATTGGCACGAGATTTGAGCAAAACCGTCAAGACACCTGTCGCCTTGCCACGCCGCGCGTCCCCTGCCATGCAAGGGCAACAGTTCAGGAGACTTTCATGAAGGACGACAAGTCCCGCGTTTTCCGTGACGCACACCAAGATATTGAAACCGCGCGGGATATTCCCGATACGCCACAAACGCGCGCGCCTGCGTATCGATTGGCCTTCGCCGATCCGGACTTTCTGTGCCGCGAAGAACTTCGCCCGGTTCGGTTGCAGTTGGAGCTTTTGAAGCCCGAGATGCTGATGAGCGAATATGGCATCAACTCCACCGTGGTTCTGTTCGGCGGTGCGCGAATTCCCGAGCCTGCAAAAAAAGACACCGCCCGGACCGAAACGCTGTCCGAGCTGAGCCGGTTTTACGATGAGGCGCGGACGTTTGCGCGATTGATCACCGAACGCTCGATCGCATCGTCCAATGGCGGCAAGGAAAACGTTGTTGTCACCGGAGGTGGCCCGGGTGTGATGGAAGCGGGCAACCGTGGGGCTGAAGAAGCCGGTGGTGTGTCCATCGGTCTGAACATTGTCTTGCCTCACGAACAGGCTCCGAACGAATATGTAACGCCTGATCTGGCGTTCAATTTCCATTATTTCGCAATCCGCAAGATGCATTTCCTTATGCGCGCGGCTGCGATTGCGGTGTTTCCGGGCGGGTTTGGTACGCTGGACGAGCTGTTCGAAAGCCTGACCCTGATCCAGACCGGACGCATGAAACCCGTGCCTTTTCTGTTGTTTGGCAAAGAGTTCTGGCAGCGGATCATTGATTGGGACGCTTTGTCGGACGCGGGCACGATTTCGGCGAATGATCTTGAGTTGTTCAGATTTGTGGAAACGGCGGAAGAAGCTTTGGCCGCCATGGATGACTGGGACGCGCAAGATCGTCGTGACTCACTTCCCGGGCGTGAAAGCTAAGATCTTACCGAGAATCTAAAGCATTCCTTTTCCCAAGACGCGTAGCTTCGCCCTCGTGAATCGCATGGCAGGCAAACGTGTTTCTACCGTTTTGGGTAATCTTTCTGGCATCTGCGCTGGTCATCGCCACCGGTGTTGTCTTGCTGCGCAGCCTGGTCAGGACCAAACGTGGGGCGCAGACCTTTCGGGCAGTGGCGGAAGGATCAAGCGATGGTTTGGTGCTGATGGAACGGGATTCTAAGATCGTTTGGGCCAATGCCGCTTATTGCCGGAACATGGGGTATGGGCTTGATGAACTTCTGGGTCGGTATCCCCTGACATTTGTGTTGCCCGATCATATGGCGCTTCCTAAAGAAACCGTGCGCGATTTTCGGTTCGACCCCAATGAAGAACGTTTTGGAAAGCTTACGCAGGTTTTGAACGCGCGAAAGGATGGTCAGGAATTCATGCATGAATTCAGCCATGCGGTCGTCAGGACAGGCCAAAAAACGCGGTTCTTATTGTCGGGTCGTGATGTGACCGAACGGATGGAGCGCGAGATCGAGTTGATCAGCGCAAAATCGCGTCTTGAACAATTGTCACACGAGGACAGCCTGACAGGTTTGCTGAACCGATTGAGCCATACCGATCACTTGGCCAAGCTTGAGAAGATTGGCGCGCCGTTTGCGGTGCTGCAAATGGACATGAATGATTTCAAACGGATCAACGATACCTATGGTCACGCGGCGGGCGATGCGCTTTTAAAGCATTTCGGCGCGCTTATGACGGGTTTGGTTGAAGACGACTGGCATTGTGCCCGAACGGGTGGTGACGAATTCACGGTTTTGATTCCGGACGTCTGGGCTCTTGGTGTGGCGCTTGGCCACGCCAGTCGATTGTTCAATGAAGTTCAAGTTCCCATAAAGTGGGAGGCTGGCGAACTTTGCCCATCGGTCAGTATTGGCGCGGCGATTTTCGATGGGTCATGCCCTTGTGCAAAGGACGTACTCGTCCGGGCGGACGTCGCACTTTATCAGGCCAAGCTAAAAGACGGCGAACGGATCGCGGCTTACGACGAGGTTATGAGTCGCGAACACGAAAGCGAAAAGCGTTTGCAACACGACGTTTTCGACGCGCTTGAACAGGGCAAGATCGGCTTTCAGTATATGCCCGTCGTCGATTTACAAAGCCGTCAGCTTCTGCGGTTTCGGCTGCGGCCTTTCTGGACCCACGCCAAGCATGGGCATTTGGCGGGTCCTGAAATCCTAAGAATTGTGAACCAGCTTTGCGTCAGCGATATCTTTGAGCGGCAAATGCTACGCAAAGCGCAGGTGGGTCTTTCGCAACTCAAAGGCGCAGGTCTGCCCGAAGTTGGCTTGGAGATGGAACTGTCTCCCGCGTCCCTCACTGCTGCAGGAGGTGATGATCTGGCATGGTTCTTCGATGATGACGCGGTCACGCCAGGGGCGATTACACTGACATTCGCGGCTGATCGTCTGGATTTGACGAAGGCTCAAAGCACAACAAAAGCAGTGCTCAGACGATTGACAAAGCGCGGTGTTCAAATCGTCTTGGGCAACCCACATCTGAACACGGCTTGGGTGCGTGACGTGTCGGGCATTGGCGTCAGTGGTATTTGCGTTGGTCATGTTTTTGCAGATCAAACAGAGCCGGACGCGGCTGTTTTGGCTGTGATGAATGCGACGGCTGGTCTTGCCAAGTCGATGGACAGCGCCGTCTTGGTACAAGGCCTGTCGCGGCATTGGCAAATTCGCGTGTTAAAAGAGATCGGCAGTTTCCAGATGTCCGGCCCGGCCATCGCACCCGCCATGACAATGACCGAAGCGGTGACTTGGGCGCGAGAGGTTTGGCCGAACTGGACGCTGGATGAAGCTGAAACAAGGCCCAGCCTTTCGGCCTAAGCCCCTTGATCCAATCCGGCCTCGGCCGCAATTGCTGCACGGCTTTTGCGTGCACGTTCAGTTGCCGACTTCAACTGACCGCAGGCCGCCATAATGTCTTCGCCGCGCGGTGTTCGGATCGGGCTGGAATAGCCTGCCTTGTAAATGATCTCTGCAAAGGCCTTGATACGCGCCCAGTCCGAACGCTCATAGGGCGCGTCGGGCCATTCGTTAAAGGGGATCAGGTTAATTTTGGCGGGGATGCCTTTGATCAGCTTGATCAAGCGACGGGCGTCTTCATCACTGTCGTTGACGTCTTTCAGCATCACGTATTCGAAGGTGATGCGTTCAGAGTTCGACAATTTTGGATAAGCGCGAAGGGCGTCCAACAGCGCTTCGATGTTCCAGCGTTTGTTGATCGGCACCAACCGGTTGCGCACCTCGTCCGTGGTGGCATGAAAGCTGACCGCCAACATGCAGCCGATTTCTTCTGCCGTCCGTGCGATTTCTGGCACGACACCGCTTGTCGACAGTGTGATCCGTCGACGCGACAAAGCAAAGCCCTCAGGATCCATGGCGATTTTCATCGCATCCCGAACTGACTCGAAGTTGTAGAGCGGCTCGCCCATCCCCATCAAGACAATGTTCGACAAAAGGCGTGGCCCCATGTCGCGCGTGCTGACACCTGGTTCGGGCCATTCGTTCAGATCATCGCGCGCCAACATTACTTGGCCAATCACCTCGCCGGCCGTCAGGTTGCGCACCAGCTTTTGTGTTCCGGTGTGACAGAATGAACATGTCAGCGTGCAGCCGACCTGACTGGAAATGCACAAGGTGCCGCGATCCTCTTCCGGGATATAGACGACTTCAACTTCGTGGCCGCCTGCAATCCGGACGAGGTATTTTCGCGTGCCATCATCTGAAACTTGACGGCTGACAACCTCGGGTAACGCGATCACGAAACGCTCGGCCAGCAGTGCGCGATAGTCCTTGGACAGATTGGTCATCGCATCAAAGTCGCGCACCCCCCAATGATATAGCCATTGCCAGATCTGATTGACCCGCATCTTGATCTGTTTTTCAGGGGTGCCGGCGTCCAACAGAGCGGCGCGAAGCCCCTCGCGGGTCAGGCCGACAAGGTTCTTTCGTCCGTCGCCCGCATCTTCCTTGCGGGGAATGGTCAGGACGTCTTGAGTGATCGGTGTTTCCGCAGTCATCGGCTCGCATTCCAAGGATCAATGCGGGGATATAGGCGATTACACGGGGTTTGCCAAAGCTTTTCGGCAGAACGATCGACACACTGAACGGCTGTTCGGTCCGTCTCTCAGCCCGAACAGCGCTTTTCGGCTTCTTCGATCATGGCTGTGGCACCCAAAAGCGAGAACGTATCCTTGGTCTCGGTCCCACGGGAAGACCGCGCTGTGACCGAGGCTTCTGCACCGCGTTTGATGGCCGTCATGATCTTTTGATCGTCGGCCGGGGTGGCAGGCCAAGCGTATTCGCCTTCGGTGAACAGCTCAAAGACCGTGCCGCCGACATCAAGCGTCGCTGTCGAACCTTCTGCGAAAGGATAGCCGCCTGTGAAGCTGACTTCGCCTGCAACGCTTTGATCAGGCCGGTATGTCACGAACAATAGGATGTCGCCCCGGCGCACCGAGACCACGCTTCCGTCCCGCGAGTTCACTGTTTCTTTGGGCGCAGTAACGGCCCAGCACTCCTTTGGGTCCGCGCCTTCAAACACAGCCCAATCCGTTTCTGCTGCAACCCGGTTGCTTTCGCTTTGGGCGATGGCGCTGCCGGAAAGGCCAATTGCCAAAACCGCTGCTGCCGAAATCATTCGTCCTGTCGTCATTTTATCGCCTTTGCCTCTGTCACGATCGTTCGGTCTGAAGCCGTCCGTTCCCGCGGGAATGCCCCTATGCTTTAAAGGACCAATACCGTATCTCAGGCAGCAGATGGAAGCCCCTGTGGCAGAAATTTGCTATGCTCGGAAGGAAACCGCTGTGACCCAACCCGCGCCCCTTGTCGAAATCCTGCGTGGACACTTTATCGAGTCCTGTCACGCGGGCCATGCTGTGGTCGCAAATGCAGCGGGTGAGGTGCTGGAATACTGGGGGGATCCGGAAGAAATCATCTTACCAAGGTCGTCGGCCAAGATACTGCAAGCTTTGCCATTGCTTGAAAGTGGTGCTGGTGCGCATCTGAGCGACATGCAACTGGCCTTGGCGTGTGCGTCCCATTCTGGCGAAACACGGCACGTGACGCAGGTAAGCGCATGGTTGGAAGCGCTTGGATTGAGCAGCGACGCTTTGATTTGTGGGCCGCAAGCCTCGCGCGATAAGGACTTGCGCCATGCTATGATTCGCAACGGCGAAGAGCCAAGCCGCGTTCACAACAATTGTTCTGGCAAACACACGGGCTTTTTGACTTTGGCGCAACATCTGGGTGCCGAGCTTGACTATGTCGATCCGGATCACCCCGTGCAGAAAGCTGTTCGATCGGCATTCGAAGAAACTTGTGATGAGACCAGTCCGGGTTTCGGAATTGACGGATGCTCGGCCCCGAATTTTGCCGTCAGTCTGCGTGGATTGGCGCGTGGTATGGCACAGTTCGCGGCGGCCGGCATGGGCCATGGCTTGCGGGACAAAGCCATGGCGCAGTTGAGGGACGCGATGATGGCACATCCCAAGCTGGTCAGTGGTGAAGGGCGCGCCTGTGCAATATTGATGGAGGCTGCGGCGGGCAAAGCGGCGGTTAAAACCGGAGCCGAGGGCGTATTCGTCGCTATCCTCCCTGAGCAAAAACTGGGCATCGCCCTAAAGATCGCCGATGGAGCAACGCGGGCGGCGGAAGTGGCGATTGCGGCCTTGTTGGCGCGTCTCGGGGTTATCGCGTCCAACCACCCGATGTTGCAGCGCCCAATCCGGAACTGGGATGGGTTGGTGACAGGGGTTGAACGTCCGGTCGCCAATTTGGCGCATCTAAGCGGGGTTTAGGATGGCCGACGAAACAGATGACGACACGCTCAGACGGGTGCTGGAAGACACACAGACAATTGCCATGGTCGGGGCCTCAACCAACCCCATACGCCCGTCACTTTTCGTGGCAACTTATTTCAACGGTCGCGGGCGACGGGTCATTCCCATCAATCCCGCTCAGGTGGGCCAAACCCTGTTTGGAGAGCCGGTCTTGGCCAGTCTGTCGGACATTCCGGACAGCACCCAAGTGGACATGGTCGATGTCTTTCGTCGGTCTGAGGCAGTGCCGGACATCGTGGACGAGGCTTTGGCGCATCTGATGCCCGGTCTTAGGTGTATTTGGATGCAGTTCAATGTGCGCCATGCGGAAGCTGCCGCAAGGGCCCGGGAACAAGGTGTGATCGTGGTTGAAGATCGTTGTCCGAAGGTGGAACATATGCGTCTGTTGGGCGGGACCAATCTGGCCGGTCTGGGAGGCGGACGCATTTCTTCGAAGTTACCACGCGGGCATTAGTTGCCCTTGGTTCGCCCACGCGGTATGCCGCATCGATCAGATTTAGGGGAACATTTATGTCCAATGCTCAGCTTGAAACCGCCATCGAAGCCGCCTGGGATGCGCGCGACGAAATTACGCCCGCCACAACCGGCGAAACGCGTGACGCCATCGAAGCCACGTTGAATGCTTTGGACAGTGGAACTTTGCGCGTTGCCGAAAAGCAGGACGATGGATCGTGGCATGTTAACCAATGGGCCAAGAAGGCCGTTTTGCTGGGGTTCCGTCTGAAGGACATGGAGCAACAAGACGGAGGGCCTCAGGGCGGCGGCTGGTGGGACAAAGTTGATAGCAAATTTGCCGGGTGGCGAAGTGGTGACTGGATATCTTCCGGTTTCCGCGCTGTGCCAAACTGCATCGTGCGCAAATCGGCCTTTATCGCGCCTGGCGTGGTGTTGATGCCGTCTTTCGTGAACCTTGGCGCTTATGTCGACGAAGGCACCATGGTGGACACATGGGCGACCGTGGGGTCCTGTGCTCAAATCGGCAAGAACGTACACCTATCCGGTGGCGTCGGCATTGGCGGCGTGTTGGAGCCGATGCAGGCTGGTCCTACCATCATCGAAGACAATTGCTTTATCGGCGCGCGTTCCGAAGTGGTTGAGGGCTGCATCGTGCGCGAAGGCTCGGTTCTGGGCATGGGTGTGTTCATTGGACAATCCACCAAGATCGTGGACCGCGAAACTGGCGACGTCATGTATGGCGAAGTGCCGCCCTATTCGGTTGTGGTCGCAGGGTCGATGCCGTCGAAGAACAATGTCAGCCTGTATTGCGCAGTGATTGTGAAGCGGGTCGACGAAAAAACACGCTCGAAAACCGGGATCAACGAGCTTTTGCGGGATTGATCCGACGGCATCATTTGGTTGCGCGGACCGTCTGAAAAGCTGAGTTTTTAGCTGGATGATCCTCGCAATCGCCCTGCCTTTGACCAGCTTTTGCCACGGTTTTGTGGCAGGTCTTTTAAATGTTTACGAGTTCCGCGGAAGTTTTTCGCCGACGTCAGGTTGTCAGCGACCTGATTTCTGTCGTGCGTGCGCACAGCGCTGCCTTGGATCGTCTAGGGTCCACGCCAGCCGAGTGTGACGCAATTGCTGGCATTGTAGCCAAAGGATGTGTCCTGTCGTCGCCCGCTCAAGATCGGCTGGCCAGTCACCTTTTGCTGGCGGCTGCCTTGCCCGACGATGACTTTCCGGGGTTCATTTGCGCGACGTCGATTCTGGTCGTGAATCGCCTGTCATATGGGCGTGGGCAGGATGATTTGTATTGGAATTGGGATGTGTTCCGACTGCACTATCGATTGGCAGACCCGCCAGTGCGCGCGGCATTGATGAACGGGTTTCGAGCTATGGATATCGCGGGGTTGGTAACCTTGGACGGTGGCCCAAGTGCGCATGAATGTTTGTCGGTGCAAAGGGCCGAAGTGCTGACAGCTCTTGCGCCTATGGATCCTTTAGGATTGGGGGCTGCCATTCGCAAGAAAGTGACCGTGACAGAAGCGGGGCGACTTTGGCGTAGGGCCGTCAAACAGCCGCTTGATCCTTCGACGCGGGCGGGATTTCGGTATCTTTACGAACGCCCCATGTCGATGGAACCCCAATCGCCAGAAGCCGTGCAGCTTATCCCGTGGGCCTAGCGCTTGGATGGACAATCGGGTCGGAACCGCCTAGGTCGGCGCTATGGCCAAGTCATCGAAGAAAATCGCAGTTTATACGCTTTTGGTCGAAGTCGGACGCGGCCCGGATGACGGGTTGCCGAAAGGTGCGACCGGTGCTGCTTTGCTGTGCTATGCCGCAGGTCGGGACGAAGCGGAAGCCGTGCGCGAAACCGTGGCGGTCTTGAAATCGGCTGATCTGAAGCCGCTGGATGTCACAGGGTACGGCACCTTGGATGAACGCGAGGCAGAAGGTCATGAAATCGGTGACGAAGATCGCGCCTTGATGGAACGCGCCTTGGCCGAGAATGCTGTGATTGTTGCGGAAACATCCGTATTGAAGGGGCCATCATGACGGCGGTTTTTCTGGATCTTGATGGGACTTTGATGCGGTCACATACGGGGATTTTGTCGTCTCTTCGTCACGCGTTTCGGACGATCGGGCGCGATGATTTGGCAGAGCAGGACCTGATGTGGATGATTGGTCCGCCGTTTCACGATAGCTTTGCAGAACTGGGTCTTGGCGACATTGATGCGGCGCTGGCGGCATACCGCGAGCATTACCAAGGCGGCGGGATGTTTCATGCCGAAGTTTATGACGGTGTTTTTGAGGCCATGGATGCGCTTCGCGCCTCGGGTGCGCGCCTGTATTTGGCGACGGCCAAGCCCCATCACTATGCAACGAAAATCACTGCGCATTTCAAGATTGCCGAGCGTATGACACGTGAATTTGGCCCAGAACTGGACGGGACGCGGAACTGGAAGGGTGATCTTCTGGCGTTTGCCTTGGCGGAAACGGGCGAAGACCCGAAGCGCTCGGTCATGGTGGGCGACCGCCATCACGACATCGCGGCGGCTGCAGAGGTGGGCATGCCAAGCTTGGCAGCAGCCTGGGGGTATGGATCGAAAGAGGAATGGACTGGTACAAAGGCCATTCTTGATCACATAGCCGAGTTACCTGAAGCGGTGGCGGCGCTTGATCTGGGCTGACCAGAGTGAGCGCCTTTGGCGCACATCATTGAATTGGGGGCTCTGCCCCGTCGCTTTTCAAGCGACTCCCCGAGGTATTTTTGACGAGAAGAAGGCTATTTTTCTTGCGCCTAGGCCACGAGAAGCTTGGCTTCGAAGCTTTTAAGTGCGGGCCGCGCGGCGGGGCTGTATCCGTCTCCGGTTGCGGGGTTCAGTTCAGGGAATATCGCGCAAATCTCGGCGATCCGTTCGGCATCGAAGCAGTTCGTCGTCTGAGGGCCGGGCAGGAAGCTTTCACTGGCCAGACCGTCGGACCAGATCACTTGGTGGCGGTCAAACAGGAGGTGTACGTATTCGATCTTGCCGCCTTCGATCCGCTTGATCTGGCGTCCGTCGATCAAGTCGCGTGCCGCCACCAGCACTTCGTGGGATCCGAAAAGCAACTCTGCCTGTTCATTTTGGACAAGTACACGGTGCAGGGGCGACACGGTTAAAGCGTCGTGGTCACCGAAGGTGCCCGCGGCGATCCGGACCGGAGCCATCGGGCCTTCGGCCGCCACTGTCCGCCGTCCGATCCAACGGATCGGTTGAGGGCCATCGTCCCGCGTCATGACCGGCTGACCGATACTTAACTTTTCAACCGGGATGTGACCACCTTCGGTTCGGATCATCGTCCCGGCGGCAAAACAAGGCACCGTGTCGACGATGATAAAGCCAACTGCCGTGTCTCCGGTGCTGGATTCCACTTCGTAGGTGAACGCCACATCCTCGGACACGGAATTGCCGACCATGTCCAGCGTGCCGTCCGCATTCAAAGTGACGGTTTGTCCGGTGTTCAGAACCACACTATCGCCCGGCGAAACGGGAACGTCATTGATATGGGTTATGACCACGCTGCCGCCGGTGAGGTTCAGGTCGTTGTCTTGAACATCGACCGTCTTGGTGTCGCCGGGACGCAGCAAGACATAGTCTTCGACGGCGACAATTGTGCCTTGTACGCTGTCTGCCGCGATCAAGACGTTTGAGTCAAAGAGGCTATCAGAGACGTCAGCGACCCCGATTCGGAGCGTGTTGGTGATGCCGGGTGTGACTGGTACGGTCACAGACATTGACACGGTAAACCCGTCCATTTCGGTGTTGAATTGGTCTGCGGTGTTGGACTTGAAAAGGTTGATGCCACCGGATTGGTTGATATTGCCCACACTGGCCAGACCGTTACCGGCCGCTATAGGCACAACGTTTCCATCGATCCAGACACCCACCATGTCATTGTAAATCGACCCCGCGTACTCGGGGTATTCGTCAGATGAAAAGACAAACTCCATCGTGATGAAGTCGATATTGGGGTCGGGTGTGAACTCGACCTCAAGATACGATGCATCGAAGGTATTCAGCCCCGTCAAATCATTGAAAAGCGGATCGTTGTTTGGCCCGCTGTTGCTTGTCGTCGTGTTGGTTCGAACGTTCGATTGTGTGCCGGTGGAGGTAAAGGCACGCACATCACCCGTGGACAGAATGACACCCGTGTCGCTTGGCACAACGCCCGGAGATATCGTGTCCCCGTCGGAATAGACGGCCGATGCGTCAAAATCTCCGGTGTAGGTCGCACCCGTAACGGTGACGCCATCGCCAAAGATGGTGTTGGCCATATCAAGCGCCGATGCGCTTCGATTGTAGGTAAGCTCTACACCTGCGACCATGCCTGCCTCATCTCAATACGAGGCCGGGCCCGCCCTGCAGATGCGGGACGATTGCCTGATCATTATGACGAGGGCGAAGTTTTCTTCTGTCCCGCGTCGAAGCCCTGCCTCGGGTTTCTTTTGCGAAACCATGCCCTTCGTGGGTGTTTCAGGGAAGTGGCGTGGCAGAATTGAAACAGGAAGGGTTGTGCAAGGGTCACAGTTGCAATTGAAGCCCGGCGCCACTTTGGATAGCCAATGGGGCATGAATATTGATCCTATTGCACTGACCCAAGATTTGATCCGCTGTGCCTCTGTGACACCCGACGAGGGTGGCGCCATCCAGCTGTTAGAGCGCGTTTTGACCGATGCCGGCTTTGCCTGTGCTCGCGCCGACAGAGGCGAGGTAGCCAATCTGGTGGCTCGTTGGGGGGACAAGGGGGCCGCGCGAACCTTTGGGTTCAATGGTCACACTGATGTGGTGCCGCCGGGGGATGCGTCTGATTGGTCGGTGCATCCCTTCTCGGGCGATCTGCGTGATGGATGGGTGTACGGGCGCGGCGCAACAGACATGAAATCTGGTGTCGCCGCCTTTGTTGCCGCCGCGATTGATCTGGTCGAACAGGCCCCCCCTGACGGCGCGATCCTGATCACTATCACCGGGGATGAAGAGGGCGACGCCCAAGACGGCACGCGCGCTATTCTGGATTGGATGGCGGCGGAAGGCGAAGCTATGTCGGTCTGTCTTGTGGGCGAGCCGACCTGTCCGGACAGGCTTGGGCAAATGATGAAGATCGGACGTCGCGGATCGATGACCGCCTATTTCACCGCGACCGGCGTGCAAGGGCACTCGGCCTATCCGCATCGCGCCAAAAACCCGGTTCCGGTCATGGCCCGGCTCATGGATCTCTTGGCCAGCCATACCTTGGACGAAGGCACTGCACATTTCGATGCTTCGACACTTGCCGTCACCACCATCGACACAGGCAACCCGGCCAACAATGTGATCCCGGCAACCTGCCGCGCCACGGTAAACATCCGTTTCAATGATGCGCATCACTCGGACGAGTTGATCGCTTGGTTGCAAAGCAAAGCGGATGCCGTCGCAGAAGAAACCGGGGTCGAGATTGCCATGACCACGCAAGTCTCTGGCGAAAGCTTCCTCACCCCGCCCGGTCCCCTGTCTGATTTGGTCGCCGCAGCGGTTGAGGCCGAAACAGGGGTCGTGCCCGAGTTGTCGACGACAGGCGGCACATCGGATGCGCGGTTTATGAAGTCGCATTGCCCGGTTGTGGAATTTGGCTTGGTCGGTAAGACCATGCATCAGGTGGATGAACGGGTGGAAGCGGCTCAGATCCCCGCTTTGACAGCCATCTATCGACGTATCCTTGAGGGCTATTTCTCATGATCCGCCGGGCGGTTGCTGCCGACTTGCCGGCCGTTATGGACATTCGCGCCAAGGTTTTCATCGAAGAACAAGGCGTTTCAGAAACGGAAGAGCGGGATGGTCTGGATGACAGCGCCATTCATTTGATCGCGTTTCAAGGTGGCACTGCTGTTGGGACGGCGCGCCTTCTGATCGACGGGGAAACCGGCAAGATTGGCCGCGTCGCCGTACTTAAGAACCAACGTGGCACGGGGTTGGGAAAGGCTTTGATCCGGGCGGCTTTGGAAGACTTGCGTGAACGGGGTCTGGTCCAAGCCAAGCTCGGCTCACAAACCCACGCTATCGGGTTCTACGAAAGCCTTGGCTTCACCGTGATGGGACCAGAGTATTTGGATGCGGGCATCCCGCACCGCGATATGGTTCTCGCCTTGTGAGACGCCGCACTCTGATCGTCATGGTCAAAGAACCTCGCGCAGGCCGTGTCAAAACCCGTCTGGGTCGTGACATGGGGCTGACAGCTTCCGCTTGGTGGTACCGTCACCAAGTGGCCAAAACACTCAGAGTCCTGCGCGATCCCCGTTGGGAGGTCCTGTTGGCGGTTAGCCCTGATCGGGCGCGAAACAGCCGCGTTTGGCCGACCGATCTTGACCGCATCCCGCAAGGAAACGGCGATTTGGGCCGCCGCATGCTTCGTGCCCTTTGCCAGACCGAAGGCCCCAGCCTTTTGATCGGCTCCGACATTCCGGGCATCACGCGACAGCACATCGCCGATGCCTTCAAAAGCCTTGGCACCGCGAAATCCGTCATAGGTCCCGCGATAGATGGTGGGTTCTGGCTGATCGGTCTGCATCATCCACAAAGAGCGCCAAAGCACCTGTTCAAAGGTGTGCGCTGGTCCCATGCTGAAACGTTGAAAGACACAACGCCGACGCTTCCCCAACCCGTCGCCATGGTCGCAACCCTGAACGACGTTGACACCATCGCCGATCTTTAACCTCCAAACAGGCTCAATCACTTCGCCCGTGACCTTGCTTGCCGCTCATGGTAGCCGCCACACATGGCACGTATCCCTTCCAAAACCGAGATCCTCGACTGGATTTCCGAAAACCCCACGCAGACCTCGAAACGGGACATTGCCAAAGCTTTTGGCATTAAAGGGGCGGACAAGATCGATCTGAAACGGCTGTTGAAAGAGCTTCAGGCCGACGGTCATCTGGAAAAGCGCCGCAAAACCTATCGCGATCCCGAAAGCCTGCCGCCGGTGTCTGTGCTTCAGGTCCAAACCCCGGATCAGGACGGTGATCTGAGCGCGCGTCCGATGGAATGGCAGGGTGAGGGGCCCGAACCGGTGGTGCTTTTGGTGTTAAAAGCCAGTGATCCGGCTTTGGCCGAAGGGGACCGCATTCTTGCCCGGCTGCAAAAGGTCAATGACGAAGCCCATCAATACGAAGGCCGTCTGATCCGCCGGATCGGGACCAATCCGCAAAAAATCCTTGGTGTCTTTCGCAAAACGGCCGAAGGCGGACGCGTTCTGCCGATCGACAAAGGGGCGGCCCGTGAATGGCAGGTCCCGCCCGGGGCCACCCATGGAGCCAAGGACGGAGAGTTGATCGAGGCCGAGCAATCCGGCCCAAAAGGCCGAATGGGGCTTCCGCGCGCCCGGGTCATTGCGCGTCTTGGCGACCCGTCACAGCCCCGCGCCGTGTCGTTGATTGCGATCCACCAGCACGGGCTGCGCGACGATTTCCCCGACGAAGCTGTGGCCGAAGCAGACAGCATGGCTCCGGCGGATCTGGACGGGCGCGAAGATTTCCGCGAGATGCCCTTGGTCACGATTGATCCCGCTGATGCCCGTGACCACGACGATGCCGTTTGGGCCGAAGCCGACACGGACCCCAAAAACGATGGCGGTCATATCCTTTGGGTCGCGATTGCAGATGTCGCGCATTACGTCACCCCCGGTTCTGCTTTGGATGGTGAGGCTTGGGAGCGTGGCAACTCGACCTACTTCCCCGACCGGGTTGTACCCATGCTGCCGGATCGTCTGTCGGGAGATCTGTGTTCGCTACACGAAGGGGTACCGCGGGCCTGTCTGGTGGCCCGGATGGTGATCAACACAGGCGGCGAGATGATTGGCCACAGCTTTCACCGCGCCTTGATGAAATCTTTCGCCTCGCTGAACTACGAGGAAGCCCAAGCTGCGATAGATGGTGAACCGAATGAGAAGACCGCCCCCTTGCTGGATACTGTCTTGAAGCCTCTCTACGCAGCCTATGCCGCCCTTACCAAAGCACGCGCACGACGCCAGCCTTTGGCGCTGGATTTGCCGGAACGGCAGGTGGTCTTGAACGACGAAGGCGAAGTGCACTCGGTTGCCTTTAAGGACCGGCTGGATGCGCATCGTCTGATCGAAGAATTCATGGTGCTGGCCAATGTCGCCGCCGCCGAAACGCTCATCTCCAAGAAAACCCCGCTTCTGTTCCGCGTTCACGAAGAACCGCCAGCGGAAAAACTGGAAGCCTTGCGCGAAACGGCGCAGGCGGCTGGCTTGAATTTGGCGAAGGGTCAGGTGCTGAAGACCGAACATCTGAACCGGCTTTTGAAGGATGTCGCCGATCACGACGATGCCACGATCATCAACATGGCCGTGCTGCGATCGATGACCCAAGCCTACTACGCGCCTGAGAATTTTGGCCACTTTGGTCTGGCGCTGAAAGCTTATGCTCACTTCACCTCACCCATTCGGCGCTATGCCGATCTGGTGGTGCACCGTGCGTTGATCCGGGCCCACAAGTGGGGCGAGGACGGTTTGACAGAGGCCGAGGTTGAACGCTTGCGTCAAACGGGCGAGCAAATCTCGGTAACCGAGCGCCGTTCGATGGAAGCCGAGCGTGACACGACCGATCGCTATTTGGCCGCTTATCTTTCGGATCGAGTGGGAACAGAACTTTCGGGGCGCATTTCTGGCATTCAACGCTTTGGCGCCTTTGTCCAACTGGATGAAACCGGGGCTGATGGGCTGATTCCGATCCGCGATATCGGGCGCGAGTACTTCGACTATGACCGCGATAGCCAAACTTTGATGGGGACGGAAACGGGCATTATGGTCTCAGTCGGGCAGCGGGTCTTGGTGCGGCTGGCCGAGGCGACGCCAGTCACCGGTGGCATCATACTGGAACTCTTGGAACTGGACGGGAAAGGCCTGCCCTCGGGTGGCGGGCGCCGCTCTCGCGGGCCAACGCGGCGTAAGGTTTCAAAGGCGCGGAAAAAGTCAGCCAAGACCAAGCGCAAGGTTAGCCGCAAGCGCAACTGATTGTTTTATTGATGATTTTCCCTTCCGGAAGGCGATGCTTTGCCGATGACCAAGGCGTGACTACCGGGGTCACTCGAATCCCGCTATTCTTAAAAGAAAACAAACCAGAGCAGGTGCCGTATATGCGAAAGACCCTCGCCATCGCCTTTGGGCTTTTATTGGCTGGGCCGCTGTTTTCAGCGCCCGACACATCCCTAACACCCAAGGCCCGTCCCGCGACCATTCAGGAGGGCTCGCTGGTGCTGGCTCAGTCACAAGTCTCGAACATCGGTTTCCAACGCTGGATTGATGGGTTTCGGGCGCGTGCGCGTGCCGCCGGTATCCGGGACTCTGTGTTTGACGCGGCGTTTCAAGGCGTGCGGTACGATCCAAAGGTGATCGAGCGGGATCGCAACCAATCCGAATTTACCAAGCAAATCTGGGATTATCTGGATAGCGCCGTGTCCGAAACGCGGGTTCAGAACGGGCGCGCGGCGCTCAGCAAGAACCAGACGCTTTTAAGCGAAATCGAAGCGCGGTTCGAGGTGGAAGCCGAGGTTGTGGCTGCGGTTTGGGGGTTGGAAAGTGCTTACGGAACGTTTCGCGGCAGTGACCCTTTGATCGGCTCATTGGCGACATTGGCCTACGACGGGCGGCGCGGGCGGTTCTTTGAACAGCAATTGATCGCGGCTCTCAAAATTCTGCAAGCGGGTGATATTGCTGCCAACCGGATGACCGGAAGTTGGGCCGGGGCAATGGGACATACGCAGTTCATTCCGACGTCTTATCTGGATTACGCGGTGGACTTCCGTGGCGATGGCCGTCGCGACATTTGGTCGGATGATCCGACCGACGCTTTGGCTTCGACGGCGGCATATCTTAAGCGTTTCGGTTGGACTAAGGGTCAACCTTGGGGCGTTGAAGTCTCGTTGCCGCGTGATTTTGACTATGCTCAGACAGGCGAGCGGATCAAGAAAAGCCCAGCCGATTGGGCAGCCATGGGAGTGCGTGACACAAACGGTGCGCGGGTGCCGGACCATGGCCGCGCATCGATCTTGTTGCCAGCCGGTGCGCGGGGTGCTGCTTTCATGATCTTCGACAATTTTCACGTCATCGAGCGTTACAACACCGCCGATGCCTATGTGATCGGCGTGGGTCTTTTGTCGGACCGCATTGGTGGTGCGGGCCCTTTGAAAGCAAGCTGGCCGAGGGAAGATCGCAATTTGCGGTTTACGGAAAAACAGGAAATGCAGCGTCTTTTGACCTCGCGCGGGTTCAACACCAAAGGTGTGGATGGGGTGATTGGCCCGAATACAATTCAGGCGATCCGAAATTTTCAGGCCAATCAGGGATTGGTTCCAGATGGCTATGCCAGCTACGACATCCTTAAAAGGTTGAAGTAACCCTCTGCCGTGCGCGTCCGGTATATGTGAAGACCATGTAGGGTAAGGTATACTTTACCACCAAGGTTCCTAAGCGCGGCCCTAATGGGTTTTTGTGCTTCTCCAGCAGCCCTGCCAGTGGTCAATGACTACGCCGACAGCCTGCAAATAGGCATACATGATTGTCGGGCCAACGAAGGTCATGCCGCGCTTTTTCAGGTCTTTTGAAATGGCGATGGCCAAAGGCGTCACGGCGGGGATGTCTTCGCGGTTTGGCCAATCCCCCCGGATCGGTGTGCCGTCCACATGATCCCAAAGCCAATCTGAGAAGCTCCCGAATTCCGTCTGCATTTCAATGAAGATGCGCGCGTTGGTTCGGGTGCCGGGCACTTTTTGGCGGTGCCGCACAATGGCGGGGTTTTGCAGGGCGGCGGCAAGGTCATCGTCCGACATGTTCGCTACGCGCTGGACATCAAAGTTGTGAAACACGTCACGATAGCCCTCGCGTTTCTTCAAAATGGTTTCCCAGGACAGACCGGCATGGGCCCCTTCAAGGATAAGCATTTCGAACAGCATCTGATCGTCATGCAACGGCACGCCCCATTCGGTGTCGTGATAGTGGGCGTAAAGCTCGGAATGCGAGCCGAAACAGCGGATTTTGTCGTCGATTGGGTCAGCCATGCCGCAAGCTACACGACACCAGAAGCGGCGTCACCCAAACGTGGTGACATCCTGTGTCAGCAGTCACATGCGGTCTTCAACATCCGTAACGTCGATCCCAAGCAAATCCAACCCGTTCTCCAGATACTCGGGCAAGCCGGGGATGCCGGACAGATAGTTCTCGGTTGGGGCGGTGGCCTCGGCTTCGGCCTGCGCTTTGGCCTCGGCCAACTCGCCCGCCGCAAAGGTCTCTCTGCCAACCCACATCAGGGCGACAAGGCTGGATTGTTCGTCCGCATTCAAACCCGAGATATAGTCGATCATATGCGCGCTTTCAGGCCCGTATTCCCGCGCCAGAAAAATGACCCGCACGATCTTTGCATTTGAGATATCAAGCATGGTCGCCTCCCACGGCAGTTGTACGAGCTGTACCATACCGCGTGCTGAACCCGGTGACATTGCGCTATGTCAAAGGTCTTTGGATATCGTCACGGTTGACGCCTTGGCGTTTCGTGCCACTTTGTTGGTTAAGAATGGAGACATTGTCATGGTTCGTATGCTTGCACTTCTTGGGGTCTGTTTCGCCACACCCGTCGAGGCGCTGGATCTGAAACTGACGAACACCTACGCGCTTAATCATCCGGCCAGTTTGGAATACGATCCCACCTTTTGTGGGCTTTGGATCGCCAACGAAGGCCCTGAAGCGGTGTTGGTAACGCTCGACGGTTTGGAACTGCGGCGTGTTGGATCTGACCTTGGGCGGATCAAAGCGATTACGGTCGAGGACGATCATCTGATCGTTGCGGACGGCGGCGGAGCCTTTCAGCGGATCAGCAAGAACGGCGAGGTTCTGGGTGCTCCCTTTCGGGTTGAAGGGGGGTGGGCGGATACGGAAGGCATCGTCATGGATGGGGAAGGCAATCTGATTACCGTCGAAGATGACCCCGAATATCTGACCTGGCTGTCAGACGAGGGCAAAGTGATCCGCCGTATCAACACCATGACACTGGACCCGCCCTTGTCCGAGGCCCAAGGCATCGCCCGTGATCCGCGCACCGGGCATCTGTTGATTGTGGACGATATGGAAGGCACCAACAGCCTGTATGAATTTGACGCCGAAGGCACTTTGCTGGCCACAGCACCTCTGTTCGAATTCGGGATGGACCCGGAAGGGATTGCGATCAGGCCGGGTTCGAACCAGTTGTTCATCGCCTTTGACAGTGGCGCGTCGATTGCCAGCTTTGATTATACCCCAACCTTGCCCGAGGGTGCGGAACCGCTTGCACCCGGCGCGGATTGCATGATGTTCTAAGCGCCGGACAAAAGGCCAAGGCATCCATGATTACCATCTATTCCGTCCCCGTCGCGCTTTACTGCGCCAAGCTGCGCATCCTGATGCACCACAAAGGCATCGCGTACGAAGAACTGCCGCCACCGGGCGGGTATGGTTCGGACGAATACCGCGCGATTGTACCGTCGGGAAATCTGCCCGCGATGATCCACGACGGGTTCATGCTGGCCGATTCCGAGGCCATCGCCGAATACCTGAACGAGGCCTTCCCGGATGTGCCGATGTTGCCGGACGACGTGCGCGTTCGAGCCAAGGCGCGCGAGTTCTCCCGCTTGCATGACACCCGTTTGGAACCCGCCGTGCGTGCGATGTATCCGCAAGTCGCTTTTGAAACACGGGATGCACAAGTGGTGACAGAAGGCGGGGCCGCAGTGTCGAAACACCTCTCATCCCTTGCGCTTTTGTTGGCGGCAAATCCCTTGGACACGGATCGCCTTTGGCTGTCCGATTGCGGGTTCGCGGTGACCTTCGCCTGGATAAAGGCCTTTGAAGACGCGCTTAGCTTGCCCGTGGAGTGGCCCGGGATCGTGCGTGATTATGATGCGCGTTTGCGTGGGTTCGCGGTGGTCGCAAACGAGCTTCAGGCCTACCGCCCCGCAATGGACGCCTACCTAAAGAAAGCCTATCCGCCTTCGTCTTAACTGTCTCTTCAGGCGTTCTTGCGCTTGTCGATCTTCAGATAGTGACTGAACCGCTGGCCGCTGGCGTTGTGGCGCGGTCGTTTTTGTACACTGAGGGTCTGCGGTCTGGGCAGCTTGTCGCCCTCGATCTGCGTAAACCGTTCGGCCAGTCTGGCGGTATCGGTGGTCTTTGGGCCGTCGATGACATGTTTGGTCATGATCTCCTCCCTTTGATAGAGTGAGTATAACAGATTTTCTGGGATTTTGCAGGGTGTCTTAGCTCCACCCGCTGTTCCGGCGTGGATCGGCCGAGCTGACCGACCCCCAGATGTCCGTCCGCATCAACCCTTTGGCGCGGCCAAACCCTTCACCCCCCGCACCATCGCCGGGGTCCAGCTTGGGCGTGCCGGGGGTCAGCTTGTGACGCAGAAAGGCCATCGGATGCGCCCGCAGGGTCAGGCGCATCGCGACGTAATCTTCCACCACATGTTCACCCGCAGTCATCTCGGGCAGGCGGGCCGGGTCTTCTTCGATGCCTTCGCCGTCAAGATCTTGACTGAACAGCGGCAGAGGTTTGTCCGAGGCGATGGCAGAGGCCGCCCAAAGCGCTTCGCGTCGCGACAAGCCAAGGGGGGCGAAGGCATCCGCCTCGGCCAGAACGCGCAGCATCCGGGGTTCGATCCCGGCACGACGCCAGACGTCTTCAACGCCCAGATATCCATTGCCACGTGCCGCCACGATCCAGGCGCAGTCTTCTTCGCGCATGGATTTGATCTGGCGAAACCCAAGGCGCAGGGCCAGCCCGCCCTTGCCGTCGGGTTCCATGATGTTGTCCCATGTCGAGGCATTGATGTCCGGCGGGCGCACCTTGACCCCATGTTCACGCGCGTCGCGCACGATCTGGGCGGGGGCGTAAAATCCCATGGGTTGGGAATTCAGAAGCGCACAAGCAAAGACGCCGGGGTGATGGCATTTGAGCCAACTAGAGGCATAGACCAGAAGCGCAAAGCTGGCGGCGTGGCTTTCGGGAAAACCGTAAGACCCAAAGCCTTCGATCTGGGAAAAGCAGCGTTCTGCGAAATCGTCCTCATAGCCCTTGTCGCGCATGCCTTTCAGGAACCGGGTGCGAAACTCGCTGACATTGCCGTGCTTTTTGAAGGTGGCGAGGGACCGGCGCAGACGGTCGGCTTCCTCGGGTGTGAAACCCGCCCCCACAATGGCGATCTGCATGGCTTGTTCCTGAAACAGCGGTACGCCAAGGGTTTTGCCAAGGACTTTGCCCAACTCATCCGAAGGGAACTCGATCTTTTCCTCGCCGTTTCGCCGACGGATGAAGGGATGCACCATGTCGCCTTGGATCGGCCCCGGTCGGATGATCGCGGTTTCGATCACCAGATCATAAAAGGTGCGCGGTTTCATCCGGGGCAGAAAGTTCATCTGGGCACGGCTTTCCACTTGAAAAACCCCCAGACTGTCCGCCTTGCACAGCATGTCATAAACCGCCGGATCCTCGGGCGGCAGCGTGGCGAGCGTGTAATCGACCTGATGGTGGGTTTTCAGCAGGTCAAACGCTTTGCGGATGCAGGACAACATGCCAAGGGCCAGCACGTCGACCTTCAGGATACCCAAGCTGTCGATATCGTCCTTGTCCCAACAGATGACCGTGCGGTCCTCCATCGTGGCGTTTTCGATGGGCACCAGTTCGTCCAGACGGCCCTCGGTGATGATAAAGCCGCCGACGTGCTGCGACAGATGACGGGGAAACCCTTGGATTTCGAAGATCAGCTTCAAGGTCAGCGCCAGACGCTTGTCGGTCGGGTCCAGCCCGATTTCGCGCAGTTGCTGGTCGGCCATGCCAGAGGTGTCAAAAAACCCCCAAAGCTGAGACGAGATCGCACCGATGGTATCCTCGGTCAGCCCCATGGCGCGCCCCACCTCGCGGATTGCGCGTTTGCCCCGGTAATGCACAACAGTGGCGCAAAGGCCTGCGCGGTGACGGCCGTAGCGTTCATAGATGTGCTGGATCACCTCTTCGCGGCGTTCGTGTTCAAAGTCGACATCGATGTCGGGGGGCTCGTCGCGGGCTTCACTGACGAAGCGTTCAAAGACCATGGTGCCGATCTCGGGGCTGACGCTGGTGACACCAAGGCAATAGCAGACGACCGAGTTCGCTGCCGAGCCGCGCCCCTGACAAAGGATGCCCCGCGACCGGGCAAAAGCGACCACATCGCGGACGGTCAGGAAGTAGGGTTCGTAGTTCAGCTTGGCGATCAGCGTCAGTTCGTGGTTCAGCAGCGTTTTGACATGATCCGGTGCGCCCGAGGGATAGCGCCATTTCAAACCTTCGTATGACAGACGCGCCAGACGTTCAGAAGCGGTTTCGCCGTCGGCGATTTCCGAGGGGTATTCATAGCGCAACTCGTCCAGTTGGAAGGTCAGCGTCTCGGCCAGCGCGCCGGCCCGTGTGACGGCATCGCTGTGAAGGCCGAAGAGATGGCGCATTTCGGCCTCGGACCTCAGGCGCTGTTCGGCATTGGCAAGGGCAGCGCGACCCAGATCATCGACCTTGCGGCCCAAACGAACGGCGGTCAGCACATCGGCCAGCTTGCGTCGGTTGCCGTGGTGCATCCGGGGGGTGGCGCTGGCGATGGTGGGGATGTTTAGCGTTTTGGCAAGGTCGGCGATCTTGTCGAACCGGTCGCCGTCTTGCCCGTCATAGCGCGGGGTCATGACGAGGTAACAGTCTTCAGCAAAGCGGCGCGTCAACCGATCCGCTTGTGAGTGCCAATCGCCCGCGCCGTTTTGTGAGGGCGTGCCTGTGGGCGGGTGGATCAGTAGGGCAAGGTCTGTGCCGAATTCGATCAGGTCGTCGAGGTGGATCAGGCATGAGCCTTTCTCGGCTTTCAATCGTCCACGCGAGATCAGGCGACACAGGTTGCCCCATCCCGCCCGTGTCTTGGGCAGTGTGGTGACAGTGAAACCGGTGTCCAGAACGATCCGGGCGGCGGGCAAAAGGCGCGGGATATTCAAGACGGCGGCAGAGGCATCCCCTTGGATGTGCGATTTCTGCGCAGAAATCGTTGCGAAAAATGCGCTTTTTTCGCCGTCTCCTGAAAAGAGAGGTGGCGGCGTCACCCGCGTTTCAAACCCTGCTTTGGGACCGTCTAGGGGATCAGTGGTCTCGACCTTTGACAATGTACCTGTGCGTTGGCGGAAGGCGCTGCCTGGATAGCTTTCGAAGACCTGCTTCTGACGCTCCCATCCCGCGACTGGGGCAGGAGGGCCAATCAGATCGCCTTCCAAGCGCTCTTTCACCTGCCGCGCAATCTCGCGCACCCGCGTATGCGCGCGCACCACACCGGCAACCGAGTTCTCATCCGCAATCGCAATCGCCGACAACCCCAACAAGGCGGCACGGTCGACATATTCCTCGGCGTGGCTGGCGCCGGTGAGGAAGGTAAAGTTCGACATGGCGCTGAGTTCAGCAAACGGCATGGCCGATTCCCTTGTGAAATTGGCAGAATCAGGGCGAATTCCCTGAGGTTTACCACGATATTCACGTTTTGTTCTTTTTTCCAGAAAACTTTCACGCATCGGTTTCACGCTCTTACGCAGCTTTCACGTTTCGCTCACAGCAACGGGGGCTGCCTCAATTGACCCAGCGTCATTCACAAGCGAACCTGTTCTCAGCCGCATCACAAGCGCGGCACTGGTGAGTGTATTTTAGCCAGTCGGACCGGAGATCAATTACGGGTCTGCAAAGACCGGTTCGACCGTAGTGAGTGATGGGGTCGCATGACGAGTGAGAGGGGTATTGGTGAGCGTTTGTAGAGTGCGAAGATGGAATAATCCCTCGTCCCTGGGGCCACCTTCGACTCTACGAACGTTACTTCATGTTCGTTTGAGCAAAGTGATCAGATACCGATTGTTCAAGGTAAAGACCGCACTTGTGCGGTCGTTTTTGCGCAAGCGGTTGTTCAAACGGTGCGCTTTGCGTTTGCCCATGACCGTGCGGATACCCTTGGTCAAAAGCCAGCGGAACTTGGGACGTTTGGCCGACAGTTCAGCATCAATCAAAGTGATCGCGTCACCGAAGACATGAAACAGCGCTTGTTCCAGATCGATAGAGGGGGCGACGGCTTCGGTGATGTCTTCCTGCTTCAAAACGGCCACCGGTAGCTTTTCAAGGGCGTCGCGAAACTTTGCAACGGGATGGCCACCGCCAGGCAACCGGATCGGCCCTTCGCGCGAAAACGCATCTGACCGAAAGCAATCCGCAATCAGCACATGACCGTCGGCTTTGACATGTTTCAGGGCTTTGTCCAGCGCAAGGTCCATCGGGATGTACTGGAAGCTTTCGGAAAAGAGGCACAGGTCGAACTTGGTGTCCGATTGAAAGTCCTCAAACCCCATTTCATGCACCGTGGCTTCGGGCGCGTTCTCGCGACATCGCTCGGCCAGCAGGGGCGAAGGCACAACGATTTCAAGACTATGACCAAGACCGATCAGTTTCTTGGCCGTTTCGCCCGCACCCCCACCAACATCCAGAATTGAAAGTGGGCCGGTTGGCAAATAGCTGAACAACTTGTCGGTATAGGCCGATTGCGCGGCGCCAAGATTTTCGGCGTTCGGCTCAAGATCGGTCCAAAGTCCGTAGTGCAGGTTTTCCGCGCCCGTCAGCCAGCGAATGAAGCCAAGGCCAGCGTCCAGCCCGATTGCCTGAGTGTTGATCTTGTTTTTTGCCATGGGCTGGGTTTATCCGGCGAGCTGTGTGAGGAAAAGCGGCATTGCTAGGGGGTGGCGCATTTCTGGAACCGATGGCAGTTCAGAACGCGGGCTTCATCTTCGGCTGTCCACTTTGTTGCGTTACCAAGGCAAGGGCCGATGTCCAATACGCGCGCATCGCCGTCATGGCGTAGGGTTACGAAAACCTCAGGCTCAATATCAGGCGCACCGGCACACCATACCGACACGCATTGGATACGTAGTGTGACATCGCGTTGGAATTCGGCAGTGAAGCCGTTGGCCGTTAAAGCGCGGCCGGTTAGGCGGATTTGGGTTTCGGTGCTGCGATCGGTTTTGGCGGACAAATCCTGCTCGGGGACTGCGATTGGGCCGTAGGGTTCGATGCGTCCGATCACCATGGAATAGGTGTCTTCGCTGTCGCGGGCGTATTCGTAGTTTCGCACCACATCGGGGGCCAAGCACGACAAGGCGTGGAGGGGCTGGGCGGTCAGAAGGGCGAGGAAAACAAGGGATCGGGTCAGCATTGGGCGGGGCTTTCAAAGACAGAGATCAGAGCTTGGATCGGAAAGACTGTATCACAGTTTCATAGACGTCGCGTTTGAAAGGCACGATATTTTCGATGACTTCGTCCGGCGTGGACCAGCGCCATTTGGCGAATTCGGGGTGGGGTTGTTCGATCTGGATGTCGGTGTCATCCCCTTGGAAACGCAGGAGAAACCAGCGTTGTTGTTGGCCACGGTAGCGGCCTTTCCAGAGTTTGCCGACCAGATGATCGGGTAGGTCGTAGGTGATCCAACCATCGTGTTCGGCTTCGATTTGGGCGCAGGCTTGGGGCACTCCGGTTTCTTCCTCAAGCTCGCGAAAGGCAGCGATTTCAGGGGTTTCGCCGTCGTCTATGCCGCCTTGAGGCATCTGCCATGCACCGGGGGTGTCGATGCGTTCGCCGGTGAAAATGCGGCCCTGCGCGTCGGCCAGAACGACGCCAACGCAAGCGCGATAGGGGAGGTCATTGCTCATGGCTCAACCTCTTAACGCGTAAGTACGGTGGGCGAAAACCCCTGTCGGTACCACGTCGGTATTACGTCGGTATTGCGTCGGTGCGCCCGGAGAGATGGGGCAGCGTTAACCTTTTGGCGCGATTCTGCCCCGGACCTGACAGGAGACACGACATGAGCACGAACTGGGTGCCGACCAAAGGCGCGAAAACGAGGCGTCTGGCCGAGGAACGGTTTCACCACCTGATCGCCATGCAGACACTGACCTTTGACAACGGGTTTCTGGAGGCGGCGCAGAAAGAGGTGCCCGAGGCTTGGCACACGCTGGAGGTGGACGTGGATGTGGAGGCGCCGAAAGAAAAGGTGACGCTTTATCTGGACCGCGCCGTGATCGCGATCTTCCGGCGAATGGGCAAAGGGTATCAGGCCCGGATCAACCGGATTTTGGAGACGTGGGTACAGATGAAGATGGCGGAAAAGGTGCAGTTCCAAAAAGAAATCATGGAGCGGGTGGGAGAGGCGATTAACGACAAGAAGCGGGAGGACCCCAAGACGCCAATGGAGAAGTTGCGGGCGCAACTGGTGGAGCACTGGGCCTATGAGGAGGGGTGGAATGCTGCGGTTAAGGCGATGGGGGAGGGGTGAGGTTTGGTTTGTGGACAAGGCGAACGCGTGGCAATTTCTGTGAATGTCGGCTTCGAGCCGGAGTTACAATCCAAGAAACCAGACCTTCCTACGTGCGGCCTAATTTCATCTGGTTCCATGCCGCAAATTGCTTCTGCGGACATGGAACCAGAAAAAGTTTATTGTAGGTCCGATGGTTCTGTGAATTCGATATCGACCCATTTGGTGTCTGCCATTTCGATAAAGCCCGGAATGTCCGTGACCCAGCGTTCTTGCACTTCGGCGGACACGTTCAGGAACAGTTCACCGTCGACAATGCGCCAGTGATTTGGATCACCGTCAAATTTGAAGCCCATGGCCGCACCAAATGCGCAGTAGCCTCCGTATTCTGGGGCATAGGCCGCCGGGTTCGCCAAGAATGTCGCTTTGTGTTCTTCGTTTGCAAACCAATAGGTGGCGTCCTCGTGGGTCGCAGTGATGCTGTAGTTGCCTTTCGTTGCTTCACCAAGCGTATGGTACGCGACAGGGTCAAAGCCTTGTAGCGCTAGTCCCGTTGAAGAAGCGTTGATTTCTGTGCCGGCTGCCAAAGCAGCAGTGACCATAGATGCCGATACGACTAATCCGGCAATCATCGATTTTGCGAAGTTCATGTGTTTGTCCTTTGGTTGTCACCAAAGCAATCACCCGGGAGGGCGCCACTTTGGTTGTGGGGCTTGAGTTGTTCGCGGCTTGCACCGCTCAGGTCTTTGAACGTAGGGAAGCGAACCAATTGGTACAAAACAACTCATTGTGAACGAACATAAAAATTGCACCATCGACAGAGATGCATTACAAATGCGCCATGGCACGACCAAGAGAATTTAACCCCGAGACTGCAATTTCCGGTGCAATGTCAATATTTTGGCGACTTGGATTCAAAGGCACCAATCTGCCCGATCTATTGGATGCCATGGGGATCACCCGCGGAAGTTTTTACAAAGCGTTTGGTGACAAAGAGGCCGTCTATCTTGAAGCGCTTGACCTTTATGATCGGACAGAGATCGAGACCGCAGTGACATTGCTTGGCAGCCATCAAGAGGCCGCCGACGCTGATTGCATCGCCCGGTTGTTTGCCCCGCGCGAGGACGATTCAATTGGCTGTTTTGGTTGCAACGCAATGGTCGAAATGGCCCCGGTGAACAAGAAAGTTGCGGAAAAAACCAGTGTCATTGCCACCCGGTTTCGCGACGCGGTCAAGGACCGGCTGATAAGATCAGGCGCGTCCCACGATATCGCGCAAGATCGGGCTGACATGATTCTAACTTTGTATTTTGGCAGCAAAACTCTAGCAAAAACTGGGGTACGATCAGGGAACTGGCCCGCTCGGATCTCTCAAATCCTTACCAAGTAAGTCGGTAGCACTTGCTGCCTAAAATGGTTTCCAAACTGCAGGGTTTTCGAGCTTCGTACTGAATGTGGGCGCAATGCGGACATTCGCCGCAAATCTCAATTGCCCGGCCTCTGGTGGTGGTGATCGGGTACATCACCAAATGTCATTCAAAAACGTGGGTTTGGCCTTTTATCCAATGCGGGGGCGGGCTATATGCGCTCGTCCCCAAGCCATAGGAGGTCAAAGTGGGTTATCGCGTCGCTGTCGTGGGCGCCACCGGAAACGTGGGCCGCGAAATGCTGAATATTCTGGCCGAGCGCCAGTTCCCTGCCGATGAAGTGGTGGCTTTGGCCAGCCGTAAATCGCTGGGCACAGAGGTGAGCTTTGGCGATGAGACACTGAAGACCAAGGATTTGGACACGTTCGATTTCACGGGCTTTGATATGGCATTGTTCGCCATCGGGTCTGAGCCGACGAAGAAGTACGCTCCGATCGCGGCGAAGGCCGGGTGCGTGGTGATTGATAACTCGTCTTTGTATCGCTACGAGCCGGATATTCCGTTGATTGTGCCCGAGGTGAACCCGGATGCGATTTCGGGGTATAAGAACCGGAACATCATTGCGAACCCGAATTGTTCGACCGCGCAGATGGTGGTGGCGCTGAAGCCTTTGCATGATCGCGCGACGATCAAGCGCGTTGTGGTTTCGACCTATCAATCGGTGTCGGGGGCTGGCAAGGACGGGGCGGATGAGCTTTGGGATCAGACCAAGAGCATTTACAACCCGACGGACGACAAGCCGCCGAAGACGTTCCAAAAGCAGATCGCGTTTAACGTTATTCCGCAGATCGATGTGTTCATGGAGGACGGGTCGACCAAGGAAGAGTGGAAGATGGTCGTTGAGACGAAGAAGATCGTGGACAAGGCGATCAAGGTGACGGCGACCTGTGTGCGGGTGCCGGTGTTTGTGGGGCATTCCGAGGCGGTGAATATCGAGACGGAAGAGTTTCTGGACGAAGATGAAGCGCGGGACATTCTGCGCGAGAGCCCGGGGATTATGGTTGTCGATAAGCGCGAGGATGGTGGCTATACGACGCCGATCGAGTGTGTTGGGGATTTTGCGACGTTCATCAGTCGTATTCGCCAAGACGGGACGATTGAGAACGGTCTGAATTTCTGGTGCGTGTCGGACAACTTGCGCAAGGGGGCTGCGTTGAATGCGGTCCAGATTGCGGAGTTGCTGGGCAGCCGGGAGTTGAAGAAGGGCTGAGGTCTTGAACGCCCGCGCTTTGGTGCGGGCGTTTTTCTGACCACGATCCATGGGGTCGCCTTAGTTAGAAATCGCGACGGCGCGGTTCGCATAGCTGAGGTCCGTCAATTGGCGGGTCAGAAAGTCTGCGATGTCGCTGCGTGTAATCTTGAGCTTCAGGCCGCGCAGGGTTGGCGGGAAGGCTTCTTGAAAGGTGCCGGTGGCAGGGCCATCGGTGAAGGCGCCCGGGCGTACGATTGTCCAGTTCAGCCCGCTCGCTTCGACCAATCGTTCCTGAAGTTCGTGATCGCGGAACACGACACGCAACAGACCGCCAAACATGATCCGTTTCCAAAAGAAGTTCAGGTTGGACCAGCTTTCGCGAGCGCCAAGCGTGGATTGGCAAATGAGGCGCGGGACACCGGCCTTTTGCATTGCGCGGATCACGTTCAGAGTTCCTTCGGACCGGATCGGCGAGGTCAGGGACTTGTTTCCCAGAGTGATCACGACCGCATCATGGTTCGAAACAGCGGCATCAACCTGCGCCTGATCCTGGACGTCACCCGCCAAGAGCGTGAGCTGCGCATTGTCGATTTCCAGTTTGGCGGGGTTGCGCGAGAACGCGGTGACGTCGTGGCCTGCGGCCAGCATTTGGCGAACTGCAAGGCTTCCTATGGTTCCAGTAGCGCCGATGACGATGACTTTCATGGTGGTTTCCTTTTTCTGGCTTTACTTGACACCATGTCAAGTTGACTGCCTGTTCATAGCGAGTTACTTTACACCATGTCAAGTAAAAATCTCACCACCCGCAATCGCATTCTGAAATCCTGCCAGACCCTTCTTGAAACAGAACGGTCGCCCAAGGTGCGCATGTCCGACATTGCAAAGCGCGCAGGGATCAGCCGTCAGGCGCTATATCTTCACTTTCCGAACCGCGCTGAATTGCTGGTCGCAACAGCACGTTACCTTGATGAGGTTCATGGAAT
This sequence comes from uncultured Rhodobacterales bacterium, assembly GCA_964632495.1. Taxonomy (GTDB): domain Bacteria; phylum Pseudomonadota; class Alphaproteobacteria; order Rhodobacterales; family Rhodobacteraceae; genus CALKXV01. The sequence goes on from CAZWDS010000003.1 coordinate 90,442, forward strand.
AGGCGCTGTGTTTGAGGCCGAGGTGACACAAAAAGCCGGGGCGGATCGGTTGTCGGGGTTCATAGAAACCTGGGGCAACTACATCCCCAAAATCTATGGCGTGGGGAAAGCCTTAATGGCGATGAAAGACACCGACGACGAAGCGCGTGCGGCTTGGGATGACAGGATGAATGCGGTACGCGGGCTGTGCGATGGCACGGTGCAATCGTTGAATAACGATGGCGTTTTGGCAGAGGGTCTGGACGCGAAAACTGCGAGCGATCTGTTGTGGACGCTGACGTCGGTGCGCAACTGGGAACAATTGACACAGGACTGCGGTTGGAGCCAATCGCAGTATCTTGAACATCTGAATCGAGCGGCGCTGAGACTTGTCACAACCTAGCACGACTGACGGTGCAAACCGGTGGTTGGAATAACAGTGCTTTGGTCGGGAAATCTGGACCATCCTCGAAGCTGAAACCCGGTGAATGAACTTCAACCTATACGTTTATTTTCCCGCTTCTGCGGATAATCCCAAAGCCCCGGTCATTATTGTCGCGAATGT
>CAZWDS010000004.1:0-7034 GCA_964632495.1 uncultured Rhodobacterales bacterium
GCGTTGGAAGCACCTCTGCGTCAGATCGCTGAAAATTCGGGCGTCGACGGCGCTGTTGTTGCTGGCAAAATCCGCGAGTCGAAAGACAACTCGTTCGGCTTCAATGCTCAGACCGAGCAGTATGGTGATCTGTTCAAGTTCGGCGTCATCGACCCTGCAAAGGTTGTGCGCACCGCACTTGAGGACGCAGCCTCGATCGCTGGTCTTTTGATCACGACCGAAGCCATGGTTGCCGACAAGCCAGCCAAAGAGGGCGCAGCCCCTGGCGGCGGCATGCCCGACATGGGCGGCATGGGCGGCATGATGTAAGCGGTTCGGGATCGGCTTGCCGATCCTGAATTGCGAAGCGTGACAAGCGTTTGGCCTAAAGGCCAAATGCCGAGAACGCAAAATCACCGCTTAAGATTTGAGAAGGGGCGTCCAACCGGGCGCCCTTTTTCACGTCCGGTAAATCCGATCGAACACGTCACAGGCTGACATAAATCTCCGACGCCGCCTCGACCCCACCTTTTCAAGCACTTGAAAAGCGGCAGCTTCGATTCGAGCACGTGTTCGGCCTGTTTGTCCGTCATTTTTATCGCGTTTCCAAATTTCTGTTGACGAAAACCGTACATAAGTTTACGCCTTGTCTAAAGAGCCGTACATATCTTTACGGTGAGTTTTGAAACACGATTTGAACCACGAAAGGACGCAGGCGATGAGCCTTATGAAATGGACGATAGGGGGCGCCACAGCACTTGGGATTGGCGCCGCAGTTGTGGTTGGGATTGTATCGTTTCAGACCGAGCGCGACATCCGCGCCTTTCAAGACCAGATCGCAGCCCTTGCGGAAATCGGGACCCCGCCCGTTGCAACCGACGCGGGCTTGGCGACCCTGCCAGCCCCCGTGCAGCGCTACTTTGCCTTCGCCTTCCCGAACGGTATCCCCCCGACGAAGACGGTGCGGCTAACAGCGGAAGGTCAGTTCCGTCGCCCTCAAACGGACGGCTTCAACTTCACGACCGCAGAACAAGTGATCGCCGTCACAGAACCCGCTCTGATGTTTTCCGCAACAACGCCGATCATCCCGGGCATCTGGGCGCGCGCCTATGACTATTTTGCCGATGGCGAAATGGAGATGAAGGCCAAGGTGCTTTCGACGCTCACCGTTGTCGATGAAAGCGAAACGCCCGCGTTAAACGTCATCTCCCTGCGCCGTTGGCTGTTGGAAAGTGCGCTGTTCCCCCACGCCCTACTGCCCGGAGGCCCCGTCACCTGGGATCCCATCGACGATCAAAGCGCGCGCGCGATTGTCGAGGCGGACGGTCTTCGTGCGTCCATGATTGTCTTCGTCGATCCCGAAGGGCGGCTGACCCACATGGTGGCCGAAGAAGATGGTGACCTGAACACGCCTTACCATGGCTCGGGCGAGCATGTGACCCGCTCGGATTACCGCGACATAGACGGCGTCATGATCCCCCACGCCTTTGTCATCTCGCGCATGGCGGGGGGCGAAACCTATCCGTTTTTTGATGCCGTCTTGACCAGCATCACATTCGAATAAGCCCGTGTAAGGACCGCCCCGATGATACTAAAGACATTCGCAATCCTTGCCGTTTTGAGTTTGGCCGTTGCCCTGTTCGCAGCGATCGGTCTTTACAAAGCGTACCGCGAAAACACGGATTTGATCGAAGGCGGCATTCTGACGGATGCGCCGATCACAATTGATCTTTCGCCTGAGATTTACGCTGATCTGCCAGACCCGGTGCGGCGCTATTTCGACTATGCTTTCAACGGGCAAACCAGCATCACCCTGCGCGGAGTCGATTGGGATCAAAGCGGTGACTTTATGCTGCCCGTCGTGGGGCAGTTCCGCGCCGAAGGCCGTCAGGTCAGTCGCCCGAATACCCCGGTCTATGCGTTCACCGGATGGTTCTGGCGCTTTGGCCTTCCCCTGATCGAAAGCCGCGACGCCTTCTTCGTCGATCACCACAACATGCGTGCGAAACTCTTGGGTTGGAAAACTGTCATGCACACCGATTACACCGACCCGGCTCAGATCAAATCCCTCCATAGCTATCTGATCCTGCGCTACTACGGACAGGCCACTTTGATGCCATGGGCTTTGTTGCCAAATGAGTATGTGACTTGGGACGAACACGACGCGGACACGGCCTACTTAACGATCACCCACGGCGATCTTGAAGGGCGCTATATTGTCCGCTTCGCACCAAATGGTGCCATCACCGTGATGGAAGGGGATAGGTTGCTTATGGAGGGCAATGGGACCCTGCAACGCGAAGTCGGTCAAAAGTCCAACTACCAAACCGTCAATGGGTTCATGGTGCCGACGCATTTAGACTATCGCTGGTTCGATAAGGATGATGAATTGATCAGCCGGTTCAAGTCTCGGATCAGCAACTTGAAAATCTTGCGTTGAGGACGGATCGCCTAAAAAGCGGTCCAAGCGGTCTTTCGGGGACAACGGACGCCTCATCCATGCCACTTATGTGAAAACCTTCCCCTTTCCAGAAGTTAACAAATCGTTATGGTTTCCTCAGGGGTCCGAGCAGAAGGTGGAAACCACCATGCGATCCATATGTTTTGCGCTGTTGGTCTGTCCAACCGTGGCACTGGCCGATTCCGAAGGGGAATGGGACGGCCTGTATTTTGGTGGCGGGCTGCAATTCAGCCGTGCCGTGACCGAAGTGACGGGCAATCGTTTCACGTACAACCAGAACGTCGCCCGCACCTTTTTGCCCCATGATTTCGACGGGTTTGGCCTGCAGGGGTTTGTCGGCAAAAACTTCAGACATGGCGATTACGTCTTTGGCGCTGAAGCCTCGCTTGAATTCGCAGACCTTGAATCCCGCCTTGTTTTTAACAGTGATAACGACATTGATCAGGTGGATATCAACTGGTCAAGTTCGCTGACCGGTCGAGCGGGGCGGTTTTTTGGGGATAACCTGCTTTATGTCAAAGGCGGTCTGGCCCTTGCCGATATCCGAAATGTCGGTGGCGATGTAAACGGAGGCACTTTGACCGTGTCAGATGCCCATATCCGCGAAGACATACTTTTGGGCCCGACCGCCAGTTTCGGGATCGAACGCACGTGGAACGAACAATACCGTCTGCGTGTCGAATACACCTACACCGAATTTCGAGACTTCGCCCAAGCCAACGATGACGGTGTTCCTGGCTCGCAGGTTTACAACGTCGACAACGGGCCTTTGCAGTCGCTCAGCGTTGGTTTGGTGTTGGATTTTTAGGGATTAATGCACATTCACCGGCGCAAAATCGTTCTGGCGCGCCAAAGCAAAGGCCAGTTTCCGGTCTTTCACCAAAGCCAGTCGTTCACCGTCCGATGAATGGACCGCATAGATTTGGCCCTTGTCACCAGCCTGATCGCGCATTTTGCGTGGCAACTCCGAGACATCGACCGGGCGCACGTAGACCAGGCGTTGCTCGCCTATCTTATTGAAATCAAACGGCGTATCCATTGGCTTACCCCTTGTCGATCTGGATTGTCTGCACAACACTTTCGGGAACCGACCGCGAAAGATCGATGTGCAGAAGTCCATTGGTCAGTGCTGCACCCGATACATCAACGCCGTCGGCCAGCAAAAAGGTCCGCTGAAACTGACGCGATGCAATGCCACGGTGCAAAAAGATGCGGTCGTCGTCGTCGCTGCTTTGGTGTCCACGCACGACCAATTGACGATCTTCCACTGTAATCGACAGGTCGTCCTCGGCAAAACCGGCGACCGCAAGCGTGATGCGGAAGGTGTTTTCGCTGACATGTTCGATGTTGTAGGGCGGATAGCCGTTTTCGGTTTTGGCCGTCCGTTCGACCAGCCGTTCCAGCTGATCAAAGCCCAACAAGAAGGGGTGAGTCCCCAATGTTAATTTCGTCATGTGGTCGTCCTTACGCTAAGCGACGATGTCCGTTGGGCCCCAATATCGGCAACCCGTGTCAAAAATATGGGGTTGGATAGGCTTTTTGGCAAGGTTTAAACCCCTTTGCGGCAGGCGGGCTTAAGGGTATCTAAGGGAAAATCACCCAAATCCGGGACCAGAATGCCTCAAAATCCACCAGAACAGATGAAGACCGAAGATGTGCTGCGTGTCGAGCTTGAGACGCTTCGCCAGAACCACCGTGATCTGGATGAAGCGATCCGCGCTTTGGAAGAAACCGGCGCTGATATGTTGACCGTGCGGCGGTTCAAAAAGCAAAAACTGGCGCTGAAAGACAAGATTGCGGTGTTAGAAGACCGGATCACCCCCGACATCATCGCTTGAACGATTGCAGGCGCCTTAAGCCAAGGGTAAGTTCGCGGCGTCTTTCAGGGAAGTGTCATGAAGCCAGTCGTCGGGATCATAATGGGCAGCCAGTCGGATTGGCCCACGCTTAAATCAGCCGCAGATGTGCTAGAGGAATTGGGTGTCTCGTTCGAGACCAGGATCGTCTCGGCGCACCGCACTCCGGACAGGTTGTGGGACTATGGCAAAACCGCCGTGGACCGGGGATTGCAGGTGATTATAGCCGGTGCTGGCGGGGCGGCGCATTTGCCGGGCATGATGGCCTCAAAAACAAGGGTGCCGGTGATCGGCGTGCCCGTGGAAACCCGCGCTTTGAAGGGCGTCGACAGTCTTTATTCCATCCTGCAAATGCCGCGCGGCTATCCCGTGGCCACCATGGCCATCGGCGAGGGGGGGGCGAAGAACGCAGGCTTGATGGCTGCCGGTATCCTTGCCTTGAATGATGCCGCCTTGGCCGACCGTCTGGACGCCTGGCGGTCCGCGCTTACGGCCTCTATCCCAGAGGAGCCAACAGATGTCTGACGCACTGGAACCCGGCCAAACCATCGGAATCTTGGGCGGTGGCCAACTGGGCCGCATGTTGGCGATGGCGGCCGCGCGCCTTGGCTTTCGCGTCCATGTCTACGAGCCCGGCACCAACCCACCAGCGGGCGAGGTTGCCGTAAGAACCTACACTGCCGGTTACGACGATCATGCGGCTTTGGCTGCCTTCGCCGCGGGCGTCGATGTCGTTACATATGAATTCGAAAACGTCCCTGCCGAAGCGCTGGACCTAATCGAAGCCCAAGTGCCGATCCGCCCCAATCGCCGTGCCTTGGCGGTCAGTCAGGATCGCATCGACGAAAAGGATTTCCTGAACGACATCGGTCTGGCCACCGCGTCTTACGCCGCTGTCGATCCAAGCCACGCAGACGCCGCCGCTCAACTCGCCCAAGCCATGGCCGAGACCGGCGTACCCGCCATCCTGAAGACCCGGCGGCTTGGCTACGACGGCAAAGGCCAAGCCCGGATCATGGACATCCACAGTGGCGGTGCCGCTTTGGATGCGATTGGAACGGCTCCGGCAGTTCTGGAAGGTTTCGTCGATTTTACCCGCGAAATCAGCGTGATTGCAGCACGGGGCACCGACGACCGGATCGCTTGTTTTGAACCCGGCGAGAACGTCCATAAAGACGGCATCCTGTCCACCACCACCGTCCCCGCCGCCATCGACCGCGATACCCGTGACCGTGCCTTTGGCATCGCGGGCACCATTCTGGCCGCTTTGGATTACGTTGGCGTTCTGGGTGTCGAATTGTTCGATACGCCGGGTGGTCTGATCGTGAACGAAATCGCGCCACGTGTGCACAACTCGGGCCACTGGACCGAGGCAGGCGCGGTGATCGACCAGTTTGAACAACACATCCGCGCCGTCGCAGGCTGGCCGCTTGTTGATCCCGTGCGCCACTCGGACGTCGTGATGACCAATCTGATCGGCGATGACCTGCTGCAAGTGCCGCTGATCCGCATGGAAACCGGCGCGCTGCTGCATCTCTACGGCAAGGCCGAAGCCCGCCCGGGCCGCAAGATGGGCCATGTCACCCGCGTAACCGGCCCGGCATCAGACAGGTGAGCCCGCGTCCCCGTCTGGCGGTCCGAGCCCTGATCCTGCGCGATGATCGGTTGCTGATGGTCAACGCTTGGCCGGGCAACAGCGATCTTCTCTGTGCGCCGGGCGGCGGTGTCGAAATCGGCAGCTCTTTGCCCGACAATCTGAAACGCGAATTGCACGAAGAAACCGGTCTGGGCATCGAAGTGGGCCGCGTGGTTCTGGTGAACGAATTTCACGACCCGCCCCGAGACTTTCATCAGGTGGATGTCTATTTCCGGTGCCGCATGATCTCGGGCGACCCCTATGCCGATTGGACTGACCCCGAAGGTGTGGTCACCGAGCGGCACTGGCTGACAAAGGCCGAGTTGAGGGCGCACCGCTTCAAACCCGACAGCCTGCCGGACGTGGCTTGGGGTACAGACGATCAGGCGCATTACGATCCCCTAGAACCCATCGTTCGATAGGTCATGGACACTGACCCGGTCGCGCCCTAGGTTTCGGGTATGGAACACTTACGACTAGGCGTGAACATCGATCATGTGGCCACTGTGCGGAACGCACGCGGCGGCGACTACCCCGATCCCATCCGAGCGGCCAAACTGGCCGAGGAGGCCGGAGCCGATGGCATAACAGCGCATCTGCGCGAAGACCGCCGCCACATCACAGACACGGATATCGAAGGCCTGTCCGAAGCTTTGTCAGTGCCCTTGAATTTCGAAATGGCGGCGACCGAAGAAATGCAAGCGATTGCGCTGAGGCACCGCCCCCATGCGGTTTGCATCGTGCCCGAGAAACGCGAAGAACGCACAACCGAAGGTGGCTTGGAAGTGGCCAAAGACGAAAACCGTCTGGCTCATTTCATCGCTCCGCTTGCCGACGCCGGATGCCGTGTGTCGATCTTCATCGCCGCCGACCAACGCCAGATCGAAGCGGCCAACCGGATTGGCGCTCAAGTGATCGAACTTCACACAGGTGCCTATTGCGACGCCCATACCGAAGAACGGTTTGATGATCGCGACGCAGAACTCGAACGTCTGCGCGACATGTCCGCCTTCGCCCATTCTCTGGGTTTGGAAGTCCACGCAGGCCATGGGTTGACCTATGATACAGTGACGCCTGTCGCCGCTTTCCCTGAAGTGCGCGA
>CAZWDS010000004.1:7134-46714 GCA_964632495.1 uncultured Rhodobacterales bacterium
AGCGGTACAGGCAGGCATGCCGATGACCGCACAAGGAGAAGGGCAAGATCCTTCGGACAAGGGCGTTTCCGTTTCGGGGCGCTCTTGTCTTCTTCTTGTGGAAAGTATGCTGGGGGTCCGGGGGCAAAGCCCCCGGTGCAATCAAAGAACCTTAGCCAACAGCTTTGGTCAAAGCCTGATCCAGATCGGCAATAATATCGGCTGGATCCTCGATGCCGATCGACACGCGCACCACGTTCGGCAATGCGCCCGAAGCTTCGCGTTGCTCATCGCTCAACTGACGGTGCGTGGTGGACGCCGAATGGATGATCAACGACCGCGCGTCGCCAAGGTTGGCCACGTGGCTGAACAGTTCGACCGAGTCCACCAGTTTCACACAAGCGTCATAGCCGCCCTTGATCGCGAAGGTGAACAGAGCGCCCGCGCCCTTGGGACAGATCCGGGCCACACGATCAAAGTAGGGCGAACTCTCCAGACCGGCATAGGTGACCTTTTCGATCCGGGGGTCCGCTTCCAGCCATTTTGCCACTTTCACGGCGTTGACCACGTGTTTCTCCATTCTGAGGGACAAGCTTTCCATCCCCATCAGCGTATAATGCGCGCCTTGCGGGTTCATCGTCATGCCCAGATCGCGCAGGCCCACGGCGATGGAGTGGAAGGTAAAGGCCATTGGACCCAAGGCGCCGTGGAAGGCCAGACCGTGGTAGGCGGGCTCGGGCTGGCTGAGCGACGGGAATTTGTCCGAGGCCGACCAGTCGAATTTGCCGGAATCCACGACCGCACCGCCTGTGACCGTGCCGTTGCCGGTCAGGTACTTGGTGGTCGAATGGACGACCAATGTGGCGCCATGTTCGATCGGGTTGCACAGATATGGCGTTGCCGAGGTGTTGTCGACAATCAGCGGCACACCAGCTTCGTCGGCCACTTTAGCGATGGCATCCAGATCGGTGATATAGCCACCGGGGTTGGCAATCGACTCGCAGAAGACCGCGCGGGTGTTGTCGTCGATGGCGGCTTTGACCGCGTCCAGATCGTCGAAATCAACCAGCGTCGCCGACCAGCCAAAGCGTTTGATGGTCTGGGTCAGCTGCGTGTAGGTGCCGCCATAAAGACGGGTCGAGGCGACGATGTTCGTGCCCGGCATCATCAGGGGGAACAGCGCCATGATCTGCGCGGCGTGACCCGAAGAACAGCAGATGCCGCCTGCGCCGCCTTCCAACGCGACAATCCGTTCGGCCAAGGCCGCCACGGTTGGGTTGGTCAGGCGCGAGTAGATCCAGCCGACCTCTTGCAGGTTGAACAAGGCGGCAGCGTGGTCGGCGTCGCGAAATACATAGCCTGTGGTTTGGTAAATTGGTATCTGCCGCGCGCCCGTGGCCGGGTCAGGCGTATTGCCTGCGTGTACCTGAAGTGTGTCAAAGCCCATTTTGTCAGACATTTGTATCCCCTTTATTTTGGTTATTGTCTGGCCCGGGCGGGGGCCGTTTCTAAATCCGGTCTCTTTGTGGGCGCTGCGGCGCGGGGCTTCAACCCCTCAAAGGCGTTAGCGCATCCAAAGCCCGTTTCGCTTGATCCGGTTGCGGATCATCTTTTCGGCTCGCGGCAAGGCGTCACGATCAAACATCGCGCGGATACGGTTGCCCTTGTTTTGGAAGATTATGCGTTTGAACGGTTCATGCGCCTTCAGCACCTTCTTGACTTTGTTGGGTCGCGCCACTTCCATCAGCTTTTCCAACAGGTCGTCCGACGCGCGGGCAAAGAACAACGGCATGGCGCGCCAGTGTTGGGTCAGCGCTCCGTCAAGGCCGGAAAGTTCGGGGCCGGGGCGACCGCCGCCTTGTTCGGCAATCACCAAGGGCAGGGCGATCTGATCCAGCCAAGGGTAAAGCGCCTGACTGGCCAGTTCAGGGATCGCGTCATCGCGCACGCCGGTCATGATCCGGATCATCGCGGCGGAAAACGCTTGTGGGCAAGCGCCAAAGAACCAGCCCGCGTTGAAGTACATATAGCGTTCCCAGTGATCATGGGGCTCGGACAAATCCAGGGTTTGGTCAAACGGCACATCGAAATGGGCGTAAAGCGCGCGCCATATGCCATCGTATCCCGGGCCATAAAGCGGCGGAGCAGGCCATGTGTTTTCTCGCGCCATCGACGCGGAAGGGCGCGCGAAATCAAAGGGCACCTGATCGATGGGGCCGGTGATCAGCGTGTCGGTGTCAAAGAACAGGAAGGGGCGGCCTTGGGGCAGGGCGGCCAGAGCCTCAACCTTGTTGCCGTTCGGATAGGCGTGGCCGAAGTGCTTGCAATCAAACGGCAGGATATGAGCGCCAAGATTGCCTAGCAACGTGCGGGCTTCGGCGTCGTCCATCCTTGGATCGTTCGGCCAAAGGGGGCCGGGACGCGGTTCGGCGACGACAAGACGGCCTTTGAAATCTGGCGCGTGGTGGCGCAGCGATGCGGCGAACAGCACAGCTTCATAGGTCAGTCGGCCCGATTGAGCCACAATCACGATATCGAATGCCCCGTTCGGGGTGCCTGTGGTCATGCCCGCCGCCTCTCGTCCTTCTGTCTAGCGGGTTAACGCCAGACCGCCAAGCGGGATCAGTCCAGCGGGTCCCAGTGTGCGGGGCGTTTTTCGATGAAAGCGTCGATGCCTTCGCGGCTGTCGCGTTCCATCAGGTTGGCGACCATCACGCGGCCTGCGTAATCGTACGCGGCGTTCAGTGGCATTTCGGCTTGGGCGTAAAACGCTTCTTTGCCGATCTTCAATGTCTTCGGGGATTTCGAGGCGATCTGCTGGGCCAGCGCCATCGTCTCGGCGCTCAGCTTTTGCGCCGCCACCACCCGGTTCACCAAACCCAATCCGCGGGCTGTTTCGGCGTCGATGATATCGCCGGTCAGCAACATCTCCATCGCGTGTTTTCGGGCCAGATTTCGCGACAATGCCACCATAGGGGTGGAACAGAACAAGCCGATATTGACGCCGGGTGTCGCGAACCCTGCGTCTTTGGACGCCACCGCTAAATCGCAACTGGCCACCAACTGGCATCCGGCGGCGGTGGCCACGCCTTGCACTTCGGCAATCACCGGTTTGGGGCAGGTGACCACGCTTTGCATCATCTTCGAACAGGCCGACATAATAGTCTCGAAAAACACGCGCCCATTGTCGTCCGCCGCGCGGGCTTGGGTGATTTCCTTCAGATCGTGACCAGCACAAAACACCGGGCCTTCGGCGGCGATCACAATGACATGGGTGTCCGCATCACCTTCCAGCCGATCAAGGGCTGTCTGCAAAGCGCTGATCATCTCCAACGACAAGGCGTTACGGCTTTTGGGCCGGTTCAGGCGCAGCTTCGTCACTGCGCCGGTTTTCGATTCTAACAACAGATCATCCATGCCTCTTATTGGGCCACAAGCAGGCATCCGCGCAAGGTATACCGTCGTAAACATGTAACCTACGGATTCTGCGTCAAAAATACCTGTTCCCCGAGGCCGGTTGCATTGCTATAGGCGAAGGACAGGAGACAAAGTGATGAGCAAAATGCGCGACTATGAAGGCCGTTATCAGCTGGCGAACGAGCTTCACGCCCGGCCTTTCCCGGTGCTTACCGCACCCTGCCGCGCCGCTTTCGTCGCCTTCAAGCAGCCCGACAAGCCCACACAGCGGGATCCGGAAGCCGACCGCGCGCATCTGATCGCGCTTTTGGATCGCTTTGGTGCAGATCATCCCACGCCCGGGGCGACGCATTATTTCGGTCAGGTCGGCAAGTATTCCCTGAAATGGGAAAGCCACACCGAATTCACCACCTACACGATCTTCGGCGAGGGCGTCGCCGACGCACCCTTTTCTGCAGAAACCTTTACCATGTTCCCGGTCGATTGGCTGGAACAGGCACCGGGAAACCGCATCACCTCGGCCCTTGTCCGGGTCGAGCTTTGCGAAGACTACAGCACCATCCGCGACAAGTTGTACCAATGGTTTGTCCCGGAAAGCCTGGCCTCAAGCGAGGTTCTCGACGGCGAAGGCGTGGTGGCCAGCGACTTCCGGATTGATCACAGCGGCCACGTGCGCTTGGCGTTTTTCGTGAAACCCGAAATGGGCGCGCGCCGTGTCGGTCGCGTGGTGCAGCGTCTGTGCGAAATCGAAACTTACAAAACCGTCGCCATGCTGGGCCTGATGGAAAGCCGCCGTCTGGGGCCGCGTCTGGCGGAAATCGACGGCGAGTTAACCTCGCTGATGGACAATATGACCGACGAAGGTGGCAAGGCCGAACAGACGTTGAAACGTCTTCTGGGCGTCGCCGCCGAGTTGGAAATGATCCTGACCCAAAGCACTTTCCGGTTCGGGGCCACCCGCGCCTATGCGGCCATCGTCAATCAACGGATCGAGGTTTTGCGCGAAACGCGGGCAGGTGGGCGTCAGACCTTCGCTGAATTCATGATGCGTCGTTTTGATCCCGCCATGCGCACGGTCGAGGCAACGAAAACCCGGCTGGACGAAATGGCGCACCGGGCAGAACGCGCCGCCAACCTGCTACGAACGCAGGTCGACGTGGAACGCTCGGCCCAGAACCAAGCGCTTTTGGCGTCGATGGACAAACGCGCCGATCTGCAATTGCGCCTGCAACGCACCGTCGAAGGTCTGTCAGTCGTGGCGATCAGCTATTACGCCGTCAACATTCTTGGCTATCTTCTGGAACCCCTCTTTCCGGTTGTTGGTCTGTCGAAAGGCTGGGGCATGGCCAGCCTGACGGTGATCGTCATCGCGCTGGTCTGGCGGTTGGTGCAACGGGTACGCCGCTCGGTCGAATAGCGCGGCTTTGCGCCCAAAACCGCCGCACGGAAAGCACATAACAGCGCGAGACACCGCCGGTTGCCGCAATTTTGCTTTTCTAAACGGGCACTTCTTGGCATAAGGCGCGCGATGACCAATCGGATTGCCTTGGGAATTGGGATAATATTAGGAGTCCTCCTCGCACTGGATTTCGTGCTTGGACTGGGCATATTCCTTTATTTGGCCCGCCGATTTATGGATTTGATCCAGGCCGTCGCAATCTGGCGTTAAGTTAATGGAAGGAGCCTACCTTGGCTGTCAAAGTAGCAATTAATGGATTTGGCCGTATCGGCCGCAACGTACTGCGCGCAATCATTGAATCGGGCCGCAAGGACATCGAAGTCATTGCGATCAACGATCTGGGGCCGGTGGAAACCAACGCCCACCTTCTGCGGTACGACAGCGTGCACGGCAAGTTTCCGATCAAAGTGAAATCCGGCAAAGGCTGGATCGACGTGGGCCGTGGCAAGATCAAAGTCACCGCCCTTCGCAACCCCGCCGACTTGCCGTGGAGCGATGTCGACGTGGTGATGGAATGCACCGGCATTTTCACCTCGAAAGACGCCTGTCAGGCACACCTTGAAAACGGTTCTTCGCGTGTCCTGATTTCGGCGCCGGGCACTGATGCTGACAAGACCATCGTCTTTGGTGTGAACAACAAGACGTTGACCAAGAAAGACATCGTTGTGTCGAACGCGTCTTGCACAACAAACTGTCTGGCCCCCGTGGCGCAGGTTCTGAACGATGCCGTTGGCATCAAAAAGGGCTTTATGACCACGATCCACAGCTATACCGGCGACCAGCCGACGCTGGACACGATGCACAAGGATCTTTACCGCGCCCGCGCTGCGGCGCTGAACATGATCCCAACCTCCACTGGTGCCGCCAAAGCCGTGGGTCTGGTTCTGCCAGCCTTGAACGGCAAGCTGGACGGTGTGTCGATCCGGGTGCCAACGCCGAATGTTTCGGTCGTTGATCTGACGTTTGAATCGAAGAAGAAAACGACCGTCGAAGCCGTGAACGCAGCGATCAAAGCCGCCGCCAAGAAAGGCCCCTTGAAAGGCATCCTTGGCTTCACCGAAGAACCACTGGTCTCGGGCGACTTCAACCACGATCCGCATTCTTCTGTGTTCCACATGGATCAAACCAAAGTCATGGACGGCAATATGGTCCGTATCCTGACATGGTATGACAACGAATGGGGCTTCTCGAACCGGATGAGCGACACCGCCGTTGCTATGGGCAAGCTGATCTAAGCGAAAGACGATGAAACAGAAAAAGCCCCGGCCAATCGGTCGGGGCTTTTTTCTTGAGCCTATGTCTCTGGATCATCCGCCTCAGGCCCAACATCTGCGCGTGGATCAATCAGCAAAGCCGCGATCCAGCCCATAATGAACCCGCCCAGATGCGCTTCCCACGCCAAGACCCGGTCCATCGCATAGTAAAGTGCCACGTTCAAAGCCGCCAGAAACAGGATCGCACGTGCCACCGGCCAAAGCCGTTCCTGCAACGTGAACCGGTCGATGTATTCCCAAGCCAGTATGGCACCGGCCAATCCGAACAGCGCCCCAGACGCGCCGACCATCGGGCGAAAACTGTCAGACAACAGCGCAAAGCCAAGCCCGCCGCCCAACATGGCAAGAGCGTAGATCAACAACATTTTCGCACCGCCTACACGGCGCGCCACGGGCAGGGCCAGGGACACCAAGGTCACCATGTTCAGACCCAGATGCATCAGGCCACCATGCAAGAACCCGTACGTCACGAACATGGCCCAGGGTTGCAGCGGATAGTTGGGCCGCCAGTTTTCCAGCAATCCCGACCAGAAGCCGCCGTATTCGTAAACGGTGGACCGAAACCGGGGCACGTCGATGATGCCCAGATCGCCCAGTTGCAGCACCGCTTCGATCCCGACGCACAACACCACCAACGCAATAATCGCGCCAAGCCCGGACACGCCGGGATTGTCTGGTGGGGAAGGGAGGCTCATGTCTTAAAACGCAAAGGAGATATCGCGCCCAATTGTAAAGAACACCGTGTTGGACACCCGGGTCTCAACACCCGTTTCGCGCACCCGCACATGTTCGATCCCGGTTTGCATGCTCCACTCCTTGGTCAGGTCGTGGGCATAGACCACTTTTGCCGAAGCGCGACTGTCGTCGTCCGAACCACCCAACTCGTCGGCTTCTGTATAGGCCAGACCAGCCTGCCAGCGCGAGACCTGATTGATGTCCTGTGCGTAACCCAGATTAAGTCGCGTGTTCCAAAAAGTGCTACCTGCGTCGTTCACCGCGTTTTGTTGCAAACGCGCAGTCAGGGTGCCGCGCGACAGATCACCCGAATACTTTGCGCCGCCAATCCACTCGACCGCGTCGTCATCGTCATCCTCGATTGCCCCAATCCAAACCGAAAAGACGCTATTCGCAGTCTCGTAGTCTCGTGTCAGATTGGCCTGGGTGCGTCGGCCGTCCGGACGCGCCCTGCTGGCCAGAGTAAAGCTAAGGGCCCCATCCTTGCGGGGTTGGATCAGGCCAAAGCGAAATCCCAAACCGTCTTCCCGACGCGGGATCCCGTTTTCGGTAACGCGGTTCCAATCGTAAAAGGCATCGGTCCGCAAGCTTAGGCCTGAATCTGTTTCCTTCAAAATCCCGAAGCCCAGGAAGCTTCTTTGCGTTTTGGTGCGGGCAAGGTCGTCTTTCTGCCGAAGGCTTAGCTGTCCAAGCGTGCGCAAGGTTGTCCCGTCTGTCGGGCGGCGCGAAACCTCTGCGCGTAGCGAGACGTCGTCTTCATCGTCCAGATCGGGATCGACCGTATTGAAGTAATCCAACCGTCGCGCTGTGGCGGTCAGTTGCGTTTCCAAGGGGCCGTCTTGGCCCTGCACCATCTTGAAGGTAAGGGCGGTGGTGGCACGGGTGCCGCTGTCGATCAGGTCCAGCGACCCGTCGCCTGTATCGATGAAATCATCGTCCAGCGTTTTTTCCAGATAACTGGCCAAAACGCTCAACTCAGTTCCCGATGTTGTGCGGCTGACGTCCAGACTGGCCCGGCGGTTCTGAACTTCAAACCCGTCATCCAAGGCACGCGGCGCACCGACCAGATCCGCGCCAAGGCCAAACACCAATTGAATTGTCGAAGTGCCGTATCTTACGCCTGCGTCAAGTGATGTCGTCAAAACATGGCCGCTGCGGGCAGGCGTTGTGAGTAATATATTGTCACTGTATTCATTGCTTTGCGAGAACCGTAAGGTCACCTCGCCGTTCGATGTGTCATCAGCCGTGACAGGCGTGGCCAAGGCAAGAACGGCCATTGCTATGCCCGGTCTCGCCATTTTTCGAAGGACACCGATCAAGGCCGGTCACATGTGCAGGTTGCGTTCAAACAAACGCGTTACTGATCTGCGGCTTTAGACAGCGCCTCGCGCCGGGCGGCTGCATCGGTGATCTGCTCGCGCGTGTCATCTTCGCCCGCCAGTTCAATCACGGCGTCATATTGCTGCACAGCATCGTCGGCCCGGCCCAATTCCTCATAGATGCGACCCAAGTGATATTGAACAATCGGGTCGCGGTCCAAGGTCTGAGCGGCAGGTTCCAAATAGGTCAAAGCCTCTTCAGCATCGCCCCGACGGAACAGGATCCAACCGTAAGTATCCTGAAAGGGCGCACGCGTTGCACCGCGCAAACGACGCGCGACAGTGAAGGCACGCTCTAGGCTTGCTTCATCCGTGCGATAGGTGGCCAAAAGACTGGCCAGGTTGTTGGCGATGATCGGCGAGGCGCTGTTTTCCTCGTACAATAGCTCATAAATCTCGATTGCGCCGTCGATGTCGTTGTCGCGCTCTAGGTAAGATGCCTTGGCCCACAACAGATCAGCACTGTCCGGTGTCTTTTCCAATCCTTGGTCGATGGCGGCCCGGGCGTCGTCGCCCTTGCCTTGGGCACCCAGCACACGTGCGAATTGCAGAACGTCTGTCCCAATGCCGGTTTCACTGGCTAGCGCGCCCAACGTTGCTTCGGCTGCTTCGAAATCACCGGCGGCAAATTGCGTGTTGCCCAAAACTTGCCTTGCCCGTGGATTGTCAGGAAATTCGGCGACCAACTCCTGAGCCAAGGCCAAGGCGGTGTCGGTATCATTCTGTTCCAGTCGCGCCCGGATCAAAGCCACTTTCGCCCCGGCATTGCCAGTGTCGCTGTTTGCCATGGCTTCCAAGAACGCGATGCCCTGATCCTGACCTTCAACGCGGGAAATGACCTGAAGTTGCAGCTGATCCGCTGCCACCTTGGCTCGATCGGTTTCTTGCCGCCGCAGGGTTTGGACAACCTGATCCGCACGGGCCCAATCTTCGGTCCGCAGGTAAATCTGGCCCAGCAGGTTCAACATCTGAAAATCGCCGGGGCTGGTCCGAAGACCCTTGATCAAAACCTCTTCTGCCGCCGGCAAACGATTTTGTTCGACCAGAGAATTCGCGAACCGCAAACTCTCAGCAGCGCCATTGCCCGACGCGTCGACAGCCAGCGCCAGCAAATCCTGAGCCAATTGCGCATTGCCGTTGCGTTCATGGGCGCGCGCCATCAACGTCATAGCCTGGGCATCTTCGGGTTCTTGATCCAAAGCGCGCCGCAAGGTGCTAATGGCCTCATCCGCTTCATCTTCTTCGATCAACCAGTCAGCACTCATCTTCAGGGCTTCAACTTGGTTGGGCTCGCTTTCCAGAACTTCGCCCACCAATTGACGGGCGCCGACTTCGTTGCCGCTGGCAATCAGCATCCGTGCTAGCGTCACTTTGTAACGATTGGCCTCGCCGCCGGGTTCGGACGTGTCGACCACGGTTTGCAACACGGCAATCGCATCACTTTGCTGGCCTTGATCAAACAGCAATCCAGCCTGCAGTGCTTTCAAAACTTCTGCGTTCTCGTGAAGTGGCAAGGCGACGTCTAGCTCGGCCAAGGCCGCCACCGGGCCTTCGGTGCGTTGAATGAAGGCAATCAAGGTCACATGTGCGGCCAGCTTATCGTCGGCCGTTTCGATTTCGCCGCGCAGAAACTCGCGCGCCCCTTCCGTATCGCCTTCTTCTGCAAGAAGACGGACCAAAAGGCCCTTCATTTCGTCATCATCCGGGAAACGCTTGATCGTTTCGCGCAGATGGTCTTCCAAAAGAGGCGTGTCATTGTTCTGCGCCAACAACATGGCTTTCACGCGATAGAAAAGCGCATTGTCCGGAGCCTCGCCAATGGCGCGGTCGGTGATATCGACGGCTTTGCCGACTTCGCCTTCGGACACATATCCCTCGATCAAGATACGGTGCAGTATTTCGTTGCCGGGCTGATCTGCGGCCAAAATTTCAGCTTCGCGGGTAAGCTCGCGCTTCCGCGGGTTGTCGCCATCCAGAACCGCCTGTCGGAAGTTAAGGGCAAGGGTAGGGATTTCGCTGCCTTCAATCGGCGGGTCGGCCTGAACAAGAACGGTTCCGTGACGCTCGGCCTCTCTCCAATTCTGGGCGACGACGGCCATTTCGGTCAGGGCCAGACGCGCTTCCATGTTTTGAGGATCCTGTTCGGACACGCGCAAATAGCTTGAATAGGCTGCCGAAATGTTCCCCAAACCGCGGTTCGTGCGTGCAAACGCCAAACGCGCTTCCTTGTGGTTATTGTCCAAAGAGAACACGTTTCGGAACTCAACCAATGCCCGCCTCGGATCCCCCGATTCCATCAGTTCAATTGCACTTTGGAAGTGTTTTTCAGCGCGTTCTTCTGCTGAATCGCAAGCAGCAAGGGCCAAAACACTGATCAATAGAAGAGAGCGGGCTGTCATCACCATAAAGAATAATCCTAAAACACGAACGCGCCCCTATACCAAGAGACGCGTTCTGCAACCAGTACAGGTTACGAAGATTTTATATCGTAGTTGCGCTTAGACGCCTGTGCCGCGCAGAACAACACCAACCGTTTTGGCGATGATCTTGACGTCAGTGACGAACGACAACGTCTGATCATAAGAGTCATCATAGCTTGCGCGTGTTGCAAAGCTCGACTCGCTGCGCTCGGTAACCTGCCAGCTTCCGGTCATGCCGGGACGCAGCCGATAGTAACCAAGGCCAGAATACAAAGCTTGCTGGTTCAGCAGCATAGGACGCGGCCCAACAAGCGACATGTCGCCTTTCAGCACGTTCCAAAGCTGTGGAAGTTCGTCAGCCGAGGTTTTGCGCAGCGTTTTACCAATGCTGGTAATCCGTGGGTCAACCGACAGCTTCTGTTTCGAGTCCCACTCTGCACGGGCTTCGGGGTTCTCGCTCAGGAAGGCTTCAAGCTTGCTTTCAGCGTCCGGCACCATTGTGCGGAACTTCCACATCTTGAAACGCTTGCCATCTTTGCCGACGCGCTCTTGCAGGAAAAACGGAGTATGACCGTCTTTCATGTAGATAAGCAGCGAAAGCACCAGCAGAACTGGCGCAATAAACGGCACAGCCACAAGGATCAGCGCGATATCCAATGCTCTTTTCACAAAGGCGCGGTAGAGACCGCGACGTTTTGTAGAAACAACATAAGGCAGCGTGGATACTTCGGAAGATGCCTGAATACGCGTGGCATGAACTGTCATAACTTTTTACCGGACCGTAGTCGGCTCCCTGAACTCAAAACCCAAATTCTCGCAATTAACAACCAAACAGCAGATCGCTTGGATGAGTGCTTCTAACACCGCCGACTCGCATTGCAAAGAATTTCATAAAAATTAAACCGTGTTTTCGCCTAAGTTTGCGCGATGTTTCATCATTACAACGGGTGGTTTGCACGTTAAATGCGCTGAATGGAACCAGATTTCGCCACATTTATGCCTTTTGTTGGTCTGACGGAAAGGAAATTAGACCGATCAAAAATAGCTCGAAATTCGAAACATTGTTTCAAAAGGTGAGTAGAACGGTCGGCCACAAAGAGGGGGAAATTGCACGATTCGACGCAGAACCTGAGAAACGACTGCTAAATCATTGCAGAAATGACGCATACACCCCATGTTAGGGAGCTACGGGCAAACCTTGCAGACTCTACCCGCCGAGTGCCGTATATCCAGCCCTAGAAACCAGTGAGACAGATGACGAGTTCAGATCTTTATATGCAGTTCTTCGGATTTTCCGAGCGGCCTTTTACATTGCTGCCGGATCCGGATTTCATTTTTTGGTCCCGCGCACACCGCAGGGCCTTTTCCGTGTTGGAATATGGTGTCCTTACGCGTTCGCCGATCACTGTTGTAACGGGCGAGGTTGGTGCGGGTAAGACGACCCTGGTCCAGAAACTTCTGCAAACGCTTGATGAAGACATTACGCTTGGCATGATCTCGAATGCTCAGGGCGGTCGAGGAGAGCTGTTACAATGGGCGTTAAATGCGCTTGGGGTCGAAACCGACCTGAATGCGGCCTACGTCACTCTGTTCCAGCAGCTTCAGGACTTCGTCATCGAAGAATACGCGGCCGGACGCCGTGTCATTATACTTATAGACGAGGCACAGAACCTTTCGATCGAAGGACTGGAAGAACTGCGGATGCTGACCAACATCAATTCGAACAAAGACGAGCTGATGCAGTTGATTCTGATCGGTCAGCCTGAATTGCGCCAAATGATCATGCGTCCCGAACTGCGCCAGTTCGCGCAGCGCGTGACGGCGACGTACCACATCGGTTCGCTCGATCGTGCCGCCGTTGCGGGTTACATTCAGCACCGTCTGACGCATGTCGGCGGAACGGGCTCGGAATTCACGGATGAAGCGCTTGATCTGGTGCACACACATTCCCACGGTATCCCGCGGCTTGTGAACAGATTGTGTGACTTTGCCATGGTCTATGCCGCGACCGAAGAACGTCGCGTGATCGACGCGGCCATTATTGAAGAAGTGTTGGAAGATGGAATCTTCCTACCCGCTGTACAGTCAACCGGAGAGGCTGCGGAATGAATTTCGACATTAAGTTCTATTACCAGCTGCTGCTGCGCCGTCTGCCAATCATGGTGTTTATCTTTACGCTCTGTGCCGGCATCGGAGTGGCGCTCGCCTTAACAATGCCGCCGCGTTACACGGCAGATGCCAGTCTCTTGGTGGAAAGCGCACAGATCCCCGGTGAACTGGCGGAATCGACCGTTCAGATCGAGGATGCCAAACAGTTGCAAATCGTTCAGCAGCGCTTGATGACCCGGTCCAACCTGATCGACATTGCAAACAAGTTCCTCGTGTTCCGCGACGAAGGAAACCTGACGCCTGACGAGATTGTCACCCTGATGCGTGAACGCACTCGGATCCAGTCAAGCGCTGGTCGCGACCGGGCCTCTTTGATGAGCATTTCGTTCACCTCAAGCAGCGCAAAAATCTCGGCTGACGTGGTGAATGAACTTGTCACAATCGTTTTGTCCGAAGACGCGGAAATCCGCGCGGATGGTTCGCGCGAAACGCTGGCCTTCTTTATGCAGCAGGCCCAGCGTCTGGACGAACAACTCAGCATGCAAAGTGCCGAGATCGTCGAATACAAGGAAGCGAACAAAGAAGCTTTGCCCGATAGCCTTCAATATCGACTGGAGCGTCGGGCCACTGTCCAGGAACGGACGAACCTGTCGCTGCGCGACCGCGCTTCGCTGGTCGATCAACGGGACCGCTTGCTTGCGATCGGACTTGAAAACGGTCAGGCGGCCCCTGCGCTGACAGCAGAAGAACAGTTGTTGTTGCAGTACAAGGCTGAACTGGTCGAATGGGAAGTCGTGCTGTCGTCCGGGACCAACC
The DNA here is from genome assembly GCA_964632495.1 of uncultured Rhodobacterales bacterium. Lineage (GTDB taxonomy): Bacteria > Pseudomonadota > Alphaproteobacteria > Rhodobacterales > Rhodobacteraceae > CALKXV01. The sequence goes on from CAZWDS010000004.1 coordinate 20,723, forward strand.
CGAAAGTCGAAGTGCTGAAAGCCAAAATCGCCGAACTTGAGCGCCGCATCGAAAACACTCCTGATAGCACGCCCGACACGGTCTCTTCGGTTCTTGATCTTCAATTGTCTGAAATCGACTCGCGGATCAAATTCATCGACGAGGAAATCGAGCGCAGCGAAACAGAACTGGAAAGCCTGCGCATCGCAATCGAAGCAACACCGTCGGTGGCCAACCGTCTGGAACAGCTGGAACGCGAATACGAAAACACGCAGATGCTGTATAACCGGGCTGTTGCCGACCGCGCCGCTGCGCAAACTGGCGAACAGATCGAAGTCAACAAGAAGGGCGCACGCTTCACTGTGATCGAACAAGCCGTCGAGCCGTCTTCGCCCACCTCGCCAAACCGTAAGTTGATTGCCGGTGGTGGCGTCTTCGCCGGGTCGGCGCTGGCAGGCCTGTTCTTTGTTCTTGCCGAACTTCTGAACCGCGTCATTCGCCGCCCTGTGGACCTTACACGCAGCTTGGGCGTTCAGCCTTTGGCGACCATTCCTTATATCGAGGAAGAATCGGTCCGCCGTCGGCGTCGCGCGTTCAAAACAATTTTTGTAGTGGGTATCCTCATTGCTATTCCGGTTGGACTATGGGCGTTACACACGTTCTATCTGCCGCTCGAGACTTTGATCGAGAAGGTACTGGATCGCGTGGGACTTTGATCAGAACGGACTGACATCATGGAAAAACTTCAAGCAGCTCTCGCCCGCGCCCGCGAAAAGCGCGACAACGACGGTCGTCCGGTTCGGGTCGATTATAACCGTCCGGCCCGTAATCAACGTGGACAAGCCCGTGCAGACGCAACCGATGCACTTTGGGACGCTCTTCCGGTGTTTGAGACAACGGAAAAACGTCTTCACAAGGCCCGCATCTACTCCGGTGAAGCCAGCACCGAAGCGCAGCATTTCGACATTCTGCGCACCAAGCTGCTTTTGGAAATGCGCCGCAATGACTGGACACGCATCGCCATCACATCGGCGACGCCCGGCTGCGGCAAAACGACGACAGCCTGCAACCTGATCGCTGGATTTGGGCGTCAGCCTGAAGATCGTGGCATGTTGTTCGACATGGATTTCCGCCGTCCCGCCGTGGCCAAAGCCCTTGGCGTGTCGCCGAAACACAGCTTTAGCGACGTCCTCACGGAAGAGGTCGAGTTTCAGGATCAAGCCATGCGCTTTCAGCGGAACACCGCGATATCGATGACCACGCGGGTCGTTGCTGACCCGGCGCGGGTGATCCTGCGGTCCCACACCGCGACGTTGCTTGATCAAATTCAGGCGGACTATCAGCCCGATCTGATGTTGTTCGATATGCCGCCTATTCTGGTATCCGACGAAACGCGCGGTTTTCTGAAACTGGTCGATGCCGTTCTGATCGTGGCCGCCGCCGAGAACAGCACGATCTCGCAGGTAGACGAAGTCGAACGCGAAGTTGCTCAGTATACCAACGTCGCGGGCGTCGTGTTGAACAAAGCGCGCTTTATGGAAGACGGCTACGGTTACAACTACTAAGATGTGCGACGGGCCAACCAATGTTGGTCCGATCACCGAGCGGTCAGTTCACCAAATCACAAAGCTTCGGGGGCAATCTGCCCCCGTTCGAACCTTGTCTTGGGGCACATCCCCCGGGGCTCGTATCCCAGTCGGTCCGAAAGGCCTGCACCTTTCGTCCAGCAACGGCCAAAAGCCCCGTAAAACGGGGCAGGACTACAATAGGATCAAATGGGGCCAAGCGGCGCCGCTTTCTTCGCCTTACAAATCCTCGGGAAATGGCCGACGGCCAACCGAGACATACGCCTCGAACCCGGCCGCCTCGGCGTCGCCGGCGCTATAGATATTGCGCAAATCGGCCATCCGTGCGGTGGTCATATCGCCTGCGATCCGTTCCAGATCAAGGGCGCGGAACTCGTTCCATTCGGTCAGGATCACCACCAGATCAGCCTTGTCGGCAGCCTCGTAAACGTCGGTTTCCCAATGGACGTGGGGCAACAAGGCTTCGCCTTCGCTGCGCCCCTGCGGATCAACCGCATGCACTTCAGCCCCACCACCCACAAGCGCAGGCACGATGGTCAAAGACGGCGCATCGCGCATGTCGTCGGTGTTGGGTTTGAACGTTACGCCAAAAACGGCGATCTTCTTGCCGTTGAAACTGCCATCACACAGATCACGCAGCTTTTCGATCATTCGGCGTTTGACGGTTTCGTTCACCTGAATGACCGCTTCCGTGATCATCATGGGCGATGCATATTCCTGACCGATCCGCGCCAGGGCGCTGGTATCTTTCGGGAAGCACGATCCACCATAGCCCGGACCCGCGTGCAGGAATTTATTCCCGATCCGCCCGTCCAGACCCATGCCTTTGGCCACTTCGCGCACGTCCGCGCCGGTCTTTTCACACAGTGCGGCGATCTCGTTGATGAACGTAATCTTGGTCGCTAGAAATGCGTTGGCGGCGTATTTGATCATCTCGGCACTTTCCAGATCGGTCGAGACAATCGGGAAATCGCGTAGGAACAAGGGGCGATAGATATCTGACATCACCTGTTCGGCCCGTTCGGTTTCGACGCCGACAACAACACGGTCGGGCCGCATGAAGTCGTCAATGGCGGCGCCTTCGCGCAAGAACTCGGGGTTCGAGGCGACGTCGAAATCCAGATCAGGATTGGCCGCGCGAATGGTTTCGGCCACCTTGCGGTTGGTTCCGACCGGCACAGTCGATTTGGTGACCACGACGATATAATCTTTCGACGTCTTCGCGATTTCCTCGGCCGCGGCCATAACGTAGGTCAGATCCGCATGGCCATCGCCGCGCCGCGTGGGCGTGCCGACCGCGATAAAGACCGCTTCCGCGCCCTCCAAAGCCTCGTCCAGATCCAGCGTGAAGGACAGACGCCCTGCTTCCACGTTCTTGGCCAGAAGCGAGTCCAGCCCTGGCTCGTAGATCGGGATTTCACCGTTCTCCAGCCGTTCGATTTTCGACGCGTCCTTGTCGACGCACACCACGTCATGGCCAAAGTCCGAGAAGCAAACGCCCGAGACAAGGCCGACATAACCGGTTCCGATCATTGCGATACGCATGAATTTAACCCTTAAACATCAGTTGATTATACGTTGTAATAGTCGCGATACCACGACACGAATTCTTTGACACCATCCGCCACGGATGTCGCCGGGCGTCCGCCCGTCAGTTGATCCAAAAGCGTGGCATCCGCCCAAGTGGCAGGCACATCGCCGGGCTGCATCTCCATCATATTCTTGTTGGCGGTCATCCCCAAACTGGCTTCGATGGCTTCGATAAAGTCCAAAAGCTGCACGGGTTCCGAATTGCCGATGTTCACCACACGCCAAGGCGCAACCGGCGACAGACTGTCATGGGGCTGCGGCGCATTGCGTTCCGGCACGGCCTTGGCCAGCCCGACAATCGAGGTCACCAGATCATCGACGTAAGTGAAATCGCGCTGCATCTTGCCGTGGTTGTAGACGTCAATCGCCTCGCCCGCCAGCATCGCGCGGGTGAATTTGAACAGGGCCATGTCCGGGCGACCCCAAGGACCGTACACCGTGAAGAAGCGGAACATCGTGACCGGCAAGTCGTAGAGATGGGCATAGGAATGCGCCATCGCCTCGGTCGCCTTTTTGGTGGCCGCATAAAACGACATCTGGCTGTCCGCCTTGTGCCGCTCGGAATAAGGCATTTCGGTATTGGCCCCGTAGACCGAACTGGTCGAAGCGATCATCAGATGGGCACCGGGGTGCGCGCGCGCGGCTTCCAACAATTCGAAGGTGCCTTGGATGTTCGCTTCCATGTAAGACCGGGGTGCGTCGATGGAATAACGCACGCCCGCTTGCGCGGCGAGATGGATCACCACGTCCGGCGCATAGGTCTTGAAGAGGTCCAGAAAAACGCCGTCGCCTTCGACACGGTTTTCAACCTCGATATAGGTCTCGTGCCGCGCCAACCGGGCTGCGCGATCTCGTTTCAACTGCGGGTCATAGTATTCCGTAAAGGCGTCAAGGCCGACCACGCGCCAGCCTTCGGTCAGATACCGCTCTGCCGTGTGATAACCGATAAACCCGGCTGATCCGGTGATCAGTACCGTTTTCATTCGGTGTCCGTCGCGATTTGTTTCAGATAAGCGCCATAGGCGTTTTTGCCCAAAGGTTCAGCCGCGCGCAACAGATCGTCCTGACTGATCCAGCCATTGTCAAAAGCGATCTCTTCGGGCGAACCTGATTGCAGACCTTGGCGCGATGTCAGGGTCCGCACAAAGTTCCCCGCATCCAAAAGCGATCCGTGCGTGCCCGTGTCCAGCCAGGCATAGCCGCGCCCCATCCGCTCAACCGTCAAAGACCCATCGGCCAGATAGAGCTCTAAGAGATCGGTAATCTCCAACTCGCCGCGCGGCGACGGTTTGACCTGTGCCGCCCGGTCCGGCGCGGTGCCGTCCAGAAAGTACAAGCCGGTGACCGCATAGTTCGACGGCGGGTTTTCCGGTTTCTCGATGATCTGGGAAACCTTGTCGCCCTCATAAGCCAAAACGCCATACCGTTCAGGATCGGCCACGCGATAGCCAAAGACCGTCCCGCCTTTTTCCAGTGCATCGGCGCGGGCCAGCATTTTTGGCAAGCCGTGGCCAAAGAAGATGTTGTCGCCCAAAACCATGGCCGAAGGTGCGCCGTCCAGAAAGTCTTTCGCCAGCAAATACGCCTGCGCCAATCCGTCGGGCGAGGGCTGAACGATCCACGTCAGAGACAAACCCCACTGCGAACCATCGCCCATAAGTCTTTGAAATTGCGCCTGATCATCCGGTGTGGTGATCACCGCAATCTCGCGGATGCCCGACAGCATCAACGCGGACAAAGGGTAATAGATCATCGGTTTGTCGTAGATCGGCAAAAGCTGTTTCGACACACCAATCGTGATCGGATAAAGCCGCGTGCCTGATCCACCGGCCAGAATGATGCCTTTGCGATTGGTCATGTCTTGTTTGCTCCTTCCGGGGAAATGGCCCCCGAATGTCTCAAATACCATTAATCTCTGTTCAAACGCCTCAATACGGCGATTGAGTGTCGTGCGCATGGCCCCCACGTGAAGCCTGCATGGGGCAGTGTTGCAGCGGGGCCATGAGGCGTTGTTTTTTGGGCTGCATCCCTCATCCTGAAAGGTCTGCCAAAACATCGCGAAGACCCGTGCGCCAATCGGGTCTAAGGACGCCAAAGTCCTGTTCGAAAGACGTACAATCCAAACGTGAATTCAAAGGCCGTTTCGCGGGTGTTTTAAACTCGGTTGATGGAATGTCGGTGACTTTCGGGGTCAGGCCGGATTGCGCAAAGATCTCGCGCGCGAAATCGGCCCAGCTGACATCCGGCGCACCGGAAAAATGATAGGTTCCGCCACTGTGTCCTTGAACAAGCTGGTCGGCGACCTTGAAGCAGGCATCCGCGATATCCGCAGCGGGTGTTGGACCGCCCACCTGATCGGCCACGATCGTCAGTACCTCGCGTTCCGCACCAAGACGCAGCATCGTTTTCACGAAGTTATTGCCATGGGCACTGAACACCCAAGACGTCCGCAAAATGGCCTGATCGTCAGCGCCAATCGTTCGGATCGCGGCTTCGCCCATCAGTTTGCTTTGTCCGTAAAACCCTTCTGGGCCGGTATCGTCGCCGGGTTTCCACGGCGTGTCACCCGTTCCGGGAAACACATAATCGGTCGAGATATGAACCAGAGGCAAACCACGCGTCGCACAAGCCTCGGCCAGATGAGCGACAGACGCCCCATTTACTGTTGCGGCAAGTTCGGTTTCTTCCTCGGCCTTGTCGACGGCTGTATAGGCCACCGCATTGATAACCGCGTCTGCCTCGATGGATTGGACTGCGCTTTTGACATGGTCGGGATCCGAAAAATCGGCGGCGTTCCGATCCAATGTCGAAACACGCACACCGGCTGGAGCGCGCCGCGCCAATTCGGTCGCGACTTGTCCGTTTTTCCCAAAAACTGCGAGTTTCAAGTGCCGGTCCCCCGACGCTCCATCGCCACGTCTAAAAGCGGGCGCCACCAGTCTTCGTTGGCCAGGTACCAGTCGACGGTTTTCGCCAAACCCTCTTCCCAAGTGACCGACGGCCGCCAGCCCAGTTCACTTCGAATGCGTGTGGGATCAATGGCATAGCGCTTGTCGTGACCGGGGCGGTCGGTGACGTAGGTGATCAGTTGATCATGAGGTGCGGCATCCGGGCGGCGTTCGTCCAGCAGCGCACAAATCTTCTTCACCAGATCAATGTTCGACACTTCGTTTTCGCCGCCAATGTTATAGCTGCGCCCCAACTCGCCCTTTTCCAGAACAAGGATCAGCGCATCGGCGTGATCCTCCACATAAAGCCAGTCGCGCACATTGTCGCCGGTGCCATAAATCGGGATCGACTTCCCGTGGATCGCGTTCAGGATCACAACGGGGATCAGCTTTTCGGGGAAGTGATAGGGACCGTAATTGTTGGAGCAATTGGTCAGCACGAAGGGCAAGCCATAGGTTTCATGCCACGCCCGCACCAAATGATCGCTGGAGGCCTTAGAGGCCGAATACGGGCTGCGCGGATCGTAGGGCGTGTCTTCAGTGAACAAACCGGTGTCGCCAAGCGAGCCAAAAACCTCATCCGTCGAAATATGGTGAAACCGGAACCCTTCTGGGCGACCCGCGCCTTCCCAATAGGCCCGCGCGGCTTCCAAAAGCGTATAGGTGCCGGTGATATTGGTGTGCACAAATTCGGCAGGGCCGTCGATCGAACGATCCACGTGGCTTTCAGCGGCCAAATGCATCACGGCGTCGGGCTGATGGCGCTGAAAGACAGCGTCCAGATCGGCGCGCTCGGTGATGCTGACTTGTTCAAAGGCATAGCCGGGCGCATTCGAAACCGGGGCCACATTGGCCAGGTTCGCCGCATAGGTCAGCGCGTCCAGATTGACGATCTCGTGACCCGCGCGAATGGCTTGGCGCACAACAGCCGAGCCGATAAAACCGGCGCCACCAGTGACTAGAATTTTCATGCAGCACTCCATTCAAACGGGCTGTCAAAATCGGCCAGTTTGGTCGCATTTGTGTCTTTGTCGGACAGTTTTGGCGCACCATCCAAACCCCAATCGATTCCACAGGAATCCCAAGCCACAGCACCGTCGCTGTTCTTGTCGTAAGGGTTGTTCACTTTGTAAATAATCTCGGTGTCCGGTTCGCGCGTGACGAACCCATGCAAGCACCCTTCGGGCACCATAAGCTGCAAGCCGTTTTCGAAGGTCAGTTCGATCCCAAACCAATCCCCATAAGTCGGCGAGCTTTTGCGCACATCAACGACAACATCAAACAACCGGCCACGCCCACATCGCACCAGCTTGGCCTGTGCGAAGGGCGGGGCCTGATAGTGCAGCCCGCGCAAGGTGCCAACTTCGGTAGAAAGCGAGTGATTGTCCTGCACGAAATCATAGTGCAGACCGGCTTCCGCCATGCGGTTTTTATTCCAGGATTCCGAGAAAAAACCGCGTTCGTCACCAAAACGTGCAGGCTCAAGAATCACTACATCGGGGATCTGAGTTTCGCGAATATTCATGAGTTGTTTTTTGATCCGTACGATTCAGCGTTATTCATCCCAAGCGATGACTATCAGCATAGAGTACAGGCGTCATTAGCCATCTCCCAGATCCTGGCCGCCCGTGACTGTTGTGAAACAGTCTTGTGAGATTGGCGTCCAAAGCGCTCTGATTGACCTTGGAACGTGTAAAATAAGGCATTTTCAGGCCAACTATGCATGGGGCGGAACGAATGCATTCACCGGTTGTATTTGGTGCGTGTGCGGGCTTGGAATCCGACCCGGGGACGGTGACTTTAACAGCGCGTCGGCTTATGAAACGGGGGCATGCAAAAGGGACAGAAGATCGGCAAACGGTCGGTTGCCTGCCATATCGTCGCGCATGGCCCAGATGGCACCGCGGCGTTCGGACGCAAGGGCGGCGGCCATGGTGTGAAATTTCGCTTCGACCTCGGCCAGCGACATCGGTACTTCGATCCCGCCTTTCGCTTGGCAGTCGCCCGAGGTCAGCACCCGTCCGTCTGACAAATGGACTGTTACATCCGACCAGCGGTTTTCGGGAAAACGCGCGGAATGTCGCGGCTCTTCGTGGACGGTCAGCTTGTCCAAGACGGCTGCAATGCGCGCATCACTCAGGGTGTCGCCTGCGATTTCGTCCGGGCCAACCCGGCCATGCACCAGTCGCGCCCCCAAGGCGAATCCCAGCGAATATTGCGCCTGACTTGTGGTGGCGGGCATGGCGGGGAAAAGAGCCGCAGATTCCGCGAAAGTCCCGACGTCGATGCCGGTCACATCAGTGTCGGTGAAACCGTACGCGTCGATCAAGCCGCCCAAAGCGTCGATCGCCGCATGGGCCCAGCGGCAGATCGGGTAGGGCTTGATGTAGTTTTCCGTCACGGTCCAACGGCTGCCCAAATCCTCCCAAACGTGCTTTACGCCAGCGTCTTCCAACGTGATTGCAGGCGCTCCGTCAAAGCCGTCTTCGGCCAAGAGAACCGCCATCAAACCCGTCAAAGCCCCCATGCCCGAGCCATCGTGCAGCATGGTCGGATTGGCAATTTCGCGCATCATTTGACTGCGGGGTCCGTGGTATTCAGCAATCCCGAAGGCGTGCCGCAAGTGGTGTGCATCAAGCCCGCGTAGTCTTGCGCCAAGAGCCGCGACACCAAGTGCATTCCAAGCGCCCGAGGTATGGTAGTCGCTGACCGACCCATGCAGCGCGATGCCCGCGCGGGCCGCCACTTCGTAAGATAGCACCATAGAGGTCAGCGCGTCGTGGGTGGTAAGGTCTGGCATATGTTCGCCAAGCGCGCAAAGAGCCGGAACGACTGCGCAACCGATATGGCCTTTGACCGGGTTGAACCCGTCATGGGCATCAAGATTGTCGGTTTGTGTGGCCGAGGCAAAGGCCGCACCGGGCAACGAGGCCTTGCGCCCGTCGAACAAAAGCGTCGTCGCACCACTTGCCTCGCCTGCGCCTATGAAGCGATGCGCGTGGTTGCGCGCGATGTGGCTGACCTCCAAATCCGAGGCCCCGGCGGTGACACCAAGGGTGTCGATCAGCAACGTGGCCGCAAAATCCATGGCCGTGTCCGGTATGGCCGCATCGCCAAGGGTAAAGGCGGTGATGGCGTCAATTGTCATGTGCAAGGTCTTTCAAGACTGCGGCCATCTGATCGGCATCCGGCACTTCGCGTCCACCTGCAAGCCTGCCTAAGCGACCTGCTTTTCGTCAATAGAAATTCGGCAAACCATCGTGAAAGTGCGCTTTGGCTCTTACAAAATCGCGAATGTCATGGTGTTCTGCGGCAAAGCAAAACGAAAGACTAGGGAGTTTACTGATGAAAAAGCTGCTACTTGCCGCAACCGCTCTGGCCCTGTCGGCCAGTGTGGTCTCTGCCGAAGTGAAGGTCGGGATGATCACAACGCTATCGGGCGGCGGTGCCGGACTGGGCATCGACGTGCGAGACGGTTTCATGCTGGCGGTCAAGCAATCGGGCCGTGATGATATCGAGGTGGTGATCGAAGACGATCAGCGCAAACCCGACATCGCCGTGCAACTGGCCGACAAGATGATCCAGTCGGAGAAGGTAGATGTGCTGACCGGCATCATCTGGTCCAACCTTGCCATGGCCGTGGTGCCTGCGGCGACGGCCCAGGGCAAGTTTTACCTCTCGCCAAACGCCGGACCGTCGCCTTTGGCCGGAAAGGGGTGTCACCCGAATTACTTCAATGTCGCTTGGCAGAATGACAGCCTGCACAATGGTGGCGGGGCTTACGCCAATATCGCGGGCTACAAGAACAGCTTTATCCTTGCGCCGAACTATCCTGCCGGAACCGATGCGTTGAACGGGTACAAAGCGTTGTACGAAGGTGAGGTTGCGGCCGAGGTTTATACCAAGTTGGGCCAAACAGATTATGCCGCCGAGATCGCTCAGATCCGCGCATCCGGAGCTGATAGTGTTTACTTCTTCTTGCCGGGTGGTATGGGGATTTCGTTTTTGAAACAATATGCTGACAGTGGGATTGAGATCCCGGTCGTTGGTCCGGCCTTCAGCTTTGATCAGGGAATTTTGCAGGCTGTGGGCGCGGCGGCTTTGGGTGTCAAGAACACATCCCAGTGGAACAAGGACATCGACAATGCGGCGAACGCGGCCTTCGTCAAGACGTTTCAGGCCGAGTATGGTCGCCTGCCGTCGCTTTATGCGTCCCAGGGATTTGACACGGCGAACCTGTTGATCAGCGCGATTGGCAAAGCGGATGTGTCGGACGCCGATGCCTTCCGTGCGGCGCTGAAGGAAGCTGACTTTGACTCTGTGCGCGGTGACTTCCAGTTCGGGCCGAACAATCACCCGATCCATGACGTTTATGTCCGCGAGGTGATCCAAGAAGGCGACATCTTCACCAACAAGATCATCGACACCGTGCTGGAAGATCACGGTGATCCTTACGCCGCCGAATGCCAGATGTAAGTCAGGCCAGTTGGTAGCGTTTCAAGACACGATCAACGGGCGTGCCGTCGCTGAGCGGCACGCCCGGGATAACTCCATGATCCTGAAATCCCATCTTCGTATAGTAGGCCAGACCCGACACATTGTCGGCGCGGATTTTAGCGTTGAGCGCGGTGAGGTTAGCGGTGCGTGCGCCTTCCAGGGTCGCCTTGAAAAGGGCCGTGCCGATGCCGGGCGTTTTCGGGGTTTGGCGCGCGAACGTCGAGATGTCGCCAATGTCCGCGCCGTAAGCATCGCTGATTTCCAGGCCTTGAAACCCTGCGATGTCACTTGCGTCATCTACGGCAACAAAGCAGCAGTAGGCATCGTCGCCCAAGAACCAACCCGCAAGGTCTTGCGCGGTCACGGGGGTTTCATGGGCCGTGCTGCCACCGATGGCGATAATCTCGTTCAGGATGTCGGCCATTTGGGCCGTGTCTTCGGATCGGGCGGGGCGGATTGCGGCAAGGGTTCTCATGAACGCGACTGTCTTTCGGGGGCCGCCTGATGTCCAGCGTCCTTCTGGCCGAACAGGTGTTGAACGGGCTGCAACTGGGCGTGATGTTGTTTCTGATGGCCGCTGGTTTGACGCTGATCTTCGGCGTTATGGGATTGATCAATCTGGCCCATGGCTCGCTTTACATGGTGGGGGCCTTTGCTGCGGCTGGGGTGGCGGGGGCGACCGGGTCTTTTCTGTTGGCCTTGATCGCGGCTTTGGCGGCGGCGGCTTTGGCGGGCGCGATCATCGAGATGGTGGTGATCCGACGCTTATACGCCGCCGACCATTTGGATCAGGTGTTGGCAACCTTCGCACTGATCCTGATTTTCTCGGAAGGCACGCGCTGGCTGTTCGGATCCTTCCCGTTGTTTCTGGACACGCCGGACGCCTTGTCGGGGCCGGTCACTTTGCCGGGCGGGATTGAATATCCGAAGTACCGTTTGGCCTTGATCGGCGTTGGATTGGCCGTGGGCATCGGGTTGTGGTTGCTGATCGAAAAGACGCGGATCGGCATCCAGATCCGCGCAGGTAAAGATGACCGCGAGATGATCGCGGCGCTTGGTGTGGACATCCACCGACTATATACACTGGTCTTCGCATTGGGTGCTGCACTGGCCGGATTGGCGGGCGCATTGGTCGGCGCGATCCAATCCGTGCAGGTCGGCATGGGCGAGCCGGTTTTGATTCTGGCCTTCGTGGTGATCGTGATTGGCGGTATCGGATCGATCAAGGGCGCCTTCGTCGGCGCGGTGCTGGTGGGGCTTACCGACACGTTGGGCGGTATCTTTCTGCCTGAGCTGTTCAAGCTGTTCATGGACCCTTCGGCGGCCACCAGCGTCGGGTCGTCGCTGGCGTCGATGGCAATATATATCCTGATGAGCCTTGTGCTGATCTGGCGACCAACGGGCTTGTTCGGAGCGCGCGCGTGATGTCGGAACGACTTCTCAACGCATTGATTTTGCTTGCCCTTATCGTCGTTCCGACATGGGCGGTTTGGGCGGATGAACCGTTTACGATCACGCTGGCGACCCGAGCTGTGATCCTGGCTTTAGCGGCTGTGGGTTTGAACATCGCGCTTGGATTGGGCGGTTTGGTCAGTCTTGGGCACGCCACGTTTTTCGGTTTGGGCGGCTATGCTATGGGCATTTTGGCTTTCCATGCACAGACTTACACCGCGTTGGAATTGGGGCCGCTGACAATCGAAGGCACAAAATCCATGCCGGTGATCTGGGCCGTTGCAGTGGTGGTCTCGGCGCTGGCGGCTTGGGGGATCGGCATCCTGTCGCTTAGGACAAGCGGCGTCTATTTCATCATGATCACCCTGGCCTTCGGACAGATGTTTTTCTATTTCGCCATTTCGTGGAACACTTACGGCGGCGAAGACGGCCTGTCGATTTATGTGCGAAACGGCTTTCCGGGATTGAACACCTTGGACCCGATCCAGTTTTTCGGGCTGTGTTTCGCGGTGCTTTGCGTGGTGCTGTTTGCGAACGCCAGGCTGATGGCGTCGCCCTTCGGATTGGCGCTGAATGCGGCGCGTCAGGTGCCCGAGCGGGTCGAGACTGTTGGGTTGAACGGGCAGCGCTTGAAGCTGGTGGCGTTCATCTTGTCGGGCGCGATCACCGGCTTGGCGGGCGCATTGTTTGCCGACCTTAACCGGTTTGTCAGTCCGTCGATGTTCTCGTGGCAGTTCTCGGGCGAGATCATCATCTTCGTGATCTTGGGCGGCGTGGCCCGACTGTTTGGCCCGGTTCTGGGCGCGGTGGCCTTCGTCGCGTTGGAGCATTGGCTGGGCGGATTGACCGAGTTCTGGCACATCTATTTGGGCGCGATCCTGTTGGGCATCGTGTTGTTTGCACGCGGCGGGTTGATCGGGATTCTGACGGGCAAAGGGGCGGCCCATGGATAGGATCGTTTTGGAAACCCGCGGGATCACCAAACGCTTTGGGGCGGTGACGGCGAGCGATGACATCTCGCTGGATTTACGTGCGGGAGAAATCCACGCCGTGATCGGGCCGAACGGTGCGGGCAAATCGACATTGATCGCGCAAGTCTGCGGAACCTTGGTGCCAGATAGCGGAACGGTGTCGTTGTTGGGCCAAGATGTGACAGCCATGCCGGCGCGGGATCGCGCGCGCGCGGGGTTGGGGCGCACGTTTCAGATCTCGGCATTGGCGATGGAAGACACGGTGCGCGAGAACGTGTTGTTGGGCGCACTTGGGTCCAGTGGATCGCCTTGGCGATTTTGGCAGGCCGCCGTCACAGACGACGCCTTGTCCGCCCGCGCAGACGCCGCGTTAGAGCGCGTTGGTCTGGTGGATCAGGCAGGAGTGAAGACGGCGGAATTGTCCCACGGACAGCGGCGGCAATTGGAGGTTGCTGTCGCGCTCACCCTGTCGCCGAAAGCCTTCGTGATGGATGAGCCGATGGCGGGGATGGGGGCGGAAGGCTCGAAAATTCTGACCGGATTTCTGGACGAATTGCGCGACGAAGCGCCGATCCTTTTGGTGGAACATGACATGGATGCGGTGTTCGCCTTGGCCGACCGGATCAGCGTTTTGGTCTACGGAAAGATCATCGCGACCGGCACGGTGGACGAGGTGCGCGGAAACCCCGAGGTGCGTGCGGCCTATTTGGGGGAAGATGCGTGAGTTTCTTGCAACTCTCTGATGTCGAAGCATTTTATGGTGGATCGCAAGCCCTGTTCGGTGTTGATCTGGACGTGGGTGAAGGCGAGGTCGTCGCTTTGATGGGACGCAACGGGATGGGCAAGACGACGACGGTGAAAAGCATCTGCCGGATGATCCCGGCCTCTGGTCGGTTGGTGTTTGATGGTCATGACCTTGGCGCGATGCCGTCGCACAAAGTGGCCGGGTTGGGCATTGGATTGGTCCCTGAGGGGCGGCGGTGTTTTCGGGAATTGACGGTGCGCGAGAACCTGATTTCGGCGGCGCGCTCGGGGCCTTGGGATTTGCAAAGCGTGGCAGCTTTGTTCCCGCGATTGGGGGAACGCTCGGGTCAGCGCGCGTCGTCGTTGTCAGGGGGCGAGCAACAGATGCTGGCGATTGGCCGGGCCTTGATGACGAACCCCCGGTTGCTGATTTTGGACGAGGCGACAGAAGGATTGGCACCGCTGATCCGGGCCGAGATTTGGGACGTGGTGGCGCGGTTGAAGCGGGACACGGGCCTGGCGATTTTGGTGATCGACAAGTCGATTGCAGAGTTGCGGCGCATCAGTGATCGCGCGGTCGTGTTAGAGCGCGGGCGCACGGTTTGGTCCGGCGCGATGGATGCGTTGGATGCCGCAACTTTGGAGCAATACGTGGGCGTTTAGGGTTGGCTTTCGATGACCGAGGCGTCGTGAAGGGCCGCGATTTGGTCGGCGTCATAACCCAACTCGGTCAACACTTCGTCTGAATGCTCGCCCAAGCGGGGGCCGATATGGCGGATCTCTCCGGGTGTGGCCGACAGGCGCGGCGAGACGTTGTGCATCGGCATATGCCCCATGTCGTCGTCCGGCCAGTCCACCGTCAGATCGCGGCTGGCCATGTAAGGGTGTGCGTCCAGATCGGCGGCGTCGGCAACCATGCCCGCGGTGACGCCCGCGTCGGTGAAAAGGTCTAGCACCTCGTCCCGGTTGTGCGTCGCGACGAAATCGGCGACCACCTGATCACAAGCCTCGATGTTATTCACGCGATCCGAATTGGTGCGAAAGCGCGGATCGTCGATCAACTCGGGCCGTCCGATAACGCGAAACACGCGCTCGGCGGTAGCTTGGGTCGAGGCGGACAACGCAATGAAGCCGCCGTCTTTTGTTTGATAGATGTTGCGCGGCGCGGCAACCTCGACCATCGAGCCGAGGCGTTTTTGCACGCGACCTGTCAGCCGCCAGTTGGCGATTTGTGGGCCAAGAGTGGCGAAAATCGGTTCGAACAAGGACACGTCAATCACCTGTCCGATGCCGTCGCGGTCGCGTGCGCGCAAAGCCATCAGAACCCCAGAGGCCCCGCTTTCGCCAGCAATCATATCGGCCAAAGCAATGGGCGGCAGCACCGGCGGGCGGTCGGAAAACCCGTTCATGGCGGCGAAACCTGACAGCGCTTCGACCAATGTGCCAAAGCCGGGTCGGTCGCGATATGCGCCATCCTGCCCCCAGCCGGTGATGCGGGTGACAATCAGGCCGGGGTTGGTTTTGTGCAAAGTTTCAGGCGCTAACCCCATGTTTTCCAGCGTGCCGGGTCGGAAATTTTCAATCAGCACATCGGCGGTGTTCAGCAGCTTTTTTAGCACCTTCAAGCCATCCGGGTGGCGCATGTCCAAGGCAAGGCTGCGTTTGTTGCGGCAATAGGCCTTCCAAAAGGTTTCAACCCCTTCGACCTTCCAGTTGCGCAGATCGTCGCCGCGTCCGGGTTTTTCGACCTTGATCACATCCGCTCCGAAATCGGCCAGTTTGTGAGAAACGATGTTGCCCGCGACAAGGCGCGATAGATCGATGACGCGAAGGCCGGTGAGAGGGGGTGTGCTCATGGAAGGAGGTAAGATCGTTGGTGGAGGCGCGTCAAGTCCGTGAAAAATCATTTGACATTTTCACGAACGTGTCGTGAAAATTAGATGAATAATTTCACGAGCCACCATGAACGCGCACACGATCTCTGACAGTCTGGGCCAAGACCTTCGGGTTCTGCGCAAAAGCCGTGGGCTGACCCTGAGCGATGTGGCCGAACGCGTGGGCCGCTCGGTCGGGTGGTTAAGCCAGGTTGAGCGCGATATTTCCGAGCCTTCAATGGAAGAGTTGAACGCGCTGGCCGGGACACTTGATGTGTCGATCGGGTCGTTCTTTGGCAAAGCGCCATGTGCGCCGCGCGAAGAAGGCCGTGTGGTGCGAAAGTCTGCGCGGCGGCCTTTAAGTCCGCGTGTGCCGGGATTGGTTGAAGAGCTTTTGTCACCCGATCTGACAGACGATTTCGAAATGGTGCATTCGACCTTCGCGCCGGGCGCTGAGCGGACGGAAGACACCAGCCGCGCGACGCAGGAAGTGGGGTACATCGTTTCCGGTCAACTTGAGGTGACCATCGAAGGCGAGCGCTTCACGCTTCATCCTGGCGACAGTTTCCGTATTCGCGGTGAGCCGTTCACATGGGCCAACCGTACACATGAACCCTGCGTTGCGATCTGGGTGATCGCGCCGCCCGTCTATTAAGGAGCCGACCATGGCTGATTTCCCGACCACTGCCCGCGTTGTCATTATCGGAGGCGGCGCTGTTGGCGCTTCGTCTTTGTACCATCTGGCCAAAGCAAGTTGGACCGATTGCGTGTTGCTGGAAAAGAACGAGCTGACGGCTGGTTCAACTTGGCACGCGGCGGGTAATGTGCCGACGTTTTCGACGTCTTGGTCCATCATGAACATGCAGCGCTATTCGACCGAGCTTTATGCACGACTTGGCGACGAGGTTGATTATCCGATGAACTATCATCAGACGGGTTCAATTCGGATTGCGCATACGAAAGCGCGGATGCAGGAGTTTCAGCGTGCCTGTTCCATGGGGCGTTATCAGGGCATCGATATGGAGATCTGGACGCCAGAAGAAGCGCGCGCGAAATATCCGTTTCTTGAAACGCATGACATGGCGGGTGCGCTTTGGGACCCGACTGACGGCGATATTGATCCGGCGCAATTGACGCAAGCGCTTGCGAAAGGCGCACGGGATATGGGGGCGCGGATCGTGCGGCATTGTCCCGTGACGGGTGTGACGCAGAAACCGGATGGCTCGTGGATTGTGCATTCCGAGAAAGGTGACATCGCTTGTGACTATGTGGTGAACGCTGCCGGGTACTATGCGCAACACGTCGGCGAGTGGTTCAAACCTTACGGCGGACGCACCGTTCCGATGATGGTGATGAGCCATCAATATGTGCTGACAAGCCAGGTGCCGGAGGTTGAGGCTTGGTCGAAAGAGCACGGTGGAAAGTTGCCTTTGCTGCGGGATGTGGATGTCTCGTACTACCTTCGTCAAGAGAAAAATGGTTTTAACATAGGGCCTTACGAACCCAATTGTAAGGGTCATTGGATGGATGCTGACGATCCGATGCCTGATGATTTCAGCTTCCAACTTTACCCCGATGATCTGGACCGGATCGAGGACATCGTGGCCGATGCCATGGAACGCGTGCCTTTGGCAGGGCAAGCCGGGATCGAGCGGATCATCAATGGTCCGATCCCTTATGCGCCCGATGGTTTGCCTTTGATTGGTCCGATGCCGGGTGTGAAGAACGCTTTTGAGGCTTGTGTGTTCACCTTCGGGATTGCTCAGGGCGGTGGTGCCGGCAAGGTTCTGGCCGAGTGGATTACCGAAGGGCAAACCGAGTGGGATATGTGGAGCGTCGATCCGCGTCGTTACACCGATTACACCGATCAGGATTACTGCAATCAGAAGGGCATGGAGGTTTACGGCAACGAATACGCCATGCATTTCCCTTGGCACGAATGGCCCGCGGGGCGTGACAAGAAGCAGGCCACGATCCATGATCAACTGGCCGAAGCGGGCGCGGTCTTTGGTGTTTACAATGGATGGGAGCGGGCGAATTACTTTGCCAAACCGGGCGACGACACGGGTCATGACGCAACCCAGACTTGGAACCGCGCCGGTCCGTGGGAGCCGCGCATCCGCGAGGAATGCGAAGCCGTACGCGATGCTGCGGGTGTCTGTGCGATCACCGGGTTTTCCCGATACGCCGTTGAAGGGCCGGGTGCGCGCGCATGGCTGGATCGGCAAACTGCGTCGCGGTTGCCAAACCCGGGGCGGATTGGTCTTGCCTATTTTACAGACGACCGCGGACGCGTTGTCACTGAAATGTCGGTCATCCCGCGCACGGACGATGAAGTTTGGCTGATCACGGCTGCCGTCGCACAATGGCACGATCGCGAGTTATTAGAGAAAACCGCCCCCGAAGGCATTACGGTCCGCGACTTTACCAAGGACGGCGAGTGTCTTCTGGTCACCGGTCCGAAAGCGCGCGAGATTATCGGTGCACTGACGACCGACGCCGATCTTACCTCTCCTTGGCTTTCGGTGCAAAAGGCGACCATTGCCGGGCATTCCGCCATGTTGTTCCGCGTGTCCTTTGCAGGGGAACTTGGTTGGGAAATCCATTGCAACCCGTCTGACGCGCCCGAGATTTGGAACGCGGTGACAACGGCGGGCGCGAGACCTTTCGGGATGTATGCGTTGAATTCCCTGCGTATCGAGAAAGGCTATCGCGCTTGGAAAGGCGATCTTTCAAGCGACTACACCGCGCTTCAATCCGGGTTGGATCGGTTTGTGAAGCTGGACAAGGATGTCGATTTCCCCGGCAAAACGGCGTTGCAAAACGAAAAGCAACAAGGCGTTCAAAAGCGGTTTGTGACGCTGACGGTCGAAGCAGGCGAAGCGGATGCGCCTTATATGTCAACGATTTGGCATGATGGTGCCATTGTGGGTGAAACCACCTCGGGCGGTTGGGGATACCGGGTAAATGCGTCCATCGCGCTTGGCATGGTGCGTGCCGATCTGGCTGTTCCGGGCACGGAACTGGAAGTCGAGATTTACGGCGAACGCTGCAAGGCGCGGGTCGAGGAAGACCAACCTTTGTGGGATCCGGCGAACGAACGTTTGAGGGCATAAGGCAATGACGATCACTATTTTGGATGGCGGCATGGGGCAGGAACTGCTGGCCCGCACAGGCGCAACCCCGACCGGGTTGTGGGCGACGCAGGTTATGATTGATCACCCCGACGCGGTGCAGTCGATCCACGCGGACTACTTTGCGGCAGGCGCAGAAATTGCGACGATAAACACCTATGCCGCCCATCACGATCGGTTGGACGGCACCCCTTATGAGACGCAGTTTGTCGCGTTGCACCGTCAGGCGATTGATCTGGCTTTGGCGGCGCGGGAGGCCCATGGCGGTGGCAAAGTGGCCAGTTCGCTTGGGCCTTTGGGTTGGTCTTACAAGGCAGAGTTTGCCCCGCCAAGTGACGTTGCGGCCAAGCTTTATGCCGAGATTGTTGCGCTCCATGACCCTCATGTTGATCTCTATATCCTTGAGACCATGTGCGGGGTCGATCAGGCGCGTGGCGGTTTGATGGGAACGGCTGCCACGGACACACCGGTCTGGCTGGGCATCAGCGTCGACGACGAAGACGGCACGCGGCTGCGCTCGGGCGAGGCGGTGGCGGATGTCCTGCCGCTGGTCTCGGAGTTCGATGTGGACGCGGTATTGATCAACTGTTCCCGGCCCGAAGCGGTGACCCAAGGTTTGCGGATTGTGGCCGGGGCGGGCGTGCCTTTTGGGGCCTATGCGAACGGCTTCACCTCGATTTCGGACAGTTTCAAAGAGGCGGCGGCGACGGTGGACCGTCTGGAGGTGCGCCGTGATTTGGGGCCCGCGGAATACGCGGATTTCGCCGAAACATGGGTCGGTTTGGGCGCGACGATCATTGGGGGCTGCTGCGAAGTGGGGCCCAAGCATATCGCGGAATTGGCCCGGCGTCTTAAGGGGGCCGCATGACACTTCCTACTGAAGCGCGTGTCGTCATTATTGGCGGCGGCGTGTCTGGCTGTTCGGCGGCCTATCATCTGGCGGCGCGGGGGTGGACAGACATTGTTCTGCTAGAGCGCAAGCAATTGACCTGCGGCACCACTTGGCACGCGGCCGGTTTGATCGGGCAGTTGCGGCCGAACGAGAATATGACGCGGCTGGCGAAGTATTCGGCGGATTTGTATGGGCGGCTTGAGGAAGAAACCGGTGTTGCGACCGGGTTAAAAGTGACGGGGTCTTTGACCGTGGCTTTGACCGAGCATCGCCGCGAAGAGATCTTGCGGCAGGCGTCATTGGCGCGGGCTTTTGGTGTGGAGGTCGAAGAAGTTTCGCCCGACACAGCGCGCGAGATGTGCCCGTACCTGACGACCGAAGATGTCATCAGCGCGGTCAGCCTGCCGGGCGACGGGCAATGCGATCCGGCGAATATTGCGATGGCTTTGGCGAAGGGGGCGCGGTTGAAGGGTGCCAGAATCGTCGAGGGTGTGAAGGTGGATGCCGTCACGGATGACGGCGCGCGCGTCACGGGTGTCGAGTACACCGACAAGGACGGCAACATCGGCACGATCAGGGCTGAACATGTTGTCAACTGCGGCGGCATGTGGGGGCGGGACTTGGCGGCACAGTCCGGGATTACCTTGCCGCTTCATGCTTGCGAACATTTCTATCTTTTGACCGAACCCGTTGACGGGCTTGGACAAATCCCGGTTTTGCGGGTGCCGGATGAATGTGCGTATTACAAAGCTGATGCGGGCAAGATGATGCTGGGAGCGTTCGAACCCGTGGCTAAACCATGGGGCATGGGCGGGATCCCCGAGGACTTTGAATTTGATTCCTTGCCCGAGGATTTCGACCACTTCGAGCCGATTTTGGAAAAAGCCATGCACCGAATGCCGCTGTTTGAAACGGCGGGCGTGCATACGTTTTTCAATGGCCCCGAGAGTTTTACGCCGGACGACAAATACTATCTGGGCGAGGCGCCGGGTCTCAGGAATTATTGGGTGGCTGCCGGGTATAACTCGATTGGGATTGTGTCGTCAGGTGGCGCTGGCATGGCCTTGGCCGCCTGGATGGATGAGGGCCATCCGCCGTTCGATTTGTGGGACGTGGACATTCGCCGCGCGCAACCGTTCCAGAAAAACCGGCGGTATCTGCGCGAAAGGGTGAGCGAAACTCTGGGCTTGCTTTACGCCGATCACTATCCGTTCCGGCAGGTGGAAACGGCGCGTGGGGTGCGGCGGTCTCCGGTGCATGAACAGTTGAAAGCGGCTGGTGCCGTCTTTGGAGAAACCGCCGGTTGGGAACGGGCGAATTGGTATGCCGATGAGGGTCAGGAGCGGGAATACCGCTATGATTGGGGCAAGCAGAACTGGTTCGAAAACCAGAAGGCCGAGCATATGGCGGTGCGAACCGGCGTTGGCCTGTTGGACATGTCGTCGTTCGGGAAAATCCGTGTGGAAGGTCCGGGCGCATTGACGTTTTTGCAGCGCGTCTTTGCGGGCAATCTGGATCAGCCTCCGGGGACGATTGTTTATGGTCAGATGTTGAACCACAAAGGTGGGATCGAAAGCGATCTGACGGTGACGCGGATTTCTGAGACTGCGTTCCTGTTGGTGGTGCCTGCGGCGACAGTTCAACGGGATCTGGCGTGGCTGCGGAAACATCTTGGCGACGACGTGGCGGTGATTTTGGATGTCACGTCAAGCGAGGCGGTGTTCCCGGTGATGGGACCTAAGGCGCGGGATCTGATGCGGGCGGTTTCGCCTGACGATTTTTCGAATGAGGCTTTTGCCTTTGGCACCGCGCGCGAGATCGAGATCGGGCTGGGTCTCGCTCGCGCGCATCGGATTTCATACGTCGGTGAGTTGGGTTGGGAGCTTTATGTCTCGGCCGACCAAGCGGCGCATGTGTTCGAAACGCTGGTTGAGGCGGGGGCGGATCATGGGCTGAAGCTGGTGGGGCTGCACGCGATGGATTCCTGTCGGATCGAGAAAGGCTTCCGCCATTGGGGCCACGACATCACGGACGAAGACCATGTTGTGGATGCGGGCTTGGGGTTTGCGGTGAAGACCAAGGCGAAGGACGCCTTTGTCGGGCGCGACGCGGTTTTGCAGCGACGCGCTGACGGGGCGAAGAACCGAATGCTGCAGTTCAAGGTGGACGATCCCGATGTGATGCTGTTCCACAATGAAGCATTGGTGCGGGATGGTGAGATCGTCAACATCATCACCTCGGCCAATTACGGGCACGCTTTGGGCGGCGCGATTGGTATGGGGTATGTGCCTTGCGAAGGCGAAAGCGCCGATCAGGTTCTGGCATCCAACTACGAAGTCGAGGTTGCGGGTGTGCGGCATGCGGCAACGGCCAGTCTGGCCCCGATGTATGATCCGAAAGCGGAGCGGATGAAGGCGTGATGTCGTTTTTCGGTTAGACGTGACGGGTTTGGCCCTTTTCCATAGGTCTGACAGATCGGGAAAGGGAGACGCCGTGATGCTATCGAAAGAGGTCAAACCTTGAGCCGTCGCTCGGGAGGTCGCGCGGCTCGCGTGGCGCTGCGTGCCGCACCTTTGGCTGATGATGTGCGCCCGATCCGGGCCGGGATGCAGGGGGGCTGGTATTCTCCGTTAAGCGAAGACGGGGTGCAGCGTATTCACGCCGCCGCTTTGGATGCGTTGGAAACGATCGGTCTGGCCGACGCGCCGCCTTCGGGCATCGAGGCGATGACGGCGGCGGGTGCGACTTTGGGCGACAACGGTCGGCTTTATTTTTCGCGGCAGTTGGTCGAGGATATGTTGGCCAAGGCGGCGCGGAACATTACTTTGTTCGCACGCGATCCGCGTTACGACCTGCATCTGGATCAGAACCGCGTTCACTATGGCACCGCCGGAGCGGCTGTGCATATCGTCGACCCCTTCACCAAAGAATACCGCGACCCGACCGCCCAAGACCTGCATGATGCGGCGCGGCTGGTACAGAACCTCGACAACATACATTTCCTGCAGCGCCCAATGGTGTGCCGCAATATCGCCGACAATCTGGAGCTGGATCTGAACACGATCTACGCCTGTGTGGCGGGGACGAAGAAACATATCGGCACGTCTTTCGCCGATCCGTCCCACGTCGCGCCCTGCATGGAGATGATCCACATGCTGGCAGGCGGCGAAGAGGCGTGGCGGGCGCGGCCGTTCATTTCGAACTCGAATTGTTTTGTCGTGCCACCGATGAAATTCGCCGAGGAAAGCTGCATCGCGATGGAGCACTGCATTCGCGCGGGCATGCCGGTTTTACTGTTGTCCGCAGGGCAGGCCGGAGCCACGGCACCCGCACCGATTGCAACGGCGATTGTGCAGGCGGTGGCGGAATGTTTGGCCGGTGTGGTCTATGTGAACTCCATCGCGCCGGGTCATCCGGCAGTCTTTGGCACTTGGCCCTTCGTGTCGGATTTGCGCACCGGCGCGATGTCGGGCGGATCGGCTGAACAGGGCTTGTTGACGGCGGGATGCGCACAGATGCACCGGTTCTACGGATTGCCCGGAGGGGCCGCAGGCGGCATGGCGGATTCGAAACTGCCGGATATGCAGACGGGTTGGGAGCAGGGGATCACCAATGTGCTGGCCGGATTGTCAGGGCTGAACATGGTCTATGAATGCGCCGGCATGCAGGCTTCGCTTTTGGGATTTTGTCTGGAAAGTCTGGTGCTTGGCGATGATCTGGTAGGGCAGGCCCTGCGCTGTGTGCGCGGGATCGAGGTGACGGAAGACACCGTGTCGATTGAAACGATGCGGGATGTTTGTCTGAATGGTCCCGGGCATTATCTGGGCAGTGATCAGACACTGGCCTTGATGCAGACCGAGTACACCTATCCCAAGCTGGGCAACCGGATGAGCCCGAAGGAATGGAACGAAGCGGAGCAACCAGAGTTGTTGCCCGCCGCGCGCGCTCGGAAAGAGGCGATCTTGGCGGAGGCCGACATGCTGGTTCCGCTTGAGATAGATCAGGCCATCCGCGAGCGTTTTATGATCCACTTCTAGTTTCGCCGGACCTTCGGCCCGTCGAGCCGCGCGCCATCCTGGGGTTGGCGCGCTTTTTTGCGTATTTTTAAAGAGATGAAGGACCGGGGTGTGAGGGTCTTGTCGCGTCCTGCGGGGCGGGGTATTTGGTTTGCAAAGGAGCTGCCCCATGACGTTTGATCGTAACATCAAGATTGCCCCCTCGATTCTGGCCGCAGATTTTGCCGACTTTGGGCGCGAGATTGAAGCGGTTGAGGCGGAAGGGGCTGATTGGATCCATGTGGATGTGATGGACGGGCATTTCGTGCCGAACCTGACCTTTGGTCCGCCCTTGGTGAAAGCGATCCGGCGGCACATCAAGACAGTGATGGATGTTCATCTGATGATTGCGCCTGTCGATCCTTACATTGACGCTTTTGCAGATGCGGGTGCTGATGTGTTGACCGCGCATGTAGAGGCGGGGCCGCACACGCACCGTACGCTTCAGGCGATCCGGGGGGCGGGGATGAAAGCGGGCTTGGCGTTGAACCCGGGCACTTCGGTCGAGGTGGCGGCACCTTTGTTGGATTTGTGCGATCTGGTTTGCGTGATGACGGTGAACCCCGGCTTTGGCGGGCAGAGTTTTATCGAAACCCAAGTGGCTCAGGTGGTGCGGTTGCGCGAGATGATCGGCGACCGGCCTATTCACATTGAGATTGACGGCGGCGTTGATCCGAAGACGGCGCCTTTGGTGGCCGCGGCTGGCGCGGATGTTCTGGTCGCAGGTTCGGCGGTGTTTAAAGGCGGCAGCGTGGCCAGTCCTGCGCCTTACGGCGATAACATTCGGACTATTCGCGCAGCGGCAGAAGCGGCCCGGTTGGGCGACGCCGCATGAGTTTGCAAGCGCCGCCCGTGTGTGATTTCGGCTGGAAGGCCCCCGACTTTTCGCTGCCTGCCACCGACGGTCGTCTGTTGAGGTATGCGGATGTGGCAGGACCGAATGGCACGTTGGTCATGTTTGTTTGCAACCACTGTCCCTTCGTTTTGGCGGTGCTGGATCGGATGGTGCGGGATGCCAGGGACTTGGCGCCTTTGGGTGTTGGCGTGGCTGCAATCTGTTCCAATGATGCCACCAGCCATCCGGCGGATAGCTTTGAAAACATGGCGAAAATGGCGGAATCCGAGGGGTTTCCCTTTCCCTATCTGCATGACGAAGATCAAAGCGTGGCGCAGGCTTACGGCGCGGTGTGCACGCCGGATTTCTTTGGCTTCAATGGCGCAGGTGAATTGCAATATCGCGGACGACTGGATGCCTCGCGCGGATCGGCTGGGCCGGCGGATTTGCGGCGCGATTTGTTTGAAGCCATGCGGCAGGTGGCCGAAACGGGGCGGGGACCTGACGATCAGATCCCGTCTATGGGCTGTTCGATCAAGTGGAAGGCGGCCTGAGCTTTAGCCCATGATGCCGCGTCGGATCAGGTTTAGCCCGATCAGCAAGAAGATGAACAGGACGGCTTTGCGAAACGCGGCTTCGGACAGTCGGGCGCGTAGACGTTCGCCTGCCAACATGCCAAGACCGGTGGGGATCAAGAGAGCGGCGGATAAAAGCGCGATTGGTCCGGTCAAAAATCCTTCCACCACATAGCCTGTGAACAGCGGCACGCTGCCTGCCATCAACATCAGGCCGGACGCGCGGATGAATTCGTCTTTCTGCGTGTTCCTTGCGGTGAGGTAAGTGACGACCACGGGCAGCCAGATCGAAGTCAGCCCGCCCAATACGCCTGCCAAGCTGCCCGCGATCACTTGCGCTTTGCGGTCGTGCCGGTCGGGCAGGCGGGGCGCCCATTTCGTGAGGTTCAGGGTGACGAAGACAAGAATGACGATGCCAAGTGTCAGGAACAGAAATTCCTGCGATGCGTCTGCGGTCAAAGACAGGACAATTGGGATGATGATCACCATGGTGACCAGATAGGGCAGATAGCGGCGGATGGCGGGGCCGATGTCTCCGGCGCGATAGATTTGCAAGGCGTTGGACAAGAAGATCGGCACAAGGGCGCAGGCGAAGGCGGAACGCGGATCGGTGAAAAAGGTCAGGATGCCAAGCGCGGTCAGCGGCAGGCCGACACCCGAGATGCCTTTGACAGTGCCCGCGAACAGGAACGCCGCAAAGACGATCCAAAGTGCGGGTAGAGTGTCGATCACGCGACCATTGCTTCGGCTTTCTTCAGATCGACCGAGACCAACTGGCTAACGCCCATCTCGCCCATAGTCACGCCGAACAGCCGATCCATCCGCGCCATGGTCACCGCGTGGTGGGTGATGATCAGGAA
>CAZWDS010000004.1:46724-85074 GCA_964632495.1 uncultured Rhodobacterales bacterium
CCGCAGGGGACTGCGGCGGGATCAATTTGATTTCGAATTGTCGCTAAACGGTTAACTTTATTCGGAATGCCGCACCGCGCAAAGACGACCAAACCACAGCCGTGCCTTACGCCACCATCTTCTCGGCTTTCTTCAAGTCAACAGACACCAGCTGAGACACCCCCTGCTCCGCCATCGTGACCCCAAACAAACGGTCCATCCGCGCCATGGTCACCGCGTGGTGTGTGATGATCAGGAACCGGGTTTCCGTGCGGCGGCACATCTCGTCCAAGAGGTCGCAGAAGCGTGTGACGTTGGCGTCGTCCAAGGGTGCGTCCACCTCGTCCAGCACACAGATCGGTGCGGGGTTGGCGAGAAAGACGGCGAAGATCAGGGCCAGTGCGGTCAAGGTCTGTTCGCCGCCTGACAAAAGCGACAGGGTCGACAGCTTTTTGCCCGGCGGCTGGCACATGATTTCAAGGCCGGCTTCAAGAGGATCATCGGATTCGACCAGCACCAGTTTCGCTTCGCCACCTCCGAACAAGTGTTTGAACAGCATCGAGAAATTCGAGTTCACCTGTTCAAAGGCCGTCAGCAAACGTTCGCGACCTTCTTTGTTCAAACTGGCGATCCCGGCGCGCAAAGTGCGGATCGCGTCTTCCAGATCGGTCTTTTCGCTGACCAGCAAATCGTGTTCTTCTTCAACTTCGCGGGCATCTTCTTCGGCGCGCAGGTTGACGGCCCCAAGAGCGTCGCGGTTGCGGCGCAGGCGCATGACGTCGGCTTCGATTTTCTCGGCAGAGGGCAGCGTTTCGGGATCAGCTTCCAGAGTTTCCAGCAGGGCTTCGGGCGTGGTTTCCTGCTCTTCGGTGATCCGCTCGGCGGCGGCAGCAACTGTTTCGCGAGCGGCTTCGAAACGGGCACCGGCAGCGGCGCGAGCTTCGCGGGCTTCCGAAGCGTCGCGTTCGGCGTTGCGTTCAGTTTCCTTCGTGTCCCGCTCGGCGGTTTCGGCCACGGCCAGTGCATCGGCGGCGGTACGACGACGCTCTTCAGCTTGTTCCAGGTCTTCGGCGAGAGAGTCCCGTTCTTCGGCCAGTTTGCCGGGGACCAGCTTGGCCTCTTCCAACTCGGCTTCCGACGAGGTGCGACGTTCGGCCAGTTCGGCCATGCGCGTGTCGGCGTTTGTTAGACGGCCATCCCAAGTTTCGCGTTCGCGGGTGATTTCGTCCAGTCGCCGGGCGCGGGCTTCGCCTTCGCGTTTCAATTCGTCATGGGCCGAGCGTTTGGCCATCATCGTCATCCGCGCGGCTTCGACCGTTAGCTTGATGTCTTCGGTCGTGGCACGAAGCGTGTCCAGATCGTCCAACTCGGACAGGGCGGCATCTGCCTGAGCCAGGCTTTGACGCGCGGCGGTGGCTTCATCGCCGTGACGACTGACCGCCATTTCGGCAGCTTCGCGTTTTCCGGCGGCGATGTTGCGGTCGGCTTCGGCGCGGGACAAGGCGCGGTTCGCTTCGGTCAGCGCATGATCGGCGGCGCGCCGGGCGTCACGGGCCTGTGCCACCTGTGCGACCAAGCCATCCATTTCCGTTTTCAGCAACTCATGGGCGCGAGCGGCCCCATCGGCACGGGCCGAGGCTTCGTCCAGATCCTGCTTCAATTCCTGCAGGCGATTCAATTGCTCCAGACGCAAGGCCGCCGCCGACGGCGCATCGCCAGCGCCGGCACGAAAGCCGTCCCATCTCCACAACCCGCCGTCTTTGCTGACCAGCCGTTGACCCGGCTTTAGATCGCCTTGCAGACCCGCAGCATCAGACGTATCCACCAGCCCGACCTGAGACAATCTGCGTGCCAATACAGGCGGCACCGACACGAATTCATGCAGCGCTGACACGCCTTTAGGCAGATCTTGCGCATTGGCGTATTCAGGCAAAGATGCCCAGCCCGAAACACCGGCGCCTTCGATCACAGGCGCGCGCAGATCGTCGGCCAACGCGGCACCCAGTGCCTTTTCGAAGCCCGATTTCACCGTCAACAGGTCCATGACCTGCCCACCTTCGGCTGTGTCACGGTCGACAAGATTGGCCAAGGCGGCCACCTCGGCTTGTAAGGCCTTTACTTCGCCTTCTGCCGAGGAACGACCGGCGCGGGCGTCGGCCTCTTTGCCTTGCGCGGCTTCGCGGGCGTCGTCGGCACTGGCCAAGGCTTGTTCGGCCGCGGCTGCGGTGTCGCTGGCGATCTTGAGCGCCGCTTCGGCGACACTGAAGGCGCTTTCGGCTTTTTCAAGATCGTCACTTGTGGTCGCGGATTCGGTTTTGGCCTTTTCTTCCGCCGCTTCGCTGCGCTCCAAGGTGGTGCGTGCGTCCTGTGCCATCCGTTCGGCGGATTGATGGCGTGCCGCCAGACGCGCGACGTCTTCGGTCAGCTGCGACAGTTCGTTTTCCTGATCCTGCAGGATGCGTGCGGCGTCATGGGCTTCTGTATTCGCCGCTTCGACTGCATCTTCGTGGCCTTCGTTGGCGGTTTGCAGTTCGGCTTCTTCTTCGTTCAGGGCCGTCAGCGTTTTCACTGCGTCCGCGTTCAGATCGCTTTCGCGTTCCGCATCTCGGGAAAGCTGCGCGATGCGGGCGTTCAGCGTTTCGATGGAACGATTGGCGCGATCTTCTTCTTCGTCCAGGGCACTGACGCGATGTTGAAGGCGGGCCAGAATGGCGGCGGCTATGGCTTCTTCTTCGCGCAAGGGCGGCAGGGCCTCTTCGGCCTTGGCGCGGTTCCCGGTTGCGGTGCGTGCCAGACGTTCGGCTTCGGCCGCGATGCGGGATTGTTCGGCCAATGCGGCTTCGGCGGCGGTGCGGGCACTTTCGGCTTCACGCCAGCGCAGGTACAACAGCAAGCCTTCGGCGTGGTGCAGTTGCGTGCCAATCTCGCGGTAGCGTTTTGCTTGACGCGCTTGCCGGGCAAGGGAGGACAGTTGAGCGGCCAGTTGCTCGATCACGTCATCGACGCGGGTCAGGTTGGTTTCGGCACCCTTTAGTTTCAATTCGGCTTCGTGACGACGTTGATAGAGACCCGAGATACCCGCGGCTTCTTC
The DNA here is from genome assembly GCA_964632495.1 of uncultured Rhodobacterales bacterium. Lineage (GTDB taxonomy): Bacteria > Pseudomonadota > Alphaproteobacteria > Rhodobacterales > Rhodobacteraceae > CALKXV01. The sequence goes on from CAZWDS010000004.1 coordinate 49,795, forward strand.
CAGAATGCGGCGGCGCGCTTGGGGTTTGGCGTTGATCAGTTCCGAGATCTGCCCCTGCCGCACAAGTGCTGGCGAATGCGCCCCGGTCGAGGCATCGGCGAACAGCATCTGCACGTCACGCGCACGCGCATCCTTGGTGTTCACTTTATAAGCTGAACCTGCATCGCGCGTGATACGGCGGATCACTTCCAGCGTATCGAGGTCGTTGAATCCTTGCGGCGCCAAGCGATCCGAGTTGTCCAGTATGATCGCAACCTCGGCAAAATTCCGGGCTGGCCGGGTCGAGGCGCCGGCGAAGATCACGTCTTCCATCCCGCCCCCGCGCATGGCCGTGGGGCGGTTTTCGCCCATGACCCAGCGAAGGGCTTCCAGAAGGTTGGATTTTCCACAGCCATTCGGACCCACAACGCCGGTCAAACCATCGGCAATGATAAGGTCGGTGGGGTCAACGAAGCTTTTAAAGCCGTTCAGACGCAGGCGATTGAAGCGCAAGGGGCATGTCCTGATGGGTGATTCCTGTGCGCTCGACCTTCGGGCGGATCGGGGGGATGAGTCAACGCGGAACACCAAGGAAAGGGGTCATCTCGGCGGTTATCCACAAGATATTGCCGTTTGGGCGGCCTTAGTGCAGGTTTTCGCCATGTCGAACCCTGTTGTGATTCCCGACCGTATCGATCCCGCGCGTGCCGGAGCGTTCTTGGCTACGTTTGGTTTGCCCTATTCTGTTGGTGTGGGGGATATCCTGCCGCCCCTGTCCCATTTCGCGTTCTTCTGGGATCCGGTGAGCGAAGATTACATCGGGCCGGATGGGCATGAGAAGCTGGGCGGATTGATCCCGGACATGGGGCTTCCGATCCGCATGTGGGCAGGTGGGCGTTTGCGGTTTCATGGGCCGTTTCGCACAGGTGTTGCGGCCGAGAAAAGCTCGGTCCTGCATGGCGTGACGCGGAAGGAAGGGCGCAGCGGTAAACTGGCATTTGCGACGGTGCGCCATGATATCAAACAACGGAACGCATTGGTGCTGAGCGAGGAGCAAGACATTGTCTATCGCGAGGCGGGGGCCTTGACGGGCGCGCCGCCCGTTGAAACCGGTGAGGCAGATGAGCGTCGCGCGCTAAAGCTGAGCGCTGTCACTCTTTTTCGGTATTCAGCTGTCACGTTCAACGGGCATCGCATTCACTATGATGCGGACTATTGTCGTGCCGAAGGTTATCCCGGTCTGGTGGTGCATGGGCCGTTGTTGGCGACGGCTTTGGCCGGGTTTGCCGCCGAAACCCTTGGCGCATTGCAGCAGTTCTCTTTCCGGGCGACGGCGCCGTTGTTTTTGGGGGACGTGGCTTGGTTGTGTCGCGCGGGCGGGCGCTATTGGGTCGAAGGACCGGGGCGCAAGATTTGCATGGAGGCGACGGCGGCCTGAGGGTTACATCGCGTCCGTGTGGAAGTCGGGTGGGATATTGTCGCGACCTTCCAGCACCAGATCGACCATCACCTCGGCCACTTTCGGGGCCATGCCGAAGCCAATTTTGAAGCCGCCGTTCGCGATGAAATGTCCGGGCCGGTCAGGCCATGGGCCAAGCAAAGGCGCTCGGCTTTGGGCGCGGGGGCGTACGCCGGCCCATTTGGTCAACACTTGGGCGTCTTGCAGGGCGGGGACAAGATGGCGCGCGCGGGCGATGATGTCGTCCAGTTGCGCGTCGGTGGTGTCGGGCGTGTCGAAGTCGCGTTCTGATGTCGAGCCGACCGCGAAGGTGCCATCAATGTGCGGGATCAGGTGCAAACCTTCCGCGTAAATCTGGGGGTGTCCGGCGGCGTTGAAGTCGAACAGCGCAGCCTGGCCTTTCACGCCATTGCCGATGGGACGGGCGAAACTTTGACCGAGGTCTTGCAGGCCAAGCCATCCTGTAGCCCAGACTTCTGCTGCAAACTCAGGGGCTTCTAAGGCGATCTTACCGCCTTTTGATTGCACCGCATTGGCCAAGCTTTCGACGGCGCAACGCGGGTTCAAGATGGCAGACAGAGTGTCATGCACATAAAGCCCCGTTGGTGACGGCGGCGCGTCGGGGGCGTCGACCACCTCCCACGTCAGATCACTGCCCCATCTTTCGCGCGCGGCGTCTTTGCGGCTGTGGGCCAGCGCGACCTCGCGATCCGTCTTCAAAGGCATAAGTCGTCCGACCTGACTGTAACCGGAACTGACGCCAGATTGAGCCTCAACCTCGGCCCAGAAGCCTTTGGCCATCAACAGACTTTCCAGCTGGAACTGCTTTTTGTCGTTCCATGGATCGGGTGTGTGGGGTTGCAATGCGCCCACTATGCCGCCCGACGATCCCGCACCCGGCCCATAGGGATCGACAACGGTGACGCGCGCGCCGCGCTGCAAAGCGGTCCACGCGATGGACAGTCCGAAGATGCCCGCACCGCGCACTGTCAGATCGGCCATTGCCAAGACATCGTCCCCTTGTCACTTTCCCCATCAAAGACCGAGTTTAAGGCAGAGCCACGTGGGCAACCAGCATCCAAATCTAGACTGGCGGGGCGAGGTGCCTGTGGCGCGGGATTTCGACGATCCTTATTTCTCGCTTGAGGATGGATTGGCCGAGACGCGTCATGTGTTTTTGACGGGCAATGGCTTGCCGGATCGGTTTCGAACGGGCTTTCATATTGCCGAGCTTGGTTTTGGGACGGGGTTGAACGCCTTGGCGGCTTGGGCGCTTTGGCGCGCGGCGGGTGTTGAGGGGACGCTCAGGTTCACCTCGTTCGAGGCGTTTCCAATGGAACCCGATGCCATGGCGCGGGCTTTGGCGGGTTATCCTGAGCTGGACGAATTGGCGGTCCCGATGGTGGCGGCTTTCGAAACGGGGGCGTTGGACTTTGAGGGCGAGGGGTTAAGCCTGCGGGTGATCCACGGCGATGCCCGCCAAACACTGCCCGCATGGAGCGACCAAGCGGATGCGTGGTTTCTCGATGGCTTTTCGCCCGCAAAGAACCCCGAGTTGTGGGAGCCTGCTTTATTGGCAGCGGTCGCAGAACGCACCGCGACAGGCGGCACACTGGCCACCTATTCAGCGGCGGGCGCGGTAAGGCGTGCGTTGTCGGACGCGGGCCTGACGGTCGAGCGCATCCCCGGCTTTGGCCGCAAACGCCACATGACGGTTGCGCGGCGATGACCGAGCAATCCAACCGTCTGGGCATTCTGTTGATGATCGCGACGACCTTTGTTTTCGCGACCCAAGACGGGATTTCGCGGCATTTGGCGGGGGAATATAACACCTTCATGGTGGTGATGATCCGCTATTGGTTCTTCGCCGCCTTCGTTTGCGCCATTGCCGCCCGGCAAGTTGGCGGCATCCGGGCGGTGGCGACGACAAAGCAGCCGGTGTTTCAAATCGGGCGCGGCCTTATTCTGGCGGCGGAAATTTGCGTTGCGGTTTATGGTTTCACGCTTTTGGGCCTTGTGGAAAGCCACGCCATTTTCGCCACTTACCCGTTGATCGTCACCGCTTTGGCGGGTCCACTGCTGGGTGAAAGGGCCGGATGGCGACGGTGGTTGGCCATCTTTGTGGGTTTCCTTGGCATGTTGATTATCCTGCAACCGGGCACGGGCATTTTTCAGCCCGTGGCGGTAATCCCCATGGTCTCGGCGTTTTTGTTTGCGATCTATGCGTTGATGACGCGCTATGCAGCCCGGTTGGATACGGCGATGACGTCGTTCTTTTACACAGGTGTGGCGGGCGCCGTTGCCATGACGTTTGTGGGTCTGCCGCAATGGGAACCGATGAGCGGCCCCGATTGGTTTTGGATGCTGGCGCTTTGTGCGACGGGCGTTTTGGGGCATTGGCTTTTGATCCGCTGCTATGAAGTGGCCGAAGCCAGCGTGTTACAGCCTTTCGCCTATTTCCACTTGGTGTTTGCCGTTTTGATTGGGCTTTTCGTTTTTGGCGAAGTGTTGAAAATGAACGTGGTTGCAGGTGCCTCTTTGATCGTGGGGGCTGGGGTTTTCACGCTTTGGCGTGCCCATGTGATCGCGTCGAAAAGGCAAGAGTAAACTGAGCGTTGCCCGATTGTCTTTGGCTCTCTATCCTATGCTTTGAGACAAGGGATGAGACATGACAGGGATAACGCGCGTTTTCGCGTTTGGGCTGATTTTCGGAATTTTCGCAACAACGCTTGCCGCGCAGGATCTGCGCGTGGTGACTGTGACGCGAACTCCTTTTTCTCTGGTTGAAGATGGTGCGGACACGGGCTTTTCCATTCAACTATGGGAGGCCGTGGCCCAATCACTTGGGAGACCCTATTCGATCGAGCGTGTCGAAACTTTTGGGGACATGCTGGATGCGGTTGAAGAGGGCCGGGCCGACGTGGCGGTGGCCAATATCTCGGTCACGGCGGAACGCGAGACCCGAATGGATTTCAGCCAGCCGATTTTCTCGTCCGGATTGCGCGTTATGATTCCGCAAGAGCAAAGCAGTGGATCGATTTTTTCAGTGCTTTGGTCATGGGATTTGGCGCTTGCCGTTTTGTCCGCGCTTGCGCTTTTGTTGCTAAGCGGCATGTTGATGTGGCGGTTCGAACGGAACGCACAAGAGTATTTCAAAGGAACCGCCCGCGAACGCGCATTTCCAGCGTTCTGGTGGGCGTTGAACCTTGTCGTGAACGGAGGCTTCGAAGAACGGGGGCCGCGCACAGTCTTGGGGCGGATTTTTGCGACGATGCTGGTGATATCGTCTCTCTTTATCGTGTCGATTTTTGTGGCCCACATCACAGCGACGATGACCGTCAATGCGATCCAAACCTCGGTTAACTCGGTGAACGATCTTTACGACAAGCGTGTTGGTACCACGTCAGGATCGACGGCCGCGGCCCATCTGAATGAACGCGAGTTGGTCCATGAAGGCTTTCCGGATCTGGACAGCCTTTTGGCCGAGTTTGAGGCGGGCGATTTAGATGCCGTGATTTTCGACGCGCCGATCCTGTCGTACTATGTGAACACGACGGGCAAAGGCAAAGGGATGCTGGTCGGCCCGGTTTTCCTGCGCGAGAATTACGGCTTTGCTGTTCCAACAGGAAGCGAGTTGCGCGAACCGATCAACCGCACCCTTCTCAGGTTCAAGGAAGACGGCACCTATCGCGCACTGGTGCAACGGTGGTTTGGAACGGACGAGGCGGGTTAGCCCTGCTTTTTCAGGTCAGCGACCAGCTTGTCGATATTTCCGCCAGCGCGGTCCAGCATCGCGCCCACTTCCGAGCGTTCTGCTTTCAGCAAGCTGATGCCTTCGATTAAAAGATCGAAAAACTTGTCCCGACCCGACCGGTCCGACACCATGAAGGCCACGGTGAAGGGCGACTGGCCGCGCAGCTTGGCGGTGGCGCGAACTTCTTGAAAGCTTTTCACTTTGCGTGCGCCCGTCACTTCGATTTTGCTGCCTTTGAAATCGCGGAAGCGTTTGCCGTACTTACGCGCCAGGTATCCGGTGAAGGCTGCCGTAAATGCATTGAGCTGGGATTTTGACGCTGACCGTGCAGGTGGTCCAAGGACCGAGCGCGCAATCGTTGGCACATCTGCATAGCGTTTGAAGATGCCTTCGAAGTCGCGATACAGCGCGTTCCCGGTCTTGCCCGAGTTGATCGCCTTGTTGATGTCGCCCACGACACTATTGATCAGCTTCGTGGCCTCGCCTTCGCTTAGCGCAAAAGCAGGGGTGCCGGCGACACAGGCGGCGGCCAATGCGCCCTTCAGGACGCGGCGACGGGTTGGATCAGAAATCAAGTTCATCATAAAGCCCTTCATAGACCTCTTCGTAGAGGTTCTCATAGGGGTCAAAGGCATTCTCGGCAGAACTTTGCCCGCCAAGCTCGAAACGGCGGTTTTCGGTGTAGAAAAGCCGCAGCTGCGCGTAACTGTCCGCGCTGTCGTACAGAATGCCATCGACCGTATCGCCAAGTTCGTAACGCGAATTCAGTACCGAGGGGAAAGACGTCGCAGCCGCAATTTCCGGGCCATCGCCTGCCAGCACGGATAAAGGATTAGTTGCGATATCGACGATGCGGCCAACGGTGTCGCGTTCGTTCGAAGGCCCAAAAAGCGGCAATTCCTGATACGCGCCTTCGGGTGTGCCCCAAACCGCCAGAGTATCCCCGAATCCTGTGCTGCGCTCTTCCAGACCGAAATCGCCCGTCGCGGGATCAAACAGGCCAAGCACGCCAAGGGTCGAATTGAGGAGGAACCGTACAAAGGTGTGGCCTGCATCATCCAGATCACCTTGCGCCAGATGGTTCATGAACGACCGCGGTTCGTTCAGGTTCGACGCAACGTTCGACAGCCCGCGCCGCACTGGTGCGGGCGTCACCGCCCCGTAAGCGCCGCTGACCGGGCGGAAGAACACCTGATCGGCGCCTTTGTTGATTCCGTGGCTGGCTCTGTTCAGGTTTTCATAGGGATCATTTATCCCGCCGCCCTCCGGTGCCGGAGAACAGGCAGACAGTCCTATGAATAGAACCGGCAAAATGAGAGCAAAACGATTAAATTTCGGCAAGCAGGTCACAACGTATCCAATGGCAGCAAGAAACGGCTTGTTTCAGAACACATATGACGTTCTGAGCGAGGTGAACAGACCCGAGCCCGTATTCCGACCATTCGAAAGAGAATTGTTGCGTCCGAGCGTCGTGCAGTGAATATGAGTTCAGCGTATTGCGCCCGGATTAAGCATGGAAAGGCCACCAGATGACCCTGAATATCCCACAAAAACTTGAGGAAATGGGCCTAAGTTTGCCCTCGGCCCCGGCTCCGGCGGCGAATTATGTGCCGTTTGTCACAGTTGGATCACTTCTTTTTGTGTCGGGCCAAATCTCGATGGATGCGGATGGCAGCTTGATCACAGGCAAATTGGGCGCGGATGTTGACGTTGATACAGGTGCAAAAGCGGCAAGGCGCTGCGGTTTGTCGCTTTTGGCGCAGGTGAATGCGGCCTGTGGGGGGGATTTCTCGAAGTTTAGCCGTGTGGTGAAACTGACGGGTTTCGTCAATTCGACGCCCGATTTCACCGAGCAACCTAAAGTCATCAATGGGTGTTCGGATTTTCTGGTCGAGGTTCTGGGCGAAGCGGGTCGGCATTCGCGGTCTGCCGTTAGCGCCGGGTCATTGCCTTTGGGGGTCGCGGTCGAAATCGAAGGCATCTTCGAACTTTCATGACGCCGGTCTTGCCACAGGCGTTTCTGGACGTTCCGCTGGCGCACCGTGCCTTGCATGATCGTGACGACGGACGGCCCGAGAATTCGCTGACCGCTGTACGTGCGGCGGTGGCGGCGGGCTATGGGATTGAAATTGATGTGCAACTGACGGCCGATGATCACGCCGTGGTGTTTCATGACTATGGGCTGGACCGACTGACCCAAGCCTTTGGCCCGGTGCGACAACGGACGTTAAGCGATATGGCGTCTATCCCATTGACTGGTGGGCGTGCGGGCGCGCCGGGCTTGTCCGAGATATTGGGCGAAGTGGCTGGAAAAGTGCCTCTGTTGATCGAATTGAAAGATCAGGACGGCGCACTTGGCGACGACGTGGGCCTGTTGGAAGCTGCGGTCGCAAAGGCAATTCAAGGATACGACGGGCCGGTGGCTGTGATGTCGTTCAACCCGCACAGCACTTTGGCCATGCAGACTTTGGCCCCCGATGTGCCGCGCGGTCTGGTGACTTGCGATTTTACGCCAGCGGATTGGCCCGTGGCCGAGGATCGCTTGCAGCATCTGGCGAATATCCCCGACTATGCCCGTGTGGATGCGACGTTTATCAGCCACGATGTTCGCGATCTGGATCGGCCCCGGGTGGCCCAGTTGAAAGCCGAAGGGGCTGCGATATTGTGTTGGACCGTCCGCTCACCAAAGGCTGAAGCAGAGGCACGCAAGGTGGCACAGAATGTGACCTTTGAGGGCTATTTGCCATCGATACGGGCTTGAACTTGGCCCTAAGTGCGACAGGTGGTTGGATGTAAATGACCGACGCAACACTTGAAATCACCGCGCTTTCTTCGCTGGAAGCGATTGATCCCGCCGACTGGGACGCTTGCGCGTGCCCGGAAGCCGTGGATGGCGCCCGCGCGATGGATCCTTTCACCACCCATCGGTTTCTTTTGGCGTTAGAGCAAAGCGGTTCAGTGGGCACCGGCACGGGATGGACGCCGCGCCATCTGGTGGTGAAGGATGCAGGCGAGGTAATCGCGGTCGCGCCGCTTTACGTCAAAAGTCACAGCCAGGGCGAATATATCTTCGATCACAACTGGGCTCATGCCTGGGAACGGGCTGGCGGGCGGTATTATCCCAAATTGCAAATGGCCGTACCTTTTACCCCTGCCACGGGGCGCCGGTTTTTGTGCCGACCCGGGAATGAGGCGGAAGGGTTCGAGGCTTTGGTGCAAGGGGCGCTTCACATTGCGACCGAAAACAAACTGTCGTCGTTCCATGCCACCTTTTGCACGCCCGAAGAGGCCAATCGCGGGGCCGAGATCGGGTTGCTGCATCGGGTGACCCAGCAATACCACTGGGCCAACGACGGCTATGCGGACTTCGATGGATTCCTTGGTGCCCTGTCGTCGCGCAAACGCAAAACAATCCGCCGCGAACGTCGCATTGCCCAAGGCTTTGGCGGTGAGATTGTTGCTTTGACCGGCGATGCGATCCAGCCCGAACACTGGGATGCCTTTTGGGAATTTTATCAGGACACCGGGGCGCGGAAGTGGGGCACGCCTTACCTGACCCGCGCTTTTTTCGACATCGCACAGGAGGGTCTGGCAGACGATATGCTGTTGGTTCTGGCTTTGCGCGACGGGCGTCCTGTGGCGGGGGCGCTGAATTTCATTGGTCGCGATGTGATGTTCGGGCGGTACTGGGGCGCGGTCGAACATCACGACTGTCTGCATTTCGAGCTTTGCTATTACCAAGCCATCGACGCTGCGATTGAGCGGGGCATGGCCCGGGTGGAAGCGGGCGCACAGGGCGATCACAAACTGGCCCGGGGCTATTTGCCGGTGGAAACGCATTCGCTCCATTGGATGGCGGATCAGGGATTTGCGGGGGCTGTGGAAGACTATCTGAAAGCCGAACGCGAGGCTGTGGGCCAAGACATCGAAGTGCTGACCAGCTATGGTCCGTTCAAGAAGCTGACGGAGGAACCGGAATGAGCGATAAGCTGGAAGGCGATGCCCGTGCCGTGGCTTTAGCCGAGTTGGAAGCCACGGGTTGGACCATGGTGGACGGGCGCGACGCACTGCAAAAGACGTTCAAGTTCGCAAGTTTCGTGGACGCTTTTGGCTGGATGACCCGGATGGCGATTGTGGCGGAGAAGCTGAACCACCACCCGGAATGGTTCAACGTTTACAATCGCGTAGAAGTGGTTTTGACCACCCACGATGTGGATGGTCTGTCAGAACTGGACGTGAAGCTGGCGCGTCGCATGGATGGCTGACAAGGCGATTTCTGCGCAGAAATCGTGACAGAAAATGCGCATTTTCTGCTTTGCTCAGATCAGCTCCAGCAACGCCTCGCCGGCTGTCATATTGCATGTGCCGTTGTCTTCTTCGAATTGCAGGACCGTGACTTCGCCGTCCTCCAACACCATCGCACAGCGCGTCATCCGATCCTTGAATCCCAAAGCAGGCACGGAAAAATCCAGGCCAAGCGCCTTGGTCAGTTCTGAATTCCAATCCGCCAAGAGTGTGATGCCAGCTGCTTCCGCGCCCGTGCTTTCGCCCCAGTGCTCCATCACCCGGCAATCGTTGACTGAGACGCAGATGATCTCGTCCACGCCCTTGGCTTTGAAGGCGTCGGCGGTGCGCATGAAACTGGGCAAATGGGCCGATGTGCAGATGCTGGTATAGGCGCCCGGCAGACCGAACAGCACGACCTTGCGGCCTGCTACCCGTTCGGCGATGTCAATTTGGCTGACCTCGCCGCCCGAGGAATGAACAAGCGTTATGCTTGGGATTTTGTCGCCAACTTGCACTGTCATGACGGTGTCCTTGGATTGATAACTGGTTCGTCTCAGATATAAGCCGGATTGAGGCAGGGGCCAGAGGCAATTGATATGGATCGAATTCTGATCGTCGGTGCGGGACAGTCCGGGGCCACATTGGCCGAGACTTTGCGGACCAAAGGGTTTGAAGGGGCGGTGACACTGATCGGCGAAGAACCGGTGCCGCCTTACGAACGCCCGCCTTTGTCGAAGGGGTATTTGCTGGGTGAGATGGCGGAAGAACGGCTCTATCTGCGCCCACGTTCGGTCTATGAGGACAAATCGATTGAGTTGAAATTGGGCGCGCGGGTCAGCGCCTTCGATACAGACGCGCAGACCGTGACCATCGGCGGCGAGGTTCTGGAATACGACCAACTGGCCCTGACAACCGGATCGGTGCCGAACCGTTTGCCCGCTGCGATTGGTGGCGATCTGGACGGGCTTTATACCGTACGCACTTTGGCCGACATTGATCGGCTGTCGCCTTTGTTCAAAGACGGTGCGCGGGTGCTGGTGGTCGGTGGTGGTTACATCGGCTTGGAGGCGGCGGCGGTTGCGGCCAAACTGGGGTTGAAGGTCACACTTGTTGAAATGGCCGAACGGATTTTGGGGCGCGTCGCGGCGGCGGAAACCTCGGACGTGGTGCGGGCCAAGCATCTGGCCCACGGCGTCGATCTGCGTGAAGGCGTGGGCTTGGCGCGTTTGAGCGGTGACGGCCATGTGGCCTCGGCAACTTTGAGCGACGACACGGAACTGGAGGTGGATTTCGTGATCGTTGGCACTGGCATTCAGCCGGGCACTGGACTGGCCGAGGCAGCGGGGATCGTTTGCGACAATGGCATTGTTGTGGATGGCGCGGGCCAGACATCGGCCAAGCACGTCTGGGCGGCGGGGGATTGTGCGAACTTTCCTTACAAGGGCGGGCGGCTTCGGTTGGAATCGGTGCAGAACGCGATTGATCAGGCCGCATTGGTGGCCGGAAACATGTTGGGGGCAGGCGAGACCTATCATCCCTTACCGTGGTTTTGGTCGGATCAATACGACATGAAGTTGCAGATTGCTGGACTGAACACAGGTTATACGCGGGTCGTGACGCGGCCGTCCGGCGAGGGCCAAAGCCATTGGTATTTCGATGGCGATACTTTTCTGGCTGTAGATGCGATCAATGCCGCGCGGGACTATATGATTGGCAAGCGGTTGCTGGAGATGGGGAAATCCATTGATCCCGAAACTGCGGCAGACCCGGATGCTGATCTGAAAGCGCTTTTGCGCGGATGAGAATTATCGGCGGTCGCATGCGGGGTTTGGCCCTGACGGCAGTGGGCAAGGGCGATGCCGGGGCCCATCTAAGACCGACCAGCGACCGGGTGCGCGAAAGCCTGTTCAATCTGCTGAGCGGCGGTCGATTTGACGACCCGATCACCGATGCGATTGCGCTGGATCTGTTTGCCGGAACGGGTGCCTTGGGGTTGGAAGCGCTGTCGCGCGGTGCATCTCATGTGACATTTGTCGAGAACGGGCGCGCCGGTGGCCAGCTTTTGGCGGCCAACATCAAAAAGGCTGGGGTGGGGGCTGAGACACGGGTTTTGAAGGTCGATGCAACGCGGTTGCCCATAGCGGAGCAGCCTGCGGATTTGATTTTTCTGGACCCGCCCTATGGCAAAGGAATGGGGGAAAAGGCATTGATATCAGCAATTAAGGGTAATTGGTTGGCCGATACTGCGCTTGTCGTTTGGGAAGAAGAGCAGGCACAGACCGCGCCGGGCGGTTTCCAAGTGTTAGAGGCGCGACGGTATGGACAAACCTGGCTGACGATCATGCGTTTTGGGTCAGATGGATGACGGTCTTGGATCGTTAAGCAAACTTGCGCTATGCTTGGGGCATGACTGTGCTTGCGCTGTTCCATCCGTTTTTGTCGTTCGACAGGGATCAAACCACGCCCCCGCCGGATCCTAAATTGGATTGGCCGTTGATGGGGGATGTTTCGACATGTCGGGCTGGTGTTCCCGAAGCATTGATCCTTTGGCGACGCGCACGGGGTGAGACACCGCCTGAACCCGATTTGCGATAGGCCAGTTTTTTGAGATGAGGCCAGAGGGGGCTTTGCCCCCGCCGTCCTTCGTCCGGCCCCCCAAAGTATTTTTGGCAAGAGGAAAGCTGGATTGATGTCCGTCAATCTAAAAGGCGTCGTCGTCCTGTTGCCAGGGTTTGACGAGGTTGCCAAAGCGAGTGAAGCGGCCTTCGAAGGACAGTTCAACCGATCCGATTGGCCCGTGGCGTTGCTTGCCGATGACGACTTCGGCGCGACCGTGCAGGCGCTCCATTTCTTCCTGCCATTTGCCCATGGCTTCGAGATCGTGGTCGCCGGGTTTTTCGCGCTCTTTGTAGTATTCTTCGCGGAACACAAACATCACGACGTCGGCGTCTTGCTCGATCGAACCGGATTCGCGCAGGTCGCTGAGTTGCGGACGTTTGTCTTCGCGGTTTTCCACCTGACGCGACAGCTGCGACAGGGCCACCACAGGGATATCCAGTTCTTTCGCGATGGCTTTCAGGCCTTGGGTAATCTCAGACACCTCGTTCACGCGGCTGTCTTTGGCCGTCGCGGGGCGGACCAGTTGCAGGTAGTCGACGATCAGAACGTCCAGACCGTGTTCGCGTTTCAGGCGTCGGGCGCGCGCTGCCAATTGCGAGATGGGCAGGGCCGGTGTGTCGTCGATGAACAAAGGGCAGGCTTCCAGCGTCTTGGCAGCATCGACGAAGCGGCGGAACTCGGCTTCTGTCATGTCGCCGCGGCGGATTTGCTCGGACGGCACTTCTGAGGCTTCCGACAAGACGCGGGCGGCCAATTGTTCGGCGCTCATCTCAAGCGAGTAGAACCCCACAACGCCGCCATCCACAGCGCCTTCGCTGCCGTCTTGCAGCTGCCCTTTGCGATAGGCCTTGGCGATGTTGAAGGCGATGTTTGTGGCCAGTGAGGTTTTCCCCATCGAGGGACGACCCGCAAGGATCAAAAGGTCAGACTTGTGCAGACCGCCCAGCTTTTTGTCCATATCCACAAGGCCGGTCGAAATGCCTGCCAATCCGCCTTCACGCTGATAGGCGGCATTGGCGACGTTGACCGCATCCGTGACAGCCCGCAGGAAGGACTGAAACCCGGAGGTGGTCTGACCCGCTTCGCCCAGCTTATAAAGCGCCTGTTCGGCTTCGACGATCTGTTCTTTGGGTTCGTTCGCCACGTCAACTTTCGAGGCTTTGGCCGAAATGTCCTGACCCAGTTGCATCAGCTTTCGCCGCACCGCCAGATCGTAGATCATCTGGGCATAGTCCCGCGCGGCAAAGCTTGAGATCGCGGCACCGGCCAGACGCACCAGATAAGCGGGGCCGCCGAGTTCTTTGAGGCCCGGGTCATCTTCCAGAAAGGCCTTCATCGTGACCGGTGATGCCAGCGCGTTTTTGGCAATCCGGCTGGCGGCTACTTCGTAGATCCGCGCGTGAACGGGATCGTAGAAATGAGACTCGTTGATTACGCTGGCGACACGATCATAGACGTCATTGTTCGTCAGGATCGCGCCCAAAAGCTGCTGTTCAGCTTCGATGTTGTGGGGCAGGGTGTCTTCGACATTCTCCGGCCCCACAGGATTTATTTGAGCGACGTCGCTCATACTGCCCTCACTCGATTTGCTCGCCTGTCTTGGCCTTCTTCATAGCCAAAAAGCCTAGCGATCGTCTATCTGGATAAGTCGTGTATAAGTTGGGGATCACCCGGAAACCACATCATAGAGTGTTCAGGCGAAGCATGCCATCAATATATGGCGTAGCGCTCGTAAAATTATTTTTGCCGGGCCTCTTGCCAGCGTCGGGGTGCGCGCAGGAAGGTTTCGACCTCGGACAGGGTGTCTTCGGTGAATTTTTCGGACGTCCGAGCGGCCTCCAACACGTCCCACCAGGTACATAAATGATGCAGCGTAACCCCGTGTTCTGCCAAGCGTTCGGTGGTCTCGGGGAAGATGCCGTAATAGAAGATGACAGCCGTGTGAGCGCAGCTTGCACCCGTCTCGCGGATGGCGTCAACGAAAGATAATTTCGACCCGCCGTCGGTTGTCAGGTCTTCCACCAAAAGCACCCGTTCGCCTTCGCTCATGTCGCCTTCGATTCGCGCGTTCCGGCCATAGCCTTTCGGTTTCTTGCGCACATAAGTCATCGGCAAGGCCATCCGTTCGGCGACCAAAGCGGCAAAAGGAATGCCGGCTGTTTCGCCACCTGCGATGTTGTCGAAGGCTTCGAACCCTGCGTTGCGCATGACGGTGACGGTCATGAAATCCATCAGGGTGGATCGGATGCGCGGATAAGAAATCAGCTTCCGGCAATCGATATACGTCGGCGACGGCAGGCCGCTGGCCAAAGTGAAGGGCTCGTCCGCATTGAAATGAACCGCGCCGATTTCCAACAGCATGTTCGCGCTTAACCGAGCAATCTCTTCGGGGGTTGGAAAACTGGTGGGGATCATGACGCGTAGGGCCTTCTTCTTGGTAAAAATATGCTGGGGGGTCTGGGGGGCAAAGTCCCCCAGCGGTTCTGCGGGCAAAGCCCGGCGAACCTCAAATGACGCTCCAATGTACCGGTCGGCCCGGATTGAACACGGTGACGGGGCCCGCGCCGGTTTGGACTGCGTCGGGAAACGCCAAGGGCGCGCCTTTCACCAGGGTTATCTCTTCCTCGTTCACCGTCAGCCCATAGAACTTCGGCCCGTTCCGCGACGCAAAGTCTTCCAATCGCTCCAACGCACCTGCTTCGTCAAAGACCTCGGCCAGACAGGACAGGGCGACGGGCGCGGTGAAACAGCCTGCACAACCACAGGCGTTTTCCTTGGTGTCCGTGGCGTGAGGCGCGCTGTCGGTGCCCAGAAAGAACGTGGGATCACCTGAGGTGGCGGCCTCGACCAATTTGGGCCGATGGGTCCCACGTTTCAGAATGGGCAGGCAATAAAAGTGCGGGCGGATGCCGCCGACCAGCATGTCGTTCCGGTCCAGCATCAGGTGTTGCACGGTGATCGTGGCGGCCAAATCATCGCCACCGGCGGCCGCGTATGCAGCAGCTTCGGCTGTGGTGATATGCTCCATCACGACGCGCAGACCGGGCGTGGCGCGGCGCAGGGGGTCAAGCACTTCGTCGATGAAAACGGCTTCGCGGTCGAAGATGTCGATCTCGGGCCGGGTGACTTCTCCGTGGACGCATAGCGGCAGGCCGATCTCGGCCATGGTCTCTAACACGCTGCGAACATTGTCGAAATTTTGAACGCCACTGGCAGAGTTTGTCGTGGCGCCCGCGGGGTAAAGCTTGACCGCTTTCACCAAACCGGAGGCGGCGGCGGCGCGGACATCGTCCGGGTCGGTCGCTTCGGTCAGGTAAAGGGTCATCAAGGGCTCGAAACGCGCACCTTCTGGCAGGGCGGTCAGAATGCGGTCGCGATAGGCAACAGCGTCCTCGGCGGTGACAACTGGTGGTACGAGGTTCGGCATAATAATGGCACGGGCGAAATGTGCGGCGGAATGGGGCAACACCCCTTCCATCATAGCACCATCGCGTAAATGCAGGTGCCAGTCGTCGGGGCGCTTGAGTGTGATCCGTTCTTCCGTCATGAGTGTCGTTTATCGGAAGGGACGCAGAGGGACCAGACTATTGGACCATGTGATCGCTCCAAAACGACAGATAAGACGAAGGACACATACGTTATGTTGATGACACTTCTTTTGGGCGGGATCGCCGGTTGGGGCGCCGGGTTCGCCGAAGATCATATTCGGCGTGTTTTGGCGCAGGCATTGTCGGTCGAAGAAGACACGTTCAAGCCCGCCGAAATGCGGTCGATCGCATTGGTTTTGTCGCTGTTGGTTGCGGCTCTTGTGTCGTGGATCATCGCGACGCCAAGTGCTGTTGCCCTGATGCTTGGCGCGACATTGGCCGTGCTGCTGCCGCGAATCAAGGACATGATCCGAGCAGCCCGAACACCTGACTACGACGAATAGCCTTAGATTTGGTCGAGCGCCACTTTGCCCGCAGGACGTCGGGTGGTCGGCGCATCACCCGATAGGCGGCGCTCGGCGGCTTCCAGATGGTGCTTGAAGCGCGGGATGGGCTGATCGGCCAAAACGGCGCGGCACAATTGGCGCGTCAGCCGCGGACGGTCTTCGGCCAATACGCGGGCCAACAGGGCGCGCAGGTAGGGCACGTGCCGTTTACGGGCCTGCATCATTTTGGCAAATCGGCCAGATGTCAGAGTGCCCGCCGCTGCCGCATCCGCCAGTTGAGATATCAGGGACATGGCGCGCATGTCCGATTCTATGGCACCCGCACGCCCGCGCCTGTAGGGAAACTTGTGAACATTCGGCCCGGTGAACAGGCTGGCATGCATTGCGTCTTCGGTTTCGTCCGGGTCATAGACGACAAAGGCTGCCTCGGCCGCTTCCAGCATGTCGGGCGCAAAGCCATAGCGCGACCGGAAATCGAGCCGCCGGGTGGTAGGAAAGCGTTCGTCCCAAGCGGTGCGATCCCGGGCCAGCGTGGCTTGGGGCGCAAGGGCCAACACCGTGGCCCCGGGGGCTGCAACAGAATAGGCGGCGGCGGCGTAACCGCACATGCCCGCGCCATAGAAAATCACCCGGTCGAAATCGTCGAAGAACCCATAGTCAACCAACCGGTCTACATAGGCCCAAATCGCCGGATCTCGGTACCAATCCTGACTTTCGGCGATGATCGACAGATGTGACCAACCCCGGTTTTCGCAGATGTCAAAAGCCAAGGGCATGCCAGTGTCGCTGACCGACCGGATCCCAAAGAGCGTTTCAAAGGACACAAACAAGACGTCGTGCGATGCTTCGATAAAAACAGCGGCGTGTTGCTCTGTCAGGTCTGTGAAATAGCCTTCGCGCTCTCCGATGTCTCGAAGTGCGTCTAACCATTCTTTGTCAGACAGATCTGTCGAAATTGTTGCCCCGGAACCCATCTTTACTCGCCCTCTTTTACCCTAGGACCTTAGCCGTGAGGCTTATGGGCTTGCAAGGACAGAGCGGATTCTATCCACAGCTTTTGTGCGGCTTGGGGACGTCCGGGGCTGCGTGTTTTTCAAAGCGATGAAGGACCGGGCTTTAGAAGCCGGACTTTAGAAGAATGCCTGAAGTCCGGTTTGGGCCCGGCCCAGAATCAGGGCGTGGATGTCGTGGGTGCCTTCGTAAGTGTTCACGGTTTCCAGGTTCATCATATGACGGATCACCTGAAAATCCTCGGAAATGCCATTTCCGCCGTGCATGTCCCGGGCCGCACGCGCAATGTCGAGCGCTTTGCCGCAGTTGTTGCGCTTCATCAGCGAGATCATTTCAGGAGCAGCCCGGCTGTCATCCATCAAGCGGCCAATACGCAAAGCACCTTGGAGACCGAGGGTGATTTCGGTTTGCATGTCGGCCAGTTTTTTCTGGAACAACTGGGTTTGAGCCAAAGGCTTGCCGAATTGTTTGCGATCAAGACCGTATTGACGGGCGGCGTGCCAACAGGCTTCGGCGGCCCCCATCACGCCCCAGGCGATGCCATAGCGCGCACGGTTCAAGCAACCAAAGGGACCTTTCAGGCCTTCGACGTGGGGCAGAAGGGCGTCTTCGCCGACTTCGACTTTGTCGAGAACGATCTCGCCGGTGACGCTGGCACGCAAGGATTGTTTGCCTGCGATCTTGGGGGCAGACAGGCCCTTGGTGTCTTTGTCCAGAACAAAGCCGCGGATTTTGCCGCCATGGGCATCGGACTTGGCCCAAACCACAAAGACGTCGGCAATGGGCGCGTTGGAAATCCACATTTTCGCCCCTGACAGCACATAGCCGCCTTGCACCTTTTCGGCGCGGGTTTTCATACCGCCCGGATCAGAACCGGCGTCGGGTTCGGTCAGGCCGAAACAGCCGATGAGTTTGCCTGCGGCAAGCCCGGGCAGATACTTTTGCCGTTGTTCGTCGGTGCCATAGGCATAGATCGGATACATCACCAGCGAGGATTGCACCGACATCATGGACCGATAGCCGCTGTCCACCCGTTCGATCTCGCGGGCGACAAGGCCGTAAGTGACATAGCTGGCCCCAAGACCACCGAAGTCTTCCGGCGTGGTCAAACCAAGCAATCCAGCCGCGCCCATTTCGGCGAAAATCTCAGGCTCGACGCGTTCTTCGGCGTAGGCCTTGCGGATGCGGGGGATAAGCTTGTCAGCCGCAAAAGCGCGGGCGGCGTCGGCCAGCATACGTTCGTCTTCGCTAAGCTGATCGACAAGATAAAACGGGTCTTCCCAATCGAAAGATGACAGGTCTGGCAAGTCTTTTGCTTTGATCCGGTCTTGCGCGTTCATCTTATCCCTCCGATAAAAAGGCGCGGCGCTTGTCGCTGCCGCGCCTGAAATATCCTGACAGACAGGCGGTTTTACTTGGCCGGTCCGATCATCATCACCATCTGACGGCCTTCCATTTTGGGCATGTTTTCGACCTTGCCCAGACCTTCGATATCATCAGCCACGCGCAGCAAAAGCTCGCGACCCAAGTTCTGGTGCGCCATTTCGCGGCCCCGGAAGCGCAGGGTGATTTTCACTTTGTCACCAGCTTCCAGAAAGCGCGTCACATTGCGCATTTTCACATCGTAGTCATGGGTATCCGTATTGGGGCGGAACTTTACCTCTTTGACTTCGATGGTTTTTTGTTTCTTGCGGGCCTCGCTTTCGCGCTTCTGCTGTTCGTATTTGAACTTGCCATAGTCCATGATTTTACAGACAGGGGGCGAGGCATTTGGAGAAATTTCAACCAGGTCCAGCCCGGCGTCATCTGCCATTTCCATGGCACGTTCGGGCGTTACGACGCCTGCGTTTTCTCCTTCGGCTCCGATAAGCCGGATTTCAGGGGCGCGGATACGGTCATTGACCCGGGGTCCTGTGTCACGCTGCGGTGGCGCGTTGTGTGGTCTGCGAGCGATGGTGTGCTGTCCTTTTGTAATTTTGGTCGTGGCGGGAAAATACGCACTGATTTAAAGGGTTTCAACCACTAACACCGGCCTTGTGACGGAAAGCTGTGGGCATTTCAATCGGCCAATGCTCGCCGGTGAGGCTTGGGCCGGATTCTTCCCCCTAGAATATGCGCAGTGGATAGACCATCTGATCCCCAATTGAACATGAAAATGGAGAGGTCAAATGAGAGGCATACTTGGATTGGTGGTCCTTCTGGCGATCGGAATTGGTGCGTATTTTTGGATGAATGGCGCAGCGGACGCGCCCGAGGCGACGCCAGCTGCCAGCGCTACGGAAGAAGAAGCAACGGAAGACGCGGTGGAAACTGCGACGGAAGAGGCTGCTGAACCTGTCGAAGACGCTGCCGAAGCTGCGGACAACGTGGTGGACGAGCTGAAAGACGAAGCAGAAGCTGCTGTTGAAGGCGTTAAAGAAGAGCTTGAGCAGGCAGCCGACGCGGTCGAGGAAAAAGTAGACGATGCCGTCAACAGCCTGACAGAAGGCGCAAATAACCTTCTTGAAGGGGCAAGTGACGCTGTCGGTGATGCGGTAGAAGGTGCCACGGATGCCGCTGACGGGGCTGCAAACCTTGCAGGCGAAGCCGCCGAAGGTGCCGCAGATGCAGCGACGGACGTTGTTGAAGGTGCGACCGAGGCGGCGACTGATGCGGCTGAAGGTGCAACCGAGGCGGCCACTGATGCGGCTGAAGGTGCGACCGAGGCGGCCACTGATACGGCTGAAGGTGCGACCGAGGCGGCCACTGATGCAGCTGAAGGTGCAACTGAAGCGGCGAGTGGTGCTGTGGAAGGCGCGACCGAAGGGGCGATGGAGGCCGCTGAGGGGACCGCTGGTGCCGTCGAAGGCGCCACCAACGAGGTCCAAAACGCACTGGAAGAAGCCGTGGGTGAAGGCGCTGAAAATGGTGCCGTGACCGAGAGCGGAGAGATCTCCGAAGAGGCCGCAGCCGCGAATCTCGAGCATGATGCGCCAGCGGGGGACCAAATGGAGGTGCTTTCGCAGGCTTTGACAGCCGATGGATTTGATCCGCTTGCCATCCGCGATGCGATCAAGAACTCGGATATGAGCGCCCTTGACCAGACTGCTTTGGAAGCTTTGGTTGGGACAGCTGAAGAGAATCCTGATCAAATTCAAGCCGTTATCGAACAGTTGCGCGGAGCCTTCGGGCTTTGACAACATGCCCCGCGCCGTCAATTGGCGCGGGGCACCTGAGCTGTTGCTAAAATGTCAGCTCGGGGAAAATCTCGACTCAAAAACCCCAATTGACCAAATTCCGCCGATGCCCATAGCGGCGTTGCGCTGTCTTTGGCCGACGTCCCGCACCCACCGTCTTCGCCACTTTTCCTGCCCATTAGGATGGGTATGAAAGGCTGGAGAGCGGGAACCCAAGTTCAAGAAGGACATGACAATGGGTGAGGTGGTTTGGATATCAGGCGCAGTCGCTTCTGTTGCGATTGTTTGGGCAGTGGCGTCTTCGGGCGCAGACAGCCCTGAGCCTTTGGAAGAGAACTATGAAGTTGCGACGGCAGTGCCCGAGATCGGCAAGCCTATCGAATTTCCGTCGACAAATGGTTCGGCTTTGGCAACGGCTGCTTTTGGTATGTCCGCTTTGCAGCCTGAAACCTACAACGAAGAAATCGTGATGGACATTATCAAGGCCTCACCCCTGAACGACGCGGACAAATCGCGTCTGGCAGGCTATCTGGCCGCCGCTGAATCTGGCGATGCTGACCTTTCCGATGTTCTGTCGAATGTGCGGGTTGCACTGGCCGTCGAGTAAGCGGCCAGACAACAGATGGCCTGACGGGGTTTAGACCCCGTCGCCGACAAAAGCCTTTTCGACGACATATTGCTTGGGGTCACTATTGGCCCCTTCTTCCAGACCAAACCCTTCCAGCACCGTCTTCATGTCGGTGTTGAAATCCAGTGATCCACAGACCATGCCGCGGTCGTGGTCCGGGTCGATACCGTCAATGCCTAAGTCAGAAAATGCCTTACCGCTGGTCAGATTGTCGGTGATCCGGCCCATGTTCGGGCTCTCTTCACGGGTGGTGGTTGGATAGTACTTCAGCTTGTCGCCAAAGCCTTCGCCCATCAGTTCGGCCATCATCTCGTCCGACTTCAAATCTTCGATCAACCGACGGCCATATTCCAGCTCGGCCACATCGCGGGTTGTGTGCATCATGATCACTTCGTCGTATTTCTCGAACGTCTCGGGATCACGCAGAAGCGAGGCGAAAGGGGCAAAGCCTGTGCCGGTTGCAAAGAACCATAAACGATTCCCAGGCAGAAGCGCGTCGTGCACCAATGTCCCAACGGGCTTGGGGCGCAGGATGATCTGGTCGCCCACATTGATGTGCTGCAACTTCGAGGTCAGCGGGCCATCGGGCACCTTGATCGAGTAGAATTCCAACTCGTCGTCCCAAGAGGGCGAAGCGATCGAGTACGCACGCAAGAGCGGTTTGCCGTTGTCGCCCAAAAGGCCGATCATCACAAACTCGCCCGAGCGGAATCGCAGGCTGGCGGGCCGCGTCACGCGGAAGGAAAACAAGCGGTCGGTCCAGTGCTGGACGTGCGTCACAGTCTGGGCGTCAGGCAGTGTTGCGGGTTTTGCGGTTTTGTCTGTCACGGGTGTCTGGTCAGTCATGTTCATGGCGGCCCTTATAGAACCGCTCCTCTAAGTACTCTTTGATCTCGGTCAGGAAAAGGTGTCTTACCCGCGCAGGCGAGTTTGATAGTCATGGGCCTGCCAATTCGCGCGGGCCAGCCATTGATCTTCGGGCTGACGTGCGGCCAGATCGGCGGCGATTTCCACTTCGTCGAACCCAGACCGCCGCGCCATCGCGTATTGATCGGCAATTACATGGCCCTTTGCCCGCAAGCGGCCTTGGAACCCCATGTCGCGTAAACGTCGGGCGATGGTAAACCCGCGGCCATCGGCGAAAGAGGGAAAGTCGATGCGGATCATGGGGGTTTGACCCAGAACGTCGCGCAAAACGTCCGGATCAGTGTCCGAAGCCAGATCCAGCGCGACAGGCACGTCATTCGCGGGAAGCTGGTCTGGCGTGGTAAAGCCATGTGCCCAATTGTCTTCCTGAAAACCGGTGTCGGTGACAATCGTCATAGCGCGAACTCCTTGATGGCGGGACGCACGGCCTTGCCGTCTGCAAAGTGAATCCCGCATTCGTCTTTGGTCTGCCCACGCCAGCGACCGGCGCGTGTGGTTTCGTTTTGAGCGACGCGCGTTGTGCAAGGCAGGCATCCCAATGAGGCAAAGCCTTTCTTCACCAAAGGGTGCCGGGGGAGGCGGTTGTTTGTCATATATTCAGCCACATCCTCGCGCGAGAAATGCGCCAATGGGTTGATCTTGATCCGCGCATCACCTTCCGCTTCGAAAAAGTCCAGACCCTGGCGTTGCCCGCCGTGGAACCGTTTCCGACCGGTGATCCAAGCGTCAAAAGGCGCAAGAGCCGTCTTCAAAGGCTGGACCTTGCGCAGATCGCAACAGCCATCTGGATTGGTGCGGTGCATCCCGTTGTTTGGGTCTTTCAGGAAGGTCTGGTCGCGGTCAGGGCGGATGATTTGTACATTGGTCAAACGCAGTTTCGCGGCGACATCCTTCTGATATTCCAGCGTTTCCGGGAACAGCATTTCGGTGTCCGCAAACAGGATCGGCGTTGTCCGGTCGATCACGCTGACCATATGCAACAAAACCACCGCTTCGGCCCCGAAAGAGGACACAAGCGCCGCTCGACCGACCATCGGGTCGTCCAAAGCGTGGGCCAGAACGTCAGGGGCCGCGTGATGGGCGTAACGTGCGTTCAACTCGGCGACGCGCGTTGCGACGGGGGCAAGGGGGGCTTCAAGCGGCATGGACGGCCTCTTTTTCCGGGTAAAGCGCGGCTTTGAACGGGGCGAGGCCAAGGCGGCGGTAGGCCACGATAAAGGTCTCGTCCGCATCAAGGCGCAGGTCCAGATAGGCGTCGATCAGGCGTTCGATGGCGGGCACGATGTCATCGGCCGAAAAGCCGGGACCTGCCCGTTCGCCAATCGCGGCCGTTTCGGTGTGATCGCCGCCTAGGGTGATCTGGTAATTCTCGACGCCAGCCCGATCCAGACCCAGAATGCCGATGTGTCCGACATGATGGTGACCACAGGCATTGATGCAGCCCGAGATTTTGATCTTCAAATCGCCGATTTCGTGTTCCAGCTTCAACTCATCAAACCGCGTGGCAATTTCCTGAGCGATTGGGATCGACCGCGCCGTGGCCAAAGCACAGTAATCCATGCCGGGGCAGGCGATGATGTCGCTGATCAGACCCACATTCGCCGTGGCCAATCCGTGGTCGCGCAACGTGGCGTAAACCGCAGGCAGGTCGGATTTGTGGACATGGGGCAGGATCACGTTCTGCTCGTGGCTGATGCGCAATTCGTCGTGGCCGAAGCGCTCGGCCAGATCGGCCAAGGCGCGCATCTGATCGGACGTTGCATCGCCCGGTGTTGCGCCATGGGCTTTGATAGAAACCGTAACGATGGCATAGCCCGGTGCACGATGGTCCGACAGGTTGGTGTCGCTCCAGGCGCGGAACGCAGGGTTGGCGGCGCGCAGGGAATCGTATTTGTCCAAATCAGCATCACGGAATGTGGGCGCGGCGAAGGCTTGTTCGATTTCTGCAAGCAAACTCTGGTCATAGCCCCCAAATTGCCCCCGAATTTGTTCGAAACGGTCATCTACACGCGCGCGGAATTCATCCAGTCCGGTCTCGGCCACCGTGATTTTAATCCGCGCCTTGTACTTATTATCCCGCCGTCCCAGCACGTTGTACACGCTGACGATGGCTTCTAGGTAAGGCAGCAGATCGGCTTGAGGCAGGAAGTCACGAATGACTTTGCCGATCATTGGCGTGCGGCCAAGCCCTCCACCAACGATCACTTCAAAACCGGGCTCGCCAGCGTCGTTGCGCACCATGCGTAGCCCAATATCGTGGGCCTTTGTGACGGCGCGGTCGTTTGGCGAACCCGTCACGGCCACTTTGAATTTGCGCGGCAGGAATTGGAATTCCGGGTGGTCCGTGGACCACTGGCGGACCAATTCGGCCACAGGGCGCGGGTCGGCAATCTCATCGCCCGCAGCGCCTGCGAAATGGTCGGCGGTAACGTTCCTGATCGTATTGCCGCTGGTTTGCAAGGCGTGCATTTCGACGTCGGCCAGCGCTTCGAGAATGTCCGGCACATCAGCCAGCTTGGGCCAGTTGAACTGGATGTTCTGCCGCGTCGTGAAATGGCCATAACCCTTGTCCCACTTGTCCGCGATCATCGCCAGCTGACGCATCTGGCCGCTGTTGAGTGTGCCATAGGGGATCGCAACCCGCAGCATGTAGGCGTGGAGTTGCAAGTACAGCCCGTTCATTAGGCGCAGGGGTTTGAACTCGTCCTCGGTCAGGCTGCCGTCTATGCGGCGCTCAACCTGAGCGCGGAACTGCGCGACCCGTTCGCGCACGAAACCTTCATCGAAGTCATTGTATTTGTACATGATTAAAGGCCTTCTACTTGTTTGCCGTGGGCATAGTTCGACGGCCCGTTTGTGCGAAAATCTTCGCGAAAGTGCGTCGGCTCGGGGCCATTTTCGCCGGATTTTGCATCGACCAGATAAGCGCCAACCACCACGTCGGGTTGGGCAATGGCGAAAAGCAAACGGTCGTCGGCCACTGCTTCGTCTTCGATCAACTCGGCCTCGTTCATATGGCGAGTCCAGCGATCGTCTTTTGTCAGCCAAACAGCGTCGCCTTCCAGAAGCGCGTTGGCGGTGACGACTTTCGGGGTAAAGGCGCGGCGGCTCATAGCACGATCTCCTCAAGCGTTTGGGTGACGATCTCGGCATCGCGGGGGGCAAGGCCAAACAGGATCAAGGCGGGGCCGGTCAGGGCGGCAACGGCCAAGTCGTCTGGCAGATGCGCGAGGGTCGAGGCGATGACGCGCTGATCAGGGCGCGAGACGTTTTCGACCACCGTCACCGGCGTGTCGGGTGCCGCGCCGTGCATCATCAAACGCCCTTGGAAAAACCGGGATGACTTCTTGCCCATGTAAATCGCGGCGACTTCGCCGGGTTTGGTCAAGGCGCGCCAGTCTTGTTCGGCATAACCTTTGACGTCGTGGCCCGTGATGAACCGCACGCTGGCATTGCGCCCGCGCCGGGTCAGGCTTTGACCCACGGTTGCCACGGCGGCGGAAGCAGACGTGATGCCGGGGATCACGGAATAGGCGACGTCGGCTTCAAGGCAGGCTTCGATTTCTTCGTCCAGACGTCCGAATATCGTGGCATCGCCAGATTTCAGGCGGACCACATGGTGCCCCTCCAAAGCGTGTTTCACCAACATAGCGTCGATATCGGCCTGCGGGGTGGAAGGGCCGAAGCCTTCTTTCCCAGCGTCGATGATCAGGGCTTCGCGGCGGGCGAGTTCCAGAATCTCGGGCGTGATCAGCCGGTCGTGGATCACCACGTCAGCCTCGTGCAGCGCTTTGCGGGCTTTCAGCGTCAGCAACTCGGGGTCACCGGGGCCGGCTCCGACAAATGTCACGCGGCCATCATCTTGGTCCGTGTTCAGATGGGCCTGAAGCAAGCCAGACAACGCAGGCATCAAACCGGCTTCTCCGTCCGCATCAAAGGCCTGTGGACCTGTCTTGAAATAGTATTCCGACCAAAAGGCGCGGCGGGCGCGGCCCATGGGCAAAGCCTCGGCCAGTTTGCGAAACCCTTTCCCAACCCGGGCCAGAGTGCCTAAGGCGCGGGGCAGGCGGCTTTCCAGATCGGCCTTGATCGCACGGGCCAGAACAGGGGCGGCCCCTTCGGTGCCGATGGCGACGGTGACCGGGGCGCGGTCCACAATGGCGGGGGTGATGAACTGCGAGTGTTCCAGATTGTCGACCCAGTTGGTCAGCGCACCATCGGCCTGAGCCAGCTTTGTCACGCGGGCGTCTTCTTCCGCGTCGTCGTTGGCGGCATAAAACAGTGCAGCGCAAGTTGCGTCGCCCGGCTCCATCGCGCGGCGCAGGACCGTAAGTTTGCCGTCCGCGTCCCACGCGGCGATTTGATCCGAAACGTCGGCGGCCACGACGGTCAATCGGGCTTCGGTCTTCAAAAGCAAACGGAGCTTGGCCACAGCCGCCTCTCCACCGCCCGAAACGACGATGCGGCGGCCTTCGATGGCAAGGAAAATGGGAAAATGTTTCATGTCATGCTCCGTTTCAAGCTTCAATATAGAATTATTTCCCACGAATTTGCAGTATCTGCTTGTCGATAAGGACATATGTTCTTAATCTGTACGAAAGCGGAACGTGGTTCGGCAATTGGAAGCGAGAACGGAATGGCAGCACGTATTGATGATCTGGATCGGAAAATCCTGCGCGAACTTCAGCGCGACGCCAGCCAATCTCTGGATGATATCGCCAAAATCGTGGGTTCTTCTAAGACGCCGGTCTGGAACCGGATTCGCAAAATGCGCGAGGCCGGTGTTATCGGCCAGCAGACCGTTTTGCTGGATGCCGAAGCCTTGGGATTTGAGGCCTGCTTCTTCGTGTTAATCCGAACGTCGGCCCATGAAGCAGACTGGCAGGATCGGTTTTTGAAAGCCCTGCAATCGCGCCCCGAAGTTTTGGAAGCGCACCGTTTGGCGGGCGACATCGACTATATCTTGAAAGTGCAGGTTCGGAATGCGCGGGCCTATGACGAGTTTTATCAGGCGCTGATTTCCGAAGTTCAGATCTACAACGTGACCGCGTTGCTGTCGATGGAAGAGATCAAGTCGACGACGATGTTGCCGGTGTGACGTCCACCATCAAAGCTTCAAGGCCGTGGAAGTGATAGCGGTCTGACAGGGTAGGTGGCGACACCACATGCAGGTCCGGACATCGCGAGAATATTGCGGGAAGGGCGATTTGAAGTTCCAGCCGTGCCAAATTCGCCCCGATGCAAACGTGAATGCCCGACCCGAACGCCAAATGGGGACGCCGCGCGCGGAAGGGATCGAACTGGTTTCCGTCGGGCCAAACCGCATCGTCGCGACAGGCCGACCCCAAAAGACATCCGACGGTTTGGCCGCGTTTAAGCGCCTGTCCTTCGATCTCGACGTCCTCATAAACAAACCTCTGAAACATGTGCAGAGGCGGGGCGAAACGCAGGCATTCTTCAACTGTGCCTGCGATGTTTGTCGGCTGAAGGGCCAACGCACGGTCGGGATACTTGCCAAGCAAATGAACAGCATGACCAAGCGCATGCACCGAAGCTTCGTGCCCGGCGTTCAACAAAAGAACCACCGTCGACAATAGCTCTTCTATGGATTGTAACGTGCCGTTGGCTTCTGCGCGGATTAGTTCGGACAGGAAATCGCCCGCGTGCAATTGATCGCGGCTGGTCACGACCTTGCGCAAGTATTCCGCGAAATCCCGGGCAGCGGCATCCGCCTTGTCTTCGATTTTTGGCGAACGCCGAGCCTGGTATATTGCAACCATATCGTTGGACCAGCTTTGCATTTGAACGGTCATATCGTCGTTCAGACCGAAAAATCGTGTGATGATTGCGGCCGGAAAAGGGTGTGCGAAACGCTTTATGAAATCGAAGGGCTGGGACGGAAAGCCGTTGATCAGATCATCCGCAACCCGGCTGATGTGCGGTGCCATGCCCGCGATCCGTGATTTGTCAAAACCTTGCTTGGCGGCCCGCCGGATGCGCGTGTGATCGGGTGGCTCAAGTTGCAGAAGCGAGAATTCCTCAAGAGCGTTAAAGTTTGCGAGCTGCCCTGCGCCATCATCTGGCGTTTCGAAAGGGCGACGCCCCAGCTTCGGGTGTTTCAGCAAAGCCGCCGTCGCAACCTGTGTCGTCGAGACGATCATGTCGTATTCCTCCCAAAATACGAAGTCTCCTATGGCTCTGATATGGCGGTAAAAAGTATAGGGATCGTTGACAAACGCAGGGTCTGTCGGCGCTTGACTGACGCGCGGTGCATTCTGCGGATCGCTCATTTCAAGAGCATGGTTTATTAGACCAATGTCTCAACTGGACTTTTGGACAGGTTCCGGCAAAATTCCCCCCTAATGTTAATATTCAAGGGGTTGAGGACGGGGGGCATCCTGTGTCACTCAACCAAGACCCCGAACAGAACCTGTGAGGCATTATGAGCGGTTTACTGGCACTTCTCGACGACGTGGCGGCTATCGTCAAACTGACGGCAACGCAGCTTGATGATCTGGCCAGCCAAACCGCGAAAGTTGGCGCCAAGATCGGGGCCACGGTATTGGACGATGCAGCCAAAGCGGGCGCAAAAGCTGCCGGTGTGGTCATCGACGATGCAGCCGTCACGCCAAAGTACGTCACAGGCCTGCCGGCCGCCCGCGAATTGCCGATCATCTGGAAAATCGCGCGGGCCTCGTTTTTCAACAAGCTGGTGATCCTTTTGCCCGCGGCCTTGTTGCTTGATACGTTCTTGCCTTGGTTGGTGACGCCTTTGTTGATGTTGGGCGGGTGTTATCTTTGCTTTGAGGGCGCCGAAAAAATCTGGCACGCCTTCTTCCCACATCCCGAAAGCCACGCGCAGGAAGCCGAGAATTTGGACGCCGCTCATTTGGAAGAAGTGCGGGTCAAAGGGGCGATCAAAACCGATTTCATTCTGTCCGCCGAGATCATGACAATCTCACTGGCCGCCATTGAAACAGACAGCCGACTTGGCGCGGGCATTGTGTTGGCGGTTGTCGCCATCGGGATCACAGCACTGGTCTATGGCACCGTGGCGCTTTTGGTCAAAATGGACGATATGGGGCTAAAGCTTAGCCAGATCGCACGCACCGATATGGTGCGCAATTTCGGGCGCGGCATGGTTAAGATGATGCCGACGTTGATGACGATCATTTCGGTGATCGGCACGGCGGCGATGCTTTGGGTCGGCGGCAACATTATTGTGCATGGGTTGCATAACCTCGGCTGGGATCCGATTTATGACGCCATCAAGGCCGCCGCAAAGTCGGTCGGCGGTGAAGCTGGGTTTTTGAACTGGCTGGTGACGGCCACGCTGGACGGCATCCTTGGTCTGGCCCTTGGGCTTTTGTTGATCCCTGTCGTGACCAAAATGATCGTTCCGGTGTTTTCGGTGTTCTTTCCGGAGAAGAAAGCGGCGCATTAAATGAAATTCCACTGGGCGGATTTTCTGGATCGCGAGGGTGGTCATTGGCAGATGACGCCGAACGATGAACGCGGCAAGTATTACAGCCCGGATTGTGCAGAGCTTGCGAAAGACACCCGGATTGTCACGGTGACGCGCGACACTGAAAATCTGGATCACCTTGCGGGGCTTAAGACGCTGGAAGAACTGGCCCTGCACGAGACAAATCAGGATCAGATCGATGTCTTGGCAAACTTCGGCCAGATCACGCGCCTGCGTATCACCCATGCACGGCCCAAGACGATTTCAGCCTTGGCCAGTTTGAAGAACGTCGAAGAACTTGTGCTGGAATATGTCTCGGGGTTTGAAGATATTGCGATGGTGGCCGAGATGCCCAAGCTACGGTCTTTGTGCATCGAGAGCCTGCGGAAGGTCAGGGATTTTTCGCCTTTCGGTGCTGCGTAAAACCTCCGTTACCTTGGCAGCCAAGGAACATGGGATCTGCGTTAGCCGATGGCGTCGGTCGCCTTCGCGTCCAACCTAAGTCGTTTGGAAATTCTATCACTCATTGTTGGGCTTGAAGATTTTGAATCCGCACGATCCTTGGTTGCGATCGGCGACACATGTCACTTTGAATTTCCCAGGAATTTGCTGCCCCTTGACGTCTTTGCCTATCTGGAAGTGCAATGCGCCAAGGCTACGTTCGAACTGGTCTTGCGCTATGGAGATTTATTGGGTTTTGGCGAACGGTCTCTGTCAAAAAAGACAAAAGACATCGCTTTGAAACGAGAGGCCCGCGTTAAAACGTATCAAGATCTTGTGGAAGAAGCCCGCTTGGCAGGCCGCTAACCGCGCCCCCGCCCCTCGAAACGCGGCAACATCGCCGAAAAATCCTTGCCGCGTCCGTCCTCATCTTCAACGAAGGTCGCATAAAGGTCAGACGCCCGCGCACCCATGGGCGTGTCGGCGTCCACCGCTTCAGCCGCCTGCTGAGACAGGCGCAAATCCTTTAGCATCAACTCGGCCGCAAACCCTGGGGTATAGCCGTTGTCCGCAGGCGAGGTGGGGCCGACACCCGGGGCCGGGCAATAGGCGTTCATCGTCCAGCTATAGCCTGAAGACGTGGACACGACGTCGAACATACTTTGGCGATCCAACCCCAATTTATCGGCCAAAGCAAAGGCTTCGCAGGTGGCGATCATGGTCGCACCCAGTATCATGTTGTTGCAGATCTTGGCCGCCTGACCATTCCCCGAAGGCCCGCAGTGCACCGCCTTTTGACCCATGATATCGAACAAAGGCATCGCGTCAGTAACCGCATCGTCACTG
Organism: uncultured Rhodobacterales bacterium; assembly: GCA_964632495.1. GTDB lineage: Bacteria > Pseudomonadota > Alphaproteobacteria > Rhodobacterales > Rhodobacteraceae > CALKXV01. Next base: position 80,321 of record CAZWDS010000004.1, read on the forward strand.
CCGCCCACCATGAAGGTCAGCGTGCCCGCTTCGGCCCCGCCGATGCCGCCGGACACAGGCGCATCCAAAGCACGCAGGCCCGCCGCGACCGCCTGATCGGCGACAGCGCGGGCACTTTCCACGTCCACGGTTGAGCAATCCAAAAGCACCGCGCCAGATGTCATGGCAGGCACCACCTCGTCGGCAACACGGCGCAGGATGGCCCCGTCGGGCAGCATGGTGATCACCACATCAGCACCCGTCGCCGCTTGCGCTGCCGTGTCCGCGCGGCTGACGCCTTCAGGCGCCTCAGCCACCAAATCAAACCCAGTGACCTCATGGCCCGCCAAGCCCAAATTGCGCGCCATCGGAGCGCCCATGTTCCCCAAACCGATAAAGCCGATCTTCATGGCAGTTCCTCCAAATTTATGTCGTCATTTCCTAAGGGGGCCAGCATGGCTGTGACCTCGTCTGCCGTGACACCGTCCGGAGATGTATGCGCCCAAACCGGTGATCTGTCCTTGTCGATGATGGCGGCGCGGATGCCTTCGCGAAAGTCTCCTTGTTCGGCCACACGGTGCGCAAAGCGGTATTCTTGTTTCAACGCGGCTTCGATTCCGCCAGAGGCACGTGCTTGACGGATCAAGTCGATGGCCGCCGCCATTGCCAAGGGCGCATTCGAGGTGATCCGGCTTCGTGTCGTTTGGGCCCAATCGCTGGAATCCGAGGCAAGGCTGGTCAGAATATCGCCAAAAGTTTCGCCGGAAAAGTGTTGGTCTATCCGGTCCCGATCTCTTTCAAACCTTGGGTCGGGCACGGGCGTGGCAGCTTTAGAGATCAAAGCCGGATCACCTGTGGTTTCTAGTTGTGCAACTGTGTCGTTCCACACGGCATGAGGCAGAAAGTGATCTGCAAACCCCGCCAGGATGGCATCGCCGGGTCCCATGCGATAGGCGGTCGTTCCCATGAACTCGCCCAGATGACCGGGTGCCTGCGCCAATAGCAACGTACCGCCCACGTCCGGGACCAACCCGATCCCACATTCCGGCATAGCGATCTGGCTGGTCTCGCCAACAATCCGGTGCGACGCATGACAGCCGACGCCGACACCGCCGCCCATGGTAAAGCCCTGCAGGAAGGTCGCGATTGGTTTAGGATAGCGCGCCAACATCGCGTTCAGCGGGTATTCTTCGCGCCAGAACTGACGTGCGGCGTCATAGTCGCCTTCGGTCAGGCCGCGGTAAATATCCGCGATGTCGCCACCCGCACAAAAGGCCTTGTCGCCCTCGGCGTCGATCACCACCATCTTGACCGTGTCGTCTTGGGCCCAGACCGGCAACACGTCCTTCATAGCGCGGATCATCGGCAAGGTAAGCGCGTTCAGCGCCTGAGGCCGGTTCAGCGTGATCCGGCCCGTTTGCCCGACCTTTCGGATGTGAATATCGCTCATCTCTCGCTCAGCATGTGGCGCGAAACGATGACGCGCATGATTTCGTTTGTGCCTTCAAGAATGCGGTGCACCCTAAGGTCGCGCACGATTTTCTCGATCCCATAGTCGGCCAGATAACCATAGCCGCCATGCAGTTGCAGGCAGGTATCAGCGACGCGTCCGGCCGTTTCGGTGACAAAGGCCTTAGCCATGGCACAGCGTTTTGTGGCGTCCGCCTGGCCCGTGTCGAAGGCCCATGCGGCATGGCGCAGGAAAGTGCGGGCGGCTTGCAACTCGATCTCGCAATCGGCCAGTTTGAATTGCAGCGCCTGGAATTGATCGATGGGTTTTCCGAAGGCCTTGCGCTCTCCCATATAGGCCAGCGTGGTGTCCAAGGCCGACTGCGCCGCCCCCAGTGAACAGGCCGAGATGTTCAGCCGTCCGCCGTCCAGACCGGCCATGGCGTACTTGAACCCGTCGCCTTCTTGGCCCAACAGATTTTCGGCTGGGACGGAACAGCCGTCCAACTGAACTTGCCGCGTCGGCTGACTGCGCCAACCCATCTTGTCTTCCAGCCCGCCAAAGCTAAGCCCCGGTGCGCCATCTTCCACCAGAAACGCCGAGATACCGCCCGGCCCATCCTTGCCCGAGCGCGCCATGACGACGTAAGCATCCGAGTAACCCCCGCCCGAAATGAAAGCCTTGGTGCCGGTCAGGGACCAGCCTTCGTTCGTGCGGTCTGCGCGGGTCTTCAAGGCCGCGGCGTCCGAGCCTGAACCGGGCTCTGTCAGGCAGTAGGACAAGACGGTGTTCATCGACAAAACGTCCGCCATCATGCGGGATTTCACAGCCTCGGTGCCGTTGGTGTCGATCATCCGGGCGCACATGTTGTGGATCGACAGGAACGCCGCGACCGAGGCACAGGAGTGCGACAGGGCTTCGAACACCAAGGTGGCATCCAGCCGCGTCAACCCGGCCCCACCTGCGTCTTCGGCAACGTTCAACCCCCCGAAACCCAATTCACCAACTGCGCGCCAGAGGTCCTTGGGAATCGTGCCCTCGGCCTCCCACGTGCGGGCGCAAGGCGCGATCTGGTCCGCGCCAAAACTTTGCGCCATGTCGAAAATGGCGTGCTGTTCCACGCTTAACGAAAAATCCATGGACGCCCCTTCGAAAGCTCAACCGACATCACAGTTAACCCGCTGGTCTAAGGGCGACAAGACCGCGACGGCTCGGGGCCGTTTACCAATTGCACAGATTTCATCCGGATTTGCGCCAAACTGTGGTAATCTTCCTTAACAATCGCTGCCAGAACGGCCGGCCCTTTTGAGTGGAGTTTCCCATGGCCCGTCGTTTTCTGCTTGCCGGTTTCCTTGTCTGTTTTGCACTGCCCGCAGCCGCAACCACGATCAATTTCAGCCGATTGGACTCTGTCGATTGGGCGGCACAATCCGCGCTGGACGGGTTGACGTTTGAGGGGGCCACGGAGGAAAGCGGCACAGTGCAAACAGGCACGGCCAGCGTCGGGCATCGCCGGTTTGGGTCACTTGGCATCAAAAGCGCAGACGACGCCGGGTATTCGGACGGAACCGATCAACTGGACACCCAAGGTGCCAACGACGTTGTGATCCTTAGGTTTGACAATGCGGTTCGATTGGAAAGCATATCCTTCACTGCGGCCGATTATTGGGATCGGTTCGATCTTTATCTGGGCGCGGATTTGAGCTTTGAACGGACGATGAAAGTGGATGATCTGAACGGGCAGGGCTGGGCCAGCACCATTCTTTTGGGCGCCGGATACGAAGGCACCACGTTTGCCATCGGGGCGTCGGAATACGAGACATGCGGCTATAGCCTGACACAGGGTAATAACTGCTGGACCGAGCATTCGGCATTCCGAATTTCGGGACTGACCTTTAGCGAAATCGACCTTGAGCCAATCCCCGCGCCAGCGGCCATCTGGCTGCTATTGTCTGCGATACTTGGGTTGATCTGGCAGAAACGTAAGCATTGTAACTGACGTGGAAACGTACCTGTTGTTGCGCGACCTCAAGGACGCATGAAATTCCAAGAAACGTAGAATAATGTACATTTCTTGGGAAAATGCCCTGTAAAAAGGGCGTGTGAGACGAGTAACGGCCAGATGGTCGTATTTTTTGAGAGGAGACTATAATGTTTTTGAAAGCTGCTGTGACGATCGCAGCGACCGTCTTTGCGACGGTTTCGCTTGCTGCAACAGAAACTTTTGATTTCACCGGATATCATGCAGGCACGTACTACAGCTCTGCATCGTTCTCTGGTGACAACGGTGGATCCGTGGACGTGACTGCGGGTACCTACGATTGGGTCATCAGCGATGGTGTTGATACCGCAGGCGATGCCTGGGTTGGTCAGTGGACAGGCTATGGTCTGGGCGTCTGGTCATCAGATGGCTGGGGCTGGGAAGAGCACTATGTCGATGGTCACAATCCTGAGTTCCTGAAGTTCAGCTTTGGCGAAGATGTAACGCTCGAAGCGATTTCTTTTGCGGACTACGGCAACGGTCAGTTCGATTGGTACAGCTCGAATGGTAGCGGTGGGCTGAATGTAGCCATGGACGCCGATGTATCGGGAACGGACGTCGGTTCGATGTTCTTCCTGGGTGCTTGGGGTTCGATGGGCTTCAAAGTTGAGTCGATCACCGTCAGCTATGATGTGAGTGAAGTTCCGCTGCCTGCAGCTGGCTTCCTTCTACTGGGCGGACTTGGTGGTCTGGCCGCGCTGAAGCGTCGCAAGAAAGCCTAATCAGGCCAGAACAGATTGTGAGAGGGGGCGGCCTGGGTCGCCCTCTCTTGTTTTTGGGATGGGCTTAACCCGTTGATTTCACTTCAAAAGCAGCGGCCATCAATTCGCGGGTGTAATCCGAGCGCGGGTTCTCGAAAATCTGCTTCGCATCGCCCTGTTCCACAACATCGCCCCGTTTCATCACGATCACCTTGTGGCTTAGCGCGCGCACGACCTTTAGATCGTGGCTGATGAACAGATAAGCCAGCCCGTATTTCTTTTGCAGGTTACGCAAAAGTTCGACGATCTGCACCTGCACTGTCATGTCCAACGCACTTGTCGGTTCGTCCAACACCACCAGCTTGGGGCGCAGGATCATGGCGCGCGCGATGGCGATCCGCTGGCGTTGACCGCCGGAAAACTCGTGCGGATAGCGGTGCATGGTTTCGGGGTCCAAACCCACCTCGACCATGATCTCGGCGACCATTTCCCGGTTGTCGCGGGCCGGATCGATCTGGTGGATGGTCAGACCTTCGGCGATAATCTCTTCCACCGTCATCCGAGGCGAGAGCGAGCCATAAGG
>CAZWDS010000005.1:0-14251 GCA_964632495.1 uncultured Rhodobacterales bacterium
GTCCGAAAAACGGACATCGCCAATCAAAGTCGAATAGATCAAACTTTCCTTTCACACCTCCCGGCTGACGCTATAACACCTCATAGAATTTTGGAGCCGCGCCATGACCGACACCCTGCCCTTTGACACCGCAAATTTCGACAAACTCGCCCAAACCATCGTCTCAACCGGCCTGAACCTTGCACCCGGCCAGGACCTTTTGATCACAGCATCAGTCGAGGCCCTGCCCCTCGTGCGCCGCGTCACCAAGGCCGCCTACCAAGCGGGCGCAGGGCTGGTCACGCCTTTCTTAAGCGACGAAGAGATCACCCGCGCACGCTATCAACACGGATCAGACGCCAGCTTTGAGCGTGCCCCGGATTGGCTTTATCGCGGTATGGCCGAGGCTTATGACGCGAACGCCGCTCGGCTGCACATCGCGGCCGACAACCCGATGGCACTGTCTGCAGAAGACCCCGAAAAGGTCGGTCGTGCCGCAAAGGCCAATGCGGCGGCCTATAAACCTGCGCTGACGAAAATCTCGGGCTTCGAAATCAACTGGAACATCGCCGCCTATCCGGGCCGTGCATGGGCTGAACTGGTGTTCCCTGATCTGTCCGGCGACGCGGCCCAAGCCGCGCTGGCAGATGCGATCTTTGCCGCGTCCCGCGTGGACCGGCCTGACCCGATTGCCGCATGGGCCGATCACAACGCCAACCTTGCCATGCGCCGCGACTGGCTGAACGGCCAGAACTTTGCCGCGCTGCACTTTCAAAGCGAAAGCGCCGACCTGACTGTGGGTCTGGCCGATGGTCACGTCTGGATGGGAGGCGCGAGCGAGGCCAAGAACGGCATCACCTGCAACCCCAACATCCCGACCGAAGAGGTCTTTTCGACCCCCCACAAAGACCGTGTGAACGGCCGGGTTCGGGCCACCAAACCTCTCGCGCATCAGGGTACTTTGATTGAGGGGATCGAAGTGGTGTTCAAGGACGGTGTCATCACGGACGCCAAAGCGACACGCGGCGAAGAGGTGTTTTTGAAACTGATCGACACCGACGAAGGGGCCCGCCGGATCGGCGAAGTGGCCCTTGTGCCTTATGCCTCGCCGATCTCGGAAAGCGGTATTCTGTTTTACAACACGCTGTTTGATGAAAACGCCGCCTGCCACATCGCTTTGGGCCAGTGTTATAAGGACTGCATGTCAGACACCGACGGTTTGTCAGACGAACAGGTCGGCGCGCGCGGCGGCAACGCCAGCCTGATCCACGTCGACTGGATGATCGGCGGTATGGACACCAGCATCGATGGGATCACCCAATCTGGCGACCGCGTGCCTGTGTTCCGGGGTGGCAATTGGGCTGACTAAGGATCGCCGCGCTTTGCGCGCCGATCCGCCGGGGGCTTTGCCCCCGGACCCCCGAGGTATTTGTTACGAGAAGAAGTGCTGGGCCCGGATCGCTTGAATGTGAGAGGAGGTGCCTAAAACGGCACGTCGCCCGCCGCTTCAGCCGCAGTGATGAACTTCGACACAACCTTTTTGCTGCCTGCCTTCTCAAAGTCGATCTCTAGCTTGTCGCCTTCGATACCAACCACAATGCCATAGCCGAATTTCTGGTGAAAGACGCGCTCACCGGTGGTGAAACTGGACACGGCGTTCAGGTCGATCACCATGTTTTTGGCTTCGCGCGGCTGGCTCATGCCGCGTTGTTCTGAACGGGCCTGCAGGCGCTTCCAACCGGGCGAGTTATAGACATCCGCATTCCGAACACGCTCGCCCAAATCCGATTCTGGTGCGGCCTGCGCCCCACCGTAAAGACCGGGAGCCGTCAGAACATCCACCGTCTCGGGCGGGATTTCATCGATGAACCGCGATGGCAATTGCGACTGCCACTGGCCAAACACCAAACGGTTGCCCGCAAAGCTCACAATCGCCGTTTCTTCGGCCCGCGTCAGCCCGACATAGGCCAAGCGCCGTTCTTCTTCCAAGCCTTTCAAACCACTTTCGTCCATCGAACGTTGCGAGGGGAACAACCCATCTTCCCAACCCGGCAAAAAGACCGCGGGAAACTCCAACCCCTTGGCCGCGTGCAAGGTCATGATCGAAACTTTCTCTTCGCCCTCGTCGGTTTCATTGTCCATGATCAGCGAAACATGCTCCAGAAATCCTTGAATGTTTTCAAAGTTTTCCAGCGCCTTCACCAGTTCTTTCAGGTTTTCCAACCGCCCCGGAGCCTCGGGGGTTTTGTCGTTCTGCCACATCTCGGTATAGCCGGATTCTTCCAAAATCTGTTCGGCCAGTTCCAGATGGTTGCCGCCCGAGCGCATCATGGTGGCCCAGCGGTCAATGCCGTCCACCAGCTTGCCCAGCTCAACAGCACCCTTACCGCCCAGCCCTTTTTCGGCCAGCAAAGCCCGCGCACCTTCCACCAAGGACACGCCATTTGACCGCGCCGCCATCTGGATTTTCTGCTGCGCTTTATCGCCAAGACCGCGTTTCGGTGTGTTCACGATCCGCTCGAACGCCAGATCGTCTTCTTGCGACACCGCCAGCCGGAAATAGGCCATCGCATCGCGAATTTCACGGCGTTCATAGAACCGTGGGCCGCCGATCACGCGATATGGCAGCCCGATGGTCAGGAACCGATCTTCAAATGCCCGCATCTGGTGCGAGGCACGCACCAAAATCGCCATTTCATCCAACCGAAAAGCCCGCATCCCGCGTGTACCGGTTTGCATCGCTTCGATTTCCTCACCGATCCAGCGCGCCTCTTCCTCGCCGTCCCAATGGCCGATCAGACGCACCTTTTCGCCGCCCTGCGCTTCGGTGAACAACTCTTTGCCCAACCGACCTTTGTTGGCCGCGATCACGCCCGAGGCGGCAGCAAGAATGTGAGGCGTCGAGCGATAATTCTGCTCAAGTCGCACCACTTTGGCACCGGGAAAATCTTTTTCAAACCGAAGGATATTGCCCACCTCGGCCCCGCGCCAACCATAGATCGACTGATCGTCATCGCCGACGCAACAGATGTTCTTGTGCTCGGCCGCCAAAAGCCGCAGCCACAGATACTGCGCGACGTTGGTATCCTGATACTCGTCGACCAGAATATAGCGGAACCAGCGCTGATATTGCGCCAGCACGTCCTCATGGGTCTGAAAGATCACCACAACATGCAGTAGCAAATCGCCGAAATCGACGGCGTTCAGAGTCTTCAGGCGCTCCTGATACTGGGCATACAACTCAATCCCGTGATGGTTGAACGCCCCCGCATCCGCCACAGGCACCTTTTCGGGAGTCAGTGCGCGGTTCTTCCAACCGTCGATCAAATGCGACAACTGCCGCGCAGGCCAGCGCTTTTCGTCGATCCCTTCGGCCACGATCAACTGCTTCAACAAGCGCACCTGATCGTCGGTGTCCAGAATAGTGAAGTTCGTCTTCAGCCCCACCAATTCCGCATGACGGCGCAGCAATTTCACACAGACCGAATGGAAAGTGCCCAGCCACGGCATCCCCTCGATCGCCTGCCCCAACAGGTTCGCAACGCGGTTCTTCATCTCGCGCGCGGCCTTGTTGGTGAATGTCACCGCCAAAATCTCGTTCGGACGCGCCGTCCCGGTGTTCAGCAAATGGGCAATCCGCGTGGTCAAAGCCTTGGTTTTCCCTGTTCCAGCGCCCGCCAGCATCAAAACGGGGCCTTCGACAGCCTCGACCGCCGCACGCTGAGCCGGATTCAACCCATCCATATAGGGCGTCGCCCGCGCCGCCATCGCCTGCTGCGACAGGGGCACGCGGTCCGGGAAGTCTTCGTTGTCAATCATAGAACTCATGGCCGAAACCCTAACGCGCCACGCCCAAAAGTTAAAGAGGTGTTCGCCATCTGTTCTGCACCGCAGCTTCAGCCGCTTGCACGCCGTTCTGAACGGGCTTAATGCAGTTCTATGGACCTGAATACCCGCTTTCCCGCCGTCTCAGACCTGCGCGCTCGCGCCAAGGCCCGTGTGCCGCATTTCGTTTTTGAATACCTCGACAGCTCGACCGGGAAAGAAGATCAATCCGCCCGCAATCGTGGCGACTTGCAAGACATCCAATTCTGGCCCGCGATCCTTGAAGGCAAGTTCGACCCCGACCTCAAAACCAGCTTTCTGGGCCGCGACTATCCCGTCCCCTTCGGCTGCGCGCCTGTCGGCATGTCCGGCATTATGTGGCCCCGGGCCGAGAAAATCCTGTCTGCCGCCTGCGCCAAGACCGGCATCCCCTATTGCATGTCCACGGTCGCCACCGTCGTGCCCGAAGACCTTGCCCCCACCATTGGCGATCAGGGCTGGTTCCAGATGTATATGCCCGGCAACCCGGAGTTTCGCGCCGACATGCTGACACGTGCCAAAGCCTCGGGCTTTCATACACTGATCGTCACCGTCGACACGCCCCACGAATCCAGTCGCGAACGCCAGCGCCGCGCCAATCTGACCATCCCGCCAAAGATCAACCTTGCCATGCTGATTTCGATGATGCTGCACCCTGAATGGACCATCGGCACCTTAAAAGAGGGCATTCCCAGCCTGAAGCTCTGCGAAGAATACGCCGAACAGGCCAATGCCGGGCTGGGCGAAGCGCATTCGCTCAAACACGCAGGCCACATCATCCGGGGCCAACCCGGCTGGGATGACATCGCCGCGATCCGTGATCTTTGGGACGGCCCGATGCTGGTCAAAGGGGTGCAGAAACCAGGCGACGCAACGCGGCTCAGGGATATGGGCATCGATGCGATCTGGGTGTCCAACCACTCGGGCCGCCAGTTCGATGGCGGCCCCTCTTCGATCTCCTGCCTGCCCGCCATTCGCGCAGCCATCCCCGACACCCCAATTGTCTTTGATTCTGGTGTTATGGGTGGCCTCGACATCTGCCGCGCCCTTGCCCTTGGGGCCGACTTCGTCATGACGGGCCGCGCTTTCCACTATGCTGTTGGTGCCCTTGGAGAAAAAGGACCGGCCCACCTGATCGACATGTTGTCCGCCGACATGATTTCGAACATGGGCCAAATGGGGGCCCGCAGCCTTGACGATCTTGCGGGCTGCTTGATGACCCCTGAGACGTCATAAAACGGCCTGAATTTTGGTCAAAGTCTCCTCTCACCTGAGGAGATGCAACATGCCAGAAAATCCACGTCCCGAGCCTGTACGGCTTGACCTTGCCAATGTTCAACCTCAGACCGAGGATTACTATGAAGACGCCGACTATACGGCCCCGGTCCAAAAGAACGACCCAAGCATGATCGAATTTCTGTCCGCACGGGCCAAGAAACCAAACGCCTGACACACCGAAACCGAACAACTTAAATCAAAAATTGGGCTTCATCTCTTCGGCAAATACGCCGGGGGGACGCACGGCGTGCGTCGGGGGCAGAGCCCCCTCAACATCTCCACCCATGATCCGCTTTTGAATCATAAGTTGCTCAACCCGCCCGTGAACGATAACACATGCTGCAACTGCAAAAGACAGGTGTGACATGGCCGAGTTCAAGAAAATCCTCATTGCAAACCGCGGCGAAATCGCCATTCGCGTGATGCGCGCTGCCAACGAGTTGGGCAAGCGCACGGTTGCGGTCTATGCCGAAGAAGACAAGCTCTGTCTTCACCGCTTCAAAGCAGACGAAGCCTATCTGATCGGCAAAGGCATGGGGCCCGTGGCGGCCTATCTGTCCATCGACGAAGTCATTCGCATCGCCCTGCAAAGCGGGGCCGACGCCATCCACCCGGGCTATGGCCTTTTGTCGGAAAACCCCGAACTGGTCGACGCCTGTGTGGCAAACGGCATCACCTTCATTGGCCCCAAGGCCGACACCATGCGGGCCCTTGGCGACAAGGCTTCTGCGCGGCGCGTTGCCGTTGAAGCCGGTGTTCCTGTCATCCCCGCGACCGAAGTCCTTGGCGATGACATGAATAAGGTCAGACAGCAGGCCGCCGAGGTTGGCTATCCGATGATGCTCAAAGCCTCTTGGGGCGGTGGTGGGCGTGGCATGCGTCCGATCAACTCGGAAGACGAACTGGAAGAGAAGGTTCTGGAAGGCCGACGCGAGGCCGAAGCCGCCTTTGGTAACGGCGAAGGGTATCTGGAAAAGATGATCATCCGCGCCCGCCACGTCGAGGTTCAGATCCTTGGCGACAAGGACGGTAACATCTATCACCTCTGGGAACGCGATTGTTCCGTCCAGCGCCGCAACCAAAAGGTCGTCGAACGCGCGCCTGCTCCCTATCTCTCGAGCGCTCAGCGCGAGAAGATCTGCGGCCTTGGTAAGAAAATCGCCGAACACGTCGGTTACGAATGCGCGGGCACCATCGAATTTCTGATGGATATGGATACCGGCGAATTCTACTTCATCGAAGTAAACCCCCGCGTTCAGGTCGAACACACCGTGACCGAAGAAGTCACCGGCATCGACATCGTGCAAGCCCAGATCAAGATCGCCGAGGGCAAATCCCTGATGGAGGCCACCGGAACCGCCTCGCAATACGACGTTCTGCTGAACGGCCACGCCATCCAGTGCCGGATCACGACTGAAGACCCAACCAACAACTTCATCCCCGATTATGGCCGCATCACCGCTTACCGAGGGGCCACCGGCATGGGCATCCGCCTCGACGGCGGCACGGCGTATTCCGGCGCGGTCATCACCCGCTACTACGACAGCCTTCTGGAAAAAGTCACCGCCTGGGCCCCAACGCCCGAAGCCGCGATTGCCCGGATGGACCGCGCCTTGCGCGAATTCCGTATTCGCGGCGTCAGTACCAACATCGCCTTTGTCGAAAACCTGCTAAAGCACCCGACCTTCCTGAACTATGAATACCACACCAAGTTCATCGACGAGACGCCCGAGCTGTTCGAGTTCAAAACCAACCGCGACCGCGCCACACGCATCCTGACCTACCTTGCCGACGTCACGGTCAACGGCCACCCCGAAACCAAGGGCCGCCCGCGCCCACCCGCCGACGCCCGTATCCCAACGCCGCCCGAACTTCGCGCCAAGACGCCCGCACCCGGCGTCCGCGACATTCTTCAAGACAAAGGCCCCGAGGCCGTGGCCAAATGGATGCTGGAGCAAAAGCAACTTCTGATCACCGACACCACCATGCGCGACAGCCACCAGTCCCTGCTGGCCACGCGTATGCGCTCGATCGACATGATCAACGTTGCCCCCGCCTATGCCGCCAACCTGCCGGGCCTGTTCAGTGTGGAATGCTGGGGCGGTGCCACGTTTGATGTCGCCTACCGCTTTCTACAGGAATGCCCATGGCAACGTCTGCGCGATCTGCGCGCCGCCATGCCAAACCTGATGACGCAGATGCTTCTGCGCGGCTCCAACGGCGTCGGCTACACCAACTATCCTGACAACGTCGTGCAGGCGTTCGTCAAACAAGCCGCCGACACCGGCATCGATCTTTTCCGCGTCTTCGATCCCCTGAACTGGACCGAAAACATGCGCGTCTCGATGGACGCCGTGCTGGACAGCGGCAAACTCCTCGAAGGCGCCATCTGCTACACCGGCGATATCCACGATCCAAACCGCGCCAAGTACGACATGAAATACTATGTCAAAATGGCCAAAGACCTTGCAGACGCAGGTACCCACATCCTTGGCCTGAAAGACATGGGCGGCCTTGTGAAACCAGCCGCCGCGAAGGCACTTGTCAAAGCGCTGAAGGAAGAAACCGGCCTGCCCGTCCACTTCCACACTCATGACACCGCTGGCATCGCCTGCGCCTCGATCCTTGCCGCCGCCGAAGCAGGCGTGGACGCTGTGGATTGCGCCATGGACGCGCTTTCGGGTAACACGTCACAAGCCACCATCGGCACCGTGGTCGAGGCCCTTAAAGGCGACGACCGCGACACCAAGCTCGACATCACCGCGATCCGCGAAGTTTCCAACTATTGGGAGGCCGTGCGGAGCCACTACGCCGCCTTCGAATCCGGGATGCAAAGCCCGTCCTCCGAAGTCTACCTCCACGAAATGCCCGGCGGCCAGTTCACTAACCTGAAGGCGCAAGCGCGCTCGATGGGGCTGGAGGACCGCTGGCACGAGGTCGCCGAAGCCTATGCCGACGTGAACCAGATGTTCGGCGACGTGATCAAGGTTACCCCGATTGCCAAAACCGTCGGCGATCTGGCCCTGATGCTGGTCAGTCAGGGGGTAACCACCAAAGACCTTCTGAAACCCGAAACCGACTTCAGTTTCCCCGACAGCGTCATCACCTTGATGAAAGGCGACGTGGGTCAGGCCCCCGGCGGCTTCCCCGAGGCCATCGTCAAAAAGGTTCTGAAGGACGAAAAACCAATCACCGTCCGCCCCGGCTCGCTTTTGGAACCGGCTGATCTTGCAAGCGAACAAAAGGCGCTCAGCGAAAAATACGACGACCAGCCAATCGATAACGAAGACCTGATGGGCTATATGATGTACCCTAAGGTGTTCGAAGATTACATGGACCGCCACGTGATTTATGGCCCCGTCCGCACCCTGCCGACGCATACCTATTTCTATGGCATGAAACCCGCCGAAGAAATCTCGGTCGAAATTGATCCCGGTGTGACGCTGGAAATCCGCATGCAGGCTTTGGCTGAAACCAACGAAGAAGGCATCGTCAAAGTCTTCTTCGAACTCAACGGCCAGCCTCGCCAAATCCGCATCCCCGACCGCTCGATCAGCGACGCAACCACTGCCCGCGCCAAGGCCGACCCCGCCAACGAAAACCACGTCGGAGCCCCAATGCCCGGCGTCGTGGCCACTGTCGCGGCAAAAGAAGGTGCCAAGGTGAAAGAGGGCGATCTGTTACTCACCATCGAAGCCATGAAAATGGAAACCGGCATCCACGCCGACCGTGACGCCGTGGTAAAAGCCATGCACGTGACCCCGGGCGCACAGATCGACGCAAAGGACTTGCTGGTCGAGTTGGAGTAGATTGGCGGCTGGCTGCTTTGCGGGACAAACCGGGCGTTCACAACAGGCAGCTTTATGACGGCTTAAGGGATTCTATTTGAGGAGTATGAGAGGATCCAATTGGACCTTTCATAATCGCGGACCAGACCTCAGGGACCGACAAAGATCGCGCGCTTTGCCAGCGGAACCTAAACGATCAAGGGATGGTTTTGGAGGGCACTCTGTCCAAGATCGCGTGGTTCATCCCATAATTAAGCAAGCTGGTCAGGCGTTTCTGGGTTTAACCCTTTGGTTACCGACACGGCCTAATCCGCAGGAATGCCCCATTCCCGCAGCCAATCCGCCGCATTCAGCCGCCAAAACCGCCCCATGACACACGATCACGTCCCACCTTGGCGTCTCTACGGCCGCCTGACTGGCTTGTTGCTTTTGCTTGCTGGCGCTGTTTCGGCCAACAGCAATGCGCTGGCCCTGACGCGTGACATAAGTGTCGAACATGATGGGATAAACATCGATTTCACCGATGCCCAAATTGCGGCACGTCAGCACCTTGATCACTTTTTCCGCATGGTCCTGGACGAAGATGGCGTGGGCCAAATGGGCGCGGCTGTCCGCGTCGCGTTCCCAAGACAAAACGGCCGCATCGAACTGATCTGGATCACGCCATTTCAACAGGAAAACGGCCAATATATTGGTATTTTGCACAATTCCGAGGCTTCTGAACACTCCGAGGTCTTGACCTTCAAGCGTGATCAAGTGGTCGATTGGTCTTTTGCGGCCCCAGACGGACGGCTGTACGGCAATTTCGCGACGCGGCTATTCCTACAAACTTTGCCGACCGCCCAAGCAGCCAAGATCGCCAGTATTCTGTCAGAAACGCCCGCCCCTGCAGAATGGTTGCCTTAGCACTCATTTTTTACTTGCAGAGTTGGCCCGATGCTTCTACCACGCCCTCACCCAAATGGACGCGGGCGTAGCTCAGGGGTAGAGCATAACCTTGCCAAGGTTAGGGTCGTGAGTTCGAATCTCATCGCCCGCTCCAATTGGATCAGTCATTCGCTAGAGTGACTTGCGCAATCCCCGAAATCGCTGCCTCAACCTGAAAATCCTTGTCATGCTTTGGTCTGGTCGACGCGTTGAAAGCTTTTCGCAACCAAGGCACATGCATAAATCCTTAGCATGCGCGCCCTTGTCAAAAGCTAGGAATGGTTTTTAGGAATTATAGTGCTGAAGCAAAGCGTCTTAGGAAAAAGCTTCGCGCTTCTTTCGACGATTTTTCACCCTGTTGGGAGCGATAATAACGCTTAGCCCATAGAGGAACAGTAGACCCGCTGCCGTCAGCGTGACGATGATCTTTTTCCGTTTGGTCGCGATCTGAGCACTATCCTCCACCTGGAAGTCCGGCTCGGATAAAGTTCTTAAGATCGACTTAGATAACCCATTAAGGATTGCAGGGGCCTTGCCAGTTACGTTCACGTAGCCTGCGCCTTGTGAGTAGTGAAACAAGAACGTCGAAGACAACTCGGCTATGGTGAACGCCTTGCAGATAAATGCGAATGCGCATTCATGACTAAGCGAGGGATCGTCCTTCGGACTACCACCAATCGTGTTGATAAAAACTTGGTCTGTAAGAGACTGAGCCGCCGCGATTGCTAATGAACTGTCATTGGAACCAGACGCACATCCGACAAGTGTTTCGGCGCAGGACCCAACGGAATTGGATTGATCAATCTGAGCATGGAACACGTCAGCATGGGACACCGCTTTCGCCGCGGTCCACGCATCAGTGATCAGTGTCGCGGCACTTGCCGAAACAACTGATAAAAAAGCAAAAAACGCCCCTACTATGAGCCCTTTGACTGTCAACGCGAAACCCTTTTCGCAAACATTCAGGACACCACGACCCAAACAAATTGTTACCTGCGAGACACATATCGGTAGTTTTACCAAGAGTCCATGCGAATCCGCAATGCGTCACTGTCAAGCGTTAACCTTGATTCGTGAATGAATGCCAGAACGCTTAGAATACTGTCAAAAACTCTGTCCCGTCATGGTTGAGCTCACGTGCCAGATTCAAGCCTGTGAGACTTCGTATTCCGGGAAGAAACGACAAGAGAGAACCGCTATTGCAGCAAGGGCCCCAACGGTGACGGCCGCGAATAGTGGGCTAGCGCTGGAGAACAACGCCACAACAAGGACGCTGCCAAAGCGCGCAAATGTGATATCCAAACTCGATGAAAAAGCCCTTAAGTCGTGCGGTGACACTCGCAAAAGAAGATGCGTCGATGGAGCATTGCAACATGCAAGACCTGCGCCCACGAAAACGGCAGAGATGATCTGAAAGAGATGACTGTCAGGACCAAGCACCGCAACAGCAAAGCTGGCGGCCAGCAGCACCGGCGCAAGCCTAAGACTTCGACCAAGCCCAAGCCCGGTGATCCGATTTCTCAAGGCGAAACTTAAGACCGAAAACGATAGCCAAAGGCACGTAAGAAAAATCGAAACAGATTGGCTGTCAAAGCCGTCTTGGCTCCAATTGACTGGGAAAAAGAACAAATAGAAGGAAAAGCACCCATACGTCAGAAAAATGTAAAGCAGCAGCACCCAATAGCTGGGCAGCGACAACAACTGAGCATGGTTAAGAGCGGTCTGTTCGCGGCCCTCGCCGATCTCGCCGCCGCCAAGCAAAACAAACAAAAGGCCAAGCAATGCAATGACGGCAAGCACGCCAAAAACTGCCTGCCAGCCCAACCCCGTCAAAACCACGCTACCAAAGAACGGCAATACCGCAGCGGCCACGCCGATTAACCCGCCCCACACCATCAAGGCCTTCCCGGGATGTTCGGAATTTGCCTGGGTCAATAAAATGGGGACAAGTGGCGAAAAAAGCCCCCCTCCTAACCCTTGCAAAGTGCGGCTTATCAGAAGGGTTTGCAGGGTGTCCGACTGCGCAGAAAGGACCGATCCAATGGCAAACAGCCCGACACCGCACATGAACAGTTTTCGCCTATCGAAAACGTCGCCGAAGAAGCCGCTTGTTAACACGGCGACGGCAACGGCAATCGCATAGGCATTGAACACCCAAGCCAACCCGCCAACGCTTAGCCCAAGATCCCGTTGGATCGCGCTTAGCAGCAAAGGCAGAAGCGTCAGCTCCATCACAAAGGCAACACTTGCGACAATTGCCCCGATCGTCAGGACAAGGTCCGGCCAAGATCGCCTAAGTCCGAGACGAAAATACGTCATGGATCATCCCAAAAATGTTTGCACAGAGCCGTTGGCTCTCGCCAAAAAAGGTCACGCCACCATATCAATGGCCCGGACTAATTTACCGTGCTCTGGCAGCGAGCCGTCATCGGACAATGTTCTAGGTCTGGATGCAAGGGCGTTTTTCATGTCCTGATGGCTCATCCAGACCAGCATTTCTTTTGACGTCACTTCTTGATCAGGACCGTGCCAAGCACCGTACTCGCAATGGGGATACCCATAGCGTACAGCCACACCTTTGGTGGCCAGTTGGACGGGCACAAAGCCGAACAGATAATCGGGGGACCAAAGCTCCATTGTGAGCTCGAACGCGATCCGAGACAGAACCGCAGTCAAA
Organism: uncultured Rhodobacterales bacterium; assembly: GCA_964632495.1. Lineage (GTDB taxonomy): Bacteria > Pseudomonadota > Alphaproteobacteria > Rhodobacterales > Rhodobacteraceae > CALKXV01. The sequence goes on from CAZWDS010000005.1 coordinate 12,514, forward strand.
CCTTGGCTTTTTCGACTGACTTTCCCACCTTTGATCCAAAACTCCCCATGATAGCCAACACGACCAGATATTTGGTTCAGGGTCGGCAGCGGCGAGAAAAACGTGCGATCAGGATCGGGAGTTGACCCGGGCGTAATATATTTGTGTCGGTGATCCCTCAGATGATCTGACAGTGATCCGTTCTGAAGGTCCAAAAGCCGGATGGCTTGTGTGTGTATCAGTTCGTTTTTCTCATCAAATCCACAAATCCAGAACGCGTTAGCCCCATCCACGTACGAGCTTGCCACATCGAACATGGGGAAGAGTTTCGAGCGATCTGTCTGACTATTCCGCAATCGGCGAAAGGCCGTAAAGTCACTGCCAATTTCAAGAAAAATGCCGGCTTCTTCTAGCTCTTTCATCAGATTGGACACATTGTTGATCGTCGTAAACAAATTGAGTGCAGTCATTTTGTTGCTCCTAGTTGGTCCGCAATCGTGAGTTGAATAGTCGCCGGACTCACTGAACGAGTCGAGTTATTGCTCTATGACTTACGCAAACTCTTGCAAAAGACCCGTGGAAACACTGTTTCTGTCTGCCGCACTTAACCCATCAATTTCGACTTCGCAGGTCACATCGGGCATAACAATAAGCCCAGGCGTGCCGTCTGGAAAAACGCATCCCATCAAAAGGCGCTGGAACGTCACCGGAACAGGATGATCACTGCTTTCTCGGGGTAAATGTGCGAAAAGATGGTCAAGACGCACGCCGCCCTCGCCATGAATTCTATCGTAAGCATCTGATATAAATTGATTATACTCTTTCCCAGCCAGGTCGTCTTCCGAAAGGCGGCCAACTGCGCTTTTGGCCCAAGTCCACCCGAACCACTTGGCGTAAGTCGATTTTTCTCCAATTTCGACGCAAACCCAGCCTTCTGAGCTGCGTCGATAGATCGCCAAATACGGCCGGATCTCAGCCATGGCCGCTGACTCGATCTGCGCCAGAGCCATGCCCCAAGCCTTTAAAGTACGCTGGACAAGTTCGGTCCCATAAATGGAAACTGCGCTTACGGGGTGTTGCTGGCAAAGAAATTTATCTGATTCTTCGGGCGAAGATCGGGCATATTCAAGGTGTTGAAAGCCACTTGTGCTTTGAAGTTCACCTTGAGACCAGCGTTCCGCCTGACGCAGCATGGACCGCGCACCAGAAAGCGAAGATACTCCTAGCGGCGTTAAGGCATATGATTGCTTGTGTAGCGAAAAAAGTGCTCCTCCGCGACAGGCCTCAAGTTCCGAGACATGACGGCGGACCGTTTGGCGCGTTGTCCCAAGGCTTTCTGCAGTTTCAGAAAGGTTCAGCGTGCGCGCCAGACTTTCGAAGGCGCGTAGCATGTCAAAGGTGACTGCAACTCCGTTTTTGGAACGACCCAAGTGATTTCCTCACGACTCAAGCAAGTTGTAATATTTATCATCCACCTTTGAGCAATGAAAGCAACAGAAGCGTTTGATAAACGATCAATTTTCTTAGCCGTTGTCGTCTGCCATATACAAGCAAAAGCCAAGAGCAATATCAGTACCTTGGCAGATCAAACGTATGTTTTACGGAGTTGCAGTTTTATGCAGGTTTTGCCCGATGGGTGGGAAAGAGACGTGGGTGTTCGGCTACGTGATCTGCGACGTCTGGCAGGCATGAACCAAGCTCAACTTGCAGCAAAAGTCGGTCAGGACGAAGCGACGATCAAACTGAATGAAAGCGGTGA
>CAZWDS010000005.1:14351-82023 GCA_964632495.1 uncultured Rhodobacterales bacterium
ATGTTCCGCGCCTCAAATGATGGCTTTCTCGATGATGGGACGGTTGGATGGGATACGGTCGTATTTGAACGGCGACAAGTCGAGCGTTCTAAACGCTCCGTAAGTCAGCCATTCCGAAGTTCCCCGCCCCATAGCCGGCGATTGCTGCAAGCCATGGCCGGAAAATCCATTTTGAAAGATGAAATTCTCTACTTCAGTATGCGGCCCCAAGATCGCGTTATGATCAAAGGCGTTATAGGCATAGTGCCCGGCCCATTCGGTGACCACTCGGATCGCTTCAAACTGTGGAATGCGTGTCGCAATGATCGGCCAGACGTGACTTTCCCAACGGTTGAAATCCATTGCGAAATCGTCAAAATCGACGGCAGGGTCTGGATCGGCAGGACAGCCCGCCAAATACGTTTTGGGTCCATCTTGTCGGACATGCACGCCCGAAGGATCGATGGTCAGGGGCAGGTCTCGATCCAAAGGCTGCTCAGCACTGAAAATCCACGTAAAGCGTTTCCGGGGCTCAACAGGAATCTCCAACCCGGCCATAGCTGCCGTGCGCGCCCCGCGCGGACCCGAGGCATTCACCACCTGCCCGCAAGATACCACCTCGCCTGACGCCAGCGTGACACTCTCTACACGCGTGCCACTCGCATTCTTAGTGATCGCCACAACCTCGTTCGCAATGTATTCTACGCCACGATCTTTTGCCGAACGACGCCACCAGTCAAAGACGGTACCGCCATCCCAATAACCTTCGTCTTTGCAGTTGATCGACCCCAGAACGATATCGTCCACATCATAAAAGGGATACCGCGCCTTGATCTCTTCAGGCGACAAAAGCTCGGTCTCGGCACCTTCGGCAAGCTGGACTTTTTGGTTTTCACGCAAAGTTTGGGCGAAACCTTCATTGTCGGCCAGATACATATAGCCATAGTTCTGGATGGACTGGTCCGGCACACGCGCATCGCCAATGCGTTCGCGCAGGTTCTTCACAAAATCGGCCGCAAACTGACTGATTTGAACGTTCAAAGGGGCCGAAAATTGCTGTCGAATGCAGGAATTGGTATGCGCTGTTGAGCACTTTTCGTAGGTCGGATCACGCTCCACAACCAACACGCGCCCGTCGAAATCCGCATTTTCCGTCAAGAACCATGCCGTAGACGATCCCATGATCGCCCCGCCGATGATCACGATGTCATAAGAACTGTGTTCCGGAGATTGTTCGGCCATCACTTCGCTTTCCCTTGCAGACAAATCGTTCTAGCGCCGAATTGCACAATCTGGAAAGGCGAATATTCAGTGCCCGACCGCAAAGCGTGGCTAGACGCCAAGCGTAGACAGCAACCCACCATCAATCAGGTAATCACCACCGGTGCAAAACCCGGCCTGGTCGCTGCACAGAAAAGCGATCAGGGCGCTTGTTTCTTCCACCGTACCTACGCGCCCCAGAGGATGGGCTGCGCCGAAGTCTTGGATCACATCTTCGATCGGGTTGCCTTCGCCCGCCACCGTCTGAGCGGCAAATTCCAGCAAAGGCGTGCGGACCGACCCCGGACTGATCGAGTTCACGCGGATACCGTCTTTTGCCGCATCAACGGCTTGGGCCCGGGTCAAAGCGTGGATGCCACCCTTTGTCGTCGCATAGGCCAGAACGCTGTTCTGGTTTTGGTGACCCTGCACGGATGACACATGCACAATCGCTCCTTTGCCCCGCGCTTTCATATAGGGATAGGCGAAATGGGAGGTCAGGTAGCAGGACGTGAGGTTGATCGCGATCACCCGGTTCCAATGGGCCAGATCGGTCGTTTCCGTGGTGCCATATGTTTGAACGGCGGCGGCGTTCACCAAGATGTCGATGCCTCTGGCGTTGCCAATGCCCTTGATCCAGTCTTCAACCGCGTTCGCATCGGACACATCGACCTGCGCGACGCTCAGCGGCAGCTCCTCTCCCGCCGCGTCTGCCTTTGCGTTAAGCACCGGGTCAATGCCGCAGACATGCACCGATGCGCCAGCCCGCGCGAAGTAAAGCGCGGCGCCAAGGCCAATGCCACTGGAACCGGTCACGATCACGGTCTTGTCGGTAAAGTCATTCATCTTGCGGTCCCAATTGAAGGCCCGGGTAGGCCCGAAGCGCGTTGCCGCCAAAGATCGCAGCGCGTGCTGTGTCGTCAACATCTGCCAAAAGGACATCCGTAACTTCAAGCCACTGTTCGTAGCGACCCGCCAACGTGGCCACCGGCCAATCGCTGCCCCAAATCAGACGATCCGGACCGAAGGTCGTCAGAAGATGATCCACATAAGGGCGCAGATCCTCAACGGTCCAATCTTCGGCCGCTTCTGTGATCAGCCCCGACAGCTTGCAAAAGGCATCCGTCTCTTGCGCCAAAGCCGTCATGTCGGCGTCCCAGCCCGAAATCACACGGTCTCGGATCAAAGGTTTCGAACCATGGTCGATCACCGCGCGCAAGTCCCCATGCCGGTCCAGCAATTGACGCAGGTTCTGCAAGTGATGCGGCAAGGTCAGAGCATCAAACGTCAAATCCGCCGCCTGCATCGCCGCGAAGGCGGGTGCCAGTGTTTCGCGCAGCATCCAATCCGTATCGTCAATATCTTGGATCATAGGCCTTAGACCAACCAGTGCAGAGTGTTTGGCAAGGCGCGCGATCTGTTCCGGGGCATCGACCCCTTCAAAATCCACCCAACCGACCACGCCTTTGATGAAGGGCGTATTGTCGGCAAGGCTTAACATGAATTCGGTTTCTGCCACGGTCGGAGCCGCTTGCACCAGTACGGTGCTCTCGATCCCTGCGGCGCTCAATAGGGGTTCCAGATCGCTGGGTACAAAGTCGCGGTAGAGTGGGTCCAAATCAGGGGTTAGCCAGCCATAATCGCCACGTGAAACAGTCCAAAAGTGCTGATGAGCGTCAATGCGCATGGTCTAGGTCCTTGCCGCCTGCAAGACATCCGCACGGCTTGGCGGGTTGCATCCTGCGGTTTCACAATTCAAAGCTGCAGCGGCTGTAGCGAAGGTCAAAACATCCTCTAAATGATCACGGTCCAACCTTTGAAGCCCCTCGACCGACAGATGATCGCTTTGCGAAAGCGCGGCCAAAACGCCTGCGTGGAATGTATCGCCTGCGCCAATGCTATCCTTCAAATCAAACGAGCGCGCCGGCACATCCATGCGCCCGCCCGCCCAATAGGCCGAGGCACCGTCAGAGCCGCGCGAGATCAAAACCAAATGCGTGCCTTCAGACAAGAGCGCCTCAGCCACCGTGTCTTCTGCCTGATTTGGAAACAGGTAGGCAAAATCCTCGTCGGAAAAGCGGATTAAATGGCTGTGTGACGCGATGCCTTTGATCCGTGCGCGATAGGCCGTAGCGTCGGAAATCAGGCTGGGGCGGCAGTTCGGATCAAGCGAGATAACCATGTCGCCACTCAACCGTTTCGCCAGATCGGCATAGGCCCCTGCGGAAGGATCGGCGATCAGGGTAACGGACCCGATGTGTAGAGCCAAAGCTGGTTGCGCAAGATCATCCGCCCCAGACCAAAGTCGCCCGGCAGAGGTATTGTCGTAAAACGCATACTTTGCTTCGCCACCCTCAAGCGTGACAAAGGCCAAGGTGCTGTCGTCTTTGGTGCGCATCACATGATCGGTCGCGATGCCTTCGCGCCGCATGTGGCCCATCAGCATGTCGCCAAACAGGTCTTGTGACAATGCCCCTACAAACGACGTGTCCTCTCCGAGGCGGGACAGAGCAGTGGCGCAGTTCAACACGGCACCTCCAACGCGGGGCTGAAATGCCTCGCCGCCGTCGGGCGCTGTGACCGGCACGAAATCAATCAACGCATCTCCGCCGCACAAGATCATACCTGGCCCTCCCTCGGCTCACATTCTGAGCGTCCTTGGCAAAAGGTCAATCTGCCTCTTGCCTGGAAAGCCCTCGCGCTATTTAGTCGTCGAACCTGCCGAAGGAGCTGCGCCCCATGCCAAAGTCAATCCACATCGACCCTGCCGAAACCCGGGCACGTGGTTCGTTGGCAGGCACAGACATTCCAATTCACGCCTACGATCGGACGATTGAGGACGAAATGACAACGCGCGGCAAGGCCGCCTTGGTCGAGGCCTATCGGCACATGCTGATCCTGCGCGCGTTTGAAAGTGGGATCGCCAGTCTGAAATCCAAAGGCAGCTTTGGGGAACTGACCTATGCCTATAAAGGCCCCGCGCATCTGTCGATTGGACAGGAAGCCGCCGCGGTCGGCGCAGCCATGGCGCTGACACCGGGCGATCATGTCTATGGTTCGCACCGCTCGCACAGCGAATTTCTGGCGAAAGGTTTGGGCGCAATTGGCGCCCTTGGCGACAACGAACTGACCTCGATTATGGAAGGTCACGCGGGTGGCGCCTTGTTGCGGTCAGTGGAAACGCACCTGGCCGGCGACACGCCGAAAGGCATGGCGCAGAACTTTCTGCTTCTTGGGTTTCTGGCCGAGATTTTCATGCGTGAAACCGGCTTCAACGGTGGCATGGGCGGCAGTATGCACGCCTTCTTCCCACCCTTCGGAGCTTATCCAAACAATGCCATCGTCGGCGCATCCGCTGGAATTGCGACGGGCGCTGCGCTGCAAATGAAGTCCGAAGGCCGCGATAGCATCGCCGTGTCGATGGTGGGTGACGGTGCGACGGGCTGTGGCCCGGTTTGGGAGGCGTTGAATTTTGCCGGACAGGGCCAGTTCAACCAGTTGTGGGAGAACAAGGGCGGTCTGCCGGTCCTCTTTTTCTTCACTAACAACTTTTACGCCATGGGGGGCCAGACGGCGGGCGAAACCATGGCTTGGGATCGGTTGTCGCGCATTGGCGCGGGGCTGCGTGCAGATGCCTATCACGCCGAAACGGTCGATGGCACCAACCCTTTGGCCGTTGCCGACGCCGTGGCCCGTCAACGCGAACACCTATCAGCAGGACGCGGACCAGCCTTGTTAGACGTGGAATGCTATCGCTTCTCGGGCCATTCAACGACAGACGTAAACGCCTATCGTTCCAAGGAAGAAATCGCGGCCTGGGACGCGGTTGATCCGATCCGCAGTTATCGCACCGCCTTGGCAGAGGTGGGTATTCTGGACGAAACCACTGCAGACGGAATGTCAGAAGAAACCGAAGCCTTGATCCAGAAGGTCTTTCTGGCGGCCGCCGATCCCCACATTTCCCCGCCTGTTGATGTTGCTGCAGATCACACGCTGATCGCACGCAAGATGTTCACCGACACCCAAACACCGTCCAAAAGCCCTGTCAAAGCGCCGCTTGCACCGCCAGAAAAGGTCGTGCGCATCCGCCAGAACGCCAAAAAATCACGTGGCGGCAAAGACGAAAACGGCGCGCTCTTGTCGCCCTTGAAGGCGATCACACTTCGCGACGGATTATTCGAAGCCGTCACCCACCACATGCTGACTGACCCGCGCATCCTGATATACGGCGAAGAATGCCGCGAATGGGGCGGCGCTTTTGGTGTCTATCGCGGGTTGGCCGATCTGTTCCCCCATGACCGCGTGTTCAATTCGCCAATCTCGGAAGCGGCCATTGTGGCCACAGCCATCGGCGCGGCTATGGAGGGTGCGCGCCCGATTGTTGAACTGATGTACGCCGACTTTATCGGGCGTGCGGGCGACGAAATCTTCAACCAGATGGCCAAATGGCAAGCGATGTCGGATCAGCAGTTGAGCATTCCCGTTGTCTTGCGCTGCTCGGTCGGATCGAAATACGGAGCTCAGCACAGTCAGGATTGGTCGGCCCTGACGGCGCATATCCCGGGCTTGAAAATCGTCTATCCTGCAACGCCTTATGACGCAAAAGGGTTGATGTCGGCGGCCATCGCTTCGGACGATCCTGTTGTCGTTTTCGAAAGCCAGCGGCTTTACGACAAGGTCGAAGAGTTCCAACCAGAGGTTCCAACCGACGACTACCGCCTGCCCTTCGGCGCACCCGACGTGAAACGCGAAGGTCAGGACACCACGGTTCTGACCATCGGGCCTGCGCTTTTCCCCACGCTCACTGCGGCAGACACTCTTGCCGAAAAAGGTGTGTCGCTTGAGGTAATCGACGCCCGTTCGCTTGTGCCGTTTGACTACGGGCCCGTCATCGACTCTTTGGAAAAAACCGGGCGTCTTTTGATCGTCAGCGAAGCCTGCGAACGGGGCAGTTTCGCAATGACGCTGACCGCCAATTTGACCCGGTTCGCCTTCAAACATCTGAAAGTCGCACCGCGCGTCTTGGGCAGCCCAAACTGGATCGTCCCCGGAGCCGACATGGAAGACACATATTTTCCGCAGCCCGCGGACATCGTCGATGCGGTAATGATCGACTTGATGGAAGACACCAGTCATCAAAGAACCGGCGTGCGTGACTGGGATGATCGCACTATGGCGAAGGCCGGACTTTAAAACGGGGAAGTGCAATGGCACGTGTAGAGTTGAAGATGCCCGATCTGGGCAACGAAGTGACCGAGGCTCAGGTTGACCTTTGGCACAAGGCGGCCGGTGATGGTGTGAGCGAGGGTGAAGAAATCCTGTCGATCACCACACCGAAAGTGACCATGGAAATCGAAGCTCCCGCATCGGGGACACTGGCCGAAATCCTGATCGAAGAGGACGAGGTCGCCAAGATCGGCACCGTATTGGCCATCATCGAAACATCATGAGAGCGGTCTTCCTGCATGGGTTCGGCGCGGATTGCCTAAGCTGGTTGGGCAATCAGGCCGCTTTGCCTGAGGTCGAGAAAATCGCGCTTGATCTTAGAGGGCACGGGAAATCCCTGGGCGATTTGCAGGACGGGTCAATTGAAGATTTGGCTCACGGTGTTCTGGACGCCGTGGGGGACGGCCCGCCTGCATGGCTGGTCGGTCACTCGCTTGGCGGTGGCGTTGCACTTTGGCTGGCCGCGCATTACCCTGAAAGGTGGAAAGGCTTGTTTTTGCTGGCACCTTTGGGCTTGGGCAAAAATGTCGATATGGACCGGCTAAAGCACTACCCTGAAATGGAAAATTCAGACGAGATGATGCGCTTTTTGAAAGGTCTTGTCGCTGATCCCGGCATCATGAAGCCCGAATTCGCCGCCTACGCCCTGTCGCAACTGAACGAACCCGGAGGGCGCGATGCGCTTCGCGAGATCATCGAAGCCATGCCTGCCTCGATAGAAACCTTGTTGCAATTGCTTCCTTCGGTTGCCGAAACGGGGTTGGATGTTACCGTCTATTGGGGGACCAAAGATGACGTCGTGCGCCCAGATCCTGCGCGGATCGAACAGGTTGGGGCTTTGATCGAACTGCCCGAGGTCGGGCATGTGGTTCATGTGGAAGCGATGAATGAGATCAACGCGCATCTGCGCCAGAGTTTCGGCCTGACCTGACGAATAAAGGACGCGCCATGCGGATTGACTTGCAAAACGCGATGTTCGACGCCAAGGAAACGCAGTTGCTTACAGCGGGCGCAACGACGGTGACGACATTCCGATACCGCTCGGGGGTTGCCGCCCTTCGCGTCACCACGCCACGCATGGAACTGATCATCCTCCCCTTCAAGGGACAGCAAATCTGGCGCGCCAGTTTCGACAAGGTCGATGTCACAATGGGGTCGATGTTTCCCGAACCGGTCGAAACCCAAACCTATCTTGAGACATATGGCGCCTTTCTTCTTCACTGCGGACTGACCGCCATCGGTGGCCCATCCTCGGAAGACACTCATCCCCTTCACGGCGAATTGCCGAACGCTCCTTTGCAAGAGGCATGGCTGGAAGTGAAGGATGACGCTTTGGTCGTTGGTGGTAGCTATCGCTATACTGTTGCTTTCACTGTGAACTATCTGGCCACGCTTCAAATCACTGTGCCAGCCGATGCCGCCAATGTGGATGTGTCGGTGCACGTGGACAATCTGCGTAAGTCGCCGATGGAATTGATGTATCTTGCCCATGCCAACTTCCGCCCCGTCGATATGGGCGAGCTGATCTATTCGGCAATGCCAACACCCGACACCGTTCGGGTCAGGCAATCCATCCCGTCACACATCTCGCCACCACCCGGGTACGCTGAGTTTCTGGATGAGCTGGCCCAGACACCGGAACGCCATCACGTCCTATCCCCGGATCTGGCCTTTGATCCCGAGGTGGTGTTCGAGCTGGACATGCTGGCCGATCCCGACGGCTGGGCCCATGCCTTGCAACGTCATCCAGACGGGACAGCTGATTTCATATCGTATGTTCAGGCCCAAGGCCCCTGCGCGACACGCTGGATTTGCCGCACGCCGGATCAACAAGGATTGGGCATGGCTTTTCCCTCGACCGCAGGTGTCGAGGGCTTCATCGCCGAGAAGGCAAAAGGTCGGATCGTAGACGTTCCCCCGCAAGGCACTTGGGACATTTCAATGCGCATGGGGCGCTTGAACGTGCCTGAAACGAAGGCGATGGCTGAAAAGATCAGCCAAATAATCGGTCGATAAATACTTGACCCCACGTCGGATCAACGCTTTGCTGCCGCATATAAATGGGAGGATAATCATGAAAAACACAGCTTTAGGGCTGGGCTTTGTTGCGGCTATGGCCGCGACGGTACCGGCTCAATCACAGGACTATAGTGGCGTCACGGTCGAGATTTTGACCCGTCCGGGTCCGGTGATTGCACAGCGCCTTGTGGAACGTGGCGAGGAATTCACCGCCATGACCGGCGCGGAAATTCGTGTGAACGAAGTGCCCTTCGCTGAACTTTTCCAGAAGATTCTGACGGACTGGGCCACGGGCACAAACTCGATTGATGTGGGTGTTTTCGCATCAGGTTGGGCGACCGAGCTAGTTGACGGCGGACTTGTCGAGCCACTGGACGCCTATATCGCCAATGACGACAAGATCAACATTGACGACATCGCGCCCTACTTCCGCGAATTTAACCAAAAGATCGGTGGCGAAACCTATCTGATCACCGTCGATGGTGACTTCCAGATGATCTACTATCGCCAAGATGTTCTGGAAGCCGCTGGTCTGGAACCGCCAAAGACATGGGAAGACTACATCACTGTCGCAAAGGCGGTGAATGGTCAGGACATGAACGGCGATGGCGAAGGTGACTTTGGATCCTGCATCTTCAAGAAGCGGAATGCGCAGTCCTATTTCGCTATCGGCACGATCGCGGCGTCTTACGTGCAAACCAAAGGCACAAACGAAGGCATCTTCTTTAACAACGACGATATGACACCGAAGATCAACAACGAAGCCTGGCAGGAAGCGTTCCGCATCTATCAGGCCACTGGCGAAGCTGGTCCACCTGACGAATTGAACCATGACATCGGCGACACGCGTGCGCTGGTCACATCTGGCCGCTGTGCTTTGGCCATCGACTGGGGCGATATCGGTCCGCTTTCGATTGCAGAAGATGGCGCTGCCATCAAAGACAAGATGTATGCTTCGATCTCGCCCGGTTCGACCCGCGCGCTGAACGTGGAAACCGGCAAGTTGGAAGACTGCAACCCGACGCTTTGCCCGAATGCAATTGACGGGATCAACTATGCGCCCTTCGGTGCGTTTGGCGGTTGGGCCGGTGCCATCAATGCCAAGTCCGACGATACGGTGAAGCAGGCCGCGTATGACTTCTTGTCCTATGTGAACCAGGCAGAGCAGTCGAACGTGGACGTGACCATGGGCTGGACGGGTTACAACCCCTACCGGAACTCGCAGTTGGAAAGCACTGACCTTTGGGTCGAGGCTGGCTTCAGTGAAGCAGCCGCGGCGAACTATCTTGACGCGATCAAGAACAGCCTGAACCACCCGAACATGGCATCTGACATGAAAATTCCAGGTGCTCAGCAGTACACCGGCGTCGTCCTTGACCGTGAACTGGCCCGCTTCTTAGCTGGCGAAATCACGGCCGAACAAGCTACCGCTAATATCGAGGAAGCTTGGGAAGAAATCACAGAGGACTTCGGGCGCGAAAGCCAAAAGACGATGTACAATCTGTCTCTCGGCGTCACCAACTAAACGGTGAACACGACCGACAATACCAAACGGCCCGGGGCAACTCGGGCCGTTCCTTCCAGAGGGGCGCGCGAGCGGTTTGCCGATTGGCTTGACCGGCATTCTTCGCAAATCTTCATCTGGCCTGCCGTGATCATGATCCTGATCTTCTCGATCTTTCCGCTGGTCGCCTCCTTCATAATGGCTCTGTCCCGGTTTCGGCTGCGCGGCGGGTCTTACCAGGTTCGGTTCGTCTGGTTTCAGAACTTCGAAAAGCAAATTTTCGGCTCCGAACAATTCCATTTCCTGGGCACATTCAAAGGCATGGGCCTGCTCGGCTGGATCGTTGCCATATTGGTCACCGGTGTCGTTGTCTGGTGGATCGTCCGTTACCTGCGCACATCCTTTACCGTCATCGGTTTCGTTGGACGGCTGTTCACATGGGGACTGGTTCTTGGCGTCGGCTGGCTGATGGCCGCCACTTTCTTCTCGGGGCATCAGTTTGGCACGCTTGGCACGACGTTGTTTTACGTCATCTTCGGCTGTGGCATCCAATTCATCATAGGGATTGGCCTTGCCTTCCTGTGTTCGCTTCCGATCCGGGGGCGCAGCTTTTTCCGCGTCGTTTTCTTTATCCCGCTGATGATCACGCCAATCGGCGTTGGCTATGCCTTCCGCATGATCGCCGACACCACGAAGGGGCCGTTTTCACCGGCGTGGCAGTGGTTTGGGTTGGGCGATTTCTCGTGGGCGTCCGACCCTTGGGCCGCGCGCTTTTTCATCATGATCGGCGACAGCTGGCAGTGGATCCCGTTTATCTTCGTGGTCATGCTGGCCGCCTTGGAAAGCGTGCCGCGTGACTATGTGGAAGCCGCACAGGTCGATGGCGCGTCCAGTTGGGACATCTTCAAAGACATCACATGGCCGCAGGTCGTCCCTGTCGCTGCAACAGTTCTACTGATCCGCGTGATCGAGGCGTTCAAGATCGTCGACTTGCCCAACATCATGACATCCGGCGGACCGGGTATCGCCACCGAGTCAATGACGCTCCACGCCTTGTTCGCATGGAGATCACTTGATCTTGGGCAGTCCTCGGCCGTCGCCTACCTGTTGCTGTTTGTCACCGTCATAACTTGCGTATCTTTCTTCAACCTTGTCGTCCTTCGAAGGATCCGCGCATGACCTTGATGCAACGCTTGTTCGAACCCCGTTCGATCCGGACCATGGCGCCGGGGACGAAAGTCATCGTCTATAGCCTTCTGATCTTCTGGACAGCCTTCGTTCTGTTCCCGATTTATTGGGTGTTCATCACATCGTTCAAGACGGCCACTGACGTAAACGCAGGCCCCGTCTACCTACCCTTCATCGACTTTCAGCCCAGCCTACATGCGTGGAAAGAGCTGTTTGTCTTCGACTATGAAGACACCATACGCGCTTACTTAAACTCGCTGATCATCGCTTTGTCATCAACGGCGGCCAGCGTGTTGATCGGGTCAATGGCGGCCTATGCCTTGGCGCGATTTGAATACAAACCGAAGTTTGGCGTCGTGATGATGTTCGTCCTAATGATGATCGCCGTCTTTGTGGCCGTGGGTCGGTTTGGCGTGGATTGGCGCATATCTGCGGCTGTCGGCGTCGCCGTCTTTGTCTTTCTGGCGCGCGCTTTGGGCCGGCATTTCAAAGCCAGCCTTTCGAACGGGGACATCCTGTTCTGGATGATTTCGCAACGCATCCTTGCCCCGATCGTTGTGGTCGTGCCGATCTATTTGATGTTCCAACAGGTTCGCCTTTTGGACACTCATCTGGCCATCATCCTGACCTACACGGTCGTCAATCTGCCCATTGTGATCTGGCTAATGTACGACTTCTTCCGCTCGATCCCTTACGATCTGGAAGAAAGCGCACAACTTGATGGAGCCACCCGCCTCACCGTCTTCTGGGACATCGTTCTGCCTCTGTCGCGCACCGGCCTTGCCGCCACGACGCTGTTGGTGATGATCCTAAGCTGGAACGAATACCTGTTGGCGCTGTTCCTTTCGACATCCAAGGCACAGACCATGCCGATCCTTGTTGCCGCCATGAACGCAGGCGAACGTGGGATACTCTGGTGGTCGATGTCCGTGGTCATCATCGTGATGATCATTCCCGTCATCATTCTTGCCATCATCTTGCAACGTTACATCTCAAAAGGGCTCCTTCTGGGGGCCGTCAAAGGCTAACCATGACCGTTGTTCTTGATAACATTTCCAAATCCTTCGGCGCGGTGAAGGTGCTGCACAATCTTTCGCTTGAGGTTCAGGATGGCGAGTTCCTTGTGCTTTTGGGCGCGTCCGGTTCGGGGAAATCCACAGCGCTTCGCATGATCGCGGGGCTGGAAACGGTGAGCGAAGGTTCAATTTCGATCTCCGGCCGGGACGTGACCGATGAATTGCCCAAGAACCGCGATGTCGCAATGGTGTTCCAAAGCTATGCGCTCTATCCGCACAAAACCGTGGCCGAGAACATCGGCTATCCGTTGAAAATTCGCCGCCTGAACCGCACCGATATGGAGGCGCAGGTGCGCGACGTGGCCGCGCAAGTACAACTGGATGAACTGCTGGAACGCTATCCCCGAGAACTCTCTGGCGGTCAGCGCCAGCGCGTCGCTCTGGCCCGCGCCATGGTGCGTCGTCCGTCCGTGTTCCTGATGGACGAACCGCTGTCTAATCTCGACGCCAAACTTCGCGGCCATATGCGGGCCGAGTTGAAACACATGCAGCACGAACTGGGCATCACCACGATCTATGTCACGCACGATCAGGTCGAAGCGATGACCTTGGCGCATCGCGTTGCACTTCTGGAAGGTGGCAAGTTGCAACAACTGGCCACCCCCAAAGTCATCTACGATGATCCGGAAAACCTGTTCACCGCGCAATTCATCGGCTCACCCCCGATGAACGTCGCCCACGGCACCTTGGATAGCGGAGCCTTTGTCGTTGGTGAGGATCGCGTTGCTACCGGCGGCAACCACACGGTAAAAAACGCCGTCATCGGATTGCGCGCCGAGGATTGCCGCGTGGTAGCGCCCGAAGACGGGGCCATCCGAGCGCGATTGTTTGCGAACGAACTGATCGGCGATCACACACTGGTCACCGCAAAAGTCGGCGACGACATCCTGTCGATCAAGGCACCAAAAGACTTTGAAGCCGGGTTCGACGAAGCCATTGGCATCAGTTTTGACACCGACAAAATCTATTTGTTCGACAAGGACACCGGCGCCCGCATCCGCAAAACGTGACCCACGATCCTACGTCACCTTTGATCGCACGTTGTATTTCGGATCGCGCCAAAGCTCATTTTTCATGACGTCTTCAAAGACTGTAGTTGCGGCGACCACATCGGATTCCTCTAGATACAAGGGCGTGAAACCGAATCGCATAATGTCTGGTGCGCGGAAATCTCCGATTACCCCTCGGTCAATCAAGGCTTGCATGGCGGCGTATCCGTGCTGGAAGGCAAAAGACACCTGACTGCCCCGCACCATCGGGTCCCGGGGCGATGCAAGCGTCACGTCCGGACATCGTGCTTCGACTTCGCGAATGAACCGTTCGGACAAGGCGATAGACGCCACACGCACCGCCTCCATATCCACCCCGTCCCAAATCGACAGCGCGTGGTCCAAAACAGAAAGCTGCAAAATGGCCGGTGTACCAACCCGCATCCTTTCAGTGGACATCGCAGGCCGATAGTGACGTTCCATCGCGAAGGGTGCGTCATGACCCAGCCAACCCGATAGAGCCGGCGCAATGTGATCTGCCAGATCGGGGCGGACGTAAATGAAGGCTGGTGCGCCCGGACCTCCATTTAAATATTTGTAAGTGCAGCCAACCGCGAATTCGGCATTGGACTTCTGGATTTCAACAGGGATTGCCCCCGCGCTATGGGCCAAATCCCAAATCATCACCGCACCCGCTTCATGGGCGGCGGCTGTGACAGCGCCCATGTTGTGTCGCCGCCCTGTGCGATAGTCCACCTCCGTCAGCATCACGACGGCCACATCCTCGGAAATGGCATCAACAACATCGACCGGGTCTGGCGTGCGCAACGCATACCCTTTGTCGATTGTCCCGATCAAACCCTCAGCCATGTAAAGATCGGTCGGAAAATTACCCGCGTCTGACAAGATCACGCGGCGCTCCGGACGCATCTTCAACGCGGCAGCCAGCGCCTGATACACCTTGATGGAAAGCGTATCACCAGTCGCCACAGCCCCGGCAGGCGCACCGATCAACCGCCCAATCTTGTTGCCAACAGCCTTTGGCAGCTCCATCCAGCCCGCAGAATTCCACGCGCGGATCAAATCGCCCCCCCATTCGCTTTCGATCACCTTCGAAACATAATCTGCCGTCCCTTTGATAGGAGGCCCAAGCGAATTGCCGTCCAGATAGATCACCCTATCCGGAAGATCGAACATGTCTTTGCGCAAGATCGCCATGACTACAACTCCCCCCTCAATCGCCAAAGCTCGGGGAACAACTCGACCTCAAGCATCTTGCGCAGATAGCTGACCCCCGAGGTGCCACCCGTCCCGCGCTTGAAGCCAATAACCCGCTCAACTGTTGTGACATGATTGAAACGCCACCTGCGGAAATAGTCTTCCAGATCGACCAGCTTTTCGCCCAGCTCGTAAATGGTCCAATGGTCATCCACGTTTTCATAAACCGTTTTCCATCGCGCCTGAATGTCATCCCGTGCTTCGTGCGGTGTGTTCAGTTGCGGCACGGGGGCATCCGCGTCCGAGCCGTCCACGCTGCGAAACAAAAGCGTCACAACCTCATCATAAAAACTCGGACGCTCAAGCTCGGCTTTCAGCAAATCAAAAGCCTTAGGCACATGAGCATGGGGCTTCAAGAGGTTCGGGTTTCGATTGCCCAACACATATTCGATCATACGGTACTGAAAAGACTGAAAGCCGGATGATGGGCCCAAAGCCTCGCGAAAGGCGGTGTAGTCCGCAGGCGTCATCGTGCGAAGGACGTCCCATTGATTGTTCAGCTGCTCGAAGATGCGGCTGACCCGCGCCAGCATCTTGAACATCATCGGTGTGTCACCTTCGATCAAGGCCAACCGGGCGGCCTCCAGTTCGTGCAAAACCAGCTTCATCCATAATTCACTGGTCTGGTGCTGGATGATAAACAAAAGTTCGTCATGGGCATCACTAAGCGTATGTTGCCGATCCAGCAGGTCTTCCAAACCCAGATAATCGCCATAGGACATCGCGTCTTTGAACTGCATCTTGGCGCCGTCTGTTTCGGGGTCGAAGGGGGTTTTCGTCATGGCAATGACCTCAAATAACTTCGCATCAGCAGAGATAACTGAATGGCGCGATATTGGTTTCCACGTGACCTTGCATAGCTTACGGCACCAACACAGCCGCCGCGCTTAGGGCCTGTCTTCCGGCACAAGGATGAAGGCCAGAACACAATCTGCGGGACAGTTTTCAACCGAACCAGCCGTGCTTGTCTCAACCGGCCTTGCGGAACTTGTATCAATGCCGCGCGCCCAAACCATCCCATCGGGTGCATCGGGCAAGACGATCTCGACATCATCACCGGCATTAAACACCACAAAAACCGCATCTTCCCATTCGCTATAGAACGGCGAACCAGAGGCCATCCGCACTTCGGCACATAGGGCATTCAAGTCGGGATTGTTCCAGTCTTCGTCTTGCATGGACGTCCCGTCTGGGCGGCGCCAAAACAAATCCTCTTTCCCGTCCACCGCCCTCTCTCGTGCATGTAGAAACAACTTCTGCCGCAAGATGGGATGCGCTTTGCGAAACGCGATCACGTGGCGCGTGAAGTCCAGAAAGTCCTGATCTACGGCCTCCCAGTTAATCCAAGTCGTTTCGTTGTCTTGATTATAGCCGTTGTTGTTACCGTTTTGGCTATGGCCCATCTCGTCGCCTGACAGGATCATCGGAGTGCCCTGAGACAGCAAAAGCGTGGCCATCATATTGCGCCGACGCTGCGCACGCGCCGCGATCAGCTTTGGGTCGTCGCTTGGGCCTTCCACACCCATGTTGTCGCTATGGTTCTGGCCGTGACCATCGCGGTTATGTTCGCCATTTGCCGCGTTGTGTTTGCGATTGTAAGACACCACATCCAGCAACGTGAACCCGTCATGCGCCGTCAGGAAATTCACCGAACTGGTGGCCGCACGCCCGGCGTGATCGAACTGCCGGGCCGAGCCCATAACCCGTTCAGCAAGCCGCCCAACCATATCGGCACCGCCGGCCCAGTACTGCCGCACCACGTCGCGATATCGGTCATTCCATTCCAAGAACGGCGGTGGAAAGGCCCCAAGTTGATAGCCACCCGGACCAATATCCCAAGGTTCGGCAATCAGTTTGACGTTCGATAAAACCGGGTCTTGCGAAATCGCGGAAAAGAACCCCGAGTTGCGATCAAATCCCGTGCTGGTTCGCCCAAGGGTGGCGCATAGATCGAAGCGGAATCCATCAACGTGCATCACCTCAACCCAATAGCGAAGCGAATCCATAACCATCCGGTTCACCATCGGATGCTCCAGGTTCAACGTATTGCCCGTGCCCGTGTCGTTGATATAGCGACGCCCGCCGTCGGCCAATCGATAGTAACTGGTGTTGTCCAAACCACGAAACGACAGGGTCGGCCCCAACTCGCTGCCCTCGCAGGTGTGGTTATAAACAACATCCATCAGCACCTCGATTCCGGCGGCGTGGAAACGGGCGACCATGGTTTGAAACTCGTGGATTTGGTCGTGGTTCAGATAGCGCGGCTCGGGAGCAAAGAATCCAAGCGTCTGATATCCCCAGTAATTCACCAAACCTAGGCGATGCAAAAATCGGTCGTCCAAAAATGACTGCGCTGGTAAAAGCTCAATCGCCGTCACACCAAGCGACGTCAAATGATCCAACATTGGGTCTGACGCCATGCCTAGAAACGTGCCGGGGTTTTCCACTCCGGGGTGGCGCTGGCTCAAGCCCTTTACATGCGCTTCATAGATCACTGTATCGGTCAAGGCAGTGGCGGGCGGGCGATCATCCCCCCAATCGAAACTCGGATCTTCAACGCTGGCCTTCGGAACAAAAGCGGCACTGTCGCGCGTGTCAAAACTCAGATCTTTCTTGCGCGACTTCGGATCGTACCCCATCACGGCATCGTCCCAAGTGACCCGCCCCGCCAACCGTTTCGCGTAGGGGTCAAGAAGCAGCTTGTTCGGATTGAAGCGAAATCCTTTTTCCGGCGCATACAGCCCATGGGCCCGATACCCATAAAGCTGGCCCGGACGCAAACCTGCGACATAGCCATGCCAGATATCACCGTCGCGCTCGGGTAAATCCAGCCGAGCAATCTCTTGCGCGCCATCTTCCGAGAACAAGCAAAGCTCCACCCGAGTGGCATGCCCCGAGAAGACGGCGAAGTTCACACCGTCACCATCGAATGTTGCGCCAAGGGGCGAGGCCCGTGACGCTGAAACCGCGTAAAGATCGTCCATATCGTGTCAGGCTATCTCATCATAGAGGTCAGCGTAACTTTTGGCCGATGTCGACCAATTTACAGGGTGCTTCATCGCATTCCGTTGCAGTCGAGTCCATTCATCCTTGTCCTTAAACAGGTGACAAAGTTGGATCAGACTATGTGCCAAAGCGTCGGCCGTGATTGGATGAAACTGAAACCCTGTCGCAACGCCCTCTTTCATCGCGGCAGTATTCGCCGGGATCACTGTATCCGCCAGACCACCTGTCAATGCCACAAGCGGAACGGCTCCATAGCGCAGCCCGAATAATTGCGTCAGACCGCACGGCTCGAACCGCGATGGTACAAGGATCGCGTCGGCACCGGCAAACATGCGATGCGACAAGGCTTCGTCATAGCCAAGTTGAACCGACACATGCGCATGACCATCTCCGGCTTTAAGCCAAGCATTTTCCAAGGCCCGGTCGCCCGAGCCCAAAACGGCCAAACGCCCGCCCCTATCCACAAGGGCTGGCAGCGCATCCAGCAACAAGTCCAACCCTTTTTGCGGCGTCATGCGCGACACGACGATGCACAAAGGGCCGTCTCCGGCGGGCAGGTCGAATTCCTTTTCAAGCTGCGCTTTCGCACGGGACTTTCCGCGTGGTGTCTTGAACTTGTTCTTTAAAGCGCTGTCAGTTGCCGGATCCCAAACCTGCGTATCAATGCCATTTAGAATGCCAACCAGATCCGATTGCCGGGCAGTCAGCACGCCGTCCAACCCCATGCCAAACTCGGGCGTCGTCAATTCGCGCGCGTAAGTCGGGCTGACCGTGCTGATCTTACTGGCCGCCACGATGCCCGCCTTCAGCATGTTAATCTGCCCCCAGTATTCGAAACCATCGCTGGAAAAACCCTCGGGCGGCAGCCGCAACTTGTCCAATCGTGACGCAGGCGCGATGCCATGAAACGCGACATTGTGGATGGTAAGTAACGTGCCCATGTCACTGCCCATCTCACGCAAATACCAAGGGGTCAGGGCCGCCTGCCAATCATGCAAATGCAGAACTTCGGGTTTCCATTTGCCAATTCCATCCGTGGCCAAAGCTGCTGCTGTCCAAGCCAAAGCCGCGAAACGTTCCGGGTTGTCGGGATAGTCTTCGCCGTCATCCCCCAGATATATCGATCCGGGGCGGTCAAAATGACCAGGCGCATCCAACACCAAAACATCCAAACCGTTGATTTCTTTCGAGATCACTCGCGCTTTGGACCCAAACAGGTCTTTGGCAGACCAAACCTCTTTGCCCCCCGCAGCCGCTTTCATAACCGCCGGATATCCGGGAACCAGCGTCTTCAGCGCCCAGCCTTCCGCAGCTAAGGCCGAGGGCAAAGCCCCCACGACATCCGCAAGTCCCCCGGTTTTCACCAAGGGCAGGCATTCGGAAGCAACCGAGAGCCCCTGCCTCATTGCGCAGCTTTCCACGCGTCAACCATGGGTTCCGTAATCAACGTTACGCCGTTGTCGGTCACCCGGAAGAACTTGGCGTCTTCAACCGGGTCTTCGCCTACCACCAATCCTTGCGGAATTGTGATGCCCCGATCAATGACAACGTTGCTCAAGCGCGCGTTTCGTTCAATCGTCACGTAAGGCAAGACCACAGCGTGATCGAGCACGGAAAAGCTGTTGGAATGCACGCCGGTAAACAAAAGCGAACTGCGCACCTCTGTTCCCGAAATAATGCAGCCCCCAGACACCAGTGACGAAATCGCGTGACCTTTGCGTGGCCCGTCGTCATGAATGAATTTGGCGGGTGGCACGCTTTCTGAGTACGTCCAAATCGGCCAATCAGTTGACCAGAGATCCAAATCGGGCTCGAAGTCGGTCAGGTTGATATTCGCCTCGTGAAACGCATCCACCGTGCCGACGTCGCGCCAATAGGCCGGTGCCTCGGTCGAGGATCGTACGCAACTGTCCGTAAACCGATGCGCCACCGCTTTGCCGTTCTTCACGATGTAGGGGATCAAATCGCCGCCAAAGTCGTGCGAGGAATTCGGATCTTCGGCATCCTTCAACAACAAATCCCGCAGAAATTTCCAGTTGAAGACATAGATCCCCATGGACGCCAAAGCGTTGTCTTCGTCGCCCGGAATACCCGGCGGGTCGGCGGGTTTCTCAAGGAATTCGGTGATCCGATCTTTCTCGTCCACATGCATGACACCAAACGCCGTGGCCTCCATCCGTGGGACGGTCAGACATCCGATCGTCACGTCAGCCGTCTGATCCACGTGCTGGCGCAACATGACTTCGTAGTCCATCTTGTAGATATGATCGCCGGCCAAAATCAGCACGTAATCCACATCATAACTGTCAATGATATCAATGTTTTGCATGACCGCATCCGCTGTTCCCAAGTACCACTGCACTTCTGACACCCTTTGCGACGCAGGCAGGATGTCCAGATACTCGTTCCGTTCAGCGCGGAAAAAGTTCCAGCCCCTTTGGCAATGACGGATCAGTGAATGCGCTTTGTATTGCGTCGCAATGGCCATTTTGCGAATGCCTGAATTCAACGCATTTGAAAGTGGGAAATCCACGATCCGGGATTTCCCTCCGAAATAGACGGCTGGTTTGGCACGTCTATCCGTCAACTCTTTCAGGCGACTACCACGTCCCCCAGCCAACACAAAAGCCATCGTTCGGTTGGTCAGTCTTCGATCTGTCGACATTTGGTCCCCTCCCCGAGTGTCCTAGTCGTCGTGTATCAAAATGATCGTGGATAGCGGCGGAAGTGTCAGTTCCGCAGAATGCGATTGCCCGTGCCAAGCGATGTCCTCGGTCGCGGCCCCGCCCAGATTGCCACGGTTTTCGCCACCGTAAAGTCCGGCATCGGTATTAAGCGCCTCGCGCCAATTCCCAGCCTTCGGCAAGCCGCATCGCCAACCCGTACGCTCGACGGGAGTGAAGTTGCTGATCACCACGGCGGGCGGATCATTCGGGCCTCCGAACCGCGCCCATGCCAAAACAGAAACGTCGGTCGCCCCGCCTTCGATCCACTGAAACCCGTCAGGTTCGCAGTCCTTGGCGTGCAAGGCCGGTGTGGCCCGGTAAAGCGTATTAAGATCGCGCACCAAACGCTGGACGCCTGCGTGTTTGGGATCGGCAGCGGAATCCCAGTTGATCTGAGCGTCATGGTTCCATTCTTCGGGCTGGGCAAATTCACAGCCCATGAACAACAGCTTCTTGCCCGGATGCCCCCACATAAATCCGTAATAGGCTCGCAGGTTGGCAAACTGTTCCCACTCCGACCCGGGCATCTTGGCCAGCATCGAGCCTTTGCCGTGCACAACCTCATCGTGACTGATCGGCAGGATGAAATTCTCGGAAAAGGCATAGTCGATCCCGAAAGTCATAAGGTGATGATCATAGCGGCGATGGACCGGCTCTTTTTCCATGTACGACAAGGTGTCGTTCATCCAGCCCATGTTCCACTTGAACCCAAAGCCCAGACCACCCGCATCCACCGGGCCAGACACTTGCGGGAAACTGGTGCTTTCCTCGGCCACAGTCATGATGCCGGGCACCGCGCCATAGACTTCGGTGTTCATGCGCTTGAACAAAGCGATGGCTTCTAGGTTCTCGCGCCCGCCATGGACATTTGGCACCCACTCGCCCTCTTTGCGGGAATAATCGCGGTAGAGCATCGACGCTACAGCGTCCACGCGCAAGCCGTCGATGTGATATTCTTCCAGCCAATACAACGCATTAGACACCAGAAAATTCGCCACCTCCCGACGCCCGAAATTGTAAATCAGAGTATTCCAGTCCTGATGAAACCCCTCTTTCGGGTCGGCATGTTCGTAAAGCGCCGTGCCATCAAACTGCGCCAGCCCGTGTTCATCCGTCGGAAAGTGCCCCGGCACCCAATCCAGCAAAACGCCCAATCCGGCGTCATGGGCAGCTTCGACCAGATCGCGAAATTCGTGGGGCGGGCCATGACGGATGGTGGGCGCAAACAGCCCGACCGGTTGATACCCCCACGATCCGTCGAAAGGATACTCGCTGATCGGCAAAAGCTCGATGTGGGTGAACCCCATATCCGCGACATAGGCCACTAGTTCGTCAGCAGCTTCCTTATACGAAATCGGGCGGCCACCGTCCTTGCGCCGCCACGACCCAAGGTGCACTTCGTAAATCGACATCGGCGCAGTACGAGCATTGCGACCCGCGCGGGTTTCCATCCACGCATCATCTTTCCAACCATAGCCCAGAATATCGCGCACGACGGATGCCTTGGCAGGCGGATGTTCCGAGCCAAACCCAACCGGGTCGGCCTTCAGCGGCAGGACTTGTCCACCCGCATCGATGATCTGAAACTTATACGGAGCCCCCTCGCCTACACCCGGCAGAAATGTCTCCCACACGCCTGAAGCGCCACGGCGACGCATCATGTGTCGGCGTCCGTCCCATTGATTGAAGTCCCCTAAAAGCGACACATGCTGCGCATTCGGCGCCCAAACCGCAAAATGCGTGCCGGTGCTGCCTTCATGGGTGATGACATGGGCGCCCAGTGCTTTCCAAAGACGCTGATGCGTGCCCTCGCCCAACAGGTATTCATCCATCTCCCCCAAAACGGGACCGAACCGATAAGGATCGTCATAGTCAAAGACCTGCCCATCCGAAGCTTCACCATGCAGATGATAAGGCTTGGACGTTCCAACTTGCCCTCGGAAGAGTCCGGGAAAACCGTCTACCGCGGTCAAGACATGCTGTTGTTCGCCTTGAACCGCGCTCAGACGCGCAGCACCCGGATCAAAAGCAGTCACGAAGGTGTCACGCCCAACTTGGTGCGGGCCAAAAACGGAAAATGCATCGGCGTGACGCCCGGAACAGATTTGATCCAGCACGTCGCGAGAAGGCATACCAGTCAGTGCGTCGGTTTTCGTTTTCGTCATTGTGCAAGCCTAGTGCCGGAATTCGCACTCGCAAGCATTTTTCCCATTATTTCAGCAGGGAAGCGGCATTCCTGATATCCTTATTGTAGCTTTGGATGGTGCGATCAGACGAAAACCAACCCGACCGTGCTGTGTTTAAAGCCGCCATGCGCGTCCAGCTTTGAGCGTCAGCAAACGTCGTTTCCGCTTGACGCTGTGCCCGCCAGTAGTCGTCGAAATCCGACGCCACAAGGAAGTAGTCCGGCCCGCTGACGTTGTCGATCACGCCATGATGGCGACCGCGCTCGTCTGGCGAAAACACACCGGACCGTATGGCCTTTAGGGCCTCGGACAGAACCGGCGACGCGGCAATCGCTTTGCCCGCATGATCTTTCACTGCGCGTCTGGTATCAACGTCTTGGGCGGTCATGCCGAACAAAAAGAAATTCTCGGCCCCGACGTGTTCGCGAATTTCCACGTTGGCCCCATCTAGTGTTCCGATGGTCGGTGCACCGTTCAGCGCGAATTTCATATTGCCGGTGCCCGAGGCTTCTTTCCCTGCTGTCGAGATCTGTTCGCTGAGATCAGACGCCGGGATCAACCGTTCGGCCATGGTGACATTGTAGTTCGGCAGAAAGAACACCTTCAGGTACGGGCTGGTCACCGGGTCGGCGTTTACAACCTCGGCCACGTCATTGATCAGCCGGATGATGTCTTTGGCAAAGAAATAACCGGGTGCCGCCTTGCCGCCGAATATCTTGACGCGAGGGGTCCAATTGCCGTTGGGATTGGCGCGAATGGCCTGCCAGTGGGCCACGGCCTCCAGAATGTTCAAATGCTGTCGCTTGTACTCGTGGATGCGTTTGATCTGGACATCAAACATCGCATCCGGGTCGGCGGTCAGGTCATGTTCACGGCGTAGCCAATCGGAAAACGCCGCCTTATTGGCGCGTTTCGCCGCCGCAAAGTCTGACAAGAAACCCGAATCTTCGATGTGACTTTCCAGCCCTGACAATTGCCCCAAATCACCCACCCAACCCGGGCCAATCGCCTTGGTGATCAGCGTGCTAAGTCGTGGATTTGCCGCGTGCAACCAACGCCTTGGCGTAACACCATTTGTCTGATTGACGATCCGGTCGGGGTGTTGCTCGTGCAGGTCTTTGAACACCGTCGACTTCATCAGATCGGTGTGCAGCGCCGAAACGCCGTTCACTTTGTGCGCCATGATGAACGACAATTCGCCCATCTTGATTTCGCCGTGCTCGCGCACCCTGACCGGGGACTTCGGCGCATTTGCAGTGTGCAGATCATCGATCCGTTCAATCAGCGTCACGTGGCGTGGCAATAGACGGGTCATCAGGCCCTCGGACCAACGCTCTAATGCTTCCGGCAACAACGTGTGATTGGTGTAAGACAGGCATTGGCGCGCCAGATGCACCGCCTCTTCAAATCCAAGCCCCCGTTCGTCGTGCAACAGCCGAACAAGTTCGGGTCCCGCGATGGCGGGATGCGTGTCGTTCAACTGGATCGAGACTTTAGAAGGCAGCGCCGCAATCGCATGTCCTTCGCGGTCAAACCGGACAAGAATGTCGCGCAAGCTGGCTGCGGTGAAAAAATACTCCTGCTTCAAACGCAGCTCTTTGCCGATCTCGGTGCTGTCGTCCGGGTAAAGGACCCGGCTGATCGTGCGGGCCATCGCTTCGTGTTCGGCCGCCCCGGCAAAGTCGCCGTGATTGAACCGGCCCAGATCAAACGGGTTTTGCGGCTTGGCGCTCCAAAGCCGCAGGGTATTGGCGGACCGTCCCTGCCATCCGACAACCGGCGTGTCGAAAGCCTGAGCCAGAACGCCATATTCAGGCGCCCACTTGGCCCGCCCGCCGACTTCACTCACCGTACCGCCGAAGCCGATGTCGAAGGTGGTGCCGGGACGGGGAAACTCCCAAGGATTGCCATTTTGAAGCCAGGTCTCTGGCGCTTCCTGCTGAATTCCGTCTTTGAAACTTTGGCGGAACAATCCGTGCTCATAACGGATCCCATACCCAAAGGCGGGCAGACCAAGCGTCGAAAGCGATTCCAGAAAACAGGCAGCCAAACGGCCAAGCCCACCATTTCCAAGCGCAGCGTCGGGTTCGTCTTGAATGACGCTTGCAAAGTCCAACCCAAGGTCTTGAAGTGCGGAATGCGCCTGATCTTCCAATTGCAGATTGACAATCGCATCCTGCAAAAGTCGCCCGATCAGAAACTCCATCGAAAGATAGTAAACTCGTTTGGACTGCTGCTGTTTGGCCAACCGCGCTGTTTCCGCCCAAGACGCGACAATCTTGTCGCGCACGGCCAGGCACAAAGCGACGCGCCAGTCCGACAAAGACGCATCTTCAGGGGTCGAACCAAGCGAATGCGTCACGTGGCGAAGAATGTCTGCCCGAAGTTCTACGGGTTGTTCAGCAGCGTCGATATAAGACAGGTTGGCAGTCAAAGCAGGCACCCAAATCAGTAAAAAAAACGAAGCGTGGTTATCGGGGGTTCAGCGTGTAAGCGCAAGCGTTACAAGCGAAATGCCGCCCCATGCGCGCTTGTCCCGCCCAAGACGTGACAAACTTGCCGTGATCAGCAATGTTTGTTGAGGCTTTGCGAACAATAGAAGGTTAACTTAACTGTCGAAATAAGAGGAATGGGTCCGGTGGATTTCTGTGATCGTATCGTCTAGCCGCGACAGATGACGCCGGATCGTATCGCACACCCCATCCACATCTTTTTTCCGCAACTGATCTAGCAACACCACATGATCATCGATCAGTTGTTTCATCCCGTCTTCTGCCGTCAGACTAAGAACGCATAGACGATCAACGCGGGCCTTGTTCTGCGATATGATTTCAAAGGCAAAATCCGCATCTGCCGCATGACACAGAAGCTTGTGAAAGTTGTAATCACAGGTGTGAAACGCATCGACGTCCTTGTCGCTGAGCGCTTTTTTCTGTCCTTCCAAATTCTCGTCCAAGACAGAATCCATGGCCCCGTCCCACTGCAGCGCGGCCGACCTTAGAACCTCGAGTTCCACACTCAAACGCACGAAACGGGCCGTTTCGATGGACTGCAGCGAGAACTTCCGAACAACCGTGGCCTTTTGCGGGCGGATCAGCAAAAGATCCATGTTTCCCAAACGGCTAAAGGCATCCCGGACGGGCTGGCGCGAGATTCCGAACTTCGATGCGATCTCGGCTTCCGAGATCTTGGCACCAGGCAGCAATTCCAGCGAGCCTATCTTCTCGTAGAGATAATCGAACACAACGTCGGCGCTTGTGCGGCGCTCAAGAATTTCAACCTGCTGCATGTGCAGACACTCCTTCTACACCGTGCTCATAGGCGATGTGCATCTGATTTTCCATCCGGGGCCTACCATCTGGGCACCACGCGAACGTAATCCGGAACATATTTAAGCATTTCATCAGTATCGTCTCGATCAACGATCATTTGTTGATTGTACAATTCATGCAGCTCAGCGACCGCATCATGATCCAGCTCCACCCCAAGGCCCGGCCCATCCGGAACCGGCAATTTTCCGTCCTTGAATGTCGGGCGACCACCTTTGATGATTTCGCGGTCGTACCACGGATAATGGGTGTCACAGTCGTATGTCAGATTGGGCGTCGCCGCCGCCACATGACACATCGCGGCCAACGAAATCCCCAGATGCGAATTCGAATGCATCGAAACGCCCAAATCCGCCGCCCGGCACATTTCGCCAAGGTGGATCGCCCCTGTCGCGCCACGCCAATAATGATGATCGGACAGAACGATCTGAACCGCGTCTTTCTTGACCGCTTCGATCACGTGCTCAAACTCAACAACGACCAGATTCGTGGCCAAAGGCATGTCGATCTGAGCCGAAAGCTCCGCCATGGCATCCATGCCGCGGACGGGATCTTCCAGATACTCAAGGACGCCATCCAACTGTTTTACAACGCGTTTGGCCGTTTCAACTGTCCAGGCACCCATGGGATCAATGCGCAAAGGATGATGCGGGAACGCTTCTCGTAGCTTCAACATCGTCTCCACTTCCAGATCGGGCTCTAACACCCCACCCTTCAGCTTCAGAGACTTGAACCCATATTCGCCAACCAAGGCCCGCGCCTCTTCAACCATGGCGTCCGGCGTCATCACTTCGCCGAAGATGTCATCGCTGATCGCATCCGGGCGATTGGCGAACTTGAAGAACAGGTAAGCCCCGAACGGAATTTCTTTTCTGACCGCGCCACCCAGCAGGTCATACAACGGACGTCCGACTTCTTTGCCACGCAGGTCCAGACAAGCAATCTCAAAAGCCGCATAGACGACATCGACAACCTTGTGATCCGCCAACGCTGTGGGCGCATTTACCCCACCCGCATTTGGCAAGGCGGCTTCGACACGCGCACGCAGGTCCCGCAAATCGTAGGGGTCCAGCCCCTCCAATGTGGGCGCCACCGCCTGCAATCCAGTCAGCGTGCGCTTGGCCCCATAAGCTTCGCCCAGACCGATCAAACCATTATCTGTCTTGACTTGAATGACCGCGCGAAGAAATACTTTCTGATGAACGCCTTTGGTGTTGACCAGTGGCACATCCGGTACTGCGATTGGCGTAACTTGGACTTCAGTGATCCTCATTCCGACCGGCCCTCCCATTTGCAATTATTCCAAAATAACGTTTGGCGATTCTTAAATACTAGTATACCAGTTTAGATAAGTATACAGCGACCGCTCGCAATCATGCATAAAAAACAAGGGCTTCAACCCCGCCGGCATGAGTCGCACTCGGTCGCCGAACAAGCGTTTGGGAGGACGCATGGCTGGCGTAAAACTCGAAAGTATCTTCAAAAGATATGGGGCTGTTGAGGTCGTGCATGGCATTGACCTGAACGTCGACGAAAAAGAATTCGTCGTGTTGGTCGGCCCGTCCGGATGCGGGAAATCAACAACGTTGCGGATGATCGCGGGGCTGGAAGAAATCTCGGACGGTCAGGTCACCATCGACAACCGAGTGGTGAACCGCGTGGCTCCGAAGGACCGCGACGTGGCCATGGTGTTCCAGAACTATGCGCTTTATCCGCATCTGAACGTGGCTGACAACATCGCATTCGGCCTGCGCATCCGCAAAGAAAGCAAAGAAAAAATCCAAAAGTCCATCGACGAGGTGGGCGCTATTCTTGGATTGACCGAGTATCTTGAGCGACGTCCCGCAGATCTCTCTGGCGGTCAGCGTCAGCGTGTTGCCATGGGACGCGCCATCGTGCGGGACCCAAAGGTATTTCTGTTCGACGAACCTTTGTCCAACCTTGACGCTAAACTACGAACTCAGATGCGTGCCGAGATCAAACGTCTGCACAAACGCCTGGGCGCCACGTCGATCTATGTGACCCATGATCAGGTCGAGGCGATGACATTGGCCGACCGGATCGTTGTGATGAACGACGGAAATATCGAACAAGTCGGCACGCCGATGGAACTGTTCCTGAACCCGGCCAACACATTCGTAGCTAGCTTTCTGGGCGCGCCACCAATGAACATGGTTAAAGCGGTGCTGGCTGCCAGCGACAACGCCCCAGTGGCCGAATTTGCGGGCCAACGCATACCGCTTCCTTCGCTGGACGCCCTGTCTGGCAAGGCCGGGAAAGAGGTGATTGTCGGCATTCGGCCTGAATACATGCGTCCCGAGGTCGAGAATCCAACAGTAAACATCGAACTGGAGTTGGTGGAGACGCTTGGGTCCGAGGCTTTGCTGCACGCCACGCTTGCGGGTGAACCCTTTGTGATAAAGGCCGAAACCCAAGGCAATGCCGCGCATCTGAACGCCGTGAAAGGTTTCAATATCGCGCCCGAGAAGATCCGCATCTTTGACGCCGCCACGGGACGTGCCTTTGCCGGTCAGGACAAGCCAGCAGCATGAGTGACGAAAGCGCCCATACCCCGGCCAGCACGCGACCCGACCTCGTGAAAGTGACCCGCGGCCAACGGATCGTCGACCATCTGAAGCGCGAGTGGCAGATCTATGTGATGCTGCTGCCAACTATCGTTTGGTTCTTAGTGTTCCTGTACAAACCGATGTACGGCCTCCAGATCGCGTTCAAGGATTACTCGATCTTCCGCGGCGTTGCAGGCAGCCCCTGGGTGGGGTGGGAGCATTTCCAGACCCTGTTCACCAACGACCAGTTCGTGCGCGCGGTATGGAACACGATCAAGATCAGCGCCTTGAACCTTCTCTTTGGCTTCCCGGCCCCGATCATCTTGGCCCTGATGTTCAACGAGATCCTGCACGCCTCTTTCAAAAAGACGGCGCAGACCATCGTTTACCTGCCGCATTTCATCAGCTCTGTGATCATCGCAGGCATCGTGATTACGGCCTTTTCGCCCACAGCGGGCATCGTGAATACGATCATTGGCTGGTTCGGGCTGGATCCGATTTACTTCCTGACCAAACCCGAATGGTTCCGACCGATCTTCGTCGGCACAGGCATTTGGCAAGAGGCCGGGTTTGGATCAATTGTCTTCCTGGCCGCTATAGCGGGCGTCTCGCCAACGCTGTACGAAAGTGCCGTGGTCGACGGTGCTAACCGCTGGCAGATGATGTGGAAGATCACCATTCCATCGATCATGCCCACCATTCTGATTATGTTGATCATTCGGATCGGCAATATCATGGAGGTCTCGTTCGAGCTGGTTATCCTGCTGTATCAGCCCGCAACCTATTCGACAGCGGATGTTGTGAACACCTGGGTCTATCGTCAGGGCTTGCAATCAGGCCAGTATGATCTGGCCGCCGCCGCTGGCCTTTTCAACGCAGTGGTCGCCTTCGTTCTGGTGATGACCGCCAACACATTGTCGCGCCGCTACTCGCGCACGTCGCTTTGGTAGGGGGAATACACGCATGATGAAGTGGAACCTCTATTCGCGCGGCGACAAGGTCTTTGCCATCGTTGTTTCGGTTCTGATCGGGATGTTCACGGTCGCAACGCTTTATCCGTTCATCTATATCGCCGCGGTTTCATTCAGTTCGGGCTTTGCAGCGCAAGCTGGCAAAGTGGTTCTGACGCCGATTGATGCGACGCTTGAGGCTTACGGATACATTCTGAAAGACCCGATGTTCTGGATTTCGTACCGGAACACCTTCATCTACACTATCGGCGGCACGATCATGAGCCTCGCGTTCATTATTCCCGGTGCCTATGCCCTATCCCGGCCTCAGCTTTACGGACGACGGTCCTGGAACCTGTTCATCGCGTTCACCATGTGGTTCAACGCTGGCCTGATCCCGTTCTTCTTGAACATGCGCGATCTGAACCTCTTGGACAGCATGTTCGGCATCATCCTTGCTTTCGCCGTCAACGCCTTCAACATCATCCTTCTGCGAAACTTCTTTGAAGCGATCCCGCAAAGCTTCGAAGAGGCGGCGCGGATGGATGGAGCGAATGACTTCCAGGTTTTGTGGAAGGTTTACATGCCACTCTCAAAGCCCGCCATTGCGACGATCACGCTGTTTTGCATCGTTTCGCGCTGGAACGGGTTCTTCTGGGCCATGGTCCTTTTGCAAAGTGAAGAGAAGATTCCGCTGCAGGTCTTCCTGCGCCACACAATTTCGAACCTCAGCGATGACGACGAATTTGCGATCGTGCAGACAGCGGCAGGCTTTAGCGCTGAAACCGTGACTGCCGCGATCATCGTTTGTTCGATCATCCCGGTTCTGATCGTTTATCCATTCATCCAAAAATACTTCGAGAAAGGCATCCTATTGGGGGGTGTCAAAGAATGACCACTAGGCTTTTAAAGGGAGGAAATCATGAAAAAACTTAGCCTTACAGCCGCCATTCTGGCGAGCTCTGCGATGGCTGCGCCATCGTTTGCAGATGGCCACCTTCAGATCGTCGAAGGCGATCCGCTGGAACTGACCATCCAGATGAACCACCGCGCATATCCGATCTACGAAGAAGATTGGCCGGTGGAGCAAGCTGCACGCGAAATGACCAACGTGCATCTGGTCGACGTGACCGTCGGTGCCAACATGCGCACGGATTCCGAGAACACCGGCCGGACCGAAGCGCTGAACTTGATGCTGGCCGGGGGAAATATCCCCGACATCGTTGGTTCAAGCCGCATCCGCGATTTTGTGAACCAATTCGGACCCGAAGGCGCATTCATCCCGCTGAACGATCTGATTGCAGAACACGCGCCGAACATCGCCGCCTACTATGCAACCCGGCCCGATATCGAAGCCGCGGTGAAGGCATCTGATGGCCAGATGTACTACGTCCCCTACCTTCCCGATGGAAAATATGGTCGGGCTTATTGGATCCGCACCGATTGGCTGAATGCGCTTGGTCTTGAAATGCCCGAAACGGTTGACGAGTACGAAGAAGTTCTGCGCGCCTTCAAAACGCAAGACCCCAATGGCAATGGTCTGGCCGATGAAGTTCCATTCTTTGCCCGTCAGTGGCCGGAACTGATCCGTCTAGTCACGCTTTGGGACGGTCGAGCCCATGGCTCGGATACCTATCACGACTTCCTTGTCGAAGATGGCAAGATCGATCACGGCTATGTTGGCGAAGGTTATCGCGACGGCATCGCAAATCTGGCGCGTTGGTACGCGGATGGGTTGATTGACGCCGAGATCTTCACACGCGGCTCATCAGCGCGGGATTTCCTGTTGTCGGAAAACCTGGGCGGATCGACCCACGACTGGTTTGCCTCGACTTCAGGCTATAATCGTCTGTCGTCGGAAATTGACGGGTTCGAGTTTAAGGCTTTCCTGCCCCCCGCGTCGCCTTCGGGCCGCCGCATCGAAGAGCATCGCCGCATTCTGGTGAAGCCGGATGGATGGGCCATTGGTCACACGAACGAGCATCTGGTCGAGACGATAAAGTACTTCGATTTCTGGTTCACCGAAGAAGGCCGCCGTTTGGCTAACTTCGGTGTCGAAGGCATGCACTATGACATGATCGACGGCAAGGCGATCTTTAAGCAAGATTTCCTTGATGCAGGGCCGGTCAACCGGTCGCTCTATCAGGTGGGCGCACAGCTTCAGGGTCGTGGATACTTCCAGGACTATGGCTATGAGATCCAGTGGTCGAACGAGTTCGCACTTGAGGGCATCGCGCTGTATGACACGATGGACCTGCTTATCCCGGACTTCCTGGGTGTGTCGTTCAATGCTGACGAACAGAAGGTCTATGACCGCACCTGGGGCACGATCCGCGACTATATGCTGGAGCGTCAACAGGCGTGGATCCTGGGCACAGGCGACGTCAACGCCGAGTGGGACGAGTATCTTGCACAGATCGACAAGCTTGGCTGGCAAGAACTGATGGGCGTTATGCAATCGGCCTACGACCGTCAGTACGGCGGATAAGTTCCTCCCTGAGACTGGGGTGCGGCGGTTCTGCCGTCGCACCCATTTTCCAACACGAAACCTTCGGACAATTTTCATGACCACAACACGCATCGCGCTCGATCAGCCCAAAGCGGGACGGTTGAACATTCAGTACGCGCCAGACGGAGTTGCCGTGGTCGAGAATCCGCCTCGGTTCACTTGGCTGCCGGTGATCGAAGACGAAGCCCGCTATGTGGTGCGCGTCTCAACCGACCCAAAGTTTCCGTCCGGCAAGACCTCGCTTTACAGCGACTTGCCTTTGAATTTCTTCACGCCCGACGCCCCCCTCGCCCCCGGTGAATACCACTGGGGCTATGCGGTTTGGGCGAACGGCGATGCCACCAGCGACTGGAGCACGACACGCA
The DNA here is from genome assembly GCA_964632495.1 of uncultured Rhodobacterales bacterium. Classification (GTDB taxonomy): domain Bacteria; phylum Pseudomonadota; class Alphaproteobacteria; order Rhodobacterales; family Rhodobacteraceae; genus CALKXV01. The sequence continues at coordinate 46,509 of CAZWDS010000005.1, forward strand.
GCTTCACCGTGGCTGATGGCTTGCCTGAAACACCCTTAAGCGACCGCAAGGCGCGCTACAAAAGCGCCGAAATGGCGCATCCACGGCTATGGTTGTCACCGGTCAAGCTTGACGCTTTTTCAAAAGCTGTCGCCTCTGATCCAAGCCATTGCAGCTGGCAAACCTTCTTCGACAAATCCGTTGCCCCATGGATGGAGCGCGATGTGATGGAAGAACCAGCTGGTTATCCAAACCACCAGCGCGTCGCGCCGGTTTGGCGGCAAACTTATATCGATTGTCAGGAGTTGCTTTACGCGATCCGCCACCTTGCCGTAGGCGGCAAAGTCACCGCCGATGCCGCCATGTTGGCCCGCGCGAAAGAGTGGCTTTTGGCCGCTGCCGCCTGGAACCCAACGGGCACTACGTCGCGCAGCTATACCGACGAATGGGCCTTCCGGGTGAACCTGGCGCTCGCCTGGGGCTATGACTGGCTGCACGACACGCTTTCGGACGACGAACGAGCCACCGTGCGCGAGGCTCTGCTGGTCCGCACCCGCGAAACCGCTGACCACATCATTAAGCACGCGAACATCCACCTGTTCCCCTTCGACAGCCACGCCGTCCGTGCGGTTTCAGCGGTCTTGGTGCCTTCCTCTATCGCGCTTCTGGACGAGGCTGACGAAGCCCGCGAATGGCTGGACTACTCGATCGAGTTCCTCTCAACCGTCTATTCTCCTTGGGGCGACGCTGAAGGGGGATGGGCCGAGGGGCCGCATTATTGGATGACCGGGATGGCCTATCTGATCGACGCAGCCAACCTGTTGAAATCCTTCTGCGGATACAACCTGTATGAACGACCGTTCTTCCAGAACACGGGCGACTTCCCGCTATACACCAAATCCCCCGACACCCGCCGCGCCACCTTTGGCGACGACAGCACCATGGGCGACCTGCCTTGCCTGAAAATCGGCTATAACCTGCGCCAATTTGCGGGTGTTACGGGTAACGGTGCCTATCAATGGTATTTCGACGAGATCAAAAAGAACGATCCCGGCACCGAGATGGCGTTTTACAACTGGGGCTGGTGGGACTTCAATTTCGACGAGATGGTGTACCTGCACGACTTCGGCTTGGTTGAGGCCACATCACCATCGGACGGTGGACGGCTTCGCTGGTTCAAAGGCGTCGGCTGGGTGGCCATCCAGAAGGACATGGAAAAACCCGACGATCATATCCAGTTCGTCATGAAAGCCTCGCCTTATGGTTCGATCAGCCACAGTCACGGCGATCAGAACGCCTTTTGTCTGGCGGGTTTTGGCGAAGACCTGGCGATCCAGTCCGGGCACTATGTCGCCTTCAACTCGACCATGCACCAGAATTGGCGACGGCAAACGCGGTCAAAGAACGCCATTTTGATCAACGGCAACGGTCAGTATGCGGGCAAAGACAAGGCGCAGGCCATGCGCTCGACCGGGCAAATCCTGACGGCAGAAGAACGCGAAGATCACATCTACATTCAGGGTGATGCAACCGAAGCTTACCGGACGCTGACGCCCGAAGTGACCAAAGTGTTGCGTGACGTCTATTTCGTGCGCGATCAGTACTTTGTCATCGTTGAAACGATTGATGCGGAAACGCCCGTCGATATCACATGGCTTTTGCACGCGAACGCCGAAATGCAACTGGGCGATACCACCTTCCGCTATTCGGGCCAAAAAGCCGGGTTCTACGGTCAGTTCCTGTGGTCCGAGGCCGGTGCGCCCGAGATCACCCAGACCACCGGCTTTCCGGATGTGGACCCGGCAGATTACGAAGGCTTGCCCGTGTCCACTTGCCTGCACGCCACATTCCCCAAAGCCATCCGCCACCGGATCGCAACGCTATTGGTCCCCTACCCGGCCAGCGATCCAAGACGGGTGTTCAGCTTTCTCGATGATCAGGGGTACGACTGCGACCTCTACTTCACCGATGCAGACGAACAGACCTTCAAAGTGACAGTGCCCAAGACGTTTGACGTCGGGCGCTAAGGAAAAGGATATCTCGATGAACCTCACAGGCAAAACAGCCATTGTAACGGGCGGTGGACGCGACATAGGCCGATCATGCGCCATGCGTTTGGCCAAAGAAGGCGCTGCCGTCGCCATCAACTATTTTTCGTCCTCAGAAGGCGCTGACGCAGCGGTCGCCGAGATCACAGCCGCCGGCGGTCGCGCCTTTGCGATGCAGGGCGACATGAAGTCCGAGGCTGACACCAAAGCCCTGGCCGACCGTGCAGCTGAAGAGTTCGGAAGCATCGACATTCTGGTCAACAACACTGGCGGTCTTGTGGCCCGCGTGAAAGTGGCCGAGATGGAGCTGGGTCATTGGAACGAGGTTATGAACCTGAACGTCACGTCATGCTTCTTGATGACCCGCGCGGTGCTGCAACACATGAGCAAAGGCGCGATCATCAACATCGTCAGCCAAGCCGCGCGCGACGGTGGCGGCCCCGGCGCTTCGGTCTATGGGGCCTCAAAGGGTGCCTTGCTGACTTGGACACGCGGTCTGGCCAAGGAACTGGCGCCAGACATTCGCGTCAACGGCCTGTGCCCCGGCATGATCGACACCGACTTCCACAATATCTTCACTAAACCCGAAGTGCGCACCGCCGTATCGGCCAACACACCATTGAAGCGCGAAGGTACGCCCGACGAAGTGGCGAACCTTGTGGCCTTTCTTGCCTCGGACGAAGCGTCATACATGACGGGCGCAAATGTGGACATCAACGGCGGGCTGGCATTCTCGTAAAGCCGGGTCAGTCTTAAAGAAACGGGCCAGTCTTAAAGAAAATCGTCTCGACGTGGCGTGAAGCAGTCAACAAGCTCGCCTGCGTCGAGGCAGACACATCCATGCACAGCGTTTGATGGGATCACAAAGCTGTCGCCGGGGCCGTATTCGGTTTCCACGCCGTCCATCGAAAACCGGAACCGTCCGGATTTGACGAAAGTGGATTGCACGTGAGGATGGTTATGCAGCTTGCCTTCGGCACCTTCGGTAAAGCGAAAACAAACGACCATCATGTCGGGGTGATCTGCAAGAACCTGACGGGTGACGCCCGGATCGGCGTCGACGATTGGAAATGTGCTCACGCTTAGTCTCCGATTTGTGTGTCTTGCGGCCTGATATGGTAGCGTACCAGTTGTGTCAAATATGTGCCCGGACTTTTGCGGGCGATCTTTTGTGAGATTAGAGGCCCATGCCGCCGTCGCTCAAATACTTTGAAGACCTTGTTGATCCTTATGTTGCCTACAACGAGGACGACACACCGCCCGGCAAGGTCGGTGCGTTCATCTGGTCGTTCATGCGACCCTTTCGAAAACTGCTGGCGATCAATGCGGGTTTTGCTTTTGCATCCGCGCTTGCCGAGGTGTTTCTGATCTTCTACCTCGGACGTCTTGTGGACTTGCTAACCGTCATGACCCCGACCGAGTTTTGGGCTGCCCACGGGATCGAGCTTGGTGTCATCTTGATCTTTATCCTGATCTTGCGCCCGCTCATCGACACAATTGATACCGCCTTGATCAAAAATGCGATCCAACCCAACGTTTCAGCTTTGGCACGCTGGCGGTCGCATCGGCACGTGTTGCGCCAACCCGTGGGATGGTTTGAGGATGATTTCGCGGGACGCATTGCAAACCGTGTCGTCCAGATGCCCGCCGCCACAGGTGAACTGGCCTTTCAGATCATGAACACACTGGCCTTCACCGTGGCCTATCTTGCGGGTGCCGGAGCCCTTTTGTTTAACGCCGATCCCTATCTTCTGATCCCTTTGGCGGTCTGGTTGCTTTTGTACCTGGCCCTTGTGCGCTGGTCGTTGAAACGTGTCCGTCCTGCCGCGCGCAACAGTTCCGCGGCGCGCAGCAAGACATTGGGGTTCATCGTCGACAGTTACTCAAACATCAACGCGGTCAAATTGTTCTCACACAATGACCGCGAAATCGAAACTGCCGTCGAAGTTCTGGAAAACCATCGTAAAACATACATGGCGGAAAACCGGATCGTCACCGTGATGGACAGCGGATTGGCCGTGCTAAACGGCATCCTTATTGCAAGTGTTGTTGGATGGGCCTTGGCGATGTGGTCGGTTGGCTCTGCCTCGGTTGGTGTGGTCGCGGCGGCTGGTGCGTTGGCTCTTCGGATCAACGCAATGACGGGGTGGATCCTCAGCGCTTTGTCTGCGTTCTTCCGCGCCCTTGGCATTATCTCGGAAGGGATGGAGACGGTATCTCAGCCCATTGGTATGAAAGATGCACCGACCGCGGGCGCATTGGATTTGAACGGCGGGCAAATCGAGGTAGAGCACCTGACCCATAGCTACGGGCGCAAAGTGGGCGGCGTGAAGAACGTCACATTCACCATCAAACCCGGTGAGAAAGTAGGTTTGGTGGGGCGCTCGGGGGCTGGGAAGTCTACTTTGGTCAAGGCACTTCTGCGATTGTTTGACCCCGAGGAGGGGCAAATCCGGATCGACGGTACCGACATATCGACTGTGACCCAAGACAGTCTGCGTGCCGGGATCGGGATGGTGCAGCAAGATACCATGCTTTTGCACCGCTCGATCCGCGACAACATCATGTACGGACGCCCCGACGCCAGCGAAGACGACATGATCGCCGCTGCCAAACGCGCCGAGGCCCACGGTTTTATCGAAGGGTTGAAAGACAGCTTTGGGAACGTGGGGTATGACGCACAGGTGGGCGAGCGCGGTGTGAAACTATCGGGTGGACAAAGGCAAAGGATCGCCTTGGCGCGTGTCGTGCTAAAAGACGCTCCGATCCTGATTTTGGACGAAGCCACCAGTGCGTTGGACAGCGAGATCGAAGACCAAATCCAAAAAGCGCTTCAGACGATGATGGATGGCAAAACCGTCATCGCCATCGCGCACCGTCTGTCGACGATCGCGCAGATGGATCGCATTTTGGTGCTGGATGACGGGCAGATCGTTGAACAGGGCAGTCACGACGATCTGTTGGCGCAGACCGGACAATATGCCGGATTCTGGAACAGGCAGACGGGCGGTTACATCGCGGTCTAGCGGGGTGGTCTTTTATCGAACCACAAAGACAGTTTGGCTGGCGTGGCGGACCACGCGGGCCGCGTTCGGGCCAATCAAATAGTCCTGAAATTGCGGACGTTGTGCGCCGACGACAATCAAATCTGCGTTTAGTCTATTCGCCGCCTGAATAATCTGATCGTAGACTGTTCCCTGAGCGATGTGGAGTTCGGCTTGAACATCTTTAGGGATGACCTGAGCCGCCCAAGCCTCAAGCCCGGACTTGGCCTTGTCGGCCATCTGCCGCGAGTGGTCCGGCCCCAACATGGAACTGACAATCGCCATGCCACTGTCAGACACCACGTTCAGCAAATGCAAAACAGCGCCTTCGGCCCGGGCCAACAGGATAGCAGCTTCGGTTGTTCGCTTGGCACCGTCGGCATCGTCAACATCAACAGCCAGTAGAAGTGTCTTGAACATCTGAACTCTCCTTAAAAGGCGGGTTGCTTGGCGCGGGGACGTTGGATCAACACCAGTCCAGCCAGCAACAAAAGCGCCGGGATGAAGAACAACTCTTTCGGCATTCTTTCATTTTCGACCTGCGCCTGCACCAGCTTGACCGGGGTGTCGCCGTAGAAGTCATAGTCGATACTGAGATCCCCGTGGGGCCCGCCAAAAGGTTCTTCAAGGTTCAAAGTGTCGCCATCGGCGATGAATGTCAGGCCTTGCGCGGTCAATGCGCCCTCTGCATCCCCGGCCATGGCAGGAACAACAAAGGTGGTCGGACGCGGATCACCCGTGTCAAAGTCCGGCCCTTCGATGGTCAGGCGAATGTCTGCGCCGTCTTCGGCCTCGGCCATCAAGGCGAACGCTGCCGGGCCTTCCGCGCTGGAGTACTTTTCGCTGACTTGATCCAAGAAGAAATCTGGCCGGAACAGCATGAAGGCGATGAACAACAAGGCCGCGCTTTCCCATTTCCGGGATTTCGAGATGAAGTACCCTTGGGTCGCCGCCGCAAATAAGAGCATCGCGATGAGCGAGATGAAGAAGATCAGGATCGCTTTCAGGAACCCAACATCGATCAGCAACAAGTCCGTGTTGAAGATGAAGAGGAACGGTAAAAGCGCGGTCCGGATGTCATAGGCAAAGCCCTGCACACCCGTTTTGATCGGATCTCCCCTAGAGATTGCAGCGGCGGCATAGGCCGCAAGACCCACCGGTGGCGTGTCATCCGCAAGGATCCCGAAGTAGAATACGAAGAGGTGCACGGCGATCAGTTCAAACTGATATCCCGCCGTCGCACCGACCGAGATGATGACAGGAGCCATCAGCGACGACACAACGATGTAGTTGGCTGTGGTTGGCAGGCCCATCCCAAGGATCAGCGACAGGATGGCCACAAGGATCAAGAGGATCCAGATGTTGCCGCCCGAGATCACTTCGATCACCTGACCAATCACCTGATGCGCACCGGTCAGAGAAATGGTGCCAACGATAATACCAGCCGCGCCCGTTGCGACACCGATGCCGATCATGTTCCGGGCACCGAGGATCAGGCCGTTCACAAAGTCGGCCCAGCCATTCACCAGCGGAGCCAAACCACGGTCAGCGGCTTGACGCACGGCCGAGCCCCGGAAGAAGGCCTTCAAAGGACGATGTGTCAAAGCAACGATGATCATAAAGATCGTGGCCCAGAAAGCCGAAAGCGCAGGCGACAACCGGTCAAGGCTGTCTGTGCGCACCATCAGGTTCCAGACCAGAATGAAGATCGGCAGCGCAAAATAAGCGCCACCCAAAAGCGTTGGCGTCAGGCGTGGCGCGACCAGTTCGGCCTCGGGATCATCCATTTCGATGTCCGGGTAGCGCGACGCCACGTAGACCAGAATAAGGTATATCACCCCGACCAATGCGACCGCCGCCAGAATGCTGTCGCCCATGATCGGATCAAGCATCATGCGGAAGCCGATCATCAGGAAGGTACAGATGCCAAGGAAGACAAGACCGCCAGCCATCAGCATCAGGATCAGGATCGGCCCGATGTGCCGTCCGGCTTTCTTCAGGCCCTGCATCTCCATCTTCAAAGCTTCGAGGTGGACGATATAGAGCAGCGCGATATAGCTGATCACAGCGGGCAGGAAGGCGTGTTTGACGACTTCGATGTACGGGATGTTGACGTATTCCACCATCAGGAAGGCGGCGGCCCCCATCACTGGCGGGGTCAACTGACCGTTGGTTGACGAAGCGACTTCGACAGCGCCCGCTTTTTCCGCAGGAAAGCCAATCCGCTTCATCAAGGGGATGGTGAATGTTCCGGTGGTCACGGTGTTGGCGATGGATGATCCCGAAATCATGCCGGTCATCATGGACGACAGCACCGAGGCTTTTGCAGGTCCCCCTCGCAATGCGCCCAGCATGGCGATGGCAACTTTGATGAACCAGTTACCGCCGCCTGCGCGGTCCAGAAGGGCTCCGAATAAGACGAACAGGAAGATCATCGTCGTGGACACGCCAAGGGCGACGCCAAAGACGCCTTCGGTCTGCATCCAGTAGTGGCCAAGTGCCTTGGGTAACGAGGCCCCGCCATAGTTCGTGATATTTCGCGCCCACTCCGAGTATCCGCCAAAGAAGGCAAAAGCGACGAAACAACTTGCGATAATGACCAGCGGCAAACCCAGCGAGCGATAGACCGCGACCATGAGAACCAGCATACCGATGGCCGAAACGGCGACGTCTGTTGTATTCCAAAGCCCCGGACGATCCGCGATCTCAAAGCGGAAAATCACAAGGTACAGACAAGACCCGATCCCCAAAGCCAACAACACCCAGTCATAGGCGGGTATCCGATCTCGGGGGGACCCTTTGAACAGGGGAAAGGCGAGGGTCGCCAGCATGATAGCAAAGGCCAGGTGCACAAAGCGGGCCTGCGCGACGATGTTGGCGAAGATCGACATGCCCGTCGATTGGGCGATGATGCCGGGCAATTTCGAGGCGATGTAAAGCTGGAACAGCGACCAGATGATACAGGTGCCGATGATCAGCTGACCTTGCCATCCAATTGGATTGCGCGCCCCGGTGTCCGCTTCGGCCACCAAGTCATCTGCACTGCGTTCTGGCTGTTGTGTTTGGTCGGTCATGCTATCCCCCTCGGATGACAGTCGTACCCCAATGTCGGATGCGCCCGTTGATCGGGCGCATCCTATGTTTTTAGGACGTCAGCCTTACTTCAGGCCAAGCTCCATATACGCTTTCTCGGCACCGGGGTGCAGAGGAGCGCTTAGGCCGTCTGAAACCATTTCTGCTGGGTCCAGATTTGCGAACGCAGGGTGCAGCTGACGGAAGTCGTCGATATTTTCCATGACCGACTTGGCGACGATGTAGACGGTGTCGTCAGGCACAGTCGCAGATGTCACGAAGGTTGCGCCAACACCAAAAGTGGTGGTCTCTTGATCATTGCCAGCATACATGCCGCCCGGGATTGTCGCGACGCGGTAATATGGGTTGTCACCAACCAGCTTGTCGATCGGCTCGCCCGTCACGCTGACCAGTTTCACGTCACATGTCGTGGTCGCTTCTTTGATCGCAGCAGCCGGGTGACCGATGGTGTAGATCATCGCGTCGATGTTGCCGTCACAGATCTGCTTGGCCATTTCCGAGCCTTTGTACTCGGTTGCCAGTCCCAGATCATCCATGCCGATGCCGAATGCTTCCATCACGACTTCCATCGTGGCGCGCTGACCGGAACCGGGGTTACCCACGTTCACGCGCTTGCCTTTGATGCCTTCAAAGCTGTCGATGCCACTGTCGGCGCGAACCAGAAGGGTGAACGGCTCGGGGTGAACCGAGAAAACCGCACGAATGTCGGGGAATGCGGCGTCGCCTTCGAACTTCGATGTGCCGTTGTACGCGTGGTACTGCCAGTCAGACTGGGCCACACCGAACTCAAGCTCGCCACCTTTGATGGTGTTGATGTTGTACACCGACCCACCGGTGGATTCGACCGCACAGCGAATGCCGTGTTCTTTGCGCGACTTGTTCACCAGACGACAAATCGCGCCACCTGTGGGATAGTAGACGCCCGTCACACCGCCGGTGCCGATCGAGATGAATTCTTGAGCCGATGCAGCGCCCATGGACAAGCCAAAGGCCGCGACCGTTCCAAATACAATGTTTTTCATTGATGTTACTCCCTAGTTGTCTCTTCTCACGTTGCGCGAGAGACTCGATTGAGACAGTAGATCGATATCGGGCGCAGCTGGCAAGCTATCAGAATAAAAATGAGCACATTCAAGGATTTTTCCCCTATGAGCCATGTTTTCCCTCGTCACTCAAAAGCGTCCATACCGACCGTCAGTCACGGCGAAGGACCATATTTGTTTGATTCCGATGGCAAAGCCTACTTGAATTGCGGAGATGCGGCCGTGTCTTGTCTGGGGCATAGCGATCCGACTGTTAAACAGGCAATCAAGGATCAACTGGACCAAATTGCCTTCGCGCACACAGGGTTCATGACCTCCAAACCGGCCGAAGCCTTGGCAGACAAGCTGATCTCTTTGGCACCGGACGGGCTGGATCGCGTCTATCTTGTCTCGGGCGGGTCGGAAGCCATGGAAGCCGCTTTGAAACTGGCGCGGCAGTATTTCGTGGAGATCGGTCAGCCGGAAAGGCACCGGATCATTGCGCGTCGACAAAGCTATCATGGCAATACGCTTGGTGCGCTGGCAACGGGCGGAAACGAATGGCGAAAAGCGCAATATGCACCGATGTTGATCGACGTTACGCATGTGTCGCCCTGCTATGCCTATCGGGATCAGAACCTGGGCGAGAGCACGTCTTCATATGTGGACCGTTTGATTGCCGAGATCGAAGCCGAAATCTTGCGCTTCGGCGCGGACACTATCATGGCTTTCGTGGCTGAACCTGTCGTCGGTGCAACTTTGGGAGCCGTTCCGTCGGAACCAGGCTACTTTGCGAAGGTGCGAGAGCTTTGTGATCGGCACGGCATTCTCTTGATCCTGGACGAAGTGATGTGCGGCATGGGGCGGACCGGTACATTGTTTGCATGCGAGCAGGACGACGTCTCACCTGACATTTGCGCCATCGCGAAAGGCTTGGGCGCTGGTTACCAACCCATTGGCGCGATGCTGTGCTCGGGCCAAATCCATGACACGATTGCTGAAGGGACCGGATTTTTCCAGCACGGGCACACTTATCTTGGTCACCCCGTAGCATGTGCGGCCGCTCTGGCGGTTCTGACCCGGCTGGTCGACGATGATGTTCTGTCAGGGGTAACTCCGAAAGGCGACAGGCTGCGGATGGCACTACAAGACAAACTGGGTCAACACGCGCATATTGGCGATATACGAGGCCGTGGGTTGTTTCAGGCGATCGAACTGGTCGCCGACCGTGAAACAAAAAAGCCCTTCGATCCCGCATTAAAGCTGCACGCCAAGATTAAGTCTGCGGCATTCGAAGCCGGTCTGATCTGTTATCCCATGGGCGGCACGGTGGACGGAAAGCGTGGCGATCATGTCCTGTTGGCCCCGCCCTTTATCATTACAGACGGGCAAATCGACGAATTGGTAGATAAGCTGACCCAAGCCGTGCAAAAGGCCCTGCCCCAACCCGTTTGAGGTTGGGTCCCTTCAACATCTTGGACCGCATCATGGCAGCAGACACGCCGCAAAGCACTTCTTCATTGACAGACGCGAGTACCAGAATGATGATACTGGTATACTAGTCGGCAATTTCGATTCTTTCGAGACTGTCATTGCGGCATCTAACAAACCCGAAGACAGGCATAATTTAGAAGCACGCAACGAAATCAACACGTTATCCAGGGAGGAATAACATGCTAAAGTCTTTCACAACCAAACTCACAGGGGCTGCTGCCGCACTTGCCGTCCTTTGTAGCGCGGCGACAGCCGCCGAATGGAGAGGGTGGAACATCCACGCGGAAGGTTATCCTAACACTGTCGCGATGGATTTGTTCGCCGAGCTTTTGGACGAAAAGACCGGTGGCGAAATCAAGCTGCAGATGTTCCACGGCGGCACACTTGGCAGCCAGCCAGACGCCATTGAACAAGTGCGCCTTGGTGGCCTAGAGATCGGAAACTTCAACCTTGGCCCCATCGGCCCGATCGCGCCAGAAGCCAACGTTGTATCGCTTCCGTTCATCTTCAAGGACGTCCCACACATGTTCCGTGTGCTGGAAGGCGAAGGCGGTGAAGCGATTTCGAATGGCATGGCAGCCAAGGGCCTGATCCCACTGGCTTGGTACGATGCTGGCGCGCGGTCTTTCTATAACGGCACCAAGCCGATCAACACGCCAGCCGACGTGGTTGGCCTGAAGGTTCGCGTGATGAACAACGACCTTTACTCTGGCATGATCGCTGAACTGGGCGGCAACCCGTCGCCAATGGCTTTTGCCGAAGTGTACCAAGCGCTGAAAACAGGCGTTGTGGATGGTGCCGAGAACAACTGGCCGTCCTATGAGTCGACCGGCCACTTCGAAGTGGCGGGTTTCTATTCGCTGAGCCAGCACCTGATCATCCCTGAGTGCATTTGCGTTAATGCAGCCGCGTTCGAAGCACTGTCGGACGATATGAAAGCTGCCGTGACAGAGGCCGCTCAGGAATCCGCAGCCATGCAGCGGGATTTGTGGGCCGAACGCGAAGCCGCAAGCCGTAAAGCTGTGGAAGAAGGTGGTGTTGTGATCAACGAGATCTCAGACAAAGGCCCATTCCAGGAAGCCATGGCACCGGTCTACGAAGGCTATCTGGCTGCAAACCCGGATCTTCGTCCATTGGTCGAACTGATCGCGGCGACCGAATAGCTTCGGTTCTTAAAAAACAACAGCGCCCGGCCTTCACGCCGGGCGCTTCGTTTGCAAGGCTTCTGACATGTCAAACAGCGCGCCCCAGCCGCATACGCCCCCATTCATTCGATGGATGGATACAGGGTTGAATGCCATAGCGGACACGTGCCGGCTTGTGACCGGGGTTTCGCTTGTCGTTCTGACCGTCATCTTCGGCTGGCTGGTGTTTGGGCGCTATGTCTTGAACGCGACACCCACTTGGGTTGAGCAAGTCTCGCTTCTGCTGGTCATGACTATCGCCTTTCTGGGCGCAGCCGTGGGCGTGCATGACAACACTCATCTTTCAGTGACCCTTTTACGGACCAGCGTCGGCACAAAGGCACGCGCTGCCCTGATCTTGATTACTGACATTCTGATGGGCGGCTTTGGCTTCTTGATGCTGTGGTACGGCGGTCAGCTGACGTCGTTCAAATGGGGATCGATGATCCCGCTGATCCATGTGCCCGAAGGCCTACGTTCGCTACCCCTGACTATCGGAGGCGGGCTGATCTTGTTGTTTTCACTCGGCCATCTGATCCGCCTCGCGCTTGGTCGCGACAACCGCAAAGACGGCTTTTAGCAAGGACCTGACATGGGGCTTTTCGTTCTTCTTGGTATGTTCGCTTTGTGCGTCGTCATTGGCGTGCCGGTCGCCTTCGCGCTTGGCATCGCCGCCCTGATGGGCTTTTGGTGGGAAGGCCTGCCGCTGATGATCGGGTTTCAGCGGATCATCAGCGGCATCAACATCTTTTCGCTGATGGCGATCCCCTTCTTCATCTTCGCAGGCGAATTGATGTTCCACGGCGGTATCGCGGCTCGCCTTGTCCGCTTTGCTTCCGCCGCCGTCGGGCGCGTGCGTGGCGGTCTTGGTTTGGTCAATGTGTTCTCATCCATGCTATTTGGCGGCATCTCTGGGTCTGCCGTGGCCGACATCTCGGCCCTTGGGTCGATCCTTGTGCCCGTCATGAAAGAAAAAGGCTATGACGCGGACTATGCGGTCAACGTCACCGTCACCTCATCCATCGCGGGCATTATCATCCCGCCCAGCCATAACATGATCATCTTCGCCATCGCGGCGGGCGGCGGCATTTCGATTTCGAAACTGTTTCTGGCAGGCGTGGTGCCCGGTGTTCTGATGTGCATCTGTTTGGCCGCTGCCGCTTATCTGGTTGCCGTGAAGCGCGGTTACAAGGCCGAGGTCTTCCCGGGCTGGCAGGCCCTGATCTTCAGCTTTGCCGGAGCGCTGCCGGGACTATTCACCGCCGTCATCATCGTGGGCGGCGTATTGTCAGGTGTCTTCACCGTAACAGAATCGGGTGCGTTCGGCGCCATTTACGCCTTCGTCGTGACCCTGTTCGTCTATCGCAGCATCACGTACGAAAACTTCATTCTGGCCGTCACCCAAGCCGTACGCACCACGGCCATGGTGATGATCCTGATCGCCTGCGCGGGCGCCTTCGCCTATATGCTCACCTTCCACCGAGTGCCGGATAAGACTGTGGAATTTATGACCACGCTTACGGACAATCCCATTTTGATCCTTCTGATGATCAACGTGGTCCTTTTGATCCTGGGCATGATCATGGATATGGCGGCGCTGATCCTGATCTGCACGCCCATCTTCCTGCCCGTCGCGCACAGCATTGGCATTGATCCTTTGCAGTTCGGCATGATCCTGATGGTGAACCTTGGCCTAGGCCTTTGCACGCCGCCGGTTGGATCCTGTTTGTTCGTGGGATGCGCGGTCGGCAAATTGCCGATGGAGCAAGCGGTGAAAACGATCTGGCCGTTTTACCTGGCGATCTTTACGGCGCTGATGTTGATCACCTTCGTGCCAGCGATTTCACTGACACTGCCGAACCTGCTGGATTGATCCGGCAGTGTTCGTCTCGCGAATAGGCCCCAAGCAAAGCTGGGGCCTATCGCATTGATTTAGCCCAGGATGCCGTTGAGCGTTGCCGAGGACCGCATAACAGCATCGGTCTTGGCCGCATCCGTGTGGTAGTACCCGCCCGTATCCGCAGCGCTTCCGCGCGGGGCGGCCAGCTCGGCCACGATGGTGCTTTCGTTGTCGGCCAGAGCTTTTGCAATCGGCGCGAAATGGGCGGCAAGGTCTGCATCCTCTGACTGCTCGGCCAAAGCTTGCGCCCAATACATCGCGAAATAGTAGTGGCTATCACGGTTGTCAGGTTGCCCAACCTTGCGGCCCGGGGATTTGTCGTTGTCCAAAACGCCTTGCGTTGCGACCTCGACGGCTTGGCCCAACACCTTGGCTTTTGCATTGCCTTTGACCTGAGCCAGATGCTTGAAGCTTTCGCCCAAAGCACAGAATTCACCCAAGGAATCCCAGCGAAGATGGTTTTCTTCCATCAACTGCTGCACATGCTTTGGCGCTGATCCCCCGGCCCCGGTTTCGAACAACCCGCCACCATTCATCAACTTCACGATGGACAGCATCTTGGCCGATGTCCCGAGTTCCAGAATGGGGAACAGATCGGTCAGGTAATCGCGCAGAACGTTGCCCGTGACCGCAATTGAATTCTCACCCTTGCGGATCGTGTCAAAACTGGCGCGGGTTGCTTCACGCGGAGCCATGATGTCGAACTTGTCCGAGGCACCGGCCTTGTCCAGCAAGGGACGCACGTATTTCAGCAGTTGCGCATCATGGGCACGCGTTTCGTCCAGCCAGAAAATGGCCTGACAGCCTTCAAGCGCCTGCCGGTCGATGGCCAGTTGCACCCAGTCTTCAATCGGGGCTTGCCGGGTGGAAGCCGAGCGCCAGATGTCGCCCGCTTCAACGTCGTGACTGTGCAGGACGTCTCCGTTCGCCGCGATCATGCGCACGGTTCCATCGGCAGGAATTTCAAACGTGGTCGGGTGGGATCCGTATTCCTGCGCCTTCTGCGCCATCAAACCGATGTTCTGAACCGTGCCAGCGGTCGACGGATCAAGCGCACCGTGGGTTTTGCAGTTGTTGATCGCCTCGTCATACACAGCCGAGTACGAGCTATCCGGGATCACACAATTCGTGTCAGCTTCTTTGCCATCGGGTCCCCAACCCTTGCCACCGGCACGGATCAACGCGGGGATCGAGGCGTCGATGATCACGTCGGACGGCACATGCAGGTTGCTGATCCCCTTGTCCGAATTCACCATGTACATCGGCGGACGGTCGGCCATCACCGCATCAATCGCAGCCAAAATTTCGCTGCCATTCGGCGCTTCAGCGACCACTTCCAGCAAAGTGCCAAGGCCAGAGTTCGCGTTCACACCCGCCGCTTCCAATTCAGCACCGTATTTCTCGAACACAGGCTTCAAGAAGGCTTTCACCGCGTGCCCGAACACAATCGGGTCCGAGACTTTCATCATCGTCGCCTTCAGATGGATCGAGAACAGCACGTCCTTGGCTTTGGTTTGGTCAATCTGATCTTCAAGAAACGCGCTCAGCGCCTTGGCCGACATGAACGTCGCGTCCACAACCGTGCCAGCAGGAAACTCGACACCGTCTTTCAGGACCGTTTCGCTGCCGTCTTTTGCAGTCAGCACGATCTTGACCGGCCCAGCCTGATCGGCGCTCAACGTGACCGAGGTTTCGTTCGAGCGGAAATCGTTGGCTGTCATCGTCGATACGTGGGTCTTGCTGTCGCCTGCCCAAGTCCCCATCGAATGCGGATTGGATTGAGCGTATGTCTTGACTGCCTTT
Source organism: uncultured Rhodobacterales bacterium (assembly GCA_964632495.1). Lineage (GTDB taxonomy): Bacteria > Pseudomonadota > Alphaproteobacteria > Rhodobacterales > Rhodobacteraceae > CALKXV01. The sequence goes on from CAZWDS010000005.1 coordinate 62,076, forward strand.
GCCGCGCGCCGGTCCGAGTTGCCCTCGCGCAAGACCGGGTTTACCGCAGACCCCTTGATGGTATCAAACCGCGCACGGATGGCTTTCTCTTCGTCTGTTGACGGTGCGTCGGGATAATCAGGGATGGCATAGCCCTGACTCTGAAGCTCTTCGACCGCCGCAACAAGCTGCGGCACCGAGGCCGAAATGTTGGGAAGTTTGACCACGTTCGCTCCGGGCGTTTTGACCAGATCACCCAGTATCGCCAGATCGTCCGACTGCCGCTGCCCCTCGCTCAGCCCTTCTGGGAACGTTGCGATAATTCGACCGGCCAAGGAAATATCCCGTGTCCCAACCGAAACACCAGCCGCTTTCGCAAAGGTCTGAATGATCGGCAAAAGAGAGGCCGAGGCCAGCTCGGGGGCTTCATCAACTTTGGTGTAGACGATATCGGGGTTTTCCATCTCGCGTCAGCTCCTTGGCAAAAATGTCATTTTGCACTTCTAATACCTATCCCCGCCCGAAGGTCCACCATTGTATACCGAAAATAGAGGGGTATTTCGCCGCACAGACAGAAATCGGGGCAGTTGGAAACGCGCTGTCCGCACCCTACCGCTCCCCATACGCGGACAGGCCTTTGACTACACCGAACGTGTTATCCCACCATCCACACGAATGTTTTGGCCCGTGATATAGGCCCCGCCGTCGGACGCCAAAAATGCAACCACGCTGGCAATTTCGCCCAAAGAACTGCCGTAGCGGCCCATGGGGATTTTTGCGCGGAACTCTTCTTTCTCAGGCAGGCTGTCGATGAAACCGGGCAGCACGTTGTTCATGCGAATGTTCTCGGCGGCGTATTTGTCGGCAAACAATTTGCTGAACGAGGCCAGTCCAGCCCGCATCACGCCCGAAGTTGGAAATACCGGGTTCGGCTCGAAGGCGGCAAAGGTCGAAATGTTGATGATCGCGCCACCACCTTGTTTTTGCATGATCGGTGTGACCAGACGCGTCGGGCGCACGGCATTCAGGAAATACACCTCCATCCCCTCGTGCCAGTCTTCATCGGTCAGTTCTAAAATGGGCGCGCGTGGCCCATGCCCTGCCGAATTGACCAGAACATCGACGCGTCCCCAATGGTTCATGGCCGCATCCACCAACTTTTTCAGGTCGTCGTCAGACCGGTTCGTGCCTGTCACCCCGACACCACCAAGTTCCTTGGCCAAAGCTTCACCCTTGCCAGAAGACGACAGGATCCCAACTTTGAAGCCATCGGCTGCCAAGGCGCGCGCGCTGTCGGCGCCCATGCCGGACCCGCCGGCGGTAATCAGTGCAACTTTGGTCATTGAGCTTGTCCTTTTTGAGTGAGTTTTGGGGTATTCGCCTAAATCTCAAAGTCAGGCCAACCCGTTTTTGACGTGGTCCAACAGCGCATCGGTCGCCTTGGCCAACAATCCCGTATCGGTACCGCAGGCCACGAAGGTGAAGCCCTCGTTCAGCAATTCGACAGCAAAATCTCCATCCGTCACCAAGGTGCCAACCGGCACACCCTTGGCGATCAGCCTCTGCGCAGCCGGTTTGATCAGCTTCCAAACCTCGGGATGCATCGGATTGCCCAGATGTCCAATGTCGGCAGCGATATCACCCGGTCCGAAAAAGATGCCATGCACACCGTCCACCGCGGCGATGGCCTCGGCTTGACCGACGGCATGGCGGGTTTCCAACTGCAACAGAACGGTGGTTTCGTCTTCGATCCGAGAGACATAATCCTTGATCCGCCCGAATTTGGTTGCCCGGCTAGACGCCGCGACACCTCGCACGCCCCTTGGAGGATAGCGCGTGGCCGCGACGGCTTGTTCGGCCTCGGCGACAGATTGAATCATCGGAAACAGAAGCCCCGGCGCACCAAGATCAAGTATCCGCTTTACCGCGACCGCGTCGTTCCATTCGACTCGAACAATCCCCGTGGTGTCCGAAGCGGCAAAGGCCTGCATCTGGCTGAGCACGCTGAAGTAATCGTTCGGGCTATGCTCCATATCGATAAGCACCCAATCATACCCGGCGCTTGCAATCACTTCGGCAGAAAAGTTGCTGCACAAGCTGATCCAAAGCCCGATTTGCTTGTCACCGGTCGCAAGCGCATGGGTGAAAGGATTGTTCTTCAATTTCATCGCATCATCGCCTTTTCAAAACGTCTTTGGATCGTGGCATGCAGAGAGAGACCGCACTACAAGTTTTCGCCTCGACCAATCGCAGCTTCGACCTCTGCAATTTCGACGGGTGAAAGACCATAGTCCCGTGCCGCAACTTCAGCCGAGATATAGCCTCGCGCAAGGTCGCGCTTCACCAAATCCTTCGGTCGATCAGCTGGGTCGCCGTAGCCAGCCCCACCGGGGAAAGCCATGACGACCTTGCGACCGTGGGGCACAAACTGCTTGCCTTTGGTCCGCATTTTGCTGCCGTCGTCCTGTACAATCGTCGTCGCGGCACCGTTCAAGCCACCGCGCCGACCGCGTGCGGGATGATCGGCACGGTCAAACATCGCCTGAATGTCAAACTCGTACCCCTCTTGCGCACCAACTTCCATGTATTGCCCCAAACCGCCACGGCTTTTGCCGGGGCCACCAGAATCCGGGCGTAGCTCTTTGCGCCAAATGATCACCGGGCCCGCATGTTCGGTTGCCTCAATCGGCATCGTCATCACTCCGGATGGAAAGGCCGTGGCATTTAACCCGTCAAAGTCCGGACGCGCGCCGGACCCACCAGAATTGAACGTCAACACTTCCGAGCGCCGCGCGCCTTTTGGTGCGGGCGCATCCGTGCGCGGGCGCAAACTGACCTGAAAGTTACACAAGCACCCGGCCCCTTCGGCTGGCACCAATCCCGGGACGATCTTGTCGAAGGCGTCGAAAACCGCGTCTGGAACGAAATGCCCGATGATGTGCCGCAAAGCCACGGGCGCGGGGTGCAATGCATTGACGATGGTGTGTTCCGGCGCCGTCACCTCAAACGGAGCCAGACTGGCGGCATTGTTCGGAATTTCGGGCGCAATGGCAACCTTCAGCGCGTAACACGCATAGGCTTTGGTATAGACCAACGGACAATTGATACCCTTCTTGTCGATACCAGACGTGCCAGTGAAATCCGTGACAATCCGATCGCTTTCAACGCTGACCTTCACCTTCAAAGTGATCGGCTGATCAAACCCATCCACGGTCATCTCACCTTCGGCCACCTTTTGTGGCAAAGCGGCGATGCGCTCGATGGTAGCGCGGCGTGAGTTTTCAAGGATGAACTTGGCGATGCCGTCCAGATGATCCAGACCGAATTCCCGCATCATGTCGATCAAACGGCGATGCCCGATTTCGTTGCAGGTTGCCAAAGCATAGATGTCGCCAATCAACTGATCGGGTTCACGCACATTGCCGCGAATGATCCGTGTCAGTGTTTCATCCACCGTGCCTTTCTCGGCAAACTTCATGATCGGGATGTACAGCCCTTCTTCGTAAACCGAATGCGCATCCGCCCCGAAACCGCGCCCGCCAATGTCGACGATATGCGCCGTGCAGGCAAAAAACCCGACCAACACGCCTTTATGAAACGACGGCGTAACCATGGTAATGTCATGGAGGTGGCCGGTCCCTTCCCAAGGATCATTGGTGATGAACACATCGCCTTCAAAGATGTTCTGGCGTCCAATCCGGCGAATAAAATGTGCCACCGCATCGGCCATGGCGTTGACGTGCCCGGGGGTGCCGGTCACAGCCTGCGCCAGCATCTGGCCTTGCGTGTCGTAAACCCCGGCGGACAAATCGCCCGCTTCCCGAACAGATGTGGAAAACGCTGTGCGGACAAGAGCTTGCGCCTGCTCTTCCACCACCGAAATGAGGCGATTCCACATGACCTGATAAGCCACGTTTGAATGTTCTTTGGCCATGTTCTTACCCCTTCAATACCAAATCAATGCATCCATCCGGCTGCCGGATCGCTCTGCGGCTGGCGGGCACAATGATTGTCGTTTCGGCTTCGGTGATAGCAGCTGGGCCGTCAGCGTTTTGCCCAGCCCCCATCTGATCGCGATGCACCAAGCTGGCGTCCAGAAACGCGCCCTGGCTTGCATCAAACAATTGCCGTGTCCCTGCCGGCTCTGCCGCGGCACCGCTTGCATCTTCCGCCACACGCGCAACCTCTTCAGGCGGTGTCGTAGCATTCACCGACCAAACCGTGATTTCGATATCCATGCCCGCAACAGGACGTCCGAACAGCCGGGTGTAATCTTCGATAAACCGCGCTTCAAACACCGCCGCGTCCGGGTTCATCGCTTGGTCTTCCGTCAGATCAATCGGAATTTCCCAGCCCTGACCCGTATAGCGCAAGTAGACCTTGAATTCTGACAGAATCGGGCTGACCGCATCACAGGTGCGCACAAAGGCCGTGGCTTCGGTTTTCAAATCACCCAGCAGTGATTTGATCTTACCGCCGTCGAAATCCGACAGCTTCATATAGACTGATCGGTTGGCCTCGAAACTGAACGGAGCCCGCAGGAATCCGATGGCGGACCCAACACCGGCACCGGGCGGAATCAACAGGCGCGAAACGCCCAGCTTTTCGCACAGACGCCCCGCATGAAGCGGGGCTGCACCTCCGAAAGCGATCATGGTGTATTCGGTCAGGTCCTCGCCGTTTTCCACCGCATGAACCCGAGCTGCGTTGGCCATGTTTTCGTCCACCACCTCGGCCACACCAAAGGCGGCTTCGCCCGCGTCCATGTCCAGCGTGTCGCCCACATGGGCTATCAATGTGGATTGTGCCGCATCGGGAAAAAGCTTGATCGACCCGCCAGCGAAATTGTCCGCATCCAATTTGCCCAAAACAAGGTCCGCATCTGTCACACCCGGGCGCTCACCGCCACGACCGTAACAGGCCGGCCCCGGTTCGGACCCGGCGCTTTCCGGCCCAACCCGGATTTGGCGCATCGCATCCACATGGGCCAGCGATCCGCCACCTGCGCCGATTTCCACCATATCAATCACCGGGATCGAGATCGGCATGCCCGACCCTTTTTTGAACCGGTAAGTCCGGGCAACCTCGAACACGCGCGAGGTTTTAGGCGTTTGGTTCTGGATCAGGCAAATCTTGGCAGTGGTGCCACCCATATCGAAGGACAGCACTTTGTCCAAACCATAGCGCGCCGCAATATGTGCGGCAAAAACCGCGCCCCCCGCAGGCCCCGATTCCACCAATCGGACAGGAAAGTCAGCCGCATTCTGGATCGAGATGATGCCACCGCCCGAGTGCATCAGGAATATCCGGCAGGTTACGCCTTCATCCTTCAAACGCTCTTCAAGTCGCCCCAGATAAGACGCCATCAGAGGCTTGATATAGGCGTTAGCGACAACGGTGTTGAAACGCTCATACTCTCGCATTTGCGGCGAGACTTCCGACGAGATCGATACCGCAACTTCTGGCAGCTTTTCGGCCAACACATCGCGCACCATTTCTTCGTGCTTTGGATTGAGGTAAGAATGGATCAGACCCACGGCGACGCTTTCGTACCCGGCCTTAGCGATTTGATCGACAACTTCTTCCACCTCGGCCCGATCAAGATCAATCAAGATCTCGCCTTTCGCATTCACACGTTCGGACACGGTGAAACGCATCTGACGCGGCAATAGAGGTTCGGGCAAGCTGAGATTCAGATCATATTGTTCGAACCGGGATTCCGTGCGCATTTCGATCACATCGCGGAACCCTTGCGTTGTAATCAAAGCCGTCTTGGCCCCGCGCCGCTCGATCAATGCGTTCGTAGCCAATGTTGTGCCATGTATGATCTGATCAACATCGGACGGCTGAAGGCCCGCCATTTTGCAAACCTGGTGCATGCCGTCGATGATGGCATTCTCGGGAGCAACGTAGGTCGTTAGAACCTTTGTCGATACGATCTCGCCTTTATACTCCAGCACCACATCCGTGAAGGTTCCGCCAATATCAACGCCAAGACGCACCAGTGAAGATTTCATACCCATATCCCTTGTCAGCCCGGCCACCAACGCAGGCAGCGTTAAGCAGTGGTCCGGACGGGCCGCCCCCCTGCGTCTATCGCGCTTAAACACCCTGTTGCGGCAAAAGCAAAACTCATTGTTTTTCTACCAGTGATAAACTTGAGTTCTCAATAAGTGGAGCGCGCAATCTCTCGTGGGCGCGTGGCCTGTCATCACAACATTCAGCGATCCAGGCGCGACGCAGCATAGTTCGTCATGGCATCTTCAATTGACGCATAGAGATCATCAGGCTCGATTGGTTTCTGTAGAATCGGGCCCCAAAGCGCTTCACCTAATTGCGACGCGTTCTCGGCATAACCCGTCAAATAGATGATCTGAATTTCCGGGTATTTTTGATGTGCTTGCCTGGCGAATTCAAAACCATTCATACCCGGCATCGCAATGTCCGTAATTATCACGCCTATGCCTTGATCCGCCTCAAGCACGGCGAGAGCCTCTTCGCCACTATCCGCCAACAAAACGGTGTATCCCTGCCGTTCGATCGCGCTTTTTGTCATGTCTTGGACAGACAGATTGTCTTCGACGAACAATATTTTTGCAATAGCGCCAGAACGCTTGGGCTTGGCCATGATTTCGCCAGTGGTAACACTCGGCTGTTCGCCTTTTGGCAAGACGACAACGACCTCAGTGCCTTCACCTTCGGAGGAGTTCAGCAAGAGCTGCCCATCATTATCGCTTGAAAAGCTCTGAGCAGTCGTCAAGCCAAGTCCGGTTCCGTTCCGATCTAGTTTTGTCGTGAAAAAAGGATCGCAGCATTTGGACAGCACGTCTTGAGACATCCCGCACCCATTGTCGCGGACAGTTATTCGAAGCTTGTCGGCTTCGCCCACTGCCGCAACTGAGATTTTACCCAACCCGCCATTGGCGTTTATAGCATCGTCGGCATTTAGTATGAGGTTCAGCAGAACGTTCACCAATTGCCCCCGGTCACAATAACCGTATAGGTCTGCATCGGTTTCATTGAACTCAAGAACTGTTGAGCCAGAAACAGAGTTAGCCGCAAGAGCGTTCAGGTCTTTCAAGACGCTACGCATTGAAACAGAGCTGGCCATCAGACGGCCCTGATTTGACAGCGACAATAGTCGACCGGCAAGACTCTTGCTTTCTTCGATGATCCTAAGTGCCGTTTCGATTGATTGCTTCGACTTGTCTGTGTCGGACACCGGTTTCAAAACCTCGATGCAATAACGCAGAGTGCCAAGCTGATTGTTGAAGTCATGCGCAATCCCAGCCGCCAGCTGGCCAACTGCGTCCAGACGATTAGACCGTTCCATCGCCTCACGCTTGGACTTCAATTCTTGCTCTACTGCTGTGCGTGTCATCACCCGGTCAATTGCAGTCCACAATATTTCGAAGGTCAGTCCACGTTTCGGCAAGTAATATGCGGCGCCCGCAAGAAAAGCGTCGGTCGCCGATTGTTCGTTCCCTTGTCCTGTTAGGACAATCACTGGAAGACGGGGACGAAGCTTTTTTAGTTCGGCAAGCACGTCCAGCCCATCTTCCCCCTCAAGACGCATATCAAGCAAGACGCAATCAAAGATCTGCGCAGCGGCGTGAGGCACCCCATCTTTGCCACCAGAACATGCCGTGATCGCGACATCCGTCTCGCCACCATCTAGAAGATCGGCGATCAGTTCCCGTTCTTCGGGACTGTCATCTATCAGAAGAACGGAAATCATTCAGGACGCGGCAACAGGACAATTTTGAACCAATAGTCCCGCAAGCGCGCGATAGCAGCCAAAAACCCATCAAGGTCCACAGGCTTGACCACATAGCTATTGGCCCCCGCTTCATAACACCTGTCGATATCCATTTGATCCTTGGAACTTGTCATAACAACAATCGGAAGTCGTTTGGTCAGAGGGTCACTTTTCAACATGGCCAAAACGTCTCGACCATCAAGGCCCGGCAAGTTCAGATCCAGCAAGATAAGGCCGGGCAATGCATAGGACTCTCCTTCGTACTTTCCAAGTTTGCGCAAATAATTCAATGCGTCATCGCCGCTCTCGCACCATACAATAGGGTTGGCGATGTTATTGTCTTCGGTAAGCGCCGTGACGCAAACCTCGTAATCTTCGGGGCTGTCTTCGACTATCAAAATTGTTGTATCCGGATTCACTTGATCACCCTTTAGATGCGCCCACTTTGCAAGCCTAGCGGATTCGCAAGGGGAAGTGTGAAATAGAATGTCGTTCCTCTTCCGGGCTCTGAGGTGAAGTCGACAGCGCCGCCGTGCTGCTCGACAATCTTCCGCACGAACGCCAACCCAGACCCGGTTCCGGTATCCGTATCCGCGTCGGCATCTGCGTCAGTCTCGACATCATAGGCCCCACGTTTGTTCAGCCTGCTGAAGATCCGAAAAACCTTGTCGTGATGTTCTTCGCTGATCCCAATACCGTTGTCTCGAACAAAAATCGCGTTTTCCAACGTTTGACTGCCTGTCTCGACGTGTTTGACGAATCCGATCTCGACACGCCTCTTTTGACTACTGTTGTACTTGATACCATTGATGACAAGGTTCTGCAGAAGCGTTTTCAACTTCAGCCGTTCCGCCATCAATGGCGGGATGTCCCCAACTTCTATGATTTCACCGTTACGTTCGGAAAGCCACTCTGACAATTCAGAACGAATGGTTCCAATCACGTCGTGCGGGTTCACTGAGTTTCGAGCCCCGTCGGCACGCCCAAGACGCGAGAAGAACAACAAATCCGTAATCAGTTGCTCCATACGCCCGGTCAGCTCTTTCATGCGCACAGCCCGATCCATGGACTTTCTCGGCAGATCGTCACGCAAAAGAAAATTTGCATTGATCCCGATACCGCGCAGGGGCTCTTTCAGGTCATGGCTGGCGATGTAGGCAAATTCATCCAAATCTCGGTTCGAGCGTTCAAGCTCGGCCACCAACTTCGAAAGGTTGTAGGAATGCTCATTCTGTTGCCGCAAGTTTTCTTGCAGCAGCTCGATCCGGCGCTTGCGCTGCCAGAAGAGATAGCCAAGTAGAAAAGCGAAAGCTGCAGCGATCGAACCAGCCAACGCGTACAAGCGAAATGGTGTCCAGAAAACAGGTGCTCCGAAATACTTCAGTTGCTTTGCAGCGTAGTCGTCAGACACCAAGTAGCCGGGAACAACCGCATTCAAACGATCACGCACGCTTCCCAGACCAATCCGTAGCGCGACCCCGGTTTTTATCTTCTCGTCCGGCAGCAAGATGATACTGACATCTTCACTTCGTCCCAAAGCCTCAAACTTTGTTCTTGCAATCCTTGCCGCCGTGACAATCGCATCAAGCTCTTTGGCGTCCAAAGCAGCGATGTAATCATCTTCGGTTCCGTATCCTATCACTTCAAACGTTCCGACAGAAGCGGCGCGCCTTTCGAAAATGGACCCAGCGATGACACCCACCTTAAGACCCGCCAGGTCGTCAATCGAATTGATATCCAACTGACTCCGCGCGTCCACGACGACGGCCATATTCCGTTCGACAACAGGATAAGAGAAATCCATAAGCGACAGACGCTCGGATGTCTCTACAAGCATCGCGCTTATATCCACACCAGAAGCCGCAGGCCCCTTAAGCCACTCTGACACGGGCAACTCTGTGAATGCGATTTCCAATCCTGCCCGCTCTGCCAGGTCAGCCATAGCTTCGACGTTGAAACCAGAATACGCGCCATCTTCATCGATCATCGCGAGTGGTGGGATCAGCGCGATCCCTACTTTCAGCACATCGGGCGGGGGCGCCGGGACGATCAAATTGTAGCGTTGGCGTAGCTCTTCCAAACGCCCGTCCTGTTCTAACGTCGCGATAGCGTCGTTGATCGGGCCAAGAAGCTCTGCGCGGCTGTCATGCAGTGCAACGTGCCGCGCCGACTCCTGCAAAAGCCCTTGCATAAAGGCAATGCGCCCATCGACACCAGCGTCTCTGGCAAGTCCATAGACAACTGCCGGGGGCAAAAGGACGGCATCGATGTCCTTAGACAAAAGGCTCATGATAGCGGCTTGAGGTGTCCCAAAATCTACGCGTGTATTTTGCTCAAGAATGGGGTGATCTGAACCTGCAGCTGGCGGCACAATGCCAATACGACGCCCCGCAAGCCCAACAGCTTCTAACTCGGCAAGGTTGTCGACCAAGACAGCGGGTCTAAGAGCTTCGCTTACCACAAAATCCGAAAAGACGTTTGTCGAAACCAGTGGCGGCAGCTTTAAAATGCCTGCAATCATATGCGTCTGACCGGCAACTTGAGCGGCGACAAACTGCTGCGAATTGCCAACATCCAAATAGTCGATCGGAAGACCAATTTCAGCGCCTATCATTTCCGACAGTTCAACAATGAAACCGGCGCGTTCCCCATTGACGCCCTGCTCCATGAACGGAGGGATCGACGTAAATGGAACGATCAAAGGTTCTTGCGCATCCTGCGCGCCTATCGGAACGACAGATACAGCCCAAAACAGCAGCGCCGCCCAAAGACTGTACTTTGGTCGGTTACGTGTCTGCTTGAAAAAGCGAGCCACTGTATCACGCGTCTCGATAGCACGCCCCCCTATTCCAAAGCAGTCTAGCGCGAACCCTTAAATTTCCAACGACGACTACTTGTCAAAACCACGAAAAGGCCTTGGCCACGTGCTATGTCAGGCGGTCAACCGCCTCTAATAGCTCGTAAGGCGCAAACGGTTTTGCCAGAACAAGATCGGCACCAACCTGTTTTGCAGTTTCTAAAATATTGCCCATTCCAAGGTGGGTCACCGCGCCAGAGATAGCAATAACACCGACTGTCGTATTGTTTTGTTTTGCTAACATTTTGACCTGATGGCTGACAGTAATACCACCGTCGCTCACCGGACGGCCGTTCTCTCTAATAAATATGTCTGTGATAACAATATCGGCAGCCTCACGTTCATAGTCACGGATGCCATCCGAGGCATTTGAGCAGAGCTGTACCAAATGTCCCGCCTCTGTCAGGGACATTTGGATGCTAGCACCCAACACCAAGTCGTCTTCGACAACAATTATCCGTGCCACCTAACCCAAACTCCAAATGCATCGATTTTCGTGACCCTCCGACGGGTTAATCGTACCTGACGGGATCTCACAAGCCCCAAGTAAAGAACCACCAGCCATTTGCAGCATTTAATATGGGCCTCAAAAGCGGCTCTCGATGCTGATCGCCCATTCTTTGCGCCAAAAAGTTACGCGCAGAAGCCTAAGCATGAAACTGAATGAACCAAAGTACACAAGAATACACGTGTACGCCCGCATTTCAGCGAAAATCACAATATTGTTTATAATCAATATCTTAACTGGGCTTCGCGTTCGGCCCAGTTTTTCGGTTTGATAGACGATCATCGGTAGATTTGACGCTAAAACAAGCGAAAAGCGACGGAAAACAACGAGAATCGTAGAAAAATATTGACAGCGAATATCCAATCAAGCATTTGTTTTTAAATGGTTTTTTCAGCATCCCCGCTTCAGATCAAAAGTAGCATGCCAAGAAAATTAGAGTGTGACAAATTCTGCCACAATTTGAACCTAATGCTGTCCAAGTTTTTCGGCAACTGTTGATCCATCAAATCTAGTGACAGGCAAGAAAGCCGATTGAAGCCGATTAGGAGACAAACATGATAAACGTTGCCAACCGCCAACAAGAAATGCGCGATGAAAGCGCTTCTTCTCAGGTTCTCGAGCAAGAAAATGTGTCAAAACCGTCCAAAACGGACTGGGCAAAGGACATTAAGCGCCACAATTACCTTTTGCACGAGTATCAGGCATTGGCTGCGGCTCAGGCCGAGTGGATGGAAAAAATTCGTCAGTTCAAGCAGCAGGTCAGCGGGATCGACAGTTCTGACAATGCAAACGCTTCCCCGCGCCAGACGAAAATTCTGTCAAACGGCAAGGCCGACTTGCCAGCTGTACGCGCCCGTCTGGCCCTTCGTGAAGCTCTTCGAAAGCTGAACAACCGGGCAAAGATGACGAAAGAGCCTTCGTTGCAAAACTTGCGACATGAATTGCGGTTCCTCGATGGATGCCAAGCCAAAGTGAAAACAAAGATGCGCGAAATCGAGGCGCGCGTCCTGACAAAGGAGCCTGACGATGTAAACGAAGTGGTTGCAACGCTTCGCTTCGTTTCAAAGGTGCTGGCCTTTGGCCACAAGATCGAAGACGGATATCTATCGCATGTTTTGGAGGACTGCGCCGAGACGATCCACAAGGACAATGCCCCGTCCCTCAGCATTGTTCAGTAGCACCTTTCGCGAACGCGGGTCTATGCCCCCCCGCCCGATCCGCGTTCGCAAAATACTACTAAGTTAGCGGATTAAATTATCGGGCCAGCTTGTCCACACCGATGGCGACGATCTTCAGGATACGTTCGCCATCATTCGTTTCAGCCGCAACAATTGCATCGTCCAGAATTTTTGAAAGATCGTCGCTGCTTTTGCTCACCTGGCCTCGGTTTTCGCGCATGCGCCAACGCATGAAACGCCAGTACCCCGCAATAAGCGTACTTCTCAAAATCGGATCGGCCACCAGCTTTGCGATAGTCGACACGAATTGCTCAGCACACTCAAAAAATGTCTCGTTGGTACCATCTGGTCCGTGTTCGAGCTGCATCTTGATCTTTTTCAACTCAAGGCCTGCTCCACCAATCGACGTGCCGACCGAACACGCAGCACATGCCACCAGCGTTGCCGAAAACGCCATGTAGTCGCGCAGCCGATCCTCGGTGTTGAGCTTGGATGAAATACTTCCAACGCCAGACCGTACCTCGATCATCCATTCCGAGGCTAACGCCTGAAGCACTTGACGAACCGGCGTTCGCGATATTCCGAATTCGTCTGCGATCTTGCCTTCTCTCAAGACAAGTTCATCGCCCCCCGAATGCATGACAATGCGCCAGCGGACGGTGGTTGTAATCTCTTCAATCGGCAGTCTGGCCTTCATGGTAGTCGAACCTTAGGCATTTCAAAAACTACTGTTTTGGCCATGCACCAAGCACATGACAAATTAATGGCGCCCAGAAGGCAACAAAACGCCAAAAAGACACAAACTGTATCTGAAAACCAAACGCCAGTTTTGCGTTTAACGCTGAAACACAGTGAAGCAAGCCGTTTTTTTAAGCAGGCGAACTTTTTACGCCCAGTTTGACCTTTGCGTCATTGGTTTCTAGCCCAGGCTTGCTGACTGGGTGTCGAAATCGCATTGGAAAGGGCCGTTTTGACGATCTTCACTGCGTCCTGGCCAGTGTATCCCTGTTCGACAAGAGCCGATGCAGCAAACATTCCGCTACGCCCCGCTCCATAGTGACAAACAGTCGAAATCCGTTTCTTTTCTGCAAAAAGGCCAAGACGTTTGGCTTTTCCCAAGCTCCATTGCCGTTCTATCGGCGCATCCGGCACGCCGCAGTCTTCAGTCGGCAGAAATTCAACCTCCAAATCGAACTGCTTTGCACCGTCTTTTAGAAACTCTTCCGCGTTCTCAGGCAGTTCATGAGGCTCTGTAAAGACATAGAGCACGGCCGTATTGTGTTCTTCCAGAACCCCAAGGGTGTGTTCCAACGTATCGGGATTCATGAATGATGATCCGTCGCGCCAGATGTCCAGGCCGGGAAACCCGGTCAGAAAAATGGTCTCGCCTTTAGGCGCCTCTATCGTGGCCCGGACTGAAGTGGTGGCGAGTTTCCGCTTTTGCACTCTTGCTCTCCTTGCCAAAAATTTCGCCGTCAGTTGTAATTCTCGTGTATACACATTGACTAAACCAAAGTAACGCTACAGCTGTAGAGTGATATTGAGCAGCGACAGTCAATTCTAGATTTTATCGGAACGGCGACAGTTTACATCGTCCCAAACGTGGAAAACCCGTGGGAAAACCGTATCACATAATTTTTGTCGATGATGATCCCGACGACGCTTTCATTCTAAAGAAGGCCTTCGAACGGGCGCGTATTCCGGCGTACATCAGTCATGTCGAAAGTGGCGAGGCGTTCTTTGCGCTTGACCATGAAACCCCGCCTGAGTTGATTGTACTGGACATAAATATGCCCATACAAAACGGCGTAGAAGTTCTGGAAACGATCAAGAACGACCCAGAGCTTAGCGACGTCGACGTGATCATGTACACAACTTCGGCACAGCCGAAACACGTCAAGACTTGCAAAGAACTTGGCGCGCTAGACATTTTGATCAAGCCAACCTCCATGTCACATCTTGACCAAGTCGCCAAAAGGATTGGCGAGATTTTGGTGTGCTAGGGCGCGCCGTAACTTTGTTTGGCCCGGAACTGAAATAATTCTTGCGCATTTCTCAAACTAGCCTCACTTATAGCGAGGGGTCGCTTCAAAGCTGGACTGGGCAATTGAGTGCGATCAACGTTAAGAAGTTAGAGCGCGCACGTATCGTTGCGATTGGCGCTTCTGCGGGTGGACTTGAACCCCTCGAAAAATTCTTTGATGCGATGCAAAGCAGCAGCGGGCTGTCTTTCGTCGTCATCCAACACCTTTCGCCAGATTTTGAAAGCATGATGGACGAGCTTCTGGCGCGTCATTCCACTATGAAAATCGAACGCGTCAGAGATAAGATGACGCTGAAGCGCGATACGATCTATCTGAACCCTCCGCGAACGGAAATGACCATTTCCAAGGGAAAGTTCCGGTTGAAAAAGGTCGCGGCCAACACCCAGATCAACATGCCGATCGACACTTTGTTCACATCACTTGCGAAAGAAACAAAAGACGAGGCCGTTGCGGTTGTTTTATCCGGCACCGGAACCGACGGAACTGTCGGCGCGCGCGCGATCCGGTCCGCCGGAGGTATTGTGCTGGCTCAGGATGCGGACAGCGCGAAATTCGATGGGATGCCCACTTCCGTGATCCGTGCGGGTCTTGCAACCGCAGTCGGGACCCCGCAGAATTTGGCGAATACGGTCACTCAGATCGCAAAAGGACAGTCGTTTTCAACCGGCCCCGAAGAAGTGTCCCATGGGGACATTGATGAAATAAACACAATCCTGCGCGACCGGTTTGGGACCGATTTCAACTATTACAAACGCCCGACAATCGAGCGTCGCATCAATCGAAGGGCCAGCATGCGTGGCCTCACGTTGAAGGACTACTGCAAGATCCTGAAAGAAGAAGCCGACGAAGTCGAGCTGTTGTACGGCGATCTGTTGATCGAGGTGACCGAGT
Source organism: uncultured Rhodobacterales bacterium (assembly GCA_964632495.1). Lineage (GTDB taxonomy): Bacteria > Pseudomonadota > Alphaproteobacteria > Rhodobacterales > Rhodobacteraceae > CALKXV01. The sequence continues at coordinate 77,293 of CAZWDS010000005.1, forward strand.
TTTTCCGAGATGATGCCGCGTTCGAAGAACTTGATACTGAGGTGCTTCCCAAGCTTATCGAGCGCATGTCCCCATCAAGCCCCTTACGTGTCTGGGTGCCCGGTTGCGCCAGCGGCGAAGAAGCGTATTCGCTGGCAATCCTCATCGCAGAACACGCCCGCAAAAAGAAGATCGACCTCAACCTGAAAATCCTTGCCACAGATATCCACCACAGGTCACTAGACGCTGCAACACGCGGTATTTTCTCGAAAAACAGCTTGATAAAGCTGAGTAGAAGCCAAAAAGAGCGATACTTTGAAAAGGTCGGCCATGACTATCAGATCAGCCAAGCTATCCGGCGGACTGTCATGTTCAGTGCCCATAACCTTCTTCGGGACCCTCCGTTTACAAGGATGGACCTCGTCAGTTGTCGCAATGTTCTGATCTATCTGAATGACGTCGCCCAGAAAAAGACGATGGCGCTGTTTCACTTCGCTTTGTCGATGAAAGGATACTTATTTCTGGGCCCCAGCGAGACAACGGGACAGCTTGCTCATGAATACGCAACCATTTCGTCGCGTTGGCGCATCTATCAGAAAAAGCGCAATGTCCGTCTGATCGACTCAACCACACTTCTTCCCGCGCGAGGCGCGATTCCGGCCAGAACCGAACGTAATCTACCGTCGAACGAAGTGTCCTCTCAATACATCGATCTTGACCAAAAACAACTGCAACGCGAAGCCTTGGAGTTGATGTTGGAGCATCATGCTCCGCCGGGCTTCCTGTTGGCAAATGACGGCACGGTCCTGCATGTCTTCGGTGACGCTGGCAAATTGATGAACGTTGGCACCGGAACGTTTTCCGACAAGATCTTTGATTTTGTTGATCCGGAACTCAAGCTGATCATTGCGACCGGAATGCAAAGGCTGCGCAGCGGTTCGACACGGGCTTTTGAACGTTCGATCATGGTACCGGGACCAGATTCTACCCGCACGTCCCTGTTCGTGGACATGCGAATGGTCAGAACGAAGAATTCGCCCGAAGACATCGTCTTATTGGTGATCTCCACGCTGACGAAGACCAGACAAGAAATCGATGTTGATAAGATTCCGAAGCTGGACAAATCCGAAGCGAAGGAAATGTTGCTTGAACAGGTGCGCGAGCTTGAATCCGAATTGGCCGCGACGGAAGAGAACCTGCAGAACACCATCGAAGAGCTGGAAACCAGCAACGAAGAACTTCAGGCGACCAACGAAGAGCTGATGGCCTCGAACGAAGAGCTTCAGTCTACGAACGAAGAACTCCATTCGGTCAATGAAGAACTTCATACCGTCAGTACCGAGCATGAAACTAAAATCCACGAGTTGATGGAGACGACTGAAGACTTAAACCAGCTTCTGCATTCCACCAGCTTTGGGATTGTGTTCCTTGATCCAGAACTGCACATCCGGCGGTTTACGGATGCGGCGACAAGTATGTTCAACATTCTGCCAAGCGATGTCGGCAGACCATTCCAACACCTGACCTACCGTTTCGATTCACCCGATTTGATGAAGGAAATCGAAACGGTCCGCGATACGGGCCAAGTGTTCGAACGCGAAGTTACGGCCGGCGATCGAACTTTCGTTCTAAGGGTCCTTCAGTATGCAAGCAAAGTGAAGACAAAGCCCGGCGTTCTGCTGATTTCAGTCGACATCTCTGAACTGAGAGAAAGCCAGCTTGAGCGGGCGCGCACCGACGCGCGGTTTGCTGCGGTCGTGCATGATTTGACCGATTTCGTTGTTCGTTGGGACGCCAAGAGTCATGTGATTGAATACTGCAACGATGTTTTCGCCAGTTTGTTCGGCAAGGACCCTGAAGATCTTGTTGGCACCAGCATCCGAAATCTGGGCGCTGCGGGGCGGAAACTATCGATCTTTACGAAGCTGGAAAAAGAACTGCATGACTCTGACTTCGAGAATGTGAAATTGGTTTCTGAAGGAAGCATCGCGGATACCTATGTTTCGGGAACAGTCCGTCCGGTGTACAACGAACAGGGCAGCATCGACGTCCATCAGGCGACCGGTCGAAACGTGTCGCAGGACTACTACTATCGCCACGGACTAGAAAGCCTGATCCGTGCCTTTGAAAGCAAAGCGGGTGAAGAGCAAAAAGTCATCGACCGCATTCTTGAGATCGGGCGCGAGTACTTCCGCATGGATCGTGCAATGGCTTTGCGCATCGTTGGCAAGGATGCACACATTGTGACAGGCGTCGGCACCAGACCAAATGGTCAGAAAAAAGTGGTTCCAAGCAATTCGATTTTGTGGAGCGCTGTTCCCAAGGTCGATGATGTTGGCGCGTGCCATGACATTGGGGCCAGCAACATTGCGAGCCTTACTCGGTTCCGGAAGACAGCAGGCTCTGATACCGCGATAGAGGCATACATAGCGTGCAAATTCGAAACGGTTGATGGCACCGTGGGAATAGTTTCTTTTTCATCGAAATCACCACGGTCCGAACCTTTCGGCGAAGCGGATAACATTTTTGCGAAAACCTTGGCGCAGTATGTCGGTCAATTGATGGATCGGGACGACTACATCAAAGAGATCGCAACACGCAGCCAAGAGCTTCGTTTCGCCAACGATCAGTTGAGCACCTTCGCGTATGTCGCGTCCCACGACCTTCAAGAACCAGTGCGAAAGATACTTCAGTTTTCGGACATGATGAACGCAGAATACAAGGACTTCGTGTCAGGCGACGCCTCGTATTACATGGATACGATCAGAGGGTCGGCATCAAAAATCAACACACTTGTCAAAGACATCCTTGCATACACCACGGCGTCAAATGCCGAGATGAACATCGAGCAACTGAGTCTCAAAGACATTTTCTCTGATATCAAGAAAGACCTGAAAGACCAGTTGAAAGAACGCGGCGGCAAGCTTCGGATCAACAAGATGCCAGACATTGATGGCGATCCTGCCGCCGTCGAGTTGCTGTTCCAGAACCTCGTCACTAATGCGATAAAATACACCGATCCGTCGGTTTCTCCTGAAGTTGTCGTCAAGACCAGACGCGACAACGGGGCCACGGTTATCGATGTCTGTGACAACGGCATAGGAATCTCCGGGCCAAAAGCGGAAAAAGTATTCTCCCCTTTCGTACGCCTGCATTCTCAGTCCAAGTTTTCCGGGACCGGCATTGGTCTTGCGGTCTGCAAATCGATCTGCGACCGCCTGGGTTGGTCGATCGATTTCAATAAGAACCCGAAAGGCGGAACAATCTTCTCGGTGACGATCCCGACCAAGAACATTTACTAAGCGCCTTTTAGAGGGGAAAAATTTCTGTTTTTCCCCCAAGATAACGGTTTCAAAAATGCGTAGTGTCCCCGCGAGGGTAGTCAAGGATACGTGCTTTGAAAGACCAAGATAACAACCGGATTTTATGGGCAGATACCTCCGTCCGTAGCCGAATGGAGCTGCTGCGCACGATGATGGCCAGTGCAGAGCAGAGAATGGAGCAAGACGCCCTTCGCCTTCAGCGCGCTTCGGCCTACTTCAACGCCGCTTGCAAGAGTATGAACGACATCACCGCTCAGCGCTATTCCGATGCAATGGGCGTCGAAGGTGAAAACGTAGACGCCTGAGAGATCGCAAGCGCCTTTTGGTGAAACTCTTATTGCTTCCGAAGGGGAAACAAGTTCAGAAACATCGCCAAACCCGACTGTCGACGGCCCCTGAAACACCATTGCGATGTCGGAAAACTGATCCCCTACTCGGCCCCGACCTCGGCCAACGCGGAAAGCGCGGCGGCGAAGGCTTCGACAAAATTGCGTCCTTCGACAGCCTGCGCAAGTGGAGCGAAAACGATGTTTTCCAGTCCAAGATCCAGCGTTGCCTCAAATGCAGCACCGGGCGGCTCTGCCTCCCAGATCAAGACGCGCGCGCCTGTTTCCTCGATACGTTTTTGAAGCTCGGCAATCTGTGCGTCACTTGGCATCGCGCCCGCCTCCCACTCCAAAGAGGTTAGCGAAAGGCCGTAACGGCGCGCAAAGTACTGATAGCGCGGGTGCGTCGCAATGATCGCGACATCGTTCAAGCCTTCCAGCGCGCTTCGTGCCTCTGCATCCAGTGCTTCAAGTTCAGCCCGAAGTGTTGCAAGCCCGGGCTCTACCTTATCGGCCCCTGCAAGCCCCCTAGCGGTGATCGCCGCTGCAACGGCCTCGGCCTGTGCAATCGCCAAGGACGGGTCAAGCCAGGTATAAGAGGCAAGCCCTTCGTGAGAGTGTTCACCACCATCACCGTGACTGTGGACGACGCTGTCAGTGATGATGAATTGGTCTTCGATTGCAGAAGTCGTGTTGACCAGCTTGGAGCGCGGCAGCGACACCCGATCAATCCACGTCGCAAAGCCTGCGCCGTTAAGAAGGATCAGATCAGATGATTGGATCATACTGATATCTGCAATGGACGGCCGCCAGAAAGACGGATCTTCCCCACTTGGCACAGGAAAGACAACGTCTGCCGCATCGCCTAGCAAACGTTCAGCGATAAACTGCAGTGGGTAGTTCACGGCAACAATGCGCGGACGGTCCTGCGCCATCGCAAAGCTTGATGCAAAAAGGATCAGCCAGACCGCAAACATATGTCGAAAAACGCGCATCACACTCAACTCTGGCAATTCCGGGCGATGTCATCTGGCGTCACGATCCAGTAGTTGTCATGGCTGCCGGTATCGACCTCGATCACAAGACCGCCGGAATGGTCCACG
>CAZWDS010000006.1:0-76540 GCA_964632495.1 uncultured Rhodobacterales bacterium
TCAAAACGCGAGCCGAGATGACGAAAGGACCGCATCCGGAAAACCAGACGCGGTCCTTTTGATGTTTCTACCGTCGCCTCTTCAACTCAAGACAACCAGCAAGACGCCAAAGGCTTAGAGCAAAGACTGTACGTTGACACCAAAGGTGATGGCGCCAATCAGTTCGCCGGTCGATGGATCCGTGATCGCCATCGAGACCTGAGATTGGTACGATCCGGTACTTTCGTCATATTCCACTTCGCTAATGTGGATATCGCCCGAACCGTTGCCAAAAGTGTTTTGCCACTTGGCCTCGTCACCCTGCCAATAGTCCGACGTCTCGACGCTTTGCGCAACGTTCAGACCTTGGCTGTCCATGGCGAAAACCTCGGTGACAAAGTTGGCCGTCTCGTTTTGCTGATCTCGCAACCAAGCCGAAACAGGCTGATTCAGAAGATCGTCGATCAAAGGCTTGTCGTCCGTCTTGCGCTGTGCGCGCCAGTCTTTGTCCAACTGATCGATTTCAGCTTGGCTAAGCCCGTCGTGTGCCTTGTTTTGAGCGCGAACAGCTGCAATCAGCTCTTCGTTTTCCAGCCACTTGCCCAATTGCTCTTCAGCGTAGGCCCGCAAAGGAACGCGATAAACCTGTTCCTGGCCGGGTGTCGCCAGCATGTACAATGTCACGACGTTGTTCATATCAGTCGTCAGATCTTTGGACACACTCGCCAATACTTCAACGTTGTCGGCTGTTGGCTGCATCCCACCACTGATGGCTTCCAGCACCTGTTTGGTTTCGGTCCAGGTGCTGCTGACAGCTTCCAACTCGTCGGCGATAACGTCATTTGGTGGAGGATTGATGCCCGCGTTCGACATGCCATCGCGCAACGCGCGCAGCGACACCGAATAGGTGTCCAGATCAGATTCAAGTTTATCCGCACTTTGAGCTGTGCCCGCGACGATGTTACAAACATCTTTCGCGATCCGGTGCCCCAACATCGGCTGGCGTCCGGCAATCTTCATCGCCATGGCGTCCGCTTGGGTCAGTTCATGCGGGTTCGAGTATTTGCCCGAAATGTCCGACATGAGAATATTTGTGGCTTCAAGCAGTTGCAAATTTTCGTTTGCAATGGTGTCCGCGGCATCGACATTCCCAGTTGCGCCCGAGACCAAAGTCACCGCCGCTTCGTCTAGTGGTTGCCAAGCATTGCGAACCGTCTCGATCGACTTGAGAACGACGCGGTGCTTTTCAGGCGAAGGAATTCCAAGTGCCATGCTGCCGTTTTCAAGGCCATTCATGATCGTGTTGAATTCGTTTCGCGCCGTGCCCAGTTCGGCCGTAGCCTCGTCGGCATTGATGCCGGTTTGCAACCGGCAGCTGGCTGACGCGATTTGCTGCGTCAATGTTGTAAGTTTACTTGCAAGGTTGACCCGGGCTTTTGACCCATCAAATGCAAGTTCCCCCTCTGCGTTAGCGGCCGTCGTTTGGGCCAAAAATCCCGCGAAAACTGCGGCAGCTACAAAAAACACTTTTCTAAATGGTTGATGAGTTTTCATCTTTGGTTCCTGTCCATTTAAGTGATGACAAGTGAGCGCAGCTTGTTCCTGTTTTCGGTCAAGAGCGCACTTGGCAGCGTGCGTGTTTGCGATGCTTGCCCTAGGGAACAAGCATCGCATTTGTTTTAAGTTGCGGAATCTTCCGAAATCCACACCTCAACGCGGCGGTTGATCGACTTACCGCGATCCGTGATGTTACAGGCCGAAGGCGCGACTTCGCCAAAGCCCATGGCGCCCATTTCGACATGGTCAAGACGACCTTGGGCAGCCGCGCGGACTTCATCCAACACGGTATTGGCGCGTCCGACCGAAAGGTTCCGGTTGGCTTCGAAAGCGCCGACACTGTCGGTAAAGCCCACGAAAGTCACTTTCGTGCTGTCGTCCGCACGCTCAAGGAACTCGATCAAGCGCTGCATATCCAGCTTGCCGCGTTCGTCGATCTTGGACGAACCGGTGCGGAAACGGAACGTCGTCGACAGACGATCGTATTCACCCATCTCATCCAACATTTCGTTCACCACGTTGGCTTCGAAGCCCGCGTCATAAGCTTGGGCTTCGGCAACCAGTGCTTTCGCGCGGCTATCCGTCAAGTCTTGTGCCCGGCGAACAATGCCAAGATCGATAAAGCCCGACTTACCAATAACGCCGTCGGCCTCTTTCGAGATCGCGAAATCAAGGAAAGCTTGGCTTTGCTCATCCAGGTTGTCCGAACGGTTATAAAGGTACATACGACGGTTAAGAGCGTATTCCTCGGTCTTGGCCGAGAAGGCATCCGGACGTGCTGCAATACCGCATTCGTTCACCAAAGTGACCGGCTTAGCGCCACGCTGGAACGCGTAACCAACATAACCGATGGCGTAGCGATCCTGGAAAACAGTGTTCGACATTTGCTGATCGTCACTTGCGATGCCTTGCGGCAGAAAGTTCGGCTTTTCGTCACCAAAGATGTAATCCATGAAGAAGTCATAGCTGGCAGAGTCTCTTTCGCGTGCAATCACGTTGATTTCGTGATCTTCGCCGCCAAGCTCTTTCCAGTTTCTGATTTCGCCTGCGAAGACGGCGCGCAACTGCTCAACCGACAATTCTTCAATGCTGTTCGATGGGTGCGTCACGATAACCATGCTATCAACAGCGACGATGCGCTCTTGATCGGGGCTTACCATGTTGCCGGCACCAGCCGCACGCAGTTCGCGCGCTTCTTCTTTGGTAATCCTACGCGACGACATGCCAACCTTCGCATAGCCATCCAACAGCGCTTTAAAAGCATCACTGTCGTTGGTGGCCGACACCAGGTAGGATCCGATTTCGTCACCGAAACCGCCGTCACCAATGAGTTTTGCCAGGGTCTGGCCTTCGGCGGTGTTGGTCAGTTCAGCATCTGCGTCCATGGATGCAGCAAAACCTGTCATCAGAAGTGGCATCATGCCAAGACCAATGGCGTCCGAACCGGCGATTGCCACATCAGCAGTTACTGTTTCTAGCTGAGGACAGGCTGCGCCTTCACAGCGTACGCGGCTTGCGCTGATCCGCAAATCGCCCAGTGGCGTCCGAATGACGTAGTTGTCATCCTTGAATTCGACGAATTCGCCAACAAGGTTCACCGTACCGTCCGACGATTTCAGCGTCACTTCTTCGGCAACAGCTGCGGTCGAGAAAATAAGCCCCGACGCTAGTGCAACACCTGCCGCAGTCGTTTTCATATGACTTACGAGTCTGCTTCCCACGAGTTTTACTCCTAGTGTTCTAGGACCCTTAGACACATCACCGAGAAAAATCCCACCAACTACGTCCATGTGGAAAAGAGGTTTCCACAGGTCCATCCCAAAATAATCTTCTGGTGGAAACAAAGCCTGAGAATTGGCGGAAATTGTGTTCAAAACTGGGTTTTTAGGCAAATTTTGGCATTTTTTTACTCATCGAGCACTTCAATGGCAGAATTTCATCTAATTTATTGATTTATATATATTTATACTGAACGCTTGATCGCCACACAGCTTGAAATTTCGCCTTGGAATCTCGAATTTTTCGCCAGTCTGCCTTATCTTTGAGACTGGAAACAATCTTGGCCTGCCACGCGATTTGCGTTGCACCGCACAAGGGAATGATGGGCTTGGACGCACAATGATGCCGAAGATGACCTGCCACATACGGTGGTTTTTGGCCCTGAAAACGCATTTCTGTGCAAGTGCACGCCAAAAATAAAGGCCACACCTATCCAAGTGCGCCCCATTCTTTAAACTGACTTGACCCGCCAGCCGATGTTCAGACTTGCAGATCAGTTTTGGCTTACGCCGTCATATTGCATCGTCGTGAACCACATCTCGCCACCGCGATTGACAGCAAAATTGTACTGGTCTGTGCCAGCCGCAAGTTCGCGCGTGAAAATTTCCGGAAGCGACTCTGGAGCGTTTATCAACTCGTTATTCGGCATCAAAGCGATGATCTGATCACCCGAATGTAAATCTGATACCTCTTTGCCGGTGCCAACTGTCACGACCGTTGCCCAAACGTCGCCGTCTTTGAAGGTTTGGAACCGTGCGCCGTTCGACAAAATCGTTTCTTGCGAAGCCGGAAGATCGATCGACTGAACCGTTGTCTCGCCCGTTGCCGCGTTTTCAATGCTCAGCGCCAAGGTCACCACGTCACCCATCGCCAGGCCGCCGTCCGAACTTACGATGCTATGAACATCCTCAAATGAAGAAATCCGAGATCCATTTACCGAAACAAGACGATCTCCAGGGCTAAGAACCTCGGCAAGCGTCCCCTTCACCGAAGCGACAAGTGTTGGATCGGCAGGGTCGGCGGCAACAGCAAACTCGACACCTACGCCACGCATCACCGAACCAGCCTCTATCACAGGTGCTTCTTGCGTTTGCTCGACCGACGCAATAGCGGTGCCATCGGGCATTTCTGTCAAGAACAATCCGGACTGTTCCGGCGCAGTGTCTGTATCATTGTTCGTCGCCACCGAAGAAGACGCGACTTGTGTTTGCTCAGCGGCTTCATCAGAGACCTTGCCACTTGTCGTCATTGCGACACCGCCAATGACAAGCACCAGCAACGCTGCTGTCGCCACGCCAAGGGACAAGCTTTTTCCAGACGAAAGATTGACCGAAGTCTTGACGACATCCGGCGACATTCCAACCGGCACATCATCTTCTGCGAACACGCTTTGATGAATCTTCGAACGGGCGTCAGACCGCGGCCGCATTTTATGCGGGCGGCTCTTATTGTCAGTCTTGCTGCGCGCGCCCGGCGTTTCTTTCAGCTCGGTTTTTTCGAATTGTTCCACGACTGCGCCGTTGTTCACAGCCAATATTGGCCGCGACGCCGTGCCACGGGTCACCCCTGTCGCGTCGCCTTGGGTCAGCATCGCGCGCCATTCGGCAGCGCTTTGAATCCGGTTCTTTGGAAAAACATCCAATGCCTGATCAATAGCGTTCAGGAATGATGCGGAATACCCGGTCACCAAGCCCTTGATCGAAACATAGGGGTCTTTGTCACCGCTTGCGATCGCCGTCAAACGTTCTTGCGCACTGACCGGAAGTTCTTTGGTCATCACGTGGTAAAGCGATGCTGCCAGCGAATAGAGATCACTGGACGGATACTGCTGGGAACCGGCGGCATAGAATTCCTGCGGGGAATAGCCGTCTTTCACGGTTCGCATCGAAGAAAGATGTTCCGTTGCGCCCTCAACCGTTTCACGCGCGGCGCCAAAATCAATCAGCACCGGTTCGTTGTCGCTGCTTAGAAGAATGTTGTCCGGCGCGATGTCACGGTGAAGGATACCTTCGTGATGGATGAATTCGATGGCATCCAGCAACTTCAGCGTGATCGCTTCTAGCGCAGATGGATTAAACGCATTCGAGCTTTCAACGATCTCCAAAAGATCAAGACCTTCGACAAAGTCCATGGCCAAATAGGCCGTGTCATTGTCTTCGAAGACCTGATGGATACCGACGATGTTTGGGTGCGAAAGCCGTGCAAGGTTGCGCGCTTCTGAAATGAACAGATCCACAATCGTGCGGAAGGCCTCGGCCTGATTGCGAGAGCGCACGCACACAGTCGAGTTGTTGCGTCGGCAAATAGATTCCGGAAAGCACTCTTTGATCACGACCAAACGATCAAGGCTGTCTTTCGCCAAGTAGGTGATGCCAAAACCACCGTTATTCAAGAACTGCTCAATGACATACTGGCCGCGCAGCAACTCTGCGCCCGGCTTAAGTTCGTCCCGGAACTCCGCGTCGTCGACTTCATGATCTTGTGTTGTTAGGTTCGAACTCATCTTAATCAACCACTCTGCAAACCGCCGTCGCGGCCTAATTTTTTATTTTTATGCTTATTAAAAGTGGCATTAAAATGGGGTAATTGTGTGAAATTGGAGCCAATCGTGAAACACCCGAAATTTTCTTTTCAAAGCAGTAACTTAGAGAAAGTGAGCGCCAGGGCAAAGCCAGCATAACACTTGCGACTCTTTGGAGCATTATTATTTAATTTCAGATAGTTAGTCTAATCATCCGAAGTCCGTATTTTGCCAGACTTGTCGCCCCCTCGCCTGAAAAACCTAACAGTTACCAAATACCTGAGAACATTGAGAAACACACTGTTGATAGCAACATGGGGCGCATTGTGTTGAAATTGTGTTATCACACGGATGTCGGTTAAAAGGTGTGAATATGTTGAAGCTTGCGTGTGGGGCGCTTTTGACCCTTGTTTCAGTTGGTACGGCTTCCGCTCAGGATACCATAACCTGGAAGGATGACATCCACGGCTGGAGCGTTGCGATCGATCGTACGATCGATGACTCCTGTTTCATCATCTCTGGTTTCGAAGACGATCTGTTCCTTCGCTTCCAATTCAATTCTACAAAAAAGAATGTTCAGTTCATTGTCGCGAGTGTCCAATGGGACTCGTTAAAGAATGGTGAGGACTATGATCTAGAGGTCGCCTTCGGAGATCTTGAGGCTTGGTCTGGTACGGCTAAGGGCCATCGCTGGAACGATATTTTGCCCAGCCTTGTGCTTTCGGTCCCAATCGAAGACCAACAGGCTTCGCACTTTATGAAAGAGTTTACCGAGAAAGAGTCCGTCCGTATTTCACACGGCGGCTCCGAGATCGCGAACTTGGCTTTGGCCGGTACGGACGAAGCGGTGGCCTCGATGCTGGATTGTCAGGTTTCGATGGCAGAGGCAAACAAATCGAAAGAAAGTGGGTCAGATCCTTTCGCCCCCGAAGTCGATCCGATTTAAAGCGAGAAGATTTAATGAAACCGGTCGCACTACTCTTATTGCAACCGTCGCCACTTAAACGCGCAATTCACGAAACCAACGTCGCCCGACCCCGCAAATATTGTAAACAATAGCCCCTTGCTACACGTGATCTATTCCAGAATGTGTACCAATTGTGGCAGCATTGCGTCCAATCGCCTTACATTTATCCTCTGTTCAACAAGGCTTAACCTTAAAAGCGACCGATTTTTCCATCAATTGTAGTCCGAATAAGAGTAGAACTCATGCGAGGTCGGGGCAATGAGCCTGGAAAATACAGCTTTGGACGTTGAAGACGAAGATTTCGTCGACGAGCTTAAACCTGGTACAAAACTGATGCACGGTCAGTATACGATCGAGGGATTCCTCGCGGCCGGTGGTTTTGGCATTACATATCTAGCAAAGGACAGTCTGAATCGTCAGGTTGTCATTAAAGAGTGTTTCCCCGGCAGCTTTTGTCGTCGGCAGAATCACTCGGTTACACCGCGGTCGCGTGCACATCAGAACGAACTGAAGTCTATTGTTCGTCTGTTTTCACAAGAAGCGATGAGCCTTGCGAAAGCCAACCACCCCAACATCGTTGGCGTGCATCAGGTGTTCGAAGAGAACAACACCGCATATATGGCGATGGATTTCGTCGAGGGCCGTGACCTTCTGGAGATCTTGCAAGAGAATCCGGAAAGCCTGACGCCGGATCTGGTTGAAAGCTATCTGACCAAGATTTTGGACGCGATCAAGCATATCCACGACATGGGTATTTTGCACCGTGATATTTCGCCAGACAACATTTTGATCGACGCAGACGGCGAGCCGATCCTGATCGACTTTGGTGCCGCTCGCGAAAGCACGAACGAAAAAGCCACTCGGATGCTGTCGGCATTGCGCGTGGTCAAAGATGGCTATTCGCCTCAAGAATTTTACATTGCTGGAAGCGATCAAACGCCTTCTTGCGATCTCTACTCGCTGGCCGCCAGCTTCTACCACCTCATTACGGGCGAACTGCCCCCGGACAGCCAGTGGCGTTTGTCCGCGTGTGCAGCAGGTGACGATGATCCCTATGTCAGCCTTGGCGAAAAGACGGATGCCTATTCGAAGAATTTCGTAACGGCCCTGGACAAAGCCATCGCGATCCTGCCCCGCGAGCGTATGCAAAACGCGGAAGAGTGGATCGCGCACATGACAAACGCAGCGCCAGTTGCGCCCGCCGCGACGATCGAAACGAGCACAGTATCTGAGGTCACTAATAGCAATAAGTCCATGATGCCTGCCCTTCTTGGGACAACTGCAGTTGCGGCAGCTATTGGCGGCTTCATTGTGTTTTCTTCGTCGGGCTCAGAAACACCTGCCGACGTATCAGAGCAATCTGAAGTGGCGGTCGTCGCCCAGACGGGTTCAAATGCGCCAGCTACAGAACCAACGGGCACGCCCGAAAACTCTGTTGTCACTCCCCCTGTCGAGACTGCAGGAACGGCGGGCGTGCCTGGCTTAGAACAACCATCAATCGATCAGCTGCCGACTTCGACAGGCGCGTCTGATACGGATACTCTGATCACCGGTGTGACAAACGATATAGCGGAACCACCAATTCCAACGGGAGACGACACAACCGGCACCTTTGATGCTCCTGTCGTGGCCTCTTTGCCGGAAAGTGTGAATGCTCCTAAGCCGCGTCCACTGCGCGATTCTGACGCCACTCTGATCGAGCTGGCAAAGGCTCAGCCGGACATTGACACGCAAGCTCCCGCAGCACCGGAAACGGCATCTGCAGCCGAGCCAAACGCTGCGAACGAAATCGCGGTGGCACCTGAAAGCCAAGCCTCAACATCTGAAGGGGTCGAGTTCTTCATGTCCTTGCAAGGCTCTCAGCCAGAGTTGGTTTCGACAGGCCCTAACCGCACGGCAGTGACAACTTCACAAACACGTGCCTCGGCGACTGCCCCGGCACCGCAGTCAGACACAACGGCTGCCGCCGAGAGCTCGCCCGTCGTACTCGAAAATTATCCGATTGAAATAAACTTTGTGCCGGTTCTGCCGGTGGCCCTGTCGAACTTGCAGCCGGGTGTTGTTACTGAAGTTGCGGCGGATGCGCCAGAATGGCTAACCGCGAATACGCAGATCGTTTCGATCAATGGTCGCGCCGTGTCTTCGAACGAAGACATTAATGACCGGCTTGCGGCATTTGCAACGCCTACCGATGCTGGTTCTGTCGAATTGACCATCGGAACGATTTCTGGCGTGAACGATGCAGCGTTTGAGCGGACTTTAAGCGTCGAAACTGAAGAGCAAATGACGCTTCCGAACGGACTGAAGTTTGCTACCCGTCAAGTGAATGGCGCGTGGACAACCGAGGTGGTGGATGCACCAAGCTCCGTCAGCCTCAACGTCGGTGACGTTCTGGTATCCTTCGTTTCGACTTGGGAAAGCCTTGATGCCCCCAATTCGTTGAAAACCATCTTGGAGCGGGAATTGCTCAATGGAACGACCAGTTTCAGTTTCGCCGTGAAACGCGATGGTGAGGTTTGGGTTGAAGCATTCAATCTTGCAGCCGCAGGCAACTAAGACGCAAGTCGAATTATAAGGAGAGAGATCGTGTTCTTTTTTCGGAAAAAGAAAGCGCCAAGGAAGTTCGACGAGCCGGTCGACCTGTCGCCACCCGAACAACCTGTAGTCATGTCGCGCCCGGTATCGGCTCCGGCTGAAATTGCCATTGACGTCGCCGCTCCCGATCCGGTCCGGCGCAAGCGTCGTCGCACAGCAGGCGGTAACAAAACGCGCCTTATGGGCTTTGACACTTCTGACGGACGCGTTGTGGATTTGTTTGGCGAAGACAAAGCCGCGACAGAATCGACACGCGTCCAGTATCCTGTTGCAGCAGTCATGGTCACCAAAGGCCCTGGTTTCGGCGAGAGCTTCCTGATCAAGTCAGGCATGTCGCAAATCGGTCGTGGCGAAGATCAAGCCATCAAGCTTGACTTCGGTGATATGGCCATCTCGCGCGAAAACCATGCTGCAATCGTTTATGACCCTAAGGAACACAGCTTCCTTGTCGGCCACGGCGGCAAATCGAACATTGTGCGACTGAACGGCAAGCCCGTTGTCAGCACCAGCGATCTTACAAACGGCGACGAGATTGAAATCGGCGAAACACAGCTGCGCTTCGTTGCGTTGTGCTCGACCGAGTTCAACTGGGAGAATGCCGAAACCGAGGAAGGGAATGACGACGATGATGTGGAGATTGCCTGAACCCCGCTTCGACGTTGCATCCGCCCTTGATCGCGGAGGACGTGACTACCAAGAGGATTCTCTGGTCTCGGATTTTGCGGTCGGTGATGACTGTGGAATCGTCGTCCTTGCAGACGGCATGGGCGGACATTCTGCCGGTGATGTTGCAAGTAAGACGGTTGTAACCGAGGTCTACAGTGAGCTGAAGTTTCACAGCGACATGTTCTTCGATCACGCTGGCAGCTTGCCTAAGCTGATGCTTAGCGCGATCACAAACGCCAACGATTGCGTTCGTGATGCTATGGACGATAATCCAGAATCACGCGGCATGGGATCGACCGTTGTGGCCACCGTTATGGCAGGCAACAAAATGTACTGGAGCTCGGTTGGTGACAGCCCGCTGTACCATTATCGTGCTGGCAAAATGCAGCAGGTCAACGAAGATCATTCGATGGCGCCGCAAATTGCAGCCATGGTGGAAGCCGGTGCAATCAGGCCTGAAGATGCCAAAACACACCCCGATCGGAACAGCCTAACGTCGGCCGTGGCCGGCGGTAAGATTGCCCGCGTTGATAACCGTGGCTTGGCACTTGAATTGAAGGCTGGCGATATCGTGGTTGTGTCCAGCGACGGGCTTCAGTTTCTGGAAGACAAGATGATCACCAAGATCATCACGCGCAACCGTCGCAAACCAAGCGCTGACATTGCGAACGCTCTTTTGCAGGCCGTTAAAGGCCTGGATGATCCGGATCAGGACAACATCTCGTTCTCGGTCATAAAGGTGCGCCACGAAAAGCCAGTGATCCGTCCGAAACGTCGTGGCAATGTCACCGAGGTCGACTTCCATTCGACACGTCTGGCAGACGACAGTGTTTTGGACGATGTGGAAGCGATGTCGGGAGATAAAAACTCTGAAGACTCTCAGGACGCGGCAATAACCGCGCAACAAGCAACGGGTGGCTAGTGGGGCTATGTCGAAAGAATCGGGTGCACAGAAAACATCGCTTCGGTTGCAGCGACTGCTTGAAGACGGAGAGCTATCTAAATCGGATCGCTTTCTAGCGGAGCAGTATTTGCGACGGCTTGAAAAACCGCTGCGCCTAACGATCTTTGGCACGGACCCTAAGCATGCGATTTCGCTTCTGAATCTCATGATTGGCCAACCAGTGGTTTCTCCATCCTTGACCCGGGCGCGCATTCAGTTTTTCCACAGTGAAACAACCCATGCCCGCCTGCAATTCCGCGATGGCTCGCAAGAACGGATTGATGGCTCAGAATTCCGCCGTCTGTTCGATGACAACCCTTCACGCGTGCGCATCTACGTGGATTTGCCCGTCCTGAAAAAGCTGTCGATCATGGTGGCGGCCGAAGCCAATCCCAATGCGCTTTGTTCGGATGTGGAAAAAACGATGCCTGCCGCCGATATTGCCTTGTGGACCGGAGCCGAGCTGGTGGACCCAATGAGCGACGTCTGGCACAGCGTTCCGTCACGCCTTCGCGACCACAGCTATTTGGTTTTGTCAGAGACCATGGAAATGGACAGCTGGCAGAGTATCGCGGACGAATTTGTCGATGTCTTTCGCGTCGATCCTCGACGTGCACAAGAGGCAAAATCGCGCGAGGGTGGTGTCGATAAGGCGGCCTTCAAAGATTCAGGTGGCGCACAGATCGTCCGTACGATCAAAAAAGAAATCGATGTGCTGGTTCAGGCCGCATTGGATGCCAGTGAAGTCATGCTGATCAAATATGCCGATCAGATCGACCAAGCGGCCCAGACAGAACCGACTGCAAGCGCGGAGGCAAAAGAGCCTGTGCCAACGTCGGAAGCGGGCGCACCATTGAAAGAGGTTGCCAACAGCGACGTGACCACGGATTCCCACGATCACGCCGGGTCTTCGCCTCAGATGCGCGAACAAATCTACTCTGTGCCTTTGGGCAAGCTGGCATCGCGGTCGAGGATGTTGAAAACCCAGGGTCAGAATGCCAACAAAGAAACCAAGCCACGCACTATTTCAATGGCAATTAAGAACATGCCAAAGAAAATATCGCGCCCGGTATCCCAGAGTTCTGCGAAGCCCCGGACGCGCTCACGCAAAAAGGGTGCGGTCCATACACCATGGTCGCTGGGACTCTGAGACCGCTTTTATAAGCGAAAGCAGGCAGGGCGACTTAGCCCTTTTTGCCCGCGTTCAGGGTGACTGAAGAAAGTCCGAAACCGCGGCATTGAATGCCTCGGGTGCATTGATGTTCGCCACATGGGCGGCATTTGGCACCGTGTGATAGACGCCACCCGGCGTCGCGTCTGCCATGGCCCGCATCACCTCAGGTGACGCCCCCATATCTTGATCGCCACCGACGAACAGAACCGGGATCGTTGCGTCTCCTAGACGGCGCAGATAATCCAAACGCTTCAAGGCCAGACAACAATTCACATAGCCTTTGGGATCATTGCCCAGCACCATAGTGCGTACCTTGTCCAACGCTTCCGGGTTCGCCGCGCGCCAGTCTTCCGTCAACCACGAGGCCAAAGTGCCCTCGACAATGGCCTCCAGCCCGCCGTCTTCAACAGCCGCGATCCGGCCATCCCACATATCACGAAACGGCGGCGGTGCGTCGGCGCGACCATCCGCGCAAACAACGCGACTGATCCGGTCGCCGTGATCCAAGGCAAGGCCAAGCCCGGTCATACCGCCCATGGACAAGCCCATGAAAGCGGCGGTATCGATGGCTTTTGCATCCATCAGAGCAACCACATCACCGACCAGATCGTCCAAGCTGTAAGGGCCCTCGGGCGTATCGCTGCCGCCGTGCCCCCGCGTGTCATAGCGCAACACACGATAGCGCGCCGTCAAAGTCTCGATCTGAGGATCCCACATCGACAGATTCGCCCCAAGCGAGTTCGACAACACAATCCAAGGCTTGCCATCATCGCCATCGACTTGGGTATTCAGCGTCACACCCGACGCCAGCGTCACTGGCCCGCTCATTGTGCGGCCCTTGTTTCTGCGGCAATCGCAGCGTTGACGGCAGGCTTCACTTTCTCGGCTGTCAGCACCATCGAGCGGCGTGCCAATTCCGGGTCTGCCCAGTCTTTACCCGCGCAAAGCAAGGTGCCAAAGTCGCCTGTCACCTCGCGGAAGGCCAGCAATTCATCGGCCACTTTGTCTGGCGTGCCCCAGATGATCAGCTTTTCAAGAACGTTTTCCAACGTCACTTCCTCATCGGGTTGATCGCGATGCTCTTTGAACAGATTGGCCCGCCCGTGCTTCACAAGTTTGGTAAACAACTGCTTGTAATAAAAGACATAAGGGCTGTCTGGATCCGTCGCATAGCGTCGCGCCGTGTCCAAATCGTCCGCCACAAAGACCGACTTGGCCACACGCCAGTTCGCCGGGTCCGCCACGCGCCCTGCGCGTTCACACCCTTCGACATACTTCGGCCAATGGGACGCGACCCACTGCGGCATCAAGAAGTTCGCACTGATCGGATCCCAGCCCCGCGCCGCCGCTTCGGTTACGCCCTTTGAGAACGGCGCGACCGCCGTCACCACAATCGGTGGATGCGGCCGTTGCAGGGGCTTTGGCATGATGCCCTGCCCGATGTCTGTCATCGCGGTCTTTTCCGTGGTGATGTTCCAGTACTCACCTTTGATGTTGTAAGGGGCTTCGCTTTCCCAAATCTTCAAGACCGTGTTGATGCACTCCAGGAACATCGCAGGCCGGTCCTTTTCAAGGCTATCGAACACCTCGGCATCAGACGCCAACCCACCCGGAGAGATCCCGAAGTTGAACTTGCCGTCCAGCATGTGATCCAGCATCGCAACCTGTGCGGCCACGTTCGCCGGATGCGCGTTCGGCAAGTTCACCGTTCCCGTTCCCAAACGCATGTTCTTCACGGCCGAGGCCAACGAGGCCAGGAACATCGTGCAAGACGTGATTTGCTCGGCCTTGTCCGTGACATGCTCGCCCACATAGGCTTCCACAAAGCCCAATTCGTCGGCCAGCAAAAATGCTTCGCGATCCTCGGCCAAGGATTTCCGCCAATCTTTGTCCAGCGGGTGAATTGGCATGGTGAAAAAGCCAAGTTCCATAGATCTCTCCCTTGTTTGCGTTCAACTTAGTGCGCTGAGGGTTTTCGCCAAAATAATAAAGGATCGTGGGATGCATTACGAAACTTGATAGCTCGACAAGATCGGCTTCAAAGCATGTAGTTCGGCAACCAACTGGCCAGTCCGGGCACGAACAAGACGATCAGGGCTGCCAACAGGATCAAAAGGAAATACGGGGTCGAACCTTTGAAGATCTTGCCCAGTGTCGCTGTTGGATCTGTGACCGCTCCGCGCACGGTATAGACCAGCAAACCAAAGGGCGGCGTCAGCAACCCCGCTTCGATGGTTAGAATGCCAAAGATCGCAAAGGCCAAAGGATCAACACCCAAAGTCAAGGCAATCGGCACAAAGATTGGCACCGTCAAAAGGATAATCGACACGCTGTCGATCAGCATCCCCAAAACGATCCAGACCAGCATCATCAGGGCGATCAGCATCCAAGGCTCAAACCCTGCCCCAAGGAACAGGCCCTGAATAAAGCTGACGGCCCCACCCAAAGCCAATAGTCGTGAATACATTTGTGCCGTGATCAGCAAGAACATGATGGGCGCAGTCGTGCGGCCCGCCTGATAAATCGCAGCCACAATGTCTTTCATCGTCATGCCCTTGGCCAAGCCAATCAGCAAAGCGCCGATTGCGCCAAAGCCAGCGGCTTCGGTCGGGGTGAAAAGCCCCGTCCAGATGCCGCCAATGACCAACATGATCAGAAACAGAATGCCGATGCCGCCGATCAACTCCGAGCGCAATTCGCTCCGCGTTAGCGGAACAAGCGGTTCGGTGAAGGCCGGTGCAATCTCAGGCTTCAGCGTGGCGGCAATGACCACATAGCCCGAGAACAACAGCGCCAACATGATCCCCGGCACGACGCCCGCAATGAACAAGGCCCCGACGCTCATTTCGGTCAGAATAGCCCAGACGATCAGCAGAACGGACGGCGGGATCAGCATCCCCAAACAGGCCGAGCCTGCAACAGCCCCCAAAGCGAAGGTCTGTTTGTACCCAACTCGTTTCATCTCGGGGTATGCGATCCGCGAAAAGGCGGCAGCGGCCGCAATCGACACGCCAGTTACTGCAGCAAACACCGTGTTCCCTGCGATCGTGGCAATGGCCAAACGGCCCGGAATACGCTTAAGCGAGCGGTCGCAAATCCGGTATAAGTCAGACGCCGCGCCCGATCTTGAAATGAAATCGCCCATCAGAACGAACAACGGTATCACCGCAAACACGTCCTTCCTGACCGCCTCGTAGGCCGTGTTGCCAAGGATCGAAACCGCCGCTTCAAAACTGCCCAGCATCAGCCAGACGCCAAGCCCGGAGCATACTGCCAACGCCACGCCAATGTGAGTGCCCAACAGGATCAACAGGATCAAAAGACCCAGCATCCAAAGGACGATATCTCCTCCCATGGTCCCGCCCTACCCCGCGTTTTCCACAGTGCCGGGTGCTGCCAAATCGCTGATCAACTGGCCGCGCCAATCCATCACGATCATCGACAGATAGGCCCAGAAACCGAAGAATGACATCACCAGAACCGTACCCCGCACCGGCCAGGTTGGAACCCGCAATGCGCCTTCGCCCTCGTATTCTCCAATCCGGTAGGCGTCGACAAAGGACGGCCAAGTGCTCCAGATCAAACCGATGAAAAGGACCAACCCCAAAAGTGCGCCAAACGTGCGGAACAGGCGGCGCAGAAATAACGGCACGGCATCCGCGAAAATCGACGTTCGCAACATCGAACCCGAGTAGATCGCAAGCGGCAGTTGCAGGAATGTAATCGCCACGACGGAATTCTGAATGATCTCTTTCGTCCCCGGGATCGGGCGCGACAACAACGAACGCCCCATAACATCACCGAAGATCAAAAATGCCAAAGCCAGCGTCCAAAACGCCGAAAACAGATGGATTGCGCGCGTAACTTTTATCACCGCGTTCCAGCCCTCCCCGCCCGAATTCGCGTTTATCCCGCGACGGTAGCGAACCGTTCTCGCCGGTCAAGATGAAAGTTAGCAAGTGATAAATAAGCGCCAGTCGTCCCTATCCCGTGCTTGACCATCGCCCCCTTTTCGTGCCGAATTGCAATTTAGCGGTCGATAAATAACCGCAGCGAGGGCGACAACTTGGGCGACAGACCCACGTGTCGACATCTTAGGGAGGATCAAAGTGACACTACTAAAAACAGCATTGGTGACATCCGTTGCCGCAATAACCGCCAGCACGGCGTTCGCCGACAGCTTCACATTCCGGATCGGTTCGGGCCATCCGAACGGACCCGCAGCATATGTTTCGGACATGGCAGATTTCTTTGTACCCGAGGTCAAGAAACGCGCCGAGGCCGCAGGCCACACGGTGGAGTTTGTCGAAGGCTACGGCGGCGCAATCGCGGGCGTGGCCGAAACTCTGGAAAGCGTTCAGAACGGCATTCTGGACATCGGCGGCTATTGCATCTGCTTCGAGCCCGCCAAGCTTTTCTTGCACAATTTCCCCTACTACACGCCCTTCGGCCCGCAGGATTCCGAAGATGCCATGGCCGCTGTTCGCGCGACCTATGACGCGGTGCCTTGGCTGACCGAACAATTCGAAAGCGAATATGGCCAAGTCCATTTGGGCATCCACGGCTGGGACAATTACCACCTTGGCATGACCGAACCTTGGGACACCGTGGAGGATCTGAAAGGCATCAAAATCGGCGGCGCAGGTCCGAACCTGCCATGGATCGAATTTGCCGGCGCCGTTCCGGTTCAATCGACTTTGCCTGACGGATATCTGTCATTGCAAACAGGTGTTTATAACGGATGGCTCATGCTGCCTTCGGCCTACTTCGGCTTCAAATTCCACGAGCCAGCGCCCTATTATACCCTTGTTGGCTTCGGGGCCATGGGCGTCAATGCGCTGACCATGAACAAGCGCAAGTTCGACAGCCTGCCCCCTGACATGCAAGCCATCATCCGCGAGGTTGGCCGCGAATACGAGGCGCAAGCCGGTGCCAAGCTGAACGGGCGTCAGGCCTGGGGTCTGAACGGGCTGAAAGAGGCTGGTGCCGAGATCAAGGAACTGCCTGCCGACGTACGTGCCGCATGGGCCAACAGCCTGACCAGCTTCCCGAACCAGCAAGCCAAGGACGCCGACGGACGCGGCATGCCGGGCACTGAAGTGCTGAACGCCTATCTGAAAGCGGTTGCTGACACGGGTTACACGATGCCCGTGGAATACGTGATCGAGTAAAGCCTGTTAGGGGCGGTTGGTATCAGCCGCCCCTTTCACACCACGCCCAATGCCCGCAAGACCCGTTCCGGCGTCATCGGCATTTGCCAGATCGTGGCTCCCAATGGCCTAAGCGCATCGTTGACCGCGTTCAGCACCGCACAAGGCGCACCACCGGTTCCAGCTTCGCCCGCCCCCTTCGCCCCAAGGACACTGGTCTTGGTGGGCGTTTCGATATGTGTGACGTGGATATCCGGCATTTCGGCTGCCATGGGCACCAGATAATCAGCCATGGTGGCGTTCAGCATCTGGCCGTCATCCGAATAGAGACACTCTTCATAAAGCGCCCCACCGATGCCCTGCACCACACCGCCGCGCAATTGCTCATCCACCAGTAAGGGGTTGATCACACGCCCACAATCCTCAACCGCCCAGAAATCCAGCACACGGGTCAAGCCCGTTTCGACATCCACCTCCACATGGGCCGCCATGGCCCCGTTGGTGAACACGAAAGGGAATTCGGTGACGCGGTAGTGGCGTGTGGCGATCAGTTCGGGGTTCAGATCAGGTGGCAATTCGTTGCCGCGATAATAAACGGTGCGCGCCAGATCGGTCAGGCTGATCCGGTCCACGCCATCCGTATCGGTGACATGACCCGCCCGAATGTCCAGCCCATCCGGCGTAGTCTGAAGGATCGCTGCTGCCACGATCAACACTTGTTCCTTCAACGCGACCGAGGCCTGCAACATCGCCTCGCCGCCAATCCCGGCCCCACGCGACGCCCAAGTGCCGCCGCCATAAGGCGTGACATCGGTATCGCCCGTCTTGACCCGCACGCGGTCCATATCCACCCCGAACACATCCGCCGCAATCTGCGCCAGAATGGTGTTCGTGCCTTGGCCCTGTTCGGTGACCGAGCTTGAGATATGCAGGCTGCCGCCCGCATCCAGCCGCACCGTCGCCCCGTCCTGCGACGCAATCGGAGCACCCCCGATCCCGTAAAACATCGGCGAGGGATTGGTCACCTCGACCATCGAACAAAAGCCGATCCCGCGATGCACTCCGGTCTTCCGCGCGTTAGCCTGATCCTCGCGCAACCGCCCGTAGTTCATCACGTCGGTCAGCTTCACCAAGGCCTTGTGATGCGAAAGATCATCCAACTTCATGCCGGTGGTCGACGCCCGGGGATACGTGTCATCCCCCATCAGATTGCGCCGCCGCAGCTCCACCGGGTCGTTACCGATCTGATGCGCAGCGTCTTCCAGCAATCCGTCACAAATCGCCATAGCAATCGGATGCCCGACCGCGCGATACTGGCACATCATGTTTTTATTCTGGAGCACCACGCGCCCCCGCGCGCGGTAATTCTCGATCTCGTAGGGCGCGCCTGTCAGGTTCAAAACCTGGTTCATTTCGATGGCCGAGGTGCGCGGATACATCGAATAGGGCCCGATGCCCGAGATGCTGTCGAACTCTAACGCTGTGATCTTACCCTCGGGTGTCACCGCCATCTTGGCCCGCACGATATGGTCACGTGCGTGGATGTCGGTCAGAAAACTCTCGTTCCGGTCAGCGACGAATTTCACCGGACGTTTCAACAGCTTGGCCACCGCGGCAGTGGCAATCTCGTCGCCGTAGGTATGGATCTTGATCCCGAAGGACCCGCCGACATCTTCGGCGACGACCCGCACGTTTTCTTCCGCCAATCCTAAATGCTTGGCCAGAATAAACTGCATCATATGAGGAGCTTGTCCGGAGTAGTGAACGGTCAGGCGATCCTCAGCCGGATCAAATTCCACCAGCGTTGTACGTGCCTCCAATGTGACACCCGTATGACGCCCAAAGCGGAATTCGCGTTCCACCACAGTCACCCCATCACCCGCAAAAGCCATATCGACGTCGCCAACATCCACGCTGCGTTCCCAAGCGATGTTGCTGTCAAATTCAGCGTGCATCACCGGCGCATCCGGGGCCAAAGCGGCCTCGGCATCCGTCAAGGCGGGCCGTTCTGCGTAGTCCACGACGATCCGCTCGACCGCATCTTCGGCCAATGCGCGACTGGTGGCGACAACCATCGCAACAGGTTCGCCTTGCCACCGCGCCACGTCCACGGCCAATGGCATCTGCGGCGGGGACCTGAGGCCCGCCAGATGGCTTAGCACCCCGACATAGGGCTCAACATGCGGCACCAGATCAGCGCCAGAATAGGCCGCCAGAACGCCAGGCATCTGCAAGGCATCGGACAAATCAATCGACGTGATATCCGCATGGGCATAAGGCGAGCGCAGGAACGCGGCATGCACCATCCGCGGCAATTGCCTGTCATCCACAAACCGCCCGCGCCCCTGCGCCAAACGGCGCGCGTCGGGGCGCGGTACGGATTTTCCGATGTAAGAGTTCGGTTTGTCAAAGATCGTCAGAGGCCCCGTCATGCCTTGCCCCCCTGCTCGATCACATCGCAGATGGCTGACACGATGGCCTGATAACCAGTGCACCGGCAATAGTTGCCCGACAGGTGTTCACGGATCGCCACCCGATCTGCCACACCGCCGCCTTCGATATACTCCAAAGCGCTCGCCATCATGCCGGGCGTACAATACCCGCATTGAAGCGCGTTCCGATCCGCGAAGGCTTCGCGCAAAGCATCACTACGCCCGCTGTCAGCAAAGCCTTCCACCGTCGTCACCGCACCGCCATCGGCTTGCACGGCAAGCATCAAACAGCCGCGCACCATTTGGCCGTTTACCTCCAACGTGCAGGCACCACAAACACCGTGTTCGCACCCGACATGACTGCCGGTCAGACCCAGATCCTCACGCAGAAAATCCACAAGGTTCTTGCGGACGGGAACTGAAACCGTGACCGCCTCGCCATTCACAGTCAGCTTGATGTCAGCCGTTTGGCTCATGCGATCACCTTTGTCCAAGCCCGCCGCAACGCGACGCGTGCGAGGTGCCGCTTGGTCGCTTCATCGGCATGAAGATCACCGCTCATCTGAACCCCATCCAAAGCCGCAACCGCCCCATCCAAAGCCCCCGCCCCACCATCACCGCCCATCAAAGCCAATTCGATGCCTTCCACCCGCAAAGGCCGATCCGAAATGCCGAAAAACGCAACGCGAACCGCGCCCAAGTTTTTCGAAGCCGACACCACACAGCCCGCTATGGCATAGTCTCCGTGCCGCCGGGTGATCTCGTAAAACCCGGTTTTCTGATGGGCAGGTGAACAGGGAAAATGGACACCCGTGATCAACTCATGCTCGTCCCGCGCAGTCTCATAAAGCCCCAGAAAAAAGTCATCCGCCGCGATGCGCCGCGTGCCTTTGGCACTTTGCACCGTCACCGCGCCCCCAAGCGCCAATAGAACCGCTGGCAGTTCAGCCGCCGGATCCGCCAAAGCGCAACTGCCGCCGATGGTGCCACGATTGCGGATCGCAGGATGAGCAATGTGCGGCAGGACGCGACCGAGCAGAGGAACATGGCGCATCACTTCAGGATCGGTTTCCAACGATGAATAGCGCGTCATCGCTCCAATCGTCACCCAGCCCTCGTCAACAGAAACGCCAGACAATCCTGCGACGGCATTCAGATCGACCAAGACCTCTGGCCCGGCAATCCGGAAATTCATCATCGGCATCAGACTTTGACCACCGGCCAGCGGAACCGAATCTTCATGCGCCAAAAGCGCCAAGGCCGCGTCCAACGTTTCGGGTCGGTGGTATTGAAATTCTGATGATTTCACGAAATCCCCTTCGGCTCCGGCTTGCGCTTGGCCCTTACACTATTTATCGGTCTATAAATAAAAACAAGGCACGCAGAACGCTAAGCGTGCAATCACAAAACGTCGGAAAATGCGACTTCTTTGAAAGGACGAACTATGAGCGACAAATTGATGCCCGGCACGCAAGCCCCTGCACTGGTCTTGCCTTTGGCGGGCGGCGGGACGTACGATCTTTCGGCTGAAAATGCTGGTGCGGCGACCATGGTCATTTTCTACCGAGGCCTGCATTGCCCGGTCTGCGAAGGATATCTGAGTAAGGTCGTCAACAATGCCGCCGCTTTTGCCGAAGCTGGTATGCCCATCGTTCTGGTGTCTATGGACGGACAGGACCGCGCCGAAAAAGCCAAGGCTGATTGGGGCTTGGGCGACCTTCCTGTGGCATACGGATTGACGGAAGAACAAGCCCGCAGTTGGGGATTGTACATCTCGACCTCGATCAAAGAAGCCGAAACGCCGGTTTTCTGCGAGCCGGGCACCTTCTGGGTCAAGCCCGACGGGTCGCTTTACCTGATCGACATCGCGTCGATGCCCTTTGCACGACCTGACGTGGATATCCTGTTGTCGAAAGTCGTGGCCATCGGCAACGGCTATCCCGCTCGTGGCACCACGGCCTGAAACCTTTTGCCCGGTCGTAAGGCCGGGCAGACGCTTTGGCGAAAGGTCCGATTTTCGCTGACCAAAGCCTATGTCACAGGCACGCCGACCCCGCCCATGATATCATCAAGGTTGGGATGATCGCGGCCGTCCAAGTTTACAGTCTGATCGACATCGAAAATATAGCTGCCCAACCGACGGCCTTTTTCAAGGGCACGCTGCGACGGGGGAACGCGTTCTTCTGAATAGGCGGCCAACGCCTGCGCAACGGGCGCCTGAGACAGATGCCGAGCCAAGGCCAATGCGTCTTCAGCGGCTTTCGTCACTCCCATCCCAACATGAGGACGCACACCGCACGCGGCATCCCCCGAAATTGCGACGCGGCCTTTCGCGAAAACCGGGCTGCAATGATCGTAGATCGGCGTGAAAAAAGGGCTGCCAGAGCGGCGGATGATCTCGACAAAATCTTTTGGCAATCGCCGTACCGCATCGGCCTCCATATGCGACCGCACGTTGTCACGCACCAACGGAGGCGGGATCGAGACCGGATGATAATTGCCATCAACGTCCGTCAGCATATCGCGTAATTCCTCTTCCGAAACAGCGCTGTACCAGACGAAGTTGTACTGACGGTGCCCGGGTCGCAGATCGTTGTTCGGCCCTGCGATTGGATAGGCCACGATCTGCGTTCCGTTTGGTGCAAAAAACCCAAACTCTGCGAACAGTCGCGCGTGGATCTCGGGCGGAAAGGATGCTTCGGGTGCCACGGCGCGCCACACCACATAGCCGGCAAACTCGGGTTTGACCTCAGGCTGCATCTGCGCCCGAATAGCCGAGCGAAAACCATCGGACCCAATCAACACATCTGCTTCTTCACGGGTGCCATCTGCGAATTCGGCCACGACACTTTGCTGGGTTTCGGTATAGCCAACCACCGAACGGCCTGTATGGTAAGTGCCTTCCGGCATCAAGACCCGAAGCAACGTGTGAATCCTGTCCCAAGATGTAACGATCT
This sequence comes from uncultured Rhodobacterales bacterium, assembly GCA_964632495.1. GTDB lineage: Bacteria > Pseudomonadota > Alphaproteobacteria > Rhodobacterales > Rhodobacteraceae > CALKXV01. The sequence continues at coordinate 22,721 of CAZWDS010000006.1, forward strand.
GAGGGTACGGCAAACGCTTGACGACGTTGCTGTCGATATCGAAGGCGACACGGCCCGCGACTTCAACGCCCAGATCTTCGGTTGTTGCGCCGACCTCATAGAAAGCATCCAACAAGGCTTGGTGGGTGACAATCCCTGCCCCACGTCCGGCAAGCTCGACGTTGACACGTTCGCAAACGCTGACCTCCCAGCCCGCTTTCCGCAACGCCGCCGCCGCAAACAAACCGCCGATAGAACCGCCTGCAATGAGGGCTTTGCCGGTCTTGTTTTGAATGCGCATGGCGTGTCTTTTCACATCTAATTTATCACTCTATAAATAAGATATAGCGGAAGGGAAAAACATGGCAATGACCGACACGTCGACGGATGCCTTTAACGGCCCCCATTGGAACGAAGACCTGCGCCAGGAATTGGCCGCTGCATCAACAAACGGTCAGGTTGGGTCGCGGATTGTCAGCGAAGACGGTCGTGTCCGGGTTTGGCTGATCGAAATGCAACCGGGTGATCGGCTGGGGTTTCATACCCATGTGCTGGACTATTTCTGGACCGCAACCACCGCGGGGCGCGCGCGATCCCGCTATGCGGACGGTCACGTGGCCGAAACTGATTACGAGGCAGGGACCACCCGACATTTCACGTTCGCCAAAGGGGAAAGCATGACCCACGATCTGGAAAACATCGGCGAAACCGTTTTGTGCTTCACGACGGTCGAATTTCTGGACGGCGCCAATGCTCCATTGACCTGATCGTGACAGCGACGACGTCGGCCCTTAAGACACATCCACAGATTGTTCCGCGAAACGGACCGTCATGGTCAACCCACCTTCGTTGACCAGCCACTTTCGGATCGAATAACTGCGCGCGCCCGATAGGTGCATGGGATCATTTGCGACCAGGGCCTTAGCCTCGTCGAATGACGCGGCGCGGTACACCATCTGCCCCGCACCTTCCATCATCTCACCGCTTTCGTCCGACAAAGGCCCCGCCATCACCAACTGGCCCGCCGCTTCCAATTTCGCTTGATAAGCCAAATGATCTGCCAGATTCGCTTTTACCGTCTCTGGAGGTGCCGCAGGCGTCGATTGCGCCACATATAGCTCCAGCGCCAAGGCACCGCGTGCTTTTGCATCTGTTTTATAGTCATCCCAAGCTGGCATTTTTCGGCCCCTTCAGAAAAAATCGATTTTATTTGACTTGGCAAAGTTTTATCGCCAAATTCTATATGGAACAAGAAGGAAGATCAGCATGCGTTTTCTGGTTGGCACCCGTGGCGGTGCAAACAGTGTTTTTGCAATCAATGAAAACGAGGCGTTTGATCTAAGCGCTGCCTTGCCAAACGTGGGGCAAGATTTGGCAGCACTGGCAGCCGATCCGGGCTTGATCGAACAGGCCAAGGCCGCAACGGGCCCGACGATCCCCGTCGCCGATATCACGCCTGCCCTTCCCATTGAAAACCCACCGACGATCATTTGTCTGGGTCTAAACTATACAGATCACATCAAAGAGGGCGGCTACGACATCCCGGATTATCCGGCGTTGTTCATGCGCGGCCGGAATTCGATCATGGCCGCTGGTGCACCCTTGGTGCGTCCAACCTGTTCTGAGAAACTGGATTACGAAGCCGAACTGATGGTGATCATCGGCAAAGGCGGACGGCATATTTCAGAAGCTGACGCGCTGAACCACGTCTTTGGCTACACCGTTTTCAATGACGGATCAGTGCGCGACTATCAGCGCAAGACCCATCAATGGACACCCGGCAAGAACTTCGACGACACAGGCGCGATTGGCCCGTTCGTGGTCACACCCGATGAGGTGCCCGAAGGGGCCGGAGGCCTTAAGATCGAAAGCCGTGTGGGTGATGAGATTTTGCAAAGCTCGAACACCGGCAATATGATCTGGCCCGCTGCGAAGGCGATCTCGATCATTTCGGGTTACACAACCCTACAACCCGGTGATCACATCGCGCTTGGCACCCCACCCGGTGTGGGCCATGCGAAAAAGCCGAACCCACGGTGGCTGAAGCCGGGCGAGGTGATCGACATCGAAATCGAAGGCATCGGTATTTGTTCGAACCCGATTGTGGATGAGGCCGACATGGCCGCAAAAACGGCGGCCGAGTGATGGACGGCGATGCGGCACGGGTAGACGCTCAAGAAGCAGTCCGCGCTTTGCGGGCCCGGATCGAACGTTTGGACGACGCTTCGATCGATCTGATCCTGCGAGATGCCCGGTCGCATTATGCCTGGACAGATCGCCCGGTCAGCGAAGACACCTTGCGCACCCTTTACGACATCACCATCAACGGGCCGACCAGCATGAACACTTGCCCGGCTCGTTTTATCTTTGTGACCAGCGAGGCGGGCAAAGATCGACTGGCCAAGTCTTTGAAAGCAAAGAATATCGACAAGATGCGCGCGGCCCCTGTGACGGCGATCATCGCTTGGGATCCCTTGTACTGGCAGCGCTTGGACTTCTTGTTTCCGCACGAAGACAGAAAGCCCCTGTTCGACGGGCGCGAAGAGTATGCCGAGGAAACCGCCTTTCGCAACTCGACCTTGCAAGGTGCGTATTTCATGATCGCAGCCCGCGCCCTTGGATTGGATGTCGGCGCGATGTCCGGCTTTTCCAATGCAGAAGTGGACAAGGAATTCTTCGCCGAAAACGGTTGGAAATCGAACTTTCTGTGTAACCTCGGATACGCGGACGAATCCGCGCTATTCCCAAAACTGCCACGCTTCGCCTTCGAAGACGTGTGCGAGATGATGTGAGCACCATGGCAATCAGACAAAAAACCACCATCACCATCAAACTATCCGGCAAAGGCACCAGCCATTCGCGCAGTGAAACATCCGTGCGCGATCTGGTCAGCATCGTGGATGAACCGATTGAACGCGGCGGCACAAACGAGGGCATCTCGCCTACAGAAATGACCTTCGCGTCCTTGATCGGTTGCACCAATGTGATCGGCAACAAATGCGCCGAGAAGCTGGGCGTCGACATTGGCCATCTGGCGTTTGATATGGAGGTCGATTTCGACCGGCGCGGCGTCTTGCTGATGGAAGAAGTTGATGTGCCTTTCAAAGCCATTCGACTGTCCGTTGCCGCCGACGGCCCGGCCAGCGCCGAAGATATTCAGCGCGTGGCGGATGAGACTGAAAAATACTGCGCGATCTCGAAAATGATCGCAAATTCAGGAACCGATCTGACGGTGACTTGGATGAAAGCTTAACGACAAAAGACTGATAATAGGGAGGAAAATATGAAGCACTGGACAAAAAGATTGGTGTTAGGGGCCACGCTGGCAACCCTGACGGCAGTACCGACATTTGCCGCCGAAACCATCAAAGCGGTTGTGATCGACGGCTATCCGGCACGCGCACTTTGGGTCAAGGAATTCACCGAGTTCTTCATTCCCGAGGTCGACAAGCGCTTGGCCGCGACCGGCAACTACGAAATGGACTGGCAGGAAAGCTATGGCGGGTCCATCGTCAAGCCGAAGGGCGTGTTGGAAGGCGTCAAGCTGGGTCTGGGCGACATCGGCATCGTTACAACGATCTTCCACAACTCGAAATTGCCAAGCCAGGCTATCTCGGCTGCAACGCCGTTTATCTCAGCCGATTCCCGTGCTGTGGCCAAGGCCGTGGATGAAATCGCCAAGGAATTCCCTGCGATGCAGGCCGAGTTTGAGGCTCAGAACCAAGTCTATCTGGCAACTGGCGTTGTCTTAGATACTTATCAGGTGTTCTCGAAGAACCCGGTTAACACTTTGGCCGACTTGGAAGGTGCCAAGGTTGCCGGGGCGGGTATGAACCTGCGCTATCTGGAAGGCATCAAGGATGCAGCCGGGGTGCGCGGTGGCCTGACCGATTTCTACAACATGCTTCAGACCGGACTGGTGGATCACGCCATGCTGTGGCCCGAAGCCGCCAAGACCTTCAAGATCGCCGAAGTCGCGCCTTACATGCTGCGCGCGGATCTGGGCGCTGTGAACTCGAAGACGATCACGGTGAACAAGGACTATTGGGATGGTCTTCCCGATGAGGTGAAAGGCGTTCTTCAAGAGGTCGCCGTTGCCTATCGTGACCACGTCGCAGGCATTGCCATGGACCGCGCCGAAGCCAGCCGTCAGGCCTATGTCGAAGCGGGTGGCACCATCGTGAAACTTGACGCAGCCGAACGCGCTGCCTGGGCTACCGCGATGCCAAACATTGCGGCTGAATGGGCCGCTGGACTGGACGCAGAAGGCCAGCCAGGCACAGACATGCTGAACGCTTATGTCGGCAAGTTGAAGGATGCTGGTTTCACTCCGGTCCGCGATTGGGCCGCCGAAGCCGCCACGAACTAAGCGGTCGGACTGAACAACGTGTTCCGAACGTTTGAAAAAATTGCCAGCGGCGTTGCACAAGCCGCAAACGCCGCTGGCACCCTTGTTGTGGTCTTGCTGATCGCCGTCGTGAACTACGACATCGTGGCGCGGGGTATTTTCAACAAACCCTTTCTAGGCGCGGTCGAAGTTGTCCAATTCTCGATGGTGCTGATCGTTTTCCTGCAATTGCCAGATGTGATCCGCGTGGGCCGCCTGACCCGGTCAGATGGATTTCTGATGCTTGTCAGCCGCCGGAACTTTGGCACCGGGCGCTTTCTTTCGCGGCTGATTGATCTGGTCAGCGCCACCTTCATGGCCATCGTCGCATGGGCCATCTGGCCCGAGTTCCTAGATATGTGGGAAACCAAAGATTACTTCGGCGTGCCGGGTGTTTTCACTGCTCCGTGGTGGCCGATCAAACTGGTGATTTTCCTAAGCGCCTGCCTCTGCATCGTTCACTTTGCACTGCGCATCATAAAAGGCCCGACGCCGCCAACCAGCGACGACGGCCTTTCGGAAAAGTTCGGTGGAGACGGCTCTATCGAAGAAAAGGCGGGGACACCGTAAATGACACCCGTTGAAATTGGCGCGCTTTCGATCGGTGCGATCGTCTTTCTGATCTATATCGGCGTCTACATCCCCATTGCCCTTGGCGTCGTTAGCTTTGCGGCTATCTGGATCATGCGCGGCAATGTGGATCTGTCCTTCGCCCTGACGAAAATCGCCATTGGCGACAGCGCGATGGAGTACACCTTTGCCACCATCCCCCTCTTCGTCTTTATGGGTTTAATCGTTTCAAAGGCGGGGCTTGGCGCGGACATCTATACCGTCATGAACCAAGGCTGTCGTCGCATCACGGGCGGCATCGGTATGGCCACGGTTGGGGCCAATGCGGTGTTCGCGGCTGTGACCGGATCCTCCATCGCCTCGGCCTCGGTCTTTTCCAAGATGTCGGTGCCTGCGATGCTAAGCCACGATTACAACCCGCGCTTTGCCGTGGGCGTTGTGGCGGGCAGTTCGGTTTTGGGCATGATCATTCCGCCCTCGGCGATGCTGATCATCTATTCCTTTGTCGCCGAACAATCGGTGGGCGAAATGTTCTTGGCAGGCGTCATCCCCGGATTGCTGCTGGCCGCCGCCTATGTCGCAGCCATCTGGTTCATGGGCCGTTTCACGCCCGGCTTCGTCGGCGGAACCATCATCGAAGACGGCGACATGATGAGCTGGGGCGAAATCGCCAACAAGACCCTGCCTATCACGTTGCTCATTATCGTGGTGCTGGGTGGCATCTACACCGGCTGGACGACACCTGTTGAAGCCGGTGCCGCCGGGTCCCTTCTGGGCATCATCATCGCCGCCGTCCGGGGGCGCATCAATCTGAAAAGCTTTTGGGAAACGGTTCTGGAAACCGGCCATATCACCGCCGCCTTGTTGTTCCTGATCACAGCCGCCTCGATGTACGCCCGGATGCTTGGCATCGCAGGTCTGCCGAACGCGCTCCAAACTGTGCTGGCCGAAAACAACCTTAGCTTCTTCTGGATCATGACGCTACTGGTCGTCTTGATGCTGTTCCTTGGCACCATCCTTGATACCGCGTCGATCATCCTGATCGTCGTGCCGCTGTTCCTTGGCCTGATCGAAAGCATGGGGCTTAGCCTTGTGTGGTTTGGCATCGTCGCGGTCGTTGCAGCCGAGATCGGCTTGCTGACCCCGCCTCTGGGCCTCAGTTGTTTCGTCATCAAGGCCACGCTGGATGACGACCGGATCAAGCTGAAAGACGTCTTTCTGGGCGCTCTGCCCTTCGCCTTTGTCATGCTGCTGGTCCTGATCGTGTTGATCCGGTTCCCGATCCTTAGCCTCGCCCTGCTTTAAACGGAGACATCCCATGCGCAACGTCACCAAAGACAACATCACCGACGTGTTCATGGGTTACATCGGCGAAGAGGCCAATCCGCGTCTGCGCGAGGTCATGGGATCGCTGGTCAAGCATCTGCACAGTTTCGCCAAAGAGGTGAACCTGACCCACGACGAATGGAACATCGGCCTAGAGTTTCTCGAGAAATCCGGCATGATGTGTGACGATGAGCGCCACGAATTTGTGCTGATGTCCGATGTTTTGGGGCTCAGCTCTCTGGTCGATCTGATCAACACCAAACCGGGCGGCACATCTTCCAGCGTCTTGGGGCCATTCCACGTGATGGGCGCGCCTGATTTGCCGATCGGCGGTGATTTGCGCGGTGATTTTGATGCGCCGGTCCTGATCGCCGAGGGCATTGTGAAAGACACTGATGGCAACCCGATTTCGGGCGCGCTTGTTGATATCTGGCAGACGGCACCGAACGGGCTTTATGCCAGCCAAGACGAAAACCAAGGCACCTATTCGTTCCACGGCATCCAAACCACCGGGCCAGACGGGCGCTATGCGTTCACCAGCGTAAAGCCCGTGGAATACGAGGTTCCAACCGATGGCCCGATTGGCGACTTCTTTGCCGCCTGTGGCCGCCATGCCTGGCGACCCTCGCATCTGCACTTCATCATCAAGGCCGACGGCTTTCGGTCGCTGGTGACCGAGGTCTTCCCCGAGGATGACCCCTATTTGGATCAGGATACTGTCTTTGGGGTCCGCGAAGATCTGGTGATGAAGTATCAGCACATGCCCGCAGGCAGCTTTCCTGAAAGCGGCTTCGCCCTGTCCGGAAAAGTTCCTGATCCCTACCTGAAAGTGGAATTCGACCTGACGTTGGTGCGCGCCTAAGCGCTTTCGACTTCCATCGTCTTGGCCAGAAAGGCCCCCGTCAGACGATAGTGACTGATCAATCTTTCACACGCCACATCGGCGTCTCGCGCGACGATCGCGCTTAGAATACCGGCATGTTCGTCCGTCACGTCGCGGCGTTGATAGTCCATCGTGCGACCCGCCAGAAAACGATAGCGAATATTCAGATCGTAAAGCTGCGAACAAAACTTCAAAAGGATCGGCCCGTCAGCATTGTCCAACAGCGCCATGTGGAAAGCTTTGTGAAGCTCTTCAAAGTCATCGCGCTTTTCGTCTTGAGCGCGCTGCATCCTGTGATGGGCAAGAACGACTTGTTCTTCCCAAGCTTCGGTCGCATTGGCCAGACATTGCCGCAAGGAAAGATCTTCCAAAGTGCAGCGTAGCGTTAGAATTTCCTGAAAGTTCTCGGCACTGACGCCAGCGGTGCGAAAACCGCGCTGATCAATCCGCTCTACCAGATTGTCCGAAGTCAAAAGGCTTAAGGCTTCGCGAATGGGCGACGCGCCGGTGTTCAACAATTGACGCAACCCTTCGATCTTCAGCTTCTCGCCGGGTTGCAAATCACCTGTCACGATCATGCGGCGCAAAGCGGTATAGGCCTGTTGCGTGGCCGATCCTTCTTTCGAACTCACCGCAGAATCAATTAAATTCATGTCTTACTCCACGGCCCCACATTTCACGATAATATCGATTTTTTACCAGATATTCAAATGATCGCTGCGAAATTTATGACCTTTGTCCTGCAAGACACAACCGCTGACCGATCGCAGGCCAGATCGTCAGTATCGGGCGCTTAGATTTTCGGATGGCCCTTTGGGAAACGCGTTACGTTGGCGCAAGGTGTTCTGTGTTTTGAATGGTCCAACCAATCTTCGCAAATTGCCATAAAGATCAGAACTTGGACCATCGAAGGCCATGGCGTTTCTTCCGAATTTAAGGGGGCGGAGCGCCTCCCCCAAGGCACTCCGCCGCGTGGTTACAGCCTTGCGAGTAGCTCTTCGAGCAATTCTTCGCATGCTGTCCACATCTCAAGTCCCGCTTGTTAGATCAGGACGCAAATCGTCGTTTCACTTGGCTATCGTCTTACCCGCCCTGCGTCTGTTTTAGAACATGGTCAAATCGATCTGATTTAGGGTGTCGATGATTGGCAACGGCATGCGCATCTTCGCCACCTCGCTGCGCAAGCGAACCGATGCGATACCGATCTTAAAACCCCGACCTTCCTACTTTAGCGCGTCTTTCTCAAACAGCGCGAAACCGCACAATCAGCTTTTTGCTTTGGGCATGCAATCACCGCATTGTCCGCGACGAAATCAAACTAGAAGGCGGGCAGTTTGCTTGCATACATTCACCGGCAGAACAGCACGAAAATTCAGAAATTTAAATATTTTCAATGAGTTAAAAAGACAGGAACCCTGGTGTCGCGGATCACGTCTGTGGTCACACCGCCCATGACGCTATGGGTAAATCGGCTATGCTCAAACGCGCCCATCACAATCAGCTTGGCGCCCAACTCATTTGCCACAGATTGGATTGTTCCTGCCACGCTGCCGTCGCGCGGACGAAGGATGTAATTTCCATCAATCCCGTGGCGCTGAAGGTGGATCGTCATGCGGTCTGTGTCCGGCAATTCTTTGCGCCCTACCGTCAAAATAGTGACCTTTGCCTTTTCTTCCAAGTACGGCATCGCATCCCCTATCGCCCGCGCCGATGATCGCTTGCCATCCCAAGCGACCAAAGCGTGGTCCGCTAAGCCCGGAGCGTCATAGCCATTTGGCACAACAAGGACCGGGCGGCCACTGCGCAATGCAATCAAATCGGGATGGGCCGCGAAGGCTTCTTCCGAGCGGTCTTCTGAACGCGACCCGGTGACAACAAGGTCAAAGTGGCGCGCAAACTCCGAAACGGCGCCGTCAACATCCGGATTGAGATCGACGAATTCTGCCCGGTCGCTTAATCCAGCTTCTGCGACCATGCCCATAAAACGCGTTTCAATCTCGTTCGCTTTCGCATCACCCGCCTCTGAGATTTGCGCGACAAGAGCCGCAGGAAGATGCGCCGAGAACTGGCGATTTACGGACGGTCGGCCGTGACGCAGCACACCGGTAATCCATGCGTCATGATGGCGGGCCAGCTTGATTGCATGGCGAACCGCACTGCCTCGCGTTGCTTCTCCGCTATAGGCGCAAAGGATGTTTTTTATGCTCATGCTCAGTCTCCGATCAAAATCGCACCATGAGCTAAACAAGCAACCAAGGCACTTTCGACGTTGCCACCTACGTCTTCGCAAACGGGGCAAGTCACGTTTTCTTTGTCGCATAGTGCAACTGGACGTTCAACACGTGCTGATAATTGCAAGCGGGAAGACGTTCGCGGTTGTCCGGAACTCAGTCAGGCTTTGATGAGGACAACCGCCAAAGGCGGGCTTGCGCCAATAGCGGTCAAATTCTGCAAAGTCTGACAAGCCAAGGCAAAGCCGGATAATTCCGACAAAAGACGACCATAGCAATGGAAACATAAATACGCCGGCCCAGAATGAACCGCCAACCAACGTTTATTAACGACCAAGAAAGGCTAAGCCGCCGCAAATCGACGCCTCGCCCTTAGACGGAACACAAATCTGGGTTTACGAAAGTCCGATTTCTATCCGTCCGGGACGCGAAAACCGTTCCATCAAAACTCGCGCCACTCTTCAGCATCGTCTTCGACTTTCAATGCGAGCGGACCATCTGTTGGGGAAACTGGTAACGCCTCTGACAGCGGCGCGGCCTCTTGCGGTACCATGGAAGTAGTTGCATCTGCCTTTGTTGTGCTCAGTTGCTCTTTAGGTTGCTGAGATTTCGACAGTGATGTGCTGGTCGTGAAGTAGCCAACAAAATCCCGTAGCGCGGTCGCGCGCTGTGCAAGGCTTGTAGCGGCGGCTGTGCCTTCTTCGGATATTGCCGCAGTTTTCTGCGTCGTTGAGTCTATTTCGCTCATTGCAGAGTTGATTTCGCTGACCCCGGTGGCCTGCTCGCTGCTGGCTGCAAAAATTCCTTCGATGCCATTGGAGACGACCGAGACCGACGATACAATTTCGTTCAAGGCATCGCCTGTTTTCTTCACAAGGTCCGAACCGGTCGCCACCTGCTTTTCTGAATTTCCGATCAATTCAGAGATATCACGTGCGGATTCAGAAGCACGTTGCGCAAGGGCACGCACCTCTGACGCCACAACAGCAAAACCGCTACCAGCTTCCCCTGCGCGCGCGGCTTCGACGCCTGCATTCAAAGCCAACAGGTTGGTCTGGAACGCAATGGCGTCGATAACTTCGATGATCTTGCGAACTTCGACAGAGCCGGCCTCTATCTTCTCCATCGCTGAAATCGCGTCGTTGACAATTTTGCCACCCGACTCGGCGTGGTCCGTCGCGCTTTGCGCCGCCTTGGTTGCATCTTCGGCATTCTGTGCATTGCTTTTAATTGTGCCAGACATTTCTTCCATTGACGCCGACGTCTCTTCGACCGTGGCCGCCTGACGTTCGCAACGGGCTGACAGATCGCTTGCATTGTCTGCGATGGCTCCAGATTCTTCTAAAATGGCGGCCGACGACAGGTGGATATCACTGACCAGTTCGGCCAGCTTTTCCATTGTCTTGTTATACGCGTTTCGCATCACCGAAAAATCAAGGGAGCCAGAGTTTTCAAGACGCAAAGTCAAGTCGCCTTCCGCAAGCGCCAGAAGAGCGTCAGTCATAATTTCCAGCTCAGACTTCCAGTCTGTGAGATTGGTGGCGAACTTCACAACTTTGTAGGGCACGCCATCAGGATCAAGAATCGGATTGTAACTTGCCTGAAGCCAGATTTCGCCACCGTCTTTCGCGAACCTTTTGTATAGATCCTGATGAACTTCCCCACGACGCAGGGCTGCCCAAAACTCTTGAAATCTTTCGCTATTCGCATACTCGGGGTGCACAAAAATAGAATGATTTTTGCCGACGATTTCGTCTAATTCGTATCCACTCACGTCCAAAAAGTTGTCGTTCGCGTTGATAATGGTGCCATCAAGCTCGAACTCGACAACAGCTTGCGCACCCGAAATTGCGTGCATTTGGCTTTTTTGATCGGCCGCAACAGTCTTTGCTTCGGTGATGTCCGTGGCGTATTTTACGATCTTATAGGGCCGACCTTCCCCGTCGAAAATTGGGTTATAGCTGGCTTGGATCCAAACAGCGCGACCATCTTTGCTGAAGCGTTTGAACTCGGAAGACACGAACTTTCCCTTGTCGAGATCTTGCCAAAACGCTTTGTATTCAGGACTTTCCGCATAGACCTTATCGACGAAGATGCGATGGTGCTTGCCAACAACTTCCGCCTTTGAATACCCCATGACGCTTAGAAAGTTATCGTTTGCCCGAAGGATCGTTCCATCAAGATCAAACTCGATCACAGCCTGAGACCGCGAAATTGCATCCAGCTGCCCGCTCGAATCCGCCGACTTCAGCACCCTTTCTGTCACATCAATCGCAAATTTAACGACTTTCTCAACCGTTCCATCGGGACCAAAAATCGGGTTGTAGGATGCTTCGATGTAGACCGTTTCACCGTCTTTTCGAAGCCGTGCAAACTGCTCACTCCGGGCTTTGCCTGCTGCAAGGTCTTGCCAGAATTCGGTGTACGTTGGACTGTTCGCAATCGACGGCGCAACAAACATACTGTGGTGCCGACCGACTATTTCGTCTTCCGTATAGCCAAGCACCTGCAGGAAGTTTTCATTCGCGCTGACAATGGTTCCGTCTGGATCAAACCAAATAATCGCCTGCACCTTGTCGAGCGCTTCAAAGCCCAATTCATATGCGGATTTAACTTGAGACTTGGGCTTGCGTTTTAGAAATGACATCCGACTTCCATTTTTCTGACTCGGGATGTCAATATCGGCAATATCTTGTCAGTCTGTTACCGAAAGCTATTCAGCTTAAAAATTTAGCATCTAGGCCATCTAAGTCTTACTGAGCAGACTTAATGAATGGGTAGGCTTGTTTGAACATGTGATAGGCGCTCTCGAAAGCCCCGCTCAGATCGGCCTTCGGTGAAATAGTACGCTGGACGCGCGGCGCGGTCATCAGTCTTTCGATATCGGCGCCTATTGCAGAAGCCATGCCCAACCGGGCAGCGCCAAGTGCCGCACCAAACTCACCCCTTGCAGGCAGACGCAGCGGAACATTCAGAACCGTTGCAATCAATTCCAGCCAATAGTCCGACGCAGCGCCGCCTCCGATGGCCATCAAGGCATCCAGTTGCGCGTCGGTGGCCTTCAGCGCTTCGAAGCTGTCGCGAAGGCCGAAGGCAACGCCTTCCAGAACGGCTTGGGTCAGATCCTCGGTGGTTGTGCTGGCGGATAACCCCGTAAAGCTGCCCCGGATATCAGCGTCATTGTGCGGGGTGCGTTCGCCAGACAGGTATGGCAAAAACCGCACGGCTGAAGGCGCACGCAACTCTTGCCCCAAGGCGGTCGTCAGATCGGCCGGCGATTTGCCCGTGATCGTTGCAAGCCAGTTCAAACTGTCCGTTGCCGACAGCATCACGCCCATCTGATACCATCGGCCAGGCACGGCATGGCAAAAGGTATGCACAGCTGTGTCCGGCGCCGGGCGATACCCATCGCGCGCGGCTAACAAAACGCCCGAAGTCCCAAGCGAGACGAAACCATCACCCTCGTTCAACGCGCCGATGCCACAGGCTGCTGCCGCGTTGTCCCCGGCGCCCCCTGCAACGGTGACAGGCCCGCTCAGGCCCCACTTAGCCATCAGATCAGAGCGAAGTTCACCGGCCGCGTCCGAGCCTTCCACAAGCCGCGGCATGTGATCAGCGCACATGCCTCCTGCGGCCAACAAGGTGTCCGACCAATCGCGTGTGCCAACGTCCAGCCAAGACGTCCCCGCACTGTCCGACATGTCTGCAACGCAGTCTCCGGTCAGATGAAAATTCAGGTAAGCTGCGGGCAGCAAGACTTTGGCTACGTTAGCAAAAACCTCTGGTTCGTTTTTTTGCACCCAAACCAGTTTTGGCGCAGTGAACCCGGGGAAAACGATGTTGCCAGACAAGGCGCGGACTTGATCGGTCGCGTCCAGAACTGCGGCTTCGGCGTGACTTCTTGTATCGTTCCACAAGATGCAAGGACGCAGCACTCCGCCGTTCTTATCCAGCAAAGTGGCCCCGTGCATATGCCCCGCCACACCAATCCCCTTCAGGCTGGCAAACGCAGGGTAAATCTGCCTCATCTCATCGATGGCACCGTCCAAGGCGTGGATCCAATGCGCCGGGTCCTGCTCGGACCACCCGCTTGCCGGATGCGCGACGCTATAGTGCCGTTCGGTCGCGCCAATCGGCTCCCCGTCTGCATCCACCAAAAGTGCCCGCAGACCCGAGGTACCCAGATCAATCCCAAGAAACGACATGAGTGATTTCTTTCCTAAAGAGCTACGCCCAACTCACTGTACTATACTGATGAAAGGTCAGCTGGAAAGGCCGCCGTATGGAAGGGCAAGGCGGCCTTTTCGAAAGCAGGCTAGTGCAATTTTGCGGGAGCCTGCTCTAGTAACTTTTCTGCCAGTTCCGGCGGCAAAGGTGCGGGACGCGTGCACCGCGTCGTCATCTCAACGAACTGGCCACTATCACCAGAAGCCAACACGCCCGTTAAAACTTCGACCGTATGAAGCGCCATATCTAACGAGCAGCGATGCGGGAAACCGTCTTGGATCGCCAAAGCCATTTCCGCCAATCCCGCGGTTCGGCAATTGGCCCTGCCGCCATCATTGATCTTGCCCAAAGGATGCGCCCAAGGGTTAAGTTTCTGCGTGCCAGTCTGTGCCCGGGTTAAATCAAGATCACCGCAAAAGTAGTTCGGGTCCGGTAGTTCAAGCGAGCCTTTGGTGCCGTAAAGCTCTATCGGTCTATGCCCTTGTCCCCAAACGTCCCATGACGCCACCCAAGTGATGATGGCGCCGCTTTCAAACTCCAAAAGCGCATGGATGGTCGTCGGGGTGTTCAATGGTCTCGCTTCACGCTTCAGCTCAGACAAAACGGTGCGGGTTTTGGACGGCGTTGAACTCAAAGCACCGACCCGAACGACGGGACCCAGTAGTTGCACAAGGTTGGTGATATAGTACGGACCAAGGTCCAGAACCGGCCCGGCCCCCGGTTGGTGGAAAAATTTCGGGTTCGGATGCCTGTTTTCCATCCCATGGCTTATCACGAAGGCGGTGCCACAGGTGATGTCGCCGATCATCCCATCGTCGATCAAGGCACGGGCTTGTTGATGCGATGCACCCAAAAACGTGTCAGGAGCCGCACCAACACGCAAACCGCGCAATTTGGCCAACCGAAAAATCTCGGCCCCCTCTTCCATCGTCAAACCCAAGGGCTTTTCAGAATACACATGTTTCCCGGAAATCAATATCTTAGACAAAATTTCGAAATGCGCAATTGGAGCCGTTAAATTGACAATAATATCAATGTCATCTGCGTCCAAAAGCCCATCGACCGTTTCGGCGCGCACCAGAAATTCAGCCGCACGCGCCTTTGCCACCTCCATTTTCAGGTCAGCAACTGCCCGTATCTCAATTCCACGAAACATCGGCGCAAATCGCAAATAAGCCGTCGAAATACTGCCGCAGCCTATAATGCCGACACCCAGCTTGCTCATCTTGTCGTCCCACAGATTGAATTAAAGAAGGCTTGCGAAGGCCTTTCGTTGCGCGATGAATAAAGTTGGCCGTCTTTCTTTATGTTGCTTTTCCCTTGTCGGCGTTCAAAGGCACCAAACTCAACGTGTAGGACCCGCGGTGTCGGCCGCGCTTGCTGTAACCGCGATGCCATAACCGGCGCTGCCAGTGTCATCCCCAACACTGGCTTTTTCGGGGCGAATGCCGAACCAGACGGCGCCGATCGCCTGCCGTGAGCAGTTGTTTCCGCCAAACGGGAAGGTGAGGTTTCCCGCTTCTAAAAGACCACCATCAATCCGGACGTCCGGGGTGACCTTAAACACGTCAAACGCAACCAGAGGTTTCTGAAACTGTCCGCCAAAAGCCATAGGCTGCAAGCTGGTATTGCGCAGCCTTAGTGCCGCGCCCATCAAAGCGATCAATACGTTTGAGATCAGCAAAATCGCAGTCCAGTCCATCGAAAGTTTCGCATTACGTAATCGTTATAGTAGGGGGATAATGTTATAGATTCAATTTTCAAGAGTCTTTGAAACTTGGCATGGATCCAGCTCAAAATGAGATTATGACGCCACCTGAACGATCAGAACGACCCACACTAAAAACGATTTCCCAACTCTCTGGCTTTGCCGTGCCAACCGTATCGCGAGCCCTGAAAGATGCGCCAGACATAGGAAAATCGACCCGTGAAACCGTGCAGAGAATCGCACGCGAAATTGGTTACGTGCCCAACCGTGCTGGCGTACGTTTGAAGACCGGAAGAACCAACGTGATTTCCTTGGTGCTTTCAAGCGACCACGACATGATGAACCACACCACGCGGCTGATCTCGGCAATCGCGGGGGAATTGCGCGACACAGACTACCAATTGATCATCACACCCTACTTCGCCAACGAAGAGCCGATGAAGCCGGTAAAGTACATTGTCGAAAGTGGTTCGGCCGATGCAGTGATCCTTAACCAGACCGAGCCCGATGACGCCCGGATTACCTATTTGTTGGACCGCAATTTCCCCTTCGCAACGTATGGGCGCACAAGCGCCAGTGACCAACACGCCTATTTTGATTTCGATAACGAAAAATTTGGCCGCTACGCGATCCGCACACTGGCAAACCGTGGCAGAAGAAACATTCTTTTGATCGCACCACCCCGCAATCACAACTATGCCCACTTGATGATCACTGGCGCGACCGATGCGGCAAGCAATCTCGGTGTCGATCTTAGCATTCTCGAAGCGGCCACCAGTGATGATCGGACGGGCGTCATCCAATCAGCGGCGACAGAATACTTGCGCCGCAATCCAACACTAGACGGTATTCTCTCAGCCTCTACCGCTGCGGCACTAGCCAGCGTTGCTGCGATCGAGGCGATGAATCGTACGGTTGCCGAAGACGTGGAACGTGCGGGTGCATTCCTGGCCAAGGCCACCATTCAAGCTATCAATCAGCCCGACTTGCCTCCTATGCAAGACCTGGACTTCCCGCTGGAAAAGAACGAACCGACGTAAAAGACCCCCGCCAATGGTCTAAGCCAATCTGGTCAAAAGAACCTCTGCCGTGACCAGCACCGGATTACCTAAGTGGCTTAACCGTCCCGTCATCACATTGCCCCCATCCACTCCGACGATCGCAATGTCTGCTCCGGGAGTTTCCCCCACCTTGGGTGTCGTTTCGGCTTCAAGGATCAGAAATTCCGTTGCAAAACTGTCCAGAGTGCGACCATCTTCGAAGTCTGCGCCGATAAGGCTGCCCAATCCCTGTACCTTTGCCCTTTGCCATCCAAGCGTGGCGCAAGATTGGGCCAGCGCTTCGGCAAACTCGGTGTTCGGCAGGATCCGCAATACCGCCGCGTCTGCGTCTTGAGATTTGCCGACGGACCTTGGTTGGAAAATCGAAAACCCCGTTTCCGCGTCAGGTCGCCGGTCAAAATGCGCATCCTGCGTAGCATAACCATGCGCGGTGACATCCGTGGTCAAGATCGTTTGCTCGGGCAAAATGTGGCCAAGGCGAACAGGCGCATCAGGCGCACGCCAAAGCCCGTGACCATGTAGAAAACTCTCGCCACCAAACTGCCCGACCGTAAAACCAATACGATCAATCACCGCCGGCGCGGGCAAGTCGTGACGGTCCGAGTACCAGACGATGGTATGCTCGGTGGGTTGGTCACTTGGTAAAACATAGCTCAGATGATCGACCGATGCGTCAGCGAACTCGATCCAAGCCCCAACCAAACCCGCCTGTTTCATCGCATTTGCAATCGCCCTGTCCAACGGAATACCCGCAGCCAAAGTCAGCGAAATGGGCTGGGTCTGGGTGGGATGAAGATCAATCGTCTTTCCCGATGCTGGCCCCGGATGGAGTGCAACTTTCACGGTCACGTCTCTTCGCGATCGGCCATCAGACGTTCCAATTCGTCACGGATCAACCGTTTGGCCAGTTTGCCGTAGCCAGACTTGGGGATTTCCTCCCAGAAATGGAAGGCACGCGGTATTTTATAGCTGGCCAGCGTTGCACGAAGATGGGCATCCAACTCGGCGGGCGTCACGGTTTGACCGGGCTCTAACGTGCTGACAGCCACACCGATTTCGCCCCATTTTGGATCGGGCATGCCGAAAACAGCCGTCTCAGAGATCGCCGGGTGTTGCAGGATTTTCTCTTCAATCTCGCGGGGATAGATGTTTGAGCCGCCCGAAATATACATGTCCGACGCGCGCCCCGTGATATAGACGAACCCCTCGGCGTCGATATGCCCAAGGTCGCCTGTGCGGAACCAGCCGTTGCGAAAGCTCTTTTCGTTGGCCTCTGGGTTGTTCCAGTAGCCCGCAAAAACCGCAGGCCCTGTGACGCAGATTTCACCGCTTTGGCCCGGGTCGCATTCGGCCCCCGCATCGTCCTGGATTTGCACCTGCATGCCCGTGCGCGGATAGCCGCAAGTGCCGGTGCGAAAATCGTCACCTGTGGAATGATCGGCTGGCGGCAAAACGGTGATCGCGCCTGTCACCTCACCCAAGCCAAAGTACTGCACCAACACCGGCCCCAGCGTGTCCAAGGCGCGGATTTGATCCGTCCGGTACATCGGTGCGCCTGCATAGATAATGTGACGCAGGCTGCTGTGGTCGTAGGTTGTCACTTCCGGCGCTTCGACCATCAGCTTCAGGATCGTCGGAACCGTGAAGATGTTCGTCACACGCCACTTTTCGATCAGCGACCAAATCTCATTCGTGTCGAATTTGGGCGCGGTGGTCAGAATGGTCGGCGCGCCTTTCGCCACCATCAGCAGTTGGTGCATCCCCGCCCCATGGGACAGAGGCGCAACCACCAAAGAGGCATCTTCATGGGTCGTGCCCGGCACAAGATCGGCCAGATGGTTGTTGATCACGAACCCAAGCTGACCATGGGTCAGCACCGCCGCCTTGGGTCGCCCGGTGGTGCCGGATGTGAAAAAGAACCAACAGGGATCGTCTCGGTCAACATCTGCAAGGTCAGGGGCGTCACCCATGAAAGCCGCCATCAGATCATCAATGTCAGGGCCAAAATCAGCTTGGCCAATTGCGATGCGGGTTTCAATATCCGGTGCTTCAATCACGGCATGATCCGGGAAATCCGCATGGCAGATCAGCACCTTGGCCCCCGAAAGCTCGGCCATCCAAGCCAGATCATCAGGTGCGCCGCGAAAGTTCGCAGGCACCCAGATCGCGCCCAGCCGCAAACAGGCAAAGAAGCTTTCATACATCTGGTTGCAGTTCTGCGCCTGCACCAGAACGCGGTCGCCTTTGGTGACACTCGCATGGGACGCCAAGACCCCGGCCATGCGTTTTACGCGCTCGTCAAACGCCGCCCAGTCCCAAACGTTATCTCCCCAAATAAACGCTGGTCTATCGCCAAGCCGCCGCGCCTGCTGCTCGACCAGATGGGCAAGGTTCATCGTCCGTGTGGACCATGGGGCCAGCGCCGTCTTGGACGACCTCACGCAATACGTTCCAGAATTGAACAATAGTTTGCCACGGCGGCACCGCCCATGTTGAATACACCGCCCAGCTTGGGCGCGTCCAATTGCATGTCGCCCGCCTCGCCGGCAAGCTGCATCGCGGCCATCACATGCATCGACACACCCGTGGCCCCAATCGGATGTCCTTTGGATTTCAACCCGCCAGACACATTGACTGGCAGCTTGCCATCTTTGGCCGTAATCCCCTCGCGAATGACTTTCCAGCCTTCGCCTTGGGGCGCCAAACCCATGGCTTCGTATTCGATCATCTCGGCGATTGTGAAGCAGTCGTGCGTCTCAACAAAGCTCAGATCATCCAGCGTCACACCGGCCTCGTCCGTAGCCCCGGCCCACGCCCGGCGTGCGCCGCCAAATTCTGTGGGATCACGGCGGGACAAGGGCAGCACATCATTGGCATGTTGGCGGCCGCGAAACGCAATCGCCCGCGACAACGTGGCCGCGGTTTCGCGGTCGGCTACGATCAAGGCGGCCGCCCCGTCTGACACCAGCGAGCAATCGGTCCGCCGCAAAGGCCCCGACACAATCGGATTGCGATCCGACACAGTGCTGCAAAACGCCATCCCCAAGTCCTTGCGCATATGGGCAAACGGGTTGTCCATGCCATTGGCGTGGTTCTTCGCCGCGATCATAGCCAACTCTTCGGAGCGATCTCCAAAGCGCTGAAAGTAGTTGTTGGCGATCTGACCGAAAATACCGGCGAACCCGGCAGGGTGCCCCGCCTCTTCTTTGCGGTAACAGGCCGACAACAACACTTCGCCCACCTCGGGACCCGGCGTTGCCGTCATCTTTTCTGCACCGATCACCAAGGCGACACGCGCCCGGCCCGCCTCGATCGCATCCAAAGCGCAATACAAAGCAGCCGACCCTGTGGCGCAGGCGTTTTCCATACGGACAGCAGGCGTTTGCTCCAGCCCTGGAATGGCGACCGACGGCAGCGCACCTTCGAAGCTTTGCTTGGACAATCCAGCGTTCAGCACGCCAACGGTGACATAATCGACATCGCTGGCGGTCACGCCCGCATGATCCAGCGCGGACTGCCCGACATCTGTCATCAAGCTTTCCACATCTTCATGGGCCGATTTGCCGAACTGACTGTGAGACCAGCCCACGATGACCGCGCCATTGTCCGTCTTCATTGTCCCGTTCCTCTCTTCAAAACACGCTATGGGTCGATCTTTGGTTTCGCCCCACGCCCGCAACATCTTGCAAACGGCATTCTGCGGCAGACACCCCGTCTCGACAACCCACAAGAGCGTGCTTGGCCACAAGAGCGTGCTTGGCCACAAGAGCGTGCTTGGCACGCAAAACCAATCGCTCTTAGAATTTTGGATGACCTGATAAAAGACTCTGGCACGGCGACCATTTGGAACGTTGTACCCCAAATAGGCAGCCGGTTGCTTGCTGGCAGCCGAAGCCGCCAGCGAGATTTTCAAAGGAGCGGATCACTTCACCCCGAAGTACTTCGCCGCACCCGGATGCAGCTCGATCGGCAGGCTTAACGATTGTTCTGGCACGATCTTGGCCGCCAGTGCATTTTCCGAAATCAACGCGTCAAGGTTCCCATAGATCGCTTCCGCCAGCTTTTCGACAAGTGCCTCATCCATATCAGCATGGGCAATCAGCAGATTTGGCGATCCAATCACGGTAATGGCTTCAGCCGAACCATAGATATCGGCGGGCACTTCCAGCTGTGTGTAATAGGGGAAAGTCTCGACCAGTTCGGTCATCTTCGCACCACCCAATTGGATGAATTGCAGATCATTCGAGGCCGCAATCTGCGACACAGCGCCCGTCGGGAACCCCGCAAGCGCGAAAGACGCATCCACGTTTCCGTCCGCCAATTGGCTCATGCCGTCGGCATAGGACAGGAAGCTTGGCGTGATGTCGTCCATGCTCATGTCGTAAAGCTTGAACAGGTTGCGCATCAAACTCAGTGTCCCACCACCGGCAGGCCCCACGGCAACGGTGCGCCCTTTCAAGTCTTCAATCGATTCAATCCCCGAGCCCGGCAGCGTGACCATGTGCAGCACGCTTGAGTGCAACGCGCCAACGCCGCGAATATCCAAAGCTTCTTTGTAAGGCCCTTTACCGCCCGCGGCGAGAAACGAAAGACTGGCCGGTGCAAGCGCCAAATCAACTTCGCCCGATGCCACAAGACGCGGGTTTTCAAGACCGCCACCGGTGACGATCGGCACCATGGTATAACCTTCGGCAAAGTTACTGACGTTGGCACTCAACGCCTGACCCATCGGATAATAGGCACCGCCAAGGCTGGCCGTTCCGATCCGAAGTTCCTGTTGAGCAACCGCGGCTTGCGACGACAACGCGACCGCCACCACAGCCATTAGTTTCGTGAGTTTATTCATGTTGAACCTCCCTGTTCCGCCAGAAGCGCGTTGTGAACCCAAGGTCGACACGCGCACCCAACAGCTTCACTATATCGATATTTTTAAATCTCACAACATTTTGGCGATTTTTGCATGACCCACGAACACCTGCTAGCAAGGCAAAGTACCACCATCGCCCGGTCTTCAAGAGGTCTCTGTCATCCCATGCTCACACTCTACCACGCCAACCATTCCACCTGCAGTCAGAAAGTCCGCCTTTCTCTTGCGGAAAAGAGCCTCGATTGGGAAAGCCGTCTGGTCAATCTGTCGACAAACGAGCATCTGACGCCCGAGTATCTGGCGCTTAATCCAAACGGCGTTGTACCAACGCTGGTCCACGACGGAGCGGTCATCCGCGATTCCGGCGTGATCTGCGAATATCTGGAAGAGGCCTTTCCCGAACGCCCCTTGATGCCATCTGACCCCATAGCGCGCGCCGAAATGCGGGCATGGATCCGGTACCTAGACGAGGTGCCAACGCCAGCGGTGCGCGTGCCCTCGTTCAACATGGCGTTCTTGCCGCGCTATGACGGGTTGGACGACGACGCCTTTCAGGCCGAAGAGGCCGACATTCGACCCCTTAGAAAGCACTTTTACGAAAAGATGGGCCGCAAGGGCTTTGATGATGGCGAAGTTGACGCTGCGATGGAACAGCTTCAGGCCACCATTGACCGGATGGAAACTGCGCTTAGACATCAGCCGTGGTTGTCGGGCGACGACGTTGGCCTCGCCGATTTCATCGCGGCCCCGTTGATGGATCGGATGGATGATTTGGGGTTTGCGAATATGTGGGAAGCCGGGTCGCCGAATTTCACCAATTGGTTTCAACGGCTGCGCAACCGTGCGTCCTTTGCCACAGCCTTTTATCCGAAAGCGCGACTGTCCGAATTCTTGCCGATCGGGCCGCTCCGCCGCGAAACCGCACCGTCATAAAAAATTCTGGGCCAGAAGGCGCAAGGCCAGAAGCGTCAGAACCGCGACGATAATGCGATCAAAGGCGATCTTTGACATGCGCCGCCCGATAAACTCACCCGCAACCATGCCAAGAAGCAATGGTACCAACGCCAGCGTGCCATAGCCGAACCTCTCCCACGTCATAATGCCAAGCGCGATCTGGACCGGGAATTGGGTCAGCGTCATGGCGAAAAAGAAAAGCGACATGGTGAAAATGAATTGCGGTCGGGGTAATCCGACAGCGTTCATGAAGGTGATTGCGACCGGGCCGGACAATCCGATGGCCCCCTGGAATACACCGCCAACAGCTCCGACTGGCACAACGGTTTTCCGCACCGTTTCCCAATCCAATGACCATGTCGGGTTTGTCAGGCGAAACGCCACATAGACCAGAACAACACAGGCAACCGTGGTGGTCAAAAAATCACTTGGTAGCCCGGCCAAGGCAAAGGTTCCTATTGCGGCCCCGACCATTCCAGCCAAGGCAAACCCAAAAGCGATTTTGCGATCTGGAATGTCTTTGCGGTATCGAAAAGTCTGCCAAGCGTTTGAAACAATGTTGGGCACCAGAAAAACCGCGACGGCGAACGACACATCGAACATCACCGCCATGATCGGGATGGCAAAAAACGGCGCCCCGACCCCGGTCGCCCCTTTTAAGATGCCGCCCAGCCCGAAGGCCACGAAAACCAATAGAAGGTCAGGCGAGAGAAGCTGATCCAGAATAAGTTAATCCTCGCCTTTCACGGCGTCGTTCAGGACAAACATAATCATGCAAGGTTCGGTGCCCCGGTTGGACCAGGCGTGGTTCGTCCCCTGCTGGATGATCACGTCGCCTGCCGTCAGGTGAATGTCTTCTTCGTCCATCAGCATGTAAATCTCGCCGCTCAGCACGATCGAGTAATCAAGACTGTCCGTGCGGTGCATAAAGGGATGGCGCGCATCCTGAACCACATTGGCCCCTGCCCCCATTTCTGCGAAAGCCGAGGGGCCGTCAAGCGTGGCCAGAACCTCGGGGTCTTCGGGGTCAAACTGCACAACGCGAAACACCGCGCCGTTCTTGGGCGGATGCAGGATCAAGGGGCCGGTGACGGGATCGTCGTGGCTTTCCATAGGCGCGGGCGATTGGCCGTGCTGCCAAAAGTTCGTCAAGGTCACACCGGGCCGGTTGGGACGTTGCAGGATGCAAGAGGCCTCGTCGTCCATAATGACTTTCGCCACGCCATTTTCGTCATGGCCCGTGACCACACGTCTGAATGTTCTCGCCACTTGTCTTCTCCCAGTTTCAGGACCTTTGTTCAGCAGTTAAGCGAGCCTGCCCCGTCGCAAGCACCGCCGCAATGCCAGCCAGCCCAACAAGATCGCTTAGCCACCATTGATGCAAAAGCGCAAGACCAGCCAACGCAGCCACAACACGCATGCCTCCCGTCAAAGGCGCCCGCGCAAACCCGATCACAGCGGCGGCGATGCCGAACACGCCAAGCGATCCGCTGGCGATGGCCAAAGCAATGCTTGCAATGCCACCGGACAAAAGCAAGCCGGGTCCGAAGACGAACATGAACGGCAGGATGTAACAAGTCACCCCATAGGCAAACGCCGTCCAGCCCACACGGTTGATATCCGCCTTGGCAATCCCCGCCGCCACATAGGACGCCAATGCCACAGGCGGCGTAATGGTCGACACGCATCCGTAAAAGAAGACAAACAAATGCGCCGTCAAAAGCGGCAGGCCCATCTTCGCCAACGCGGGCGCCACCACGGTGGCCAGCACCAAATAAGCCGCCGTTGTCGGCAGCCCCATCCCAAGCACAATCGCCGTCAGCATCGTCAGGATCAGCGCAATCAACAGATACCCGCCCGAGGCGGCAACGATCAGACCGGAAATCTTAGACCCCAGTCCGGTGATCCCCAACGTACCCGCAATGATCCCCGCCGCCGCACAAGCCGCCGCAATAGGCACAACAGCCTTCGCACCTTCGGTGATCGCCTTGGCCGATTTGGAAACAAGCTCAACGTTGATGCGGCGCGTCCAAACAATGTGGCACGCCAGCAAAACAAGGATCGAATAGAACGAAGCCTTGAACGGCGAATATCCGTTCAACATCATCACGATCAACGTCCCAAAGGGAATGATGAATTGACCACCCTTCAAAAGGATCATCCAAATAGATTCATCGTCGTCAACAGCCACTTCAGAGGGTTTCAACCCGCTTTTCGCCGCCTGCAAATGCACAACGAAAAACAAGGACGCAAAGAACAACAACGCCGGAACAATCGCCGCCTTCATAATGTTGGAATAGGGTGTGCCAACGATCTCGGCCATGATGAAGGCAGCAGCCCCCATGACCGGCGGCATGATCTGCCCGCCAGTTGAAACGACAGCCTCGATCGCGCCAGCCTGATGGGGCTGATAGCCTTCCTTCTTCATCATCGGGATCGTCAACGTGCCGGTCACCGCCACATTGCCCGCAGCCGACCCCGAGATCATGCCCAACAGCGTAGAAAAAATCACGGCTGTCTTGGCCCCTGCCGCGCGCATCCCGCGGGTCAACCGCGAGGCAAGGCGGAAAAAGAAATCCCCGGCCCCAAAGTTCGACAGGAACGCACCATAGATCGAGAACAGCACGATGTAAGTCGCGGATACTCCCAGCGGGATCCCAAAGACGCCTTGGCTGGTGGTCGTCAGAAACTCGGACATGCGCGTCAGGCTATAGCCGCGCCCGTACAGAACGCCGGGCAAGTAAGGCGAATAGAAAGGATAGGTGAAAAAGATCAGGCAAATGATCGCGAGGATAAGCCCGACCCCACGCCGCGCAGCCTCTAACACAAGCAGCAAAATGACGATGCCGACCCATGTATCCATTGCGACGGTCTCACCACCGCTCAGCGCAATGTCTTTCCAGCGGGACATCAAGTAAAGGCAGGCCGCCGTACTGATGACAATCAGGCCAAGACGCAGAAATTTATCCGCTGTTGAATCTTCCATCCGTTTTAGCGTCGCGCGCGTCAGAAACAGCAGCGCAAACATCATCATGAGATGGAAAATGCGAATGTCGCGCGTCGACAGGACAAACAATCCCGAGACATTCAACAAATGAAAGCTGCCGATCAGAAACGCCACAAGCGTAGCGCCATGTTCGAACAGCTTGTTAAGCGTCGCGTTCATGGCGTGACTTGCGTCAGCGGCAGATGCGGTGTTCGGACGTTTGACCGCCCCTGAGAGGTCTCGCTGAAAGTCGACACCTTAAGATCAGCCACAGTTCTACCCCGCCCGCGTTCATTTGGAACAAGATTGCACGAAGACCTCTCGCCGCTCAACAAAAAAATCGATATTTTTTGTTCACGGGGAAAATATCGGTTGAATATAGAAAGACCCGACGGCCCACACTGGCGACGTCTCAGGTCTCGAAGGTTTGGTGGATTTGCCTGGCTGGGGTGGTAGGATTCGAACCTACGATCTTCAGTACCAAAAACTGTTGCCTTACCACTTGGCCACACCCCAGCACGGGCTGGCATGTCTTACGCAAGCCAGACCGTCCGTGCAAGCCCTTGTGTGGACCAAAAAGGCCTTAGGATGAAACCTGTTCTCGCAAGATCGCAGAGGTGACCGACGCCAATAGGTAAATCGCGCCAAAGATCAGGAAAGCGATCAGTGTGTTCTCGAAAACGCGCGGGTAAGTCGGCTCGTCTGGTGGCACTGGTGTCACGCCGACAGAAAGGAACCTGACCTGACGGTTTGCTTCAATTCGAGCCGCTTCCAACTGTTGCAGGGATTCCTGCATCATCATCGTGCGGGTCTCAAGATCCACTTCGGCCATCCGCAGCTGAGCCGTGACAGATGCCAGCGATCCATCGCTGCCGCCGCTTGTAGTCAACTGCGCCCGCAGTTCCGCGATGAGCGATTCCAGACGTTCGATATCGCCTTCCACACCCGCCACACGTGCCGCGTTCGGCTGCGTGTTGTCCATCAACTGCGCCAGTTGCAGACGTTTTTCGCGCAACTGAGTCTCAAAGCTGCCAATCTGGGTCATCAGGGACGACGTTTCCGATGCCGGGTCCAGCACGCCCATCTGCTCTTGCAGGGTCAGCACGCGTTGCTGAGAGTCGATCATCTTGACCTCAGCCTCTTGGAAGGACTCATTTGCCCCCCGCATCTGATCTGCGCGTTTCCTTTCGGTGATCCGGTCAACCCGCTCTTCGGCATAGCCGATCAGCGCTTCGGAAAAGACCCGGCTCATGTCCGGTGTCAGCGCTGCAACCTCCATGCGAAGCACACCTTCGGTTGGATCGAACCCGACCTTCACGCTCTTTGTGTAGTGCTTGTACAGATCTTCGTTCGACGCATCGCTTTGAATCCGCTGGATCGAATCGATGGAAGGATCGCTGAAATGCTCGCGATAGCCGTATTCCTCGTCCAACCGCTGCAAAGCCCCGCGCGATGTCAGGAAATCCTGCACCAGAATCGAATCCTGGTTGGCCGCCAGTGGCGTGCCCCCCAACAGACCCGAGGTCGAGGCGGCAACTTCAGCCTGCTGAACGATAAATTCGGACTTGGTGGCATAGCTGGGCGTGGCCACGAAGGCGAAATAGTAAAAACAAACCAGGGTCGGCAGCAAAACAAAGATCCCAACCCGGGCGGCAAGGAAGGTTAGCTTGCGGCGACGGCGGCGCGCGATATCGCGCTGGATGCGTTCGATCTCGTGCATCCCCATGGCACCGCCGGGGGCTTGGGGAATATGCTCGCCGGGAAGGTTCTGCGGCTTTGGCTCGATCTTCGTGGGCAGCCCAACCTTACGCTCGGGCTTGGCCTGCGGCTTGACCGCGGCACCTGACTTCGACTTTGGGGCTTTGGCCTGGGCGTCGTCTTCCTTTTTGACCAGTTCGATCATGTTCTGACGGTCAAAAGGATCAATGCCTTTGGCGCGCAGCAAATGCACCGCATCGAAGTCCGAACTGGGGGTCATCCCATGCTTTTGTGCCAACCGACGCGCCATGCGCAACTGACGGCCCGTCAGACCTTCGCGGCGAATATCGGCAATGGCCTGTTCAGACGCCGAAACAGTCCCTGCCTTGGCCGAGCCGGGAAAAGCCGTATCGCCAAAGCCATCCTCGCTGGGAGGGCTAAGAGATGCATCATCCCCGCCTGCCCCGGTTCTGGGCTTGGCCGAATTGCGGCGGATGCGGAATCTAGGCGCTTTGGGGTTCGTAGTCATAGAGTGCTTTCGCCTCTTCAAGAGTATCGAAAATATGAAGCTGTCCATTGCGCAGAACAGCCGCCGATTGGCAGAATTTTTCCAGCGTCGCAGCCTGATGCGACACGATGATAACAGATGCCGTTTTCAGGCGGTCGAACAGGATTTGTCCGGCCTTGCGGTTAAACTCGGCATCCGTCGTGGTCGGCATGCCTTCGTCGATCAGATAGACGTCGAAATCCAGGGCAAGAAGCAGCGAAAACGAAAATCGCGCCGCCATCCCCGAACTATAAGTCCCGACCGGCATGTCAAAGTATTCTTCCAACCCGCACACCCAGCGGCAGAAAGCCTCTAGGTAATCCGGATCCTTGTCGTAGATCCGCGCGATAAACCGGCAGTTTTCCATCGCCGACAATCGTGGAATCACCCCCCCCATGAAACCCAAAGGAAAGGAAATCCGCGCCTTGCGGACAATCTCGCCCTCATCCGGCTTTTCCAGCCCGGCCATCATGTTCACAAGCGTCGTCTTCCCGGTCCCGTTCGGGGCCAGAATGCCAAGCGAATTGCCCAACTCAACACGAAAAGAAGCGTTATCAAGGATCACCTTGCGCTTCTCGCCCGTCCAGAAGGACTTACTTACATTTCGGAACTCGATCATACGAGTGACTCTACGATCATGCCTGTGTGTGTCGGATGCGATCCGATCTTAGAACAAGTTGTGTTGGTTCTAAGGCTTTTTCTCAGAAAAACCAACGCTGTTCCGCCGTGAATTCAGGCATATTTCCGTGATATACAGCGATTTTGGAGGTTTCTTGCCGCTAAGAAGCAAGGAACCGCCGCTTGTCGCGCCGCTCTAGCGCGCTCAGGCAAGCACCGACCAAACCAAGCCTGCCGCGATGGCACCGACAAATGCGATTCCAATATAAGCGGCAAAAACCCGGGGTTTCACCAGCGCCCAAACCGCAATCGCGGCCGGGATACAGCTGACACCACCCGCAATCACAAAAGACATCGCGGCGCCCGCCGACATCCCCTGATCCATCAAACCGCCCAAAAGCCCAACCGCCGCATAGCCGTTCAGATAGGCAGGCATCCCCACCAGTGCGGCCAGAATGATCGTCCCGATCCCTTCGCCACCCAAGACCTGAGCCACCCAATCCGTCGTGTCGTAAGTGACCATCAGCGCTTCGAAAAGATAGGCAATCATCAACCACTTCCCGAGGAACAAAGCGTTTTCCACCCAAGTCTTACGAAAAGTCACGCGCCGCTCGGCCTCGGTCCAGAACCGCCAAACTGGCTTGCCCTGAAACGGCTTTTTGACACCGCAACAGCCACCAACCTGGGGCTGTTCGCGCAAGGGCTCAGCAAAGACCGGGCTATTCGCAAACATCATCGTGACATAGCCACCAAACAGACCAAGCGAGACAGCGGCCACAGTTTTGGCAACCGCAAAATCAAACCCCAACTCGGCCCAGGTGATGGTGAACATCGCCGGATCCATCAAGGGTGAGGCTAGCCAGAACGCCATAACCGCCGCCAAAGGGGCACCCACGGCCAACAATGCCGCGATGAAGGGAATGACCTCGCACGAACAAAACGGCGACAACCCACCCAAAAGCGCTGCCATCGCGACCATCTTCACCTGATTGCCCTCAAACGCCTTGGCCAGCATCGTTTCGGCCCCGGCTGCTTTGACATAAGCCACCAAGGAAATCGCAATCACGATGAAAACACCGGTGTGGGCAAAGGCGTTTGCGGCGATGGTGACCACTGGCAAGAAATTTGCCGCATCCAGCACCAAAACAATCAGCGGGATCACAACAACGGCCAACCACGCCTTGTCGATCCGCTTCCAGATTTGCGGCAGGTCAGGGGATTTTTGTGTCAGATCAGCCATGGTCGTGCCCTTCGTCCGGTGCGTCTGCGCAGCATTCATTCAGCAAAAACGCCGACAACTCCTGCATCCGTTCATAAGCAGCACCAATACAAATGATCCGCCGCCCCTCTTTCATCTGCTGCACCAAACCGGCAGCCGCCAACAGCTTCATATGGTGCGTCAGCGTCGAACCCGTCACGCCCGTGCGTACGCCCAATTCACCAATCGAAAGCCCCTCTGGCCCCGCACGCACCAGAATTTTCAGCACATGCAGCCGTTGTTCCGAACCCAAAGCCGCAAAACAGGCCGCCGCTTCGGTGAGATCAGGTTGATTTTCGATGGATGCTATTTTCATATTTCTAATATTCTAGAAATATCGAAACGAGTCAACCGTGGAGATCCGCAAATTTTAGCTTTAGGAACGCCTCATGCCGCACGCCCTGTCCACCGACCTTGCCTCATGCACGCTCTGCGCCGACCGATTTGCCGCGACCAAAACGCGTCACAAGCCGCGCCCCATCGTGTGGTTCAAACCGGGCGCACGCCTTCTGATCGCGGGCCAAGCGCCGGGGATGCGCGTCCACAACTCCGGCATCCCCTTCGACGATCCTTCGGGCGACCGGTTGCGCGATTGGCTGGGTGTGACACGCAAGGTCTTTTACGACCAATCCAAAATCGCCATCGTCCCAATGGCGTTCTGCTTTCCGGGATATGACGCGAAAGGCTCGGACCTGCCGCCCCCGCCGATCTGCGCACAAACATGGCGCACCCGCATCATGGAAACTTTGCCCGACATCCGCCTGACGTTGTTGATCGGCGGCTACGCGCAAAGCTGGCACTTGGGCCTGCCACGCAGCGCAAAGGTCAGCGACACCGTGGCCAACTGGCGCGACCACCTGCCAGACGCCCTGCCCTTGCCGCATCCATCTTGGCGCAACACGGGCTGGCTGAAGAAAAACCCATGGTTCGAAACAGACCTGCTTCCCATCCTACGGTCCCGCGTGGCAAAGGTGCTGGCATGAGCAGAACCCCCCTCGATCAAGCCCACGCCGCGATGGTGGCCCGCCCGGACGACGACAAAGAGCGTCTTGGCTTCTTTGAACGCCTCGCCGACAGCGAGATCTTTTTGCTGCTGGACGGCACAAACGAAGCCCCGATGACCTTTGAAACCTCGGAAGGGACCTTCGTTCTGGCTTTCGACACCGAAGATCGGTTGACCCAATTCGCCGAAAGCGCCGCGCCCTACGCCGCCCTGTCTGGCCGTGCGGTTGCAGGCATGCTGGCGGGCAACGACGTGGGCATCGCGCTGAACCCCGAAGTCGCGCCCTCCTCTATGCTGATCCCGGCGGACGCCATGGACTGGCTACAATCGCTGTTGGCCGAAGCCCCCGAAGCACAAAGCCGCCGCCCCGTCGAAGTCCGCACCCCCACAGCCCCGCCCCGCCTGATCCAAGGCTTGGACGCCAAGCTGGCCTCGGCCGCCGGTCTGGCCAGCCACGCGGTTCTGGCCGATGTCACTTATGAGGATGGCGAGGCATCTTTGCTTTTGGCCCTGTTCGACCCGGCACCGAAAGCCGAGACAGCGTTGGCCAAAGCGGTGTCCGAAGCGCTGATCTTTTCTGGCCAAGATGACAGCGTTCTGGACGTGGCCTTCTTTCGCGCGGACGATCCGATTGCAGCAAAACTGGCCAGCGTCGGCCTTCGGATCGACCTGCCCGAACCCGAAGTCCCCAAACCCGTGCAGCCGGAAATCCCCGGTTCAAACCCCGACAAGCCACCAAAACTTCGCTGATATTCAGTAGCCCCGAGACCGATCCACCACGTGCAAAAACGGCTCCCCCGCCTCGCCGCGCCGGATGTTTTCCGCAATCAACTGCACCGCCGTCGCCGGACGTGTGGCCGAAGCGACATGAGGCGTAACGGTTACCTGTGCGTGCGCCCAAAAGGGATGATCGGACGGCAAAGGCTCTGTGCGAAACACATCCAAAGTCGCGTGGGCGACATCACCTCGATCCAAAGCTGCGATCAAAGCGTCGTCTTCAATCAAAGGCCCCCGTCCCGGATTGATCACCACAGCCCCCTTCGGCAGCCATGCCAAACGCTCGGCGTTCAACAGGGTCTCAGTCGCCACCGTCAGCGGCAACAACAGCACCAAAATCTCGGCCCCTTCCAAGGCCTGACGCAAACCATCGTCGCCCGACAGACACGTCACGCCCGCAATATCTTTCGAAGTCCGGCTCCACCCCGTCACCTGAAAATTCAAACGGTCCAACGCCTGACCAACTGCCTGACCCAATGCGCCTAGCCCCAGTACTGTCACCCGACGTTCGCGCGCCAACTTGGGCACATAAGGATCCCAAACCGCATCACGGCGGCACACGTCCCGGTCGGTGCCCAGATGGTGGCGCATCACATGGGTCACGCACCATTCAACCATGCCCTCGGTCAGCCCGGGATCAACCATGCGCGTCAACGGCTGCGTCAACGTCTCGTTCGCAACGATGCTTTCGACTCCGGCCCACAAATTCAAAACGGCCTTCGCCCCCGTGAACGGCGTAAAATCCTTTAGATCGCTGGATGGCGCATAGACGACATAGTCAATTGTATCCGGCGCGTTCGGCATCTGCTCGTGAATGATCTCAGCCTTGATCCCCTTGTCGGCCAAAGCGGACGGCAACAAGTCTTGATACTTGTTCCATTCCTCGCGGGGGGCAGAAAACAGAACTCTCATCGACCGCGTGGCCTGTGAATATGCGCCGATTGCACCAAGCCGAAGGCGGCAAGAAGAACAAGCATGGCAGAGCC
This sequence comes from uncultured Rhodobacterales bacterium, assembly GCA_964632495.1. Lineage (GTDB taxonomy): Bacteria > Pseudomonadota > Alphaproteobacteria > Rhodobacterales > Rhodobacteraceae > CALKXV01. The sequence goes on from CAZWDS010000006.1 coordinate 54,787, forward strand.
CCCGTAACTCACCAAAGGCAAGGGCACGCCGACAACCGGGATCAGCCCCATCACCATCGACATGTTCACGGCGAAGAACAAAAACAACGTCGCCGCAATGCCCAGTGTCAGCAAGGCACCGAAGCGGTCCTTATTGCTCATCGCCGACATGACGCAGAACAGGATGATCAACCCGTAAAGGATCAACAGGGAAAACGCGCCGATAAATCCAAACTCTTCAGCCAGCGTCGTAAAGATAAAGTCGGTGTGTTTTTCAGGCAGAAAGTTCAGCCGCGACTGCGTGCCCTGCATAAACCCCTTGCCCGTCCAGCCGCCCGACCCCAAGGCGATTTTGGCCTGCGTGATGTTGTATCCGGTGCCCAAAGGATCGCGTGACGGATCAAGAAAGGTATCAATCCGGTCGTACTGATAGCCTTTCAAAAGCTGCCAATCCTGCCCGCGCGAATAAAACACCGCCGCCACACCGCTGCCGATCAAGGCAATCACGGCGATGAAATACCACCACGACACGCCCGCGCAAAACATCACGATGCCGCCACCGGCCACCAACAGGATCGAGGTGCCAAGGTCGGGCTGTTTCAGCACCAGAAACGTCGGCACCAGTGTCATGATGACCGGGATAATCACCCATATGGGGCGCGAGACTTTGCTCATTGGCAGCCAATCGTAATAGGCCGCCAGCACCATCACCAAACTGACTTTCATCAGTTCCGAGGGCTGCAGCAACATGAACCTCAGGTCCAGCCAACGCTGCGCCCCGCCGCGCACTTCGCCGAACAATTCCACGCCGATCAGCAGCAACAAACCCGCCAAATACGCCAACCCCGACATCGAGCGCCAGAACCAGATCGGCACCATCCCGATCATCAACATGATCACAACGCCCAACAAGAAACGTTTGCCCTGCGGTTCGGCCCAGCGGGACGGATCGCCTTCTGCCACGCTGGTCAGCATCAGCAATCCGAAAGACGCGACGGCGGCCAAAAGAACCAAAATCGCCCAATTGGCATACAAGATTTTCCGCGCGCCCGTGGGGACGGTTTGAATCTGCGATTCAAGATAACTCACGCGCGGCTGGCCTTGGGTTCTGGCTTCAAGCGGGGCCGGAGCTTTAACTCGTCTTGCATTACCTTAATGCGCTCGCGTTGGTCTTTTGGATAAGCCTCAAGCGGTGGCACATCGCCGTAAAGCGCATAAAGCAGGATGTCCCGCGACGGAGGTGCCGCCGCAGACGATCCGCCGCCGCCATGTTCGACAATGGTCGCAATCGCATACTTCGGTTTGTCAAAAGGCGCATAGGCCACGAACAGCCCGTGATCGCGCCGGTTCCACGGCAATTGATCGTTCCGCGTCACGCCCACAGCGCGTTCCGCCGCGGTGATATTGCGGACCTGAGACGTACCGGTCTTGCCCGCCATCTCCATGCCTTCGGTCACGATACGGGATCGCCGCGCCGTCCCGCGCGATCCGTTCGACACATTGTACATGGCCTTACGTGCCAAGTTCATCAAATGACCGGGCACAGGAATTTCCGGCGCCTCGGCCATCGGCACTTCGACGCCATCAATCGACTTGATCAGCCGTGGCTTCACGGCCTTGCCACTGGCCAAGCGCGCGGTCATCACCGCCAATTGCAGCGGCGAAGACAAAACATCCCCCTGCCCGATCGCCGTGTTCAGCGTCTCACCGGGGTTCCAACGTTCGCCGCGCACCTGCGCCTTCCACTTGGTCGATGGCACAATCCCTTCGCGCACCGCAGACACCGGCAAATCATGGCGTTCGCCCAAGCCAAATTCGCGGCACAACTCGGCCAGCTTGTCCACGCCGAGGCGATGAGCGGCTTCATAGAAATAGACATCGCAGGATTGCGTGATCGCGTTGTTGAAATCCATCCAACCATGACCGCCACGCTTCCAACAATGGAACCGCCGCCCGCCCAAGGACATGTGGCCGGGGCAATAGACCGTCTCGCCTTGACCAATCACACCGCCTTTCAAAGCGGCCAAGCCGGTCATCATCTTGAAGGTCGACCCCGGCGGATAGAGACCCTGCACGGTCTTGTTGAACAAAGGCTTGTAAATGTCTTCCCGCAAAGCGTTGTAATTCTTCGATGAAATCCCACGTACAAAAAGGTTGGGATCAAACGACGGGGCGCTGGCCATGGCCAGCAAATCGCCGGTTTCCACATCCATCACAACAGAACCTGCACTTTCGCCCGCAAGCCGGGCCTGTGCATAGTTCTGCAACCCGTGATCGATCGTCAGCTGCAAATCATTGCCGGGGGTATAATCGTCGCGGCTTAGCTCGCGCATCACACGACCACCGGCGTTCACCTCGATCCGACGGGTGCCCGCCCGCCCACGCAGATCGGTTTCCAACCGCGTCTCGACCCCGATCTTGCCGATCTGGAACTTGGGGATCTGCAACAGCGGGTCAGGGTTTTCCAGCTTATCCAGATCATAGTCGCTAACGGGGCCAACGTAGCCAACGATATGCGCGAAATCCGCGCCCAATGGATACTCACGGCTAAGCCCCACATCCGGCGTGATCCCTGGCAACCCCGGTGTGTTGATCGCCACTTCGGCAATATCTTCCCACGCCAATTGATCCGCCACGGTGATCGGCACGAAGGGACTGCGGCGATAGATTTCCTTCAGCGCGCGCTCTACATCATCGTCATCCAGATCGACCAGCTGACGGACCTTGGCAATCGCCTCTTCCACATCACCCGCATCCTCGCGCACAATGACGATCCGGTAATTCTGAGCGTTCTGGGCAATCGCAATACCGTGCCGGTCATAGATAATCCCGCGCGACGGCGCGATCAGCCGGACATTGATGCGGTTTTCTTCGGCCAAAAGACGGTAGTCATCCGCCTCGGTCACCTGCATCTGACGCATCCTGAGGCCAAGCACGCCCATAAAACCGGTCATAGCACCGCCCAAGACGATTCCACGTCGTGTAACCAGTCCAGCGGCCTCTTCAGCTTCTCTTTGCGAACGTCTCATGATCTTTGCCCAAAGCCATCCTGATCCCCCGCACGTACCTTTCTAAGGCCGAACGCGCGGCCCGCCAAGATAACGACCAGTGGATAACAAAGAATTGTGAAAAGCAGCCGCAGAATCGTCAACCCAAGGCTGGGTTGCGGCACGCCAAATACCATCAGGATCAGCGCATAAGCCACAGTGACCGCGCAAATCAAAAGACCGACGATGGCCCATTCCACGACAAAGGACGCCGCGCGCATTTGAGCCTGCCGCGACCGCAAGAACTCTCCTCCCAGTACAACCAGCGCCGTCCAAAGGCCGGGGGGGCGCATCAACAACAAATCAGCCAAAAGAAAAACACCCGCCAAAAGCGCAACCGGCACAAAGTCGGGGCGCATCACGATCCAGGAAAAGGCAATCAAAATAATGACATCCGGCCCGGGAATGCCCCTTGGTCCCGGTCGCAGTGGCAACAACTGCACAAAGACGACGACAGCCACCAAAAAAACGAACGTCGCCCGATAGGACCAAATATGGCTGGTGCGATCAGCCATCGGCCGCCTCTTCCGCGGTTTCCACAGGCACTGGCTGAACCGGCCCGATCAAACCCGCAGGCGCATTGATGCTTTCGGCGGGCGGACTGCGCAACACGCGCAAAAACTCCAAACGCTCATAGTCAGCGGCCAATCGCAGGCGCAACCGACCATCGCGCGCCAAAACCACACCGCCGACCAGCAAACCGGCCGGAAACACACCGCCATCCCCCGAGGACACAACGCGGTCCCCCGGACGCACCTCTTCCGGCGCTTCGATGAACTCTAAGATCGGCAAAGCCGAGTTGTCGCCAGACAAAACCGCCCGTTGCCCCGAAGGCTGAATGGTCACCGGTACACGGGATGCGCTATCGGTCAGCATCAACACCCGGCTTGATCGTTTACCAACGCCGGAAATGCGTCCGACCAATCCCAATCCGTCGGTCACGGCCCAACCATCTTTGATCCCGTCGCGCGCACCGCCGACGTTCAACAGAACCGATTGGCGAAAGGGAGAGCCACTGTCCGCCAAAACCTGCCCCGTCACCACAGTCAAAGCCGGGTCAAGACGGACGTTGTTCAAATCCAGAAGTTTCGCGTTTTCCTGACCCAATTGCAGAGCGGCCTCTTTCCACGCCTTCATGCGTTGCAATTCGTCCCGCAATTCCCGGTTCTGACGCTGAAGAGCCGCGTAAGATTGAAAGCCGCGCAACAGATTGACCGTTTCGGTCACCGGCACCATCGCCCAATCCATCGACGGCACCACGCGATCCACCAGTTGCGCACGCAACCGTTCGGCCCGCGGGCTGTCGATCCGCCAAAGAATGAAAATCGCAATTAAAACAAGCACAAGACAGCCGACCGCCAAGCGCCTGATCGGGCGAACGAAGTCTTCCTGATTGCCACTCTGCCGTGCCACAAAAACTCCTTAGCAGCTCATCAGAGGAAAGCAGAAAACCCCCATTTTCTGCAGCGATTTCTGTGTCAGAAATCGCTTTTTAACTGTCGTAGTCGATCACGTGACGCAGCTGCTTTTCGTATTCCAGCGCCTTACCGGTGCCCATGGCCACACAATTCAACGATTCGTCAGCTACGCTGATGGCCAGGCCGGTCTGCTCGCGCAGCGCCAAATCCAATTCGCCCAACAAAGCACCGCCGCCTGTCAACATCACGCCCCGGTCCACGATGTCCGCGGCCAAATCGGGCGGTGTGGCTTCCAAAGCCGTCATCACCGCTTCGCAAATCTGCTGCACAGGTTCCGCCAAAGCCTCGGCCACCTGAGCCTGATTGATCTCGGTTTCCTTCGGGACACCGTTCAACAAATCGCGGCCCCGAATTTCCATCGATTGCCCGCGCCCATCATCGGGCATCCGCGCTGTGCCAATGGTGGTCTTGATCCGTTCGGCCGTGGAATCACCGATCAAAAGGTTATGCTGACGGCGCAAATAACTGACGATGCTTTCGTCCATCCGGTCGCCACCGACGCGCACCGAACGCGCATAAACGATGTCGCCCAGGGACAAAACCGCCACCTCGGTCGTCCCGCCGCCGATATCGACCACCATGTTACCGGTGGGATCCGTGATCGGCATGCCTGCCCCGATGGCAGCCGCAATCGGCTCGGCGATCAAACCCACTTTCTTGGCACCCGCCATCTGAACCGATGTCCGAATAGCCCGCTTTTCAACAGGCGTCGCCCCGTGGGGCACACAGACGATCACATGAGGCTTCGACAGGAAGCCGCGCTTGTGCACCTTGTTGATGAATTCCTTGATCATGGCTTCAGCCACGTCAAAATCCGCAATCACGCCTTCGCGCATCGGACGGATCGCTTCGATGCTGCCCGGTGTGCGGCCCAGCATCAGTTTCGCGTCCTCACCCACAGCCAGAACTTTCTTCTGCCCGTCTTTCACATGGTACGCGACAACCGATGGCTCGTTCAGGATAATCCCCTTGCCTTTCACATAGACAAGCGTGTTCGCCGTACCAAGGTCGATTGCCATATCCGTCGAAAACAATCCGCCGAAGGCCATACGTTTCTGCCCCAATATAGTTGGCCCGGTCTCGCCGGGCTCGTTGACATATAGGCCTGCTGTCATCGCTGCGAAAGGGATTTCCTTGCAGAAAACAGGCACAAAATCGCCGCCCGACCCCAAGGGCATTAACGACCTTACACTATCAAAACACTAAAATGGGCACCATTGTGGCCTAAGCGCGAACAATCCGGGGAATCGGGTCTATTCTGCCACGAGCGCTTGCCATCGTCCTGCAACGGCCGGCATCTGCTCTACAGGGCCAGAAAGGAAGGCCGATTCTTCGCCAAACTCGACGAAAAGCATCGCATCCCCCTCGGCTGGCGCAATCAAAGTGCCACAGGTCAAAGCATCAGCCGGAAACACCTCTTCGAACTTGGCGAAATACCCATCAAGAAAGATCGCTGCCTGTTCGCCCAAGCTGGCCGTGCGGCCTTCATCACCGCCCTGATCGGTCACCTCTTCACCCTTGATTCGAAGCCAGGCTACGCCGTCTTCGGCAAGGTCGCCCAGGAACTGGGAAATCACCTCGTCCGGCGAAAACGTCTTGGGTTGCGCCTTGCCGTCTACGCCCCAGGCCCGCCCCAAAAGGTTGGCCGGCACACCGATGTCCGAGCCAAAGCTTGCTTTCAGCGGCTGCGTCTTAATGGTGATCGGGCCGCCCTTGCCAAAAAACTGAGCCAAAACCTCGCGTAATGCCGGCACGTTCGGGTCTTCGGCATCTGGCAAAGGCTGATCGGACAGATCTTCGGCGCCGTCCGTTTTTGGCGCTGGCGCAAGAAGCGCCTGTAACCGTCGATTGGCCACGGCGAAATGCACGGCGTCCTTTTCTGTATGCAGGCTAAGGCGACGCGGCAGAATCGTCTCATCGATTTCGGCGACAAGAGCAGCGATCAGGCTGTCGGCATCACTGCCTTTCAGCTTACGCCCCTCGCCCGGCGCGCGTTCGCGGGCGCGCAAATGGGCCAGCATCGCTTCAAGGCGGGAAAAATCGCTCATGTCCGCACCCGGCTCATGTCTCGGCCTCCTGAACAACACTCAGGGTTTTGCGGCCCTTCGCCACGACCTCGGCCAAATCACTGTCTGGCGCACAGACACAAATCAACGTCTCGGGAGCATCACCAGTGGCGCGAATGAACACACGCGCCGTCTGCCCGGTCAAAAGCATGGCAACATCAGCGGGCGCATCCGGAGAGGACGCCGCCCAAACAGTCGCCGCGCCTTCTGCCACGACACCATCCAACAAAAGCTGTGCGGCATTTGACTGCGCATCCAGCTCTTCTTGGCCAGTTTGGCCGACGGCGCTGGAACTTAGAACCAATTTGGATTTGAGATCGGCATAGGCAACAAGCGCGCAGCCCGAAAGCTCGGAGCGCAGGGCATCCAAGGCATCGGTCACACTCATTGCACTATTCTCTCCCACTCGTCCTTGCCCGCGTCTTTAATGGGCGTGGCAGACGGAAGGCGCAAGCCCCTCTCGGTCACAAGGGCTTGGCACTGTGACCGGAACAGCGGCCCAGACAGGTTAGGATTGCAAAGGACGTGGACGAACACGGGTCGGCATCACCATGCGCGCAGGCTTGGCACGAGGCGGGCTAACCGCATCTGCGGCTTTGGGCTTTGGCGTTTCGCCAGTCCCCGGAGCGGCCGCAAACGCCGCAGGTTTCGGGGCCTCGCCATTGGCCACTTCCGAGACCAGCTCATTCAGCAAAGCCACCAAATCCGTAGCACCACAGGTGTCCCAGGTGTCACTGCCCTCTTCCGCCTCAAGGGCGCGGATCAAAGACACCGGCAAAACCTTGCGGAACAAACCCTTGGTTTCGCTTTCCACCCGTTTGATGACGCGTCCTTGATCACGTTCGGAAAGGATTTTGTCCATCCGTGTCAAAAGCAACATGCTGCGGTCGTAAAATTCCTTGGGCATGGTCGACCATACAGCCGCCTCACTTTGGCGCCAGGCTTGGGTGGCATGGCTGCACCAAATTACCACATCAGCGTGGTGGATCACGCGCTGCCAGACATCGACAGCCATGTTCGGATCCGAAATCCCTGGCATATCGATCAGATCGAAATCAGCCAAACGCTTGGCTTCGTGAAAAATCCGGATGTGATTGGTGCTGGCAACTTTGACTGCCTCTAGGTCGTCCAAATCGACCGGTTGTTCGTCGCCGTTCATGTCCACGCAATACGGATCATTGCTGCCTTGCGAAATCCAAACCGGCGGCAATTGAGTTGCGGTCACATGCACAGGCAATGCGGCATTGCCCAACAAAAGGTTCGACAAAGTGGACTTGCCCGCACTGAATTCGCCCATCAAAGCCACGCAAGGTCGCTTGGGGCCTGCGTCTGCGATTGCCTTTGGCAATTCGTCTTCGGTCGTCTCGATGGGGGCCGCGGCTGCGCTTTCCGGCGCGATCTCGGACAGGGATTGTGGAACGAACTCTGGTTGACCACTCATTGGGACACTTCCTACTCGGGCCTTAGGCGGCAAAACCTGTAAGGCTATCAATAGCTTGCTTTAGTTGCTGGCGTTTCACGGCCGCGCTGTTCTCATCCAACATCGACCCAACACCGTCCGGCGCTTCGGTCGCCTGCTCGGCAATCCGGGTCAGAATGGCACGCTGTTCGGCCAAGAACTCGGACAACGCCTGCATCGAGCCATCGCGGATCGACTGGGCGTGTGGACCGCGCAAGGCATCCACGATCGGATCGGTCTCGGCCTTGATTATGTCGGCAAATTCGGTCGCAAAGCTGCGATAACCGCGACGCTTGTGCCACCAGCGTGTCCACCACGTGCCCTTCAGATCCAGCGCAATCGTCTGGCCCAAAAGCACCGGCGACGGAATGCGCGGCGCACTTGGCGCTTCGATCCCAAAACCATCGTCATCGTCCAGATCGAACAATCGGTGGTAAAGGGCCGCATAGTCTTCAGCCGTTTTGACCAGAACCTTCTTGGTGCCCGACTGCGCGTTGCGGCCAAACACCTGATAGGCCGTGCGCATCAGAATGCGCAGCCCGGTCGGGTCATATTCCCAAATCTCGTCTTCGCCATTCGCATCCAAGTGCTGCAACAGCGACCCCGTCGCGCGTTCAAGAAAGCTTCGGTGCGAGCGTTCAAGACGTTTGTCGAAATCCGCAATCGCGTGATCGAAGGTGTTCTTCATCTCAGCGGTGGCGTCACTTTCCAATTTGTTCAAAGCGCTTTCAAGCTCACCGACTTCCAAAGGCGGCAAATTCTCATCGCCGTCACGGCGCGACACCACTTGCTGCTGTGCGCTCAAGCCATTGGCCAGGTTCATCGCCGACTTGGCGACCCGGTCCAGCAATTCCTGCCCCATGCCTTCTGAAATACGTTCGCTCAACGCGGCATAGATCGAAGGCACACCAGACAGGCGCCACAACAGTTCTGCGCGGCTGGTCTGCGCCACAGGCAAACGGCCTTCGCTTTGTGCCCAAGTGGCCAAAGCGTTCAAAGTTGCATCATCCAATGCATCGTCCCGCCCCAGCAAAGCTGCGTTGGCGCAGAAGGCTGACGTAAAGATAATCTCGGCGTCCTTCGGGCCATCATGATCGACCAGAGTTTGACGAATGCTGTCGCGAATTTCCGGGATCTGTGCGCCCGGATCGCTCAGTTCATCCACCCGGTTCACCACGATGATCACTTCGCGCGACTTCACGTTGGAAATCATGCGGATCAAGGCAAGGTCAACGGACGACAAGGCTTGGTGTGCGGCCAGAACGACCACGCAAATCCGGCTTTCCCGGATCGCACGAATGGTGATCTGCTCGCGGATCATGAAGGTATCGTTCACGCCCGGCGTGTCTCGCACGCACAAGGGCATCGGCAGGTCGGGGCGGCTGACGAACAGCTCGGCCGACTTGGTGATATCTGCGAACCGGCCCTGACTTTGGCTGGTTTCGGTGTCATCCTCAAAGTCATCGCCCAAGCAAACGTAGCGTTCGATCAGATCTTCATCGAGGTGATTATAATCGTGTTGCTGGCCCAACAGCATTTCAAACTTGTCGCCCAGACGGGCCCGCGATTTTTCGCGCATTTCGACAACCTGCTGACGCACTTTTTCAAGCTCGTCCTCGGCTCCGGCCCGGCTGGCCAATTCGCCGATCCGACCACCGCGATCCAACAGGCGGCCCCATTCTTCCATATCGAAGAACCGGAAGCGGGCCTTATTTTCATCTTCGGTCGTAAAAGGATTCAAGTGCAGCGACGTGACAACCGACGTCCAGGGGTTCACATCCGCTGGCAAAAGATCGGGAAGCCCGACCATGGCATTGACCAGCGAGGTTTTGCCCGCCTTCACCTGCCCGATCATCGTCACCGAAGGTTCCGCATGCTTCAACTGGTGGTGCAACTTGCGCGCCGCCCGGTTGGTGGCTTTGTCACCGATCTTTCCAAGACGCACCAAGGTCTGGCGCAGTTCTTTGGACTTCTTTGTGAAAGGTGCCAAACCTTCAAACCCAAGGCTGAGCAGAGCCGCGGAATCAGTCTCTTGAGCTGTTCCAGCTGAAATATTTACATCAACGTTCATTATGTCCCGCCAAAACTCGACCAATCACTGCATTGCAGACGGAACTACGTCCATCTCGATGAACAATCCCCCGTTAACGTGGCCTTTTTGTGGCGTGTTTCCGGTCAATCGTAGTTGTTTTGCGCGATTTGTTGCTAGCTTTAAGCGGCCAGCTGCATTTCCATATCGCGCCGCAACTGAACCAAAAGCGTCACCGCATCTGCCGCCGGTCCATCGCCGTCTTCGACCTGCATCAGCACCATCATGTCAGACGCTTCCGACAGTTCGTCGATGAAGGCATCCGCTGCATCACAGCCCGATTCATCCTGACTGAACAGATCAACCAGATGCTCCACCACATCCACGCATTGTTCGACCAATGGCTTTGCTTCGCCTTCGCCCAGCTTTTTGGCTTCTTCGTTCAACGCGTCGCCGCGCCGTTTCAGGTAAGTGACGGACGACAAAAACAAATCCGGGTTCTGGACCTTGGGCAAAGACGCAAGGTCAGACGTTTCGGCGACCGCATCACTTGTTTCGGCCTGAACAGGCGCTTCGCCAGTCTCCGCTGCAGGCGGCGTCTCGACAACCTGTTCCGGTGCGGCCTCTTCAGTCTGAGAAGCCGGCGCGGCCACGTCTTTGATTACAGGGATCGGGGGCGACACGGCGGGTAAGTCTTCGGCGGGGGATCTGTTGGCAACGGGAACCGAGACAGGTCGCGACCCACCTTCGCTCTCTTTCACCTGATAGCGCGCCAGGAACATATGTGCGGAATCGAAGTCGGCCCGACGTCCGCGTTCCGCATGGCGCAGAATTTCCGAGGTCAAAGCCCCGCCACCAGACGCATGGAACATCGCTTCGTCCACCGACACTGCGCTTGTGGCACGCACGGCTTGCAAGGTTGCGACGGCAAACAGCGAATGGAATTCCTCGGCCACCACTGATTCAAGTTCGGCGACCCGTTTCGACAGCACCTTTTCGGCCGACAGAACATCCGCCTTGGTCAGCACCAGAAACGCATGATCCTTCAGACTGTCCGGCACTCGCGCCCAAACCGATTGCTCGGATTGATTGAAGGCCTGACTGCACCAAAGCGCGATGTCCGTGCGGCGCACCGCCCAGTCGATGGCGCTTTCGATCTCTTCGTGCGCTCCATTCGTTACGACTTCTAACAAGTTGATTCGCTTTAGAATATCGACGGGCAGCTCAAGCCTTAGAAACGCGGCGCCACCGTCGGTCAGAGATTCCAAATTGATCGCATTGTACCGATTGACCGAACCATCGGCACCGGTCACCGTCATCGCTTCTTCAGCGGCCCAGACAAATTCAGTGGTCGGAAGATGGGCGTCGCGTGGGATCAATCGACGGCCCACAAACATATTGACCAGTTCCGATTTGCCCGACCGCGGCGTCCCCAAAATCGAAACGCGCACGGGCTGAGACAAGCGGCTGAGCAAATGCAAAGCATAGTCCTGCGCGGCCTTGGGCATTGCATCGCCGTCAAGCGCAGCCTGAAGCCGTTCGATCACCGTGTCGTCTGCTGCCCCATCCTTCATGCGCTGCTATCCGTCGTCAGCCACCGCCTGCGTAAAAAGATCGGAGAGTTTGCATCCGACGACGCCGCCTGTTGATGGGAGGACACAGCATCCTTGTCTTCGCCGAAATCTGCGCCATTGTCTTCATCGTACCCATTGGCATCATACCCGCTGGCTGCGTCGTCATCCGCCGCTTGGCCGTGCGACCCATGACCGTTCGATGCAGGGTCATGCCCATTGCCGTTTGAAACAGGCTCAGCCCACTTAGGCGGCGCACCGTTCGTTCCGGTCGAGGACTTTACAACAGCGTCATGGCCGTTCGTCGCATTGTGCATCACGATTTCAGGTTTGGGCACATCTTCCGGCTTGATGGGCCGGGTCGTCGCCCGTGTTGCACGTTTACGCGGCTCTTGGTCTTGCGTTTGCGTGTCGACCTCGTCGCTATTCACATAAGGCATGTCGATCTTGATCACCGAAAAGCACACGTTGTCTTGTTCCGGGTCGTCGACTTCGCGCAGTTCTTCCAGAAGGGCTTCGGCAATCGCAGCGCTGCCCTTTTCGGCCAATTCATCCACCGTCCGGGTGATCTGTCCATTCGACAGGAATTGAATTCCGTCGCTGGCCACGATCAAAATGTCACCATTGCGCAGGCGGAACGGACGTTCCGGGCAATCAATCCGTTCGATCGTTTCACCGATCAGAACCGACGTCAGTGCGTTGCGATCCGGGTGATTGCGACCCACGTCTTCTGTCATCATGCCCGAACGGACCATGTAATCAATGTGCGGACCCAACGAATGGTCTTCGTTCAACTGACGCAACCGACCGTTTCGCATCAAGAACAGTGGCGAATCCCCGATCGAGATCCAGAACAAATGATCGCGGATAAAGACCGGAGCAACCAGCGTCGCCCCCATCCCCGCCGTTTGCGGATTTGTGCTGGCGTGCGCCGCCATACATTCGTTGGCTGACACAGCCGCGCTTTTAAGAACGCGGCCCATATTGGTTTCCAAGCCACCGATATCCGAGGTTTGAAACTTCAACTCACTAAAGACTTCGGTCACGACGATTTTGGACGCAACATCACCTGCCGCGTGTCCGCCCATGCCGTCCGACAGGACCGCATAGCCGAAATCCGCACCCAAGGGGAAATCCGTCGCAATTGCATCTTCCTGATAATCGCGGCAACCACGATTCAGAACAGAGGCAACGTCGTACCTTATGTCAGGTACACCATTCATTCTGCAGCCGTTTCTCCCGAGGCCGCCCAAGTGAAGTTTTCCCCACAGAGCGACACAAATTTCAGTGTCGTTTCACCAATCCGAATCTCGTCACCGTTGGACAATTCTTCGGTCGACAAAACCGGCATGCCGTTTAGGCGCACCAAGTTAGACTTGCCACCATGGCCCAGAAAGAACTTGCCCTGTTCGTCGTCATAGGCGACAGCGGCGTGGTTGTTTCGGCTGATCGAGCTGTCGCCGAAATCCAGGCGTATGGCCTGTTCTTCGCCGCGCCCAATCTGGCTGACACCGATATGCAGTGCGAAACTGCTGCCGCGACCCGGGCCGTCGATCACAACGATCCAACCGGCAGGGAAGGCAATGGCGCCAACATTGGTGGGTTTCTTGACCTCTTCGAAAACATCTTTCGCGACGTCTTCTTCAGCTTGGAACCCAAGCAGACGGGTTTTGACACGTCCGGCTGTGCGACCTGCACGGCCTGTAACAACGGTTGCCAGATCGCCAAAGTTTTCGCCTTCACCTGAAGCGTCCGGCTCTTGCATGTGGCCGGGCAGACCAGAAAGCGACGCGGCAGCCGCATGTTCGGAAGCTTCAGCCGGTGACACGGTTCTAGACGCTTCGGTCTGGTTCACTTCGGCTTCAACTTCTTCGGCCATTTCCCAGATTTTCTTGCGCACTTCGGTTTCCGGTGGCGTTTCGTCTTCTTCGTCGTCCGGTGAATTTGCGAAGGCAACGGCTTCGGTCACAACCCGGCTTGGGCGTGGCGCGAAATCGTCAAGCTCGTCTTCGAAGTCGTCCTCGAAATCATCTTCGAAGTCATCCTCAAAGTCGTCGGCGCTGATCTCCTCAAAGCCGGTTGCAACCTCGCTCAGATCTTCTGCATCGTCCTGTGCAAACGGGCTGGCCGGGAACGCACTTTTCGTGATGACGCGGGCACTTGGCGCATCATTGACAAAGTCATCTTCGCTTAGATCGGCCGGAGCACGCGCAATACGTTCCGCTTCGGCTGCGGCCAATTCTTCGGACACACTGTCCGAAAGATCATCCGGCAATCCATCTTCGGCGGCCGCAAACAATGCCGCATCTTCGTCACCTTCGCCTTGATCCCAAATCGGAGACTTGGCATCGACCCGCGATACAACACGGCTAATAGGACGGCTGGTCGAATGCGGACGGACCACTTTGGCCAGATCATCCCGGTATGGGCTTTGTTCTTCTGGATCAGCCGTTGCATCGCGGCCGACCACATGACGCAGCACCCGGTCTGCTTTCGTCGCGGCGGCGGCGGCTTTCAGGTGCGCCATTGCAGATCGGCGGCGGCTGGTGCCCTCTTCCGTCATCGCAAGATCGGTCTTTTCCATCAAGCGGTCTTCATCCTGAGGCGCGCCCATTTCGTTCCGCGCCAAGGCCTTGCGACCAAATTCGTCGTCGTCAGACCAATCGTCCTCGGCACCCGCATGTGCTGCGGCCGAATTCGACTTGGCTGGATCAACAGACTCAGGACGTACATGGCTGACCGAAATCATCGCATCGCGAATTTCGCTGACCAACTGTTTCTTGTCTGCGGACTGCTGGCTCTGGTCCAGCTCGTCGTCATCGTCGCCCCAATCCTCGTCATCATCCCAATCTTCGTCGTTCCAGGCGCCGTCTTCCCAGCCCGAGCCAGCCACTTCAGGCTCTTCACCTTTGGCGACAACGGGTTGATCGGGATCAGCGTCCATGGGGCGCGAGCGCACGACGCGTGAAGGGTTCACACGACCTGAATCATCCGCTTCCGGCATGCGGGCATCCTCTTCCAAATCAAAGTCAGGCGCCGGTGCATCCGGGTCCAGCTTCTTGGTCAACATTTTTGACAGGATTTTCATCTTCTTGCCTTTCAAAGATAATCCGACCGCCCGCCGCTGCGGAACGTGCCCCGCAACAAACCGAACGGCATCATGCGGCTTAGGATCGAACGTTTTTTCGTCCTTGGGCCACCCGCCTCACCATGCGCCATGTTCGCGGACTTCTCTGCAGAATCCCGGCTGGCGCGTTCTTGTTCTTCCTGGAAGGTTCGGTCATCCAGCAACGCCAGTTCGTCCAGCGTTTTCTTACGCTTGCGTTGCTGTTCCTGAACCAATTTCTGAAGGCGCTGCGCTTCTTTACGCTCCATCGCCTGCTTGGATTGATGCTCTTTTATATCAGCCTCAACCTGCTTGTTCGTTTCCTGAACCAGCTTCGAGATCGAAATCTCAATCTGGCGGTCCAGTTCGGCCTGCTGCAAAGCAGCCGAACGGCGACGTTCGGTATCGACCAGCTCGATCCATTCGCGCGCGGTTTGAATGCGGTCCGGCGGGAACACCGACAGTGCTTTGTCGATGGCTTGCAAGAACGTGTCTTCGAACTGCGGGAAATTGCCCATGACGGGGCGATAGGGATCGGGGCGGTCAGCAGCAATCGCGCTGACCCGCGCCTGACTGTCCGGCGGAGCTTCGCCCGTCAGCACATGATAGAACGTGGCCCCCATCGAATAGAGATCCGACGAGGCATCCTGCGTCGACCCGGCAATATAGAATTCGTGCGGGGAATAGCCATCCTTCACAACATGCAGCGCCGACAAAGCCCGGCTGGCACGCGTGGCTTCTTCCTTGGCGGCACCAAAGTCGATCAGAACCGGATTGCCCTTGCCATCAATTAGGATGTTGTCGGGGCTGATGTCCCGGTGCAGGACATCGTTGGTGTGAATGTAGTGAACCGCTTCCAGACAGCGCAGAAGGATACCCTTCACATCGCGCGGATGCAGCTTCATCTTCGGATCTTCGATCGTATCCAAGAGATCGCGGCCACGCACAAAATCCAGAGCCATATAGGCCGTCAGATTGTCTTCGAACACCTGATGGATGCCAACGATATGCGGATGGTCCAGCTTGGACAGACGACGCGCTTCGGCACCGAAGTGCTTCACCACTGCATCGAATTCCCCCTGATGCTGGCGCGAACGGGCCATGACGTTGCCGTTGTTCCGGCAGCACATCGAAGACGGGAAACACTCCTTGATAACGACAATCCGGTCCAGACTATCGCGGGCAAGATAGGTCATGCCAAAGCCACCGGCGTTCAGGAATTTTTCAATCCTGAACTGACCGTGCAGAAGTTCAGTCCCAGGCTTCAGCGCATCGGCAAAAGTCTCGTGTGGTCCTGCTTCCAAGTTTTGTGGCCCTGCGTTCATTGCTCACCCAAATACCTGCCACCTGTTGGCTGGGCCTGTCGAAAGTATCCATTTTTCAGAGAGATACGCCCGATAAGCCACGACTTTGCCTGTTGTGACGGGCTCGGTTTATCGTCAGAATTGGCCCATATTGTGGCGCGATCAGGCCATTAGGCATCCAATCCTGCGGCATTTTTAGAATTGTTTAGGGAATGGATTTTACCGCCTTTCCCAACCCTTGCCCCCGCTCAGACCAAAGGATAGGCCCCACTCCATGGCAAAACTCTATTTTCATTACTCAACGATGAACGCAGGCAAATCGACGCTTCTGTTGCAGGCGTCGTATAACTACCGCGAACGTGGGATGCAGACGTATATTTTGACCGCCGCCATTGATGGACGGGCCGGCAAAGGCAAAGTCGCCAGCCGGATCGGCATCGACGCGGGTGCAGATACGTTCGGCCCGGACAGCGATCTTTTTGCCATGCTGGAGAAACGCCTGCGACAAAGCCCGGTCGCTTGCATCTTTGTCGACGAAGCCCAGTTCCTGACGCCCGATCAAGTCTGGCAACTGGCCCGCGCCGTTGACGATCTAGACGTGCCTGTCATGTGCTATGGCCTGCGCGTCGATTTCCGGGGCAAGCTGTTTCCCGGCTCCGCCGCCCTTCTGGCTTTGGCCGACGAAATGCGCGAAGCCCGCACGATCTGCTTTTGCGGCAAGAAAGCCACCATGGTCGTCCGTCAAGACGCCGACGGCACAGCCCTCACGGATGGAGATCAAATCCAGATCGGCGGCAACGAAACCTATGTCTCGCTTTGCCGCAAACACTGGCGCGAAGCGACCGGCGACCAATAGGTCTCTCGGACCCTATCAGTCTTCTTGGCCGGACGCCTTCGACAAAACCAACAAAAGCAAAGCCACCCCTGAGGGAACGATTTGGACCAATCCGGGCCGCAACGACACAGTGAACGCCGCGACGATGCCAGCCACCAAGACAAACCCAAGAAAACACATGGCCACGTTAACCTTCCACTTGGCATCCCGGATCACCAATGCCCACAACAGCCCGACGGCCAGAAACGCATTATAGACGCCCTGATTGGCCGCCAACGCGATCGTCTGTTCAAACAGCTCGGGCGGAAACCCGGTGAAAACCTTCGGCCCCCGCGAGGTCCAGGCGAACATCTCGAACCACGCAATATAAAAGTGCAAAGCCGATATCACAGCAACAAGGCCCCAAGCCACTGCCTTCATGAACTTCGCCTCCGCTCTGGTGAATCTTGGATCAAATTGACCCATAGGCAGACACAGCGCAAGGCGACTGGCCCACCGGAGGGGCTCTGCCCCTCCAGACCTCCCCGCCATATTTAAGGGCCAATGAAAAGAGAACGGCCCGCATCCAGTGGACAACGGGCCGCCCGGCTTTCACCGGCCACGGTCATCGGCATGGCTGCCTGTACCGTAAAAACATGCTCGAAGATCGTCGTTAAAAAATGGTTATCATCGGCCCGTAAATATGGTGGGGGTTTGGGGGCAAAGCCCCCAATGAATCGACGCGCGCCAGCGCAGCGAAGTGCCCCTCTAGAACATCCGCCCGCCAATCGGCACGTCCTTGTCCGGCGATAACAACACCACTTCACCCGCCTCATCTGGAACGCCCAAGACCAGAACTTCGGACATCACAGGCCCAATCTGACGGGGTGGAAAATTCACCACGGCCAACACCTTGCGCCCCGGCAAAGTGTCCACATCGTAGTGCACCGTGATCTGGGCAGAGCTTTTCTTGACGCCCAGCTCGTCGCCAAAATCCACCCACAACCTGATTGCAGGTTTGCGCGCTTCGGGGAACGGTTCGGCGCGGGTGATCTGGCCGACGCGAATATCCACGGCCATGAAATCATCAAAGGAAATCGTCACTTGCCCAACTCCCGACTGCGATCCGCCGCCGCTTTCACCGCGCGACGCAACAACGCAGGAAACCCATCCACCTCGTCCATCAGCACCTCAAGCGCAGCTTGGGTCGTGCCGTTCGGGCTGGTCACGTTGATGCGCAACTGCCCCGGTCCCTCTTCGGCCTCTTCCGCCAAAGCGCCCGCACCCGCCACGGTGGCCCGCGCCAATTTCAAAGCCAGATCAGGCGACAAGCCTTCTGCCTGACCGGCGGCTGCCAGCGTTTCGATCAGATGAAACACATAGGCAGGTCCCGAACCGGACACCGCCGTCACCGCATCCATCTCGCCCTCATTATCCAAACGAACGGTCTGACCCACGGCCGATAACAAACCTTCCGCCATCGCCATTTGAACAGCGTCCGTTTGCGCATTCCCGATCAAAGCCGTAATCCCGCGCCCCACAGCGGCCGGCGTATTCGGCATCGCACGGATCACAGGTGTATCTGACCCAAACACACCTTCAAACACCCCAATCTGCGTGCCCGCCGCGATCGAAATCACCAAGGTATCGCCCCCGCCAAACCCCGAAACCTGCTCCAAAGCGCCACCCATCATTTGAGGTTTCACCGCCAGAATCAAAACAGCAGGCGCCTCTGGCAAATCGGTATTCACATGCACGCCCAAGGCCAAAACCCTGTCCGAAGGCATCGGATCAATCACCCAAACAGACTGCGGATCAAGCCCTTCGGCCAACCAGCCGTCCAACATCGCACCGCCCATCTTGCCGCATCCCAGCAAAACAAGACCCCGCGCCGTCACCTCTCCAAAATCCATAGCATTTCCCCCTTTTCCAATCGCTAAAGCGTTTCGCCATTACAGTGAAGGTTCGAAAAGCCCTTGGTCACAAAAAACCGGGTCGCCAATTCGTGCGACCCGGCTTCTGTTACATCCGCGTGGTCGGGGGGACCTGGGTGCGGATGCCATTCCAATTCATGTCACGCCCGGCCGTAAGCCTCGGTCATGGCAACATCCATAGCGCGCTCTGGTGCCTCGTCGCCCCAAACACACAGCTGGAACGCGGGATAAAACCGCTCGGCCGAAAGAACCGCCGCCCGGATCATTGTGTCGATCTGCTCGGGGCTGGCCGACTGACCGCCGCTTAGAACCAGACCATAGCGCCACACCATCAGTTTTTGCGCCTCCCAGTAGGAAAACGCCCCGGCCCAGCACATGTCGTTGGTGCGGTTCAGCACGTCATGCAACACATCTAGTTTGCTCTTGGGCGGGTCCATGTCGAAGGTGCAGATCAGACGCAATGTCTCGTCCTGCGGCGACCATGCCAAAGTGATCGAATACATCCGCCACTGGCCTTCGACCGCCATCGCAATCTGATCGTCCGCGACCCGGTCAAAATCCCAGTCGTGGTGCTCGGCCAAATGCTCGACGATATCGATCGGGTGAAGATCTTCCGGTAGGAATTGTTCTGATAGCGACATGCGCTGCCTCATCTGTTCTGTCGCGGTTTATTAAGATCCACCACGATTTGATGCCTGCTCTAGGGAAAGTGTATCGTTGACGCCTTCCTTACGACATATGGTGTGTCATCGGCTGTGGGCTGTAAAGGACGAATTACGCTCTATCCACACAAAAAGCCGAATTACCCCCAACGTACGCTTGGTTTACGGGCACGAAAGAAACGACAGGCATCTTTTGTCGCGAACGTTCCCTGCGCCTGACCGGCGCTTGACCCAATCTCCGACCTGCAAACCAAGCAGGTGACGAATCGACGCGAGCCCCCGAAAGGGGCGTCATAGTGGAGAGCCCCAAGTGGCGGGCCCGTCACATTTGTTGTCTATCGAAATAGAACAAAGTCGAAATCAGCTGAAAACTCAGTAAAAACGCGCTAAGCCACGCTGGTGCGGGGCTTTTTCGTGCCCGCGTGGGATCACGCCTATGCCCTATTTCCGCCGAAGACATAGGGTTTATTGTCCCCAGAAATTCAAAGGTACGAGACAGGCAAAACATGTTTTTCATGCGTTCAAAAGGACGGACAGTGACATTCTGGATGAATGTCCGCATCCCCACGCCGTTTCTGGCAAAGGGGTACGAAGAACCTGTGGCGGCCTATCTGAAAGAAAACGATCTCGGCGTGATCAAGGATCAAAACGCCGTGCTGTCAGAGGACGGCACCGAAGTCTTAAGCACTCACTTCTCGGTCGCCTTCAAACGCGACGACCCTTTGGTTGTGAAAGAAGTTGTCCACATCCTTGAACAAGCCGGCGCACCTGTCGGATGTCGTTGGAGCTATGACAAAACACCGGACAAAAAGATGAAATTCGGCGTTTTGGACGCCCTTTTACTTAGGATCGAAGGGCTTGCGCCCAAAGGACGTACCCGGTTCGAACATGATCTCAGCCAAATCGTTGAAGAATTCCACAAGGAACAACATGACAAGGCCGGCTACCAAGGCGTGTTACTGACAGACCAAAAGGCGACGGCCAGTTTCCACGGCTTTGCTTATGACGAAATGGCCAAGTGTCTGGACGATATCCTGAAGCGTCGCGACTTTCCCTATGCGTGGTCCTTCGAGCGCACGTCACCCCGGTTCGGCGATCTGTCGCCGCAATAGGCTCAAGCTTACTTTTCCAGCGCTTCGATCCGCGCCTTCAAAGCTTCATTCTCGGCCCGCGCCTTCTCGGCCATGCCGCGCACCGCGTCGAATTCCTCGCGCGTCACAAAATCACGATCCGCCAGCCAGCGGTCGATCATCCCCTTCATCGCCGTCTCTGCCTCGTCCTTGGCGCCTTGAGCGACGCCCATGGCATTGGTCATCAAGTGCGAAATATCGTCGAAAATCCGGTTGCGGCTTTGCATGTCAGTCCTCGGGTTTCTGTCTCCCTCTCTATATGGCGCAAAAGTCAGCGCCCGCAAGCTTGACGCCCCCTTCCGGGGCTGTCACGAGATGCGACAAATGATACTCGCGATCCCCTTTCCCGACGTCTCGCCCGTCCTGATCGAGATCCCGCTCGGCTTTATCACCTTGCCGATTCGCTGGTACGCACTGGCCTATATCTTCGGCTTTGTGATCGGCTACTGGCTGATCCGCCGCGCGATCGACCGGGCCCATCTTTGGAAAGACGACACCGCCCCCTTAGACCGCACCCAACTCGAAGATCTGCTGACCTGGATGGTCGGCGGCGTCATTCTGGGCGGACGCATGGGATACGTTTTGTTCTACAGCGAAGGCCAGTTTCTGGAAGACCCAATGGCGATCCTGCGCGTCTGGGAAGGGGGCATGTCGTTCCACGGCGGTTTCTTAGGCGTCATCTTGGCCGGTGCACTTTTCGCCCGTCGCAATTCCGTGCCACCTGCAAAACTGGCCGACAGCCTCGCCATCGCAGCGCCGGTCGGTCTGCTTCTTGGACGGATCGCCAATTTCATCAACGCCGAGCTTTGGGGCCGCCCGACCGACGCGCCCTGGGGTGTGATCTTTCCCGGTGGCGCGGCCCAAGACTGCCCAAACGTCGAGGGCCCCTGCGCCCGCCACCCCTCGCAACTCTACGAAGCCGGGCTCGAAGGCCTCCTCCTCGGCCTCGTCATCTTATACCTCGCCTTCGCGCGCGGCTGGCTGAAAACCCCGGGCGCCCTCACTGGCCTCTTCATCGCAGGCTATGGCGCGGCGCGGTTCTTCGTCGAACTCTTCCGCCAAGCCGACCCCCAGTTCATCACCCCGGACAACCCCATGGGCTATGTCCTGAATGTCGGTGCTTTCGGTCTGTCTATGGGTCAAATCCTCTCGCTTCCCATGATCCTCATCGGCCT